>NZ_JBIRWQ010000006.1:0-465812 GCF_044388125.1 Actinoplanes sp. NPDC020271
GTGATCTCATCCGCCGTCTTCGGCTCCACAGAGGCCGATCACGATGCGAATCCCCAGTTCAGAGCCCTGCCGTCCGACAACGCAATGGCCCTGCCCCCGCGACTTTGACGAGTTCCCCGAGTATCGACTCGGTTTGGTGAGATTTCTGGTCGAGGTTTTATCGGGACGATTGAGAGTAGAAGCTTTCGCCCTTGATTTCCCTGATGACTCACCCACGTTCGTGCCGGAGGACGACTGACGAGCGGTGGGCGAGTCTCAGTGGGATCGTCGGGACAGCCGCGGATGGAATATAGGTGATGCGGGCATTCCCGCATGCTGAGCCCATGGCGGATCGTGGGGAACTTGGGTTTTGTGGTGTCCGGCGACGGTGAAGTCACCGGGGGAGGCCGGAGACGGCTTACGAGCTCGTCCACGGTGAAACTCCGCGGCGGGCTCGATGAAGCCGGTGGATCCGGAGGCGAGGATGAGTCTCCAGGTTCGGGTCAGTCGCTGACAGGGGCACCCGGGGCGGGGTGAATGCGGCCGGTGACGTGGCCGAAGGACAGGGTGGAGCCGTCGGGGGCCGGGGCGGTGGCGGTGATGGTGACCTCGTCGCCGTCGTGGAGGAACGTGCGGGTTGAGCCGTCGGGGAGGGTCAACGGTTCGGCGCCGTTCCAGGACAGTTCGATGAGGGAGCCGCGTTCGTCGGGTGCTGGGCCGCTGACGGTGCCGGAGGCGTAGAGGTCGCCGGTTCGCAGGGACGCGCCGTTGACGGTCATGTGGGCGAGTTGCTGGGCTGCGGTCCAGTACATGCCGCGGAACGGTGGCCGGCTGACGATCGAGCCGTTCAGGCGGACTTCCATCGACAGGTCCAGGCCCCATGCGGCGTCGGTGTCGTCCAGGTAGGGGAGCAGGGGTTCGTCACGGGCGGGCGGCTTGACCACGGCGGCGGACAGGGCGGCGAGCGGGACCACCCACGGCGAGACCGAGGTCAGGAACGACTTGCCCAGGAACGGGCCGAGCGGCACGTACTCCCAGGCTTGCAGGTCGCGGGCGGACCAGTCGTTGACGAGGCAGACTCCGAAGACGTACGAGGGGAAGTCGTGCAACGGCACGGGCGTCCCGAGTTCGGAGGGTACGCCGACGACGAAACCGACCTCGGCTTCGATGTCGAGTCGGCGGGACGGGCCGAACGCAGGGGTGCCGTCGGTGAGGTACTGGCCCTGTGGGCGGGTGACCGGTGTGCCGGACAACTGGACCGTCCCGGCTCGGCCGTGGTAGCCGATCGGCAGGTGCTTCCAGTTCGGGGTGAGGGCCGGCGAGCCGGGGCGGAACATCCGGCCCAGGTTCTCCGCGTGGTCCCGGGAACTGTAGAAGTCGACGTAGTCCGCCACCTCGAACGGCATCCGCAGCGTCACCGAGTCGATCGGCAGCAGGTGCGGCGTGACCCGCTGCTGATGGGCCGGATCGGTCAGCCACTCGGTGATCATCGACCGCGTCGAGGCCCACGACTCCGGGCCTTCGGCCATGAAGGCGTTCAGGGACCCGGTCGCGTGGACCGGATCGCCGGTGACGCCGGCCAGGTCGAGCACGTGGTCGCCGATGGCCACGCCGGTGCGCGGGGTGCCGGAGGGTTCGGTGACGAAGATGCCGTACGGCAGGTTCGTGATCCCGAACCCCGTGGATTCGGGCAGGTCGAGCCAGGTCATGGGATGATTCTCTCCGGGAGCAGGCCGAGGTGGGCGAGATCGTGGACGGGCTCGGCCACGTCGCACGTGCCGAACGAGGTGAAGATCGAGCGGACGCGGGCGGCGTCCGACGGGGTCCAGGCGCGCAGTTCCGCGGCCATGGTGGCGGCGTCGGTGCGGTGCAGCTGAGCTTCGGCGTCGGCGGGATCAGCCGCGGCGAGCAGCACGTTGAGGAAGCCGTGGTGTTCGAAACCGGTCGCGGGGTCGGTGTGCCGGATCGCGTGGTGGAGGCCGGCCGTGCACTTGAAGGCGATGTCGCGTTCCGCGCACGCGCGGATCGTCGCGGCCAGTTCGTCGACCGTGGGGAACAGGTCGGCGCGGAGTCCACCGGTACGCAGTTTCGCGCGCACGCCCGTGCCGGCGAGCGCGTCGAGCACCTCGTCGCGCGCGGAGGTGCGGGGGAGCTCGATCGCGCGGGTTACCTCGGGGGCCAGGGTCGCGGCCATGGTCCGTACGGCAAATCGGGTTTGATCTTTGTCGGCCGCGACCGGGGTCTCGACCGCGACCACCCGCGGGCCCGGATTGTCCGGGAGCTCGTCCAGGGAAGCCGGCGCGATGATCAGCGCGATGTCCAGCGGTGGCCCGTCGAGCGAGGCCAGCCGCGCGGCCGGGATGACGAACGGCCCGAGCAGATCCCCGTGCGGCCCGGCCAGCGCACGCCGATGAGCGGGCACGGCGTCGGCCATCGGCGCGTTCCCGGGCGGGAACAGCGCGGCGTCGTCGAAGAACCGCGCGAACAAGGTGTCGAGAAGCGCGGCGTCCAGATCGAGCCGCGCCGCTGCCTCGGGTCGCGCCGGGGAGCCGGGCGGCGTGGATCCGGTCATGCGGACGGGCCGCGACCGGACCAGGACCAGGCATAACGCCCGTCGTCCGAGGCCAGCCCGGCCTCCCCGAGATCCAGCGGCCGGAAGGTATCCACCATCACCGCGGTCTCGTCGAAGAACTCCACCCCCAGCGACCGCTCGACGGCTCCCGGCTGCGGCCCGTGCGAATGCCCGCCCGGGTGCAGCGAGATCGACCCCTTGCCGATCCCGGAACCCTTCCGCGCCTCGTAGTCGCCATCGACGTAGAACATCACCTCGTCGGAGTCGACGTTGGAGTGGTAGTACGGCACCGGCACGGCGAGAGGGTGATAGTCGACCTTCCGCGGCACGAAGTTGCAGATCACGAAGTTCTGCCCGGCGAAGACCTGGTGCACCGGCGGGGGCTGGTGGACGCGGCCGGTGATCGGCTCGAAGTCGGCGATGTTGAACGCGTACGGGTAGAGGCAACCGTCCCATCCGACCACGTCGAACGGGTGCTCGGGCACGACGTGGATCGTCCCGCCGCCGCGGTGCTTGACGTAGATCTCGACGTCCGTCCCCTCGGCCAGCAGCGGCTCGGCCGGCGCGCGAAGGTCACGTTCGCAGTAGGGGGCGTGTTCGAGGAACTGGCCGTAGCGCGACAGGTACCGCGCCGGGGGAGCGATGTGCGAACTGGCCTCGATCGCATAGGTTCGCAGCGGCTCGGAGCCGGTCGGGATCCACCGGTGCGCGGTCATCCGCGGGATGATCACGTAGTCGCCCTGGCCGACGGTGAGCGCGCCGAACACCGTCTCCACGGTCGCGGCGCCCCGCTCGACGTAGACGCACTCGTCGCCGATCGCGTTCCGGTAGTACGGCGAGATCTCCGTCGACGCCGCGTAGGAGATCCGCACGTCCGCGTTCCCCAGGACCAGTCGCCGCCCGGTGACCGGGTCGGCCTCCTTGAAGTCGAGGTCGTGCAGGCGCAGGTGGCGCGGAACGAGCGGCGCGTTCGGGGTCAGGCTCTGGTCGGGCAGTTGCCACGGGCGCGCGTCCACGATCGCCGACGGGATGCCACGGTGGTAGAGCAACGACGAGTCCGAGGAGAAACCCTCCTCGCCGACCAGTTCCTCGGCGTAGAGCCCGCCGTCCGGGCGGCGGTGCTGGGTGTGCCGTTTCGGCGGGATGCTGCCCACCTGCCGGTAGAACGTCACGCGTCTGACCTCCCGGTCCGCTGCGGACCACTCCGGCGGATCGCGCCGCAGTGGTCCCTGGACAAGTAGCCGCCACCAGGGGTGGTGGTGACGACTCCGTGCGCTACGGAATTTACGAGGCGGTAACAGACCGCACAAGTGGTCCGCAGGTTCGCACCGTGAACAAATGCCGGTAGCCTCATCGAGCGGGAAGGGGATCACGTGCCGAAGATCGTCGATCACGACCAGCGACGTTCCGAGATCATCGAGGCGTACCTGAAGGTTGTCGCCCGCGACGGGCTGTCGGCCGCCACCAGCCGGGCCATCGCCGCCGAGCTCAAGATCGGCACCGGCGCGCTCTGGCACTACTTCGACGGGTTCGACGAGGTCGCCGCGGGCGCCTACGCGCGGATCACCGACCGCACCAACGCCCGCATCGCCGCCGCGACCGCCGGGCTGCGCGGGCTCGCCGCGTTCTACGCGATGATCGGCGAGATCCTCCCGCTCACCAAGGAGACCCTGGACGAGGCGTTCGTGGTCGTCGGCTTCTGGGGTCGCCTCGCCGCCAACTCCAAGATCGAGAAGACGCCCGACCTCGGCGAGTTCTGGGGCGGCCAGATGGCCGACCGCTTCCGCGAGGCCATCGCCGACGGTGAGCTCCTCCCGACGATCCCGATCACCGACGTCGTCGACGCGCTGCTCACCATCTGCCTCGGCGAGCAGGTCAACGCCGTGATGTCCGCCCCCATGGTCAACCCCACCCGTCAGCTCGCCCTGGTCGACCACTGCCTCGTCCCGTGGCGTCCCTGAAAACCCTGTTCAACCCCGCTTTCTCCGTACGCGCGTGAGCCGCCCGCCGGAGAGGGCGGGTCACGCGGCTGGGGTGAGTGGGCGGGCGGGACGGCGGGCGGGCGGCTCACGGGCGTACGCGCAAGAGGAGTGTCAGCCGAGAGCGGCGAGCAAGTGCTTGGTGGCCCGGGGCAGCGCATCGGTCGCGGGGGTGGGGATGTCGGGGCGGACGCCCACGCCCTCCCAGTTGGTGCCGCTGAGCGGGCTGACCGAGCGCGCGATCGGGATCGTGACCTCGAGGTGGGGGTGGACGGCGAAGGCTTCGCGCGGGTGGGCGCCGCCCCGGGTGGTCTCGCCGATGACGGTGGCCCGCCCGCGTTCCTGGAGCGTGAACGCCAGGTCTTCGCCGCCGGAGAAGGTGGTGGCGCTGGTCAGGACGGCGATCGGGCGGTCGGGGCCGAAGCGGGGACCGGCCAGGTGCGGCACGGTCCAGAACTGCCGGACGCGGTCCTCGGCGCGGAAGTAGAGGCCGCCGAGCTCCAGCGGCTGCGGGCCGAACAGGTAGCTGCAGAACAGGGCGACCGTCTCGGGAACACCGCCCCGGCAGCGGCGCACGTCCAGGATCAGCGCCGACGCGCCCGCGACCAGGGTCATCGCGGCGGCGATCGGGTCGCCGGCCGCGGTCGGCGGGAAGAACAGCGGGGTGATCTCGATGAGGGCGATGTTGTCGTCGAGGCGTTCGACCCGGCCGATGCCACCGCCGGTGCGCGCGGCCCACGCGGTCAGCTCGGCCAGGTCGGCCTCGTCGTCGCCGTGATCGTCGCGCAGCGGCTCCTCGCTGTGCAGCAGACGCAGGTGCTTGTCGCCGTTGATCGATTGGAGGTCCTCGGTGACGCGGGTGGCCAGCTCGGCGGCGTCGATGCCCTCCGGGTACCGGTCGGGCCGGAGGGCGGCGGCGATCCGGTCGCTGACCTCGGGGAAAACGTAGTGCTCGGTGACCCGGTCCGCGACCCGGGTCACCACCTGGGTGATCTCGTCCTCACGCATGCGGGGAGTCAATCATGTCGATCTCGGGTTTGTCCGGAGCGCTGAGCGGGGTACGCCGCCACGATTGCGCCGCGAATCGCCGTTCACCCTGGCTGAGCCGGGTCACCCCGGTTCCGTAGGGTGATCGTCATGGGGCCCCTTTTGAGCACGGCGAAGACCCGCTCGGCGATGCGTGACGCCGCCCGGGTCTCCGCGCAGACCCTGCTGATCCTGCTGCTCCTCTACGTGTTCCTGGAACTGCTGGGAATCGCCTGGTCGGTGCTCTGGCCCCTGGTCGTGGCGCTGCTGCTGACCACGCTGACCTGGCCGCCGGTCCGTTTCCTGCGCCGCCACGGCTGGCCGCCGGCACTGGCCGCCTCCCTGGTCACGGTCCTGTTCCTGGCCCTGATCGTGGGCATCGTCGTGCTGATCGCGGTGCCGGTCTCGGAGCAGGCCGGCGAGCTCGGCCAGGGCGTGGTGGACGGCATCCAGAAGGTCCGCGACTGGGCCTCCGGCCCGCCCCTGAACATCAGCGACGCCCAGGTCAACAACGGTCTGAACACCGCGATCGACAAGCTGCAGGCCAGCGTCGGCAGCATCGCCAACGCCACCCTGACCGGTGTCAGCACGATCGTCAACGGCGTGGTCACCACGATCCTGGCGCTGTTCCTGATGTTCTTCTTCCTCAAGGACGGGCCGCGCTTCCTGCCCTGGCTCAGCCGCCAACTGCCCGGCCGGCTCGCCACCGACCTGCCGGAGATCGCCGGCCGCAGCTGGAACACGCTCGGCTCGTTCGTCCGCTCGCAGGCGTTCGTCGGCCTGCTCGACGCGGTCTTCATCGGCCTCGGCCTGTGGATCACCGGCGTCAAGCTGGTGCTGCCGCTGGCCGTGCTGACGTTCGTCACCGCGTTCATCCCGATCGTCGGCGCGGTCTTCGCCGGCCTGGTCGCGGTGCTGATCGCGCTGGTCTTCAGCGGCTGGGTCAAGGCGCTGATCGTGCTCGGCATCATCCTGCTCGTCCAGCAGCTGGAGGGGAACGTCTTCCAGCCGATGATCCAGAGCCGGGGCCTGGGCCTGCACGCCGCCGTCGTGCTGCTCGCCGTCACCCTGGGCGGCAACCTCGCCGGCATCGTCGGCAGCCTGCTCGCCGTGCCGGTCGCCGCGCTGATCGCGGTCGTCTGGGGTTACCTGCGCGAGCAGCTCAGCAACCCGGTCCCGGCGCCGGAGGAGGAGGAACCGGCGACCGATCCGCTTCCGGCCGAGGGCGTCACCCCGTGAGACTGTCGCAGCGGGCCCAGGCGGTCGAGCCGTTCCACGCCATGGCGTTCGGGCGGCGCGCGGGGGAGCTGGAGGCCGCCGGGCACCACATCGTCCGGCTCGGGCTGGGCGAACCCGACTTCGGGGCGCCCCCCGCGGTCCGCGACGCGATGCGGGACGTGATGGACGGGCGGGCACTGCCGTACACCCCGGCCTTCGGGCTGCCCGCGCTGCGCGAGGCGATCGCGGGCTTCTACCGCGACCGGCACGGCGTCACCGTCGACCCGGCGCGGATCGCGGTCACACCCGGTGCCTCGGGTGCGTTGCTGCTGGTCACGGCGGCCACCACGGATCCCGGCGACGAGGTGATCGTCGCCGACCCGTCCTACCCGTGCAACCGGGCGCTGGTCGAGACGTTCGGCGGCACGGTCGTCACCGCGGCCACCACGCCGGCGTCCCGCTACCAGCTGGGCACCACGGCGGTCGAGCAGGTGTGGAGTGAACGGACCAGCGCGGTGATGATCGCGAGCCCGTCGAACCCGACAGGCACTTCCATCCCGTACGCCGAAATGGTCTCGGTCTGTGATCTCGCCCGTGCCCGGGGCGTCTGGCGGATCGTCGACGAGATCTACCTGGACCTGGCCGACCCTGCCGCCGACGGCACCCCGCCGCGCAGCATCCTCGCCGCGGACCCGGACGCCATCGTGATCAACAGCTTCTCCAAGTACTTCGGCATGACGGGGTGGCGTCTGGGCTGGTGCGTGCTGCCGCCCGCCCTGGTCGAGGCAGCCGAGCGGCTGGCCATGAACTACTTCCTGTGCGCCTCCGCGCCGGCCCAGATCGCCGCGCTGGAATGCTTCACGCCCCGGTCGCTGGCCGTCTGCGAGGAACGCCGCGCCGAACTGCTCGCGCGCCGGGCCATCGCGCTGGACGGGCTCGCGCGCATCGGGCTGCCGGTGCCGGTGCCGCCGGACGGCGCGTTCTACGTGTACTTCGACGTCAGCTCGACCGGGCTGGGGGCGTGGGAGTTCTGCCGGCGGGCACTGGAGGAGGCGCACGTGTCGGTCACTCCAGGGCGTGATTTCGGGGCGGTGACCGCTGACACGCATGTCCGCCTCTCCTACGCCGCGTCCCGGGAAGCCCTGCGTGAGGGGTTGGAGCGGCTCGGCGCTTTCGTTCGTGGGCTTCGCAGCTAGCGGGCCTTGTCGGCCTCCGCGCCCGGCGCGGTCATCCGGCCGTTGCCCATCGGTGGCTCGCCGACCGTGGGGTCGTCGTCCGGCTCGTCCGGTGCGGCGGCAGGACGGCCTGGCCGGAAGGCGCGGGGGTCGAAGGCGCCGCCGGGATGCTGCTGGACGAATTCGCCCTGGCCGTCGCTGATCAGGCCGTTGGCGCGGTCGGGGTCGTTCTGCTGGTAGCGGTCCTGTGCGTCGCTCATCCCGGCGACATACCCGCTGGACGCGCGACCTACCGCGGAAGGGCCGGCGATCCGCCGTCCGGCCTCGCCCACTTCAGGTAGGCCGGTCGGCTTCCCGTCAACATGCCAGGAGATGCGGCGGGCTCCTCGATGGCAACCCGCGATTCCCGCAAGCCGTGCCCCGCGACGCCGATCCCAGCGGGGCACGCGACCGGGCACCTGATGGAGCGGGAGAACAATGACGATCGATCCGGTGGAGACCCGTCTCGCGGCGGCCGAGCACTACCGCGCGGCCGTGGCCGAGATTCCCGAAGTGCTGGAACTGGCCGCCGAGGCCTGCCGGGCGCCGATGGCCGCGCTCAAGATGATCGGCGGCGGAACCGCGCACTTCGCCGGCACGATCGGCATCCGTACGGTGGTCGGCGTCCCGCAATCGAACTCGGTCTGCGACGTGGTCGCCGCCGTGAACGACACGATGGTCGTCGGCGACGCCAGCCGGGACCCGCGACTGGCCGCGCATCCGTTGGTGAAGGGCGCCGAGCACGTCCGGTTCCTGGGCGCCGCGCCACTGCGCCACGGTGACCGGGTGGTCGGCGCGCTCTGCGTCTTCGACGACCAGCCGCGCCGCCACAACCCGGAGGCGACGGTCCGCATGCTGTCCCGGATCGCCCGCCGGGTCGACGCCGAGACCGGACTGCGACACCTGGCCGCCACTCAGGCGTTCCCGGCCGCCGTGGGCCAGGACGAGGTGGTCACGGCGATCTCCCACGAGATCCGTACGCCGCTGGCCACGATCAGCGGCAACCTGGAACTGCTCACCGAGATGGGGGCGATCGCGCCCGGCTTCGAGCGCCGGGTCGACGCGATCACCCGCAACGCCGACCGGCTCTGCCGCACCGTCGACAACCTGCTGCGCACGGTCAACCAGCAGATGCACGAGCCGATCGGTGACCGCCGCCGGTTCGACCTCGGCATTCTCACCTCGGCCGCGGTGACCGCTCTCCGGTCCGGGCGAGTGCGCGTGATCCGGCCGGACATCCCGGTCTGGGTCACCGCTGACCCGAAGCTGATCGAGGTGGCCCTCGGGCACCTGCTCGGCAACGCGCTCTGCTTCGGCGAGGGCAAGCCGGTCGAGGTCACCGTGACCGCGCACCCGCGGCCGGCCGTCGTCGTCCGGGATCACGGCTCCGGCCTGGACGAGGCGGAACTGACCGCGCTCGGCGTCCCGTTCCTGCGCGGTCGGGAGGCGCGGCTGGCCCAGCTCCCGGGGCTGGGCCTGGGTCTGGCCGTCAGCCGCCGCATCGTCGAGGCCCAGGGCGGCACGCTACGGCTGGAGCGTGCGCCCGGGACCGGCCTGATCGCCCGCATCTCCCTGTCCGGTTAGGTTCTGTCCCGCGGATCACGCGGGACAGAACCTAAGGGGGCTGCGAGTCCACTGTGGCGGGCGTAACGTCGGCGGCCATGAGTGACCTTCATATCGAAAAACGTCTCTCGGGGCTGCTCGCGGCCGGCGCCACCGCGCTGATCGTGGTGGCCGGCCTGAGCGCTCCCGCCTCCGCGGGAACCCATCAGGCGAGCCCGGGCGCCCCGGGCTTCAGTGACCGGCTGTACCCGCTGCTGGGCAACGGCGGATACGACGTGCAGGACTATGACCTGCGGATCCGCTACCCGGAGAAGGACCCGAAGCAGACCGTCACCGGCGACGTGACGATCACCGCGGTCGCCACGCAGAACCTGTCCCGCTTCGACCTCGACTTCGGCGGCCAGTCGGTCGGTGCGGTGTCGGTCAACGGCCGCCCGGCGAGGTTCAGCCGCTCCGGTGACGAGCTGGTCGTCACGCCCAGTCGCCACCTGAGCAAGGGCAAGCGGTTCTGGGTCACGGTCAGCGGCTTCACCGCGACCCCGATCCCGGCGAACGCGGACTCCCCGGCCGGCTTCGTGACCACCGTGGACGGGACCATCATGGCCGGTCAGCCGGACCAGTCGCACCAGCTGTTCCCGAGCAACGACCACCCGCGGGACCTGGCCACCTACACCATCTCGATGACTCGCCCGGCCGGCTGGACCGCGGTGGCTAACGGTGTGCACGTCGGCGACCGGACCCGCGGCGGGGCGGTGACCTCGGTCTACCGTGAGTCGAAGCCGATGGCCAGCGAGCTGATCCAGCTCGCCGTCGGCGACTTCACCGTCCAGCAGCGGCCCTCGGTCGGCGGCGTCCCGATCCGTGACGTGGTGCCCACCCGGCTCGCCGCGGACCTGCTGCCCAAGGCCGAGGTCGAGCGCTCCCAGCTCGCCTGGATGGTCGGCAAGGTCGGCAAGTACCCCTTCGAGAACTACGGTTCCCTGGTCATCGACACCGACCTGGGCTTCGCCCTCGAGACCCAGACCCTTTCCCTGTACGACACGGGGCTGTTCGCCGCGCCGAAGTTCATCCTCGACCCGGTGATGGCCCACGAGCTGGCGCACATGTGGTTCGGTGACAGCGTCGCGCCGTACCAGTGGAGCGACGTCTGGCAGAGCGAGGGCCACGCCACGTGGTACGAGCTGATCTACGCCCAGGAGCACGGGCAGTTCCAGGACTACACCGGTGAGGCCGACCTGGAGGCGTACTTCAAGGCGGCCTACGCCAGGGGCGATCAGTACCGGACGAAGTACGGCCCGGTCGCGCACCCGCTGAAGAGTGACGTGATCTGGGACGTCTTCAACCCCAACGTGTACGACGGTGGCGCGCTCGTCCTCTACGCCCTGCGCCAGACGATCGGCGCCAAGGCGTTCGACGCCCTGGAACGGGCCTGGGTCGCCCAGAACCGTGGCCGGACGGCCTCGACGCAGGACTTCATCGCGCTCGCCTCGAAGGTGTCGCACCGGGACCTGCGGGCGTTCCTGAACGACTGGCTCTACGGCACGAAGACGCCGCCCATGCCGGGCCACCCGGACTGGACGGTGAACGCGCCGGATGCCGCCGCGGCGAAGACGCTGAGCACCCCGGCACGGGCGTTCCCGCGTCGCTGAGCCGGGGTCGGGGCCTCGCCGGCCGCACGGCTCGGCGAGGTCCGGCTATCCGACCATCTGCTCGGCGAAGGCCACCAGACGCTGCGCCATCGCGTCGTCGGTGACCAGGAACTGCAGGCCGAGCTCCTGCTGCCCGGGTGAGTCGACCACGTTGACCACCCGGGCATGCACGGTCATCGCCCCCTCCGCGCCGCTGGTCAGCTCGGCGTCGACGGTGGCGCCCTCGGTGAACTGCCGTTCGCCGGTGACGATGCAGCGCAGGCCGCCCGCGCTGAAGTTGATCAGGGTGGCGTGCGCGCCCGGCCGGCCCGGCCCGTGCAGGGTGACCCGCCCGGCCGCGGCGATCCGGTCGTGCTCCCGCCGTTCCAGCCGGCTGGCCAGGTCGGTCATCTCGTCGACCCGGCCGAGGGTGCCGGCCATCTGCGCGGCGAGCCGTTCCATCAGCGTCCGCTGGTCGGCCGCGACCGTGCGCAGCGACGTGGCGGCGTCACCGACCCCGCCGATGCCCTCGATCATCGTGCTGATCGTGTCCGACATCGCGTTGGTGTCCCGCCGCAGGTCGTCGATGGTCCGCAGGATCTGGTCGGTGGACTCGGCGGTGTGCATGGCCAGCTGTTTGACCTCGTCGGCGACCACGGTGAAGCCGTAGCCGAGCTCACCGGCCCGGGCCGCCTCGATGGTCGCGTTCAGCGCCAGCAGCCGGGTCTGCCGGGCGATCCCGGTGACCAGCTCGGCGGTCGACGCGACCCGGCGCAGGCTGTGCTCCAGCGAGGAGATCACCTGCTCGGCGTCGTGCGCCTGGCCGACGATCGCGTTGGTCGCCGTGTCGGCCACGCTGATCCGGTCGTCGATCACCTCGGCCGCGGTGCGCACCTCGCCGACCTTGTCGGTGACCTGCCGCAGTTCCTCGGCGATCACGGAGGTGGACTCGTCGATGATGTCCTGGGTGCGCCGCCGGAACTGGGTCTCGGCCTGCCGCTGGTGCAGGAACCCGGCTCGCAGCTGCTGCTCCCGGGCCACCTCGGCCTGGGCCAGTGCCTCCTCCTGGTCGGCCAGCCTGGTCCGGGCCACGATCAGCGCCCGGCCGATGTCGCCCATCTCGTCGCGGCCCTCGGGCAGCGGCCGCGGCGCCAGGTCGGAAGCGGCGATCGCGGTCACGGCCTCCACCGTCTGGTGCACGTCGTGGCTGGTCCGCCAGACCACACCGGCCGCGCACCACAGGGCGAGCAGGAACCCGCCCAGCGAGATGCCGACGACCAGGCCGCGTTCCAGCGAGTCCTCCCCGATCCGCCCGTCGAGCAGGTCGTCGAGTGTGGTGTTCAGCGGCCGGACGGTGGCCGTCGCGGCGTCCGCCACCTCGACCGGCTCGGCCGCCGCGGCCGGTGAGCTGAGCGTCGCGGCGATCTGTTTGTCCAGCGAGGAGATCGCGTCGGCCAGGGTCTGCACCGGGGTGAGCCGGTTGGCCAGCCGGGAGTCGTCGGTGTTCTTCGCCGCCGTGGTGACGTCCCGGCGCAGCGCGTCCGCGGCCGCCTCCAGCCGGCCGGCCAGCACCGCCTTGGCCGCGATCGCCTGCTGACCGGTCAGCCCGGTGTCCGGGTGGGCCGTCTGCAGGGCCGCGAGCAGCGCCTGCGGCACCTGCACGACCTGCGCGTCCATCACGTAGAACGAGTCGAGGTCCGGGTCGAGGATCAGGTTCGAGTTGTCGCCGACCGCGGTGATCAGCGTGACCAGCGCGGTCGCCGTCGCGACGCGGGCGTCCCCGGAGCCGTCGCCGACCTCCGGTACCGTGCTCGCGGTGTCGCTCAGTCCGAGGCCGGGGTGCGCGGCGACCACGGACCGGACCGCGTCCAGGTCCGGCTTGCGTCCGGCGGCGGTGTCGGCGAGGGCGGTCAGGATCGGGCCGAGCACCTCGACGCCCTGCCGTTCCCGGGAGCTGAAGCCGAGGTCCTTGCCCTTCTCCACGGCGTACATGCCGGTGGCCAGCGCGCCCGGCACCAGCAGCGCGAGAACCACCAGGCCGAGGCGCATGCCGGTACGCAACCGGTCGGTGATCGACAGCACCGGGCGCAGCAGGGCGGGAGGCAGGTTCGTGGTCAGGGTCGGCCTCCCTCGTCGCGTTTACGCCATCTGCCGGTATTCTCCCGATTTCTACCGTCCGCACGGCACAAAGTCCGAAACCGGCGACCGGCATGTCTGCGTTGCCATTCCGCACTGGATCGCAGTAGCGTGATCACCGTCACTATCCGAGGGGGCGTGGCATGCGAGTGGCGGGTAAAACCCTGGTAGTGACCGGTGCGGGCAGTGAATTCGGCCGCGCGGTCACCCTGGAGGCGATCCGGCGCGGCGCCCGGGTCGCGGCCGTCGACGCCGACCCGGAAGCGCTGACCGAGACCGCACGCCAGGTCGTCGCGCCGCTGCTGCTCTCCACCCACGTCGCCGACGTGACCGAGCCGGCTCAGGTCGAGGCGCTGCCGCCCGCGGTGATCGAGCGCTGGAACGCGATCGACGGGGTGATCCACTGCGCCGGGGCGGGCGAGCCGGTGATCCGGACGTTCCTGCCACTGCTGCGCGCCCGGCAGGAGGCGCACCTGGTCAGCCTCGGCGACGCGGCGACCGCGCCGGACGCTGCACGGGTCGCCGCGCGACGATTCCCGCGCGACGTGCAAGCCGGGGAGAACGTGCACGTGGCCATGGTGTTCCCCGCCTCGACGCCGTACCGGGTGGCGCGGGATCTTCTGGACGGGATGACCCGCGATTCGTACCGGGTTCTGGTGGGCTCGGACGTACGCCTGATGGATCGGATCCTCGGCCGCGCGTAGCAAGCCGCGTCCCGAGAGGTCGTGCCTAGAAGAACGGCACGAATCCGTTGAGCAGGAGCGCGACGAACGTGGCCATCCCGAGCACGGACAGCGTGCCGAGGGCCAGCCCGCCGACGGCCATCGCCCGGCCGTTACGCACGGTGTACGCCGGCCCCTGGAGCGCCCGGACCCCGAGCACGATCGCAGCGATCCCGCTGAGCGGGGCCAGCAACCCGACGCCGCCGCACATCAGCAGCGGCAGTGGAAGGAAGCCGAACATCAGCGACAGCATCGGCAGCTTGCTCTCCCGGGCCGGCGGCAGCGGCTGCCCGAAGACCGCCGGCGCGGCCACGAGGACCGGCAGATCGTGCAGCACCGCGGAGAGCTCGCCCCACGTGCGTGACGCGTAGGCCGCGCGGGACCGCTCGCTGAACTCCTCGATCGTCAACCGGCCCTCGGCGGTCGCGTTGCTCAACTGCGCGACGATCGCCTCGCGGTCGGAATCCGACACCCGGACGTGCGGCGAGGAATACATGACCGGAAGGCTACCCGGGCGCGGCGTCCGGGCGCGTCCTCCGCCCGGGCGTATCCCGCCGCGCTGGTCAGAGGTCCATGGCGTACACCCGGAGCGGCCGGCCGGTGTCCGGCTGAACGGTCTCGCGCTCGAGCCGCATGCCCAGCTTCACCATCACCCGGGCGGACGCCTCGTTGCCGGCGATGTGGATACTGACCAGCCGGTCCAGACCGAATCCGGTGCGCGCACGGTCGACCACCGCCTGGGCCGCCTCGGTGGCGAAACCCTTTCCCCAGTACGGGCGACCCAGCCGCCATCCGATCTCGACCGCGGGCAGGACCTCGGGCAGGAACAGCGGCACCGCGAGCCCGGTGAAGCCGATCAGCTCACCGGTCTCCCGGAGCTCCACCGCGTACAACCCGTAGCCGTGCTCGTCCCAGTGGCGTTGCCAGAGCGCGATCCGCTCGGCGGTCTGCGTACGGTCCAGCGTGCTGCCGTCGTGGATGTAGCGCATCACCTCGGGGTCGGCGGTGAACGCGGCGAAGGGGTCCACGTCGTCGTCGCGCCACTGGCGGAGCAGCAGGCGAGGGGTGGTCAGAACGGTTCCGTCGAGTGATTTCGCTGACTCAGGCACGTCCACTTCGTACCAGGTAGGCGCTATATGTAGCCGGACGGCTGAGGCGCGGACTTGACACGTTCGGACAGAATCCGATGACTCATGCCGGGCTTACGGGGGTTTGACCATGGCGCCAGATACGGAGACGGTCCGTACGCCGAAGTCTTTGCCATGGTGAGCCGCCGGGCGGTCCTGCGCACCGCCCTGGCCGGCGCCGCCGGGATCGCCGCCGGAGCCGTCGGTGCGCGGGAGATCCCGCACTGGCTCGGCCTGGACCGGCCCCCGGTGGCCGGCGGTTACGCCGCCGCGGCTGACGTGCTCGACGCCGTGCACCACGCGGGTGTCGCCGTCCGTTACTACGTGGAGACGACCGAGCCGCTGGTCGCGTTCACCTTCGACGACGGCCCGGCGCCGCACTGGACGCCGATGGTCCTCGACGCGCTGGACGCCGCGGACGTCCCGGCCACGTTCTTCATGGTCGGCAGCCGTCTCGAACGCAACGCCGACCTGGTCCGCGGCCGGATGGACCGGCATGCCATCGGTAACCACTCGTGGAACCACGACGACCTCGCCACCCTCGACCTGAACGGTGTCCTGGAATCGCTGGGCCGCACCGAGGAGCAGATCAAGAAGCAGTTCGGCCGGCCGGTCAGCCTGCTGCGCCCGCCGTTCGGCCACATCGGCGGCTCGACGATGCTGGCCGCCGACAAGATGGGCTACGACGTGGTCCTCTGGTCGAAGGCGATGCGCGAGAAACTGTTCCACGACGACCCGCCGGGCCAGGCCAAGGACATCATCGACTCGGTCCGGCCCGGCTCGATCCTGCTCGCCCACGACGAGGGCGACGACCGCCGGCTGGTCACCGTCCGCGGGCTGGCGACGATGTTCGACGGGCTGCGCAAACGGGGTTTCCGGATGGTCACGGTGCCGGAGCTGATCGAGGCGGGGAAGACGACCCGGCCGGGACCGCCCTGAGCCCCAGCCGAGGCTTGTGGTCCGCCGTGGTCCGGCTTTCCCGATGTGCCGGTACGGCGTAGCAAGCTGATCCGGATCAGTCAGTGAGCCCCGGTCAGGCCACTCCGGCCGTCGCGCCTTCCGTCAGTCAGGCGCCTTCCGTCAGTCAGACGCCTTCCCTTCGTCAGGGGCCTCCGGTTCGTCAAGCGACGAAGTAGCCGTTCTCCAGGTAGTAGGAGGCGCCGTCGGCCCGGGCGCGGATCGCGGCGATCACCCGGCGGGCCAGGATCTCCGGCAGGAGCGTGACCACGTCCTGCTGCGTGCACCACGCCCACTGCCGCAGCTCGGCGACGGGCAACCGGATCCGGGCCGTCCGGTCGGGCGTGACCAGCCCGCCGTCGTAGATCATCATGATCCCCTCGGTGCGGTCCGGCCGGGGCGGCACCCAGTCGGTGACCAGGAGCCGGCCCACCCGGACCAGCACACCGAGCTCTTCCCGGAGCTCACGCATCGTCGCCGCGTGCGGTGACTCGTTCGCCTCCACCGCGCCGCCCGGGAGCTCCCAGTGCGGCGCGTAGGTCGGCTCGACCAGAAGGACACGTCCGAACTGGTCGGAGAGCAGAGCACCGGCGCCCATGCGTTTACGCGGCAGCGTCGCGGTGTAATCGCTCGCGGTCACCGGGTCAGATTAGCCCGCACCCGCACGCATGGGGGGACGGCAAGGTTGCGAGAAGTGATGCGGGAGCTGTGCGTTTCACCGCCAATCGCCGGCCCGGCCCTGGCCCGAACCGCCCGCGGCGACGGTCACCGTCACCGACATCCCGTCGACGCCGGAACCGTCGTCACCCGAACCGGTGCCACCGTTGTCGTCGCCCGGGACGTCGTCGCCCGGCAGGTCACCGTCGTCGGGGGCGTCGCCCTCCAGGGGGTCGGTGCCGTTCGCGAACTCGTCGAGGTCGCTGACCCCGTCCCCGTCGTGGTCCTCGTCCCCGTCCAGGGTCCCGTCGTCGTCGCTGTCCGTGCTCTCCGGGTCGTCGCCGAGCGTGAGTTCCTGCGCGTTGGTCAGCTCGTCGCCGTCCAGGTCCTCGTCGCCGTCGTTCACCCCGTTGTCGTCCGAGTCGGCCGCCTCGGGGTCGTAGCCGAGCTGGTACTCCTGCGCGTTGCTCAGCCCGTCCTCGTCGGCGTCCTCGTCCCCGTCCAGGACGCCGTTGTCGTCACTGTCCTCGTTGCGCGGGCTCAGACCCAGGTCGAACTCCTGCCCGTTGGTCAGCCCGTCGTCGTCCGGGTCGGCGTCGGCGTCGTCCTTGCGCGGGTTGAGGCGGTTGCCGACCTCCCAGCCGTCGGTCATGCCGTCCCGGTCGGTGTCCGCGACCCGGGCGTTGGTCCCGGCCTTGTACTCGGCCAGGTTCGTCAAGCCGTCCCGGTCCTTGTCCGCCCGGGCGTCGGCCTTCTTCGGGTTCAGGCCGTTCGCGCTCTCCCACTTGTCCGGCATACCGTCGCGGTCGGTGTCCTTCGTGGCCGCGTTGGAGGGCCTCGCCTTCTGCGCGTTCTGCGAGCTCGCGGCCTGGGCGGCGCCGGACGTCGAGAGCATGCTCACGGTGGCGGCGGCCGCGGCGACGGCGACGGAAACAGAACGGCGGTAGTTCACGGCGGGGGCCTCTCGGTCGGGGCGGTGCGGGGTGTCACCAAGGTAGGACGCTGAGTGACCCCGTGGCCGTTTCGGACCCGACCTGCCCCACACCCGCTCCCGATCCGCTACTGAGCCCTGCCCGCACACCCACGATCACCGCAGCGGCCCGGCCGCGGGCGACGGCTCGCTCGCAGGGGTCTTTCGAGCGCCCGGAGGCACCGCCAAGGCGCGGCCGCGGGCGACGGCTCGCTCGCAGGGTCTTTCGAGCGCGCGGAGGCGCCGCTGTGGCCCAGCCTCGGGCGATCGGCTGCCGGGGTGCTCTCCGCGCGCGGGCCGACGGGCTAGGAGAGGGTGGCTTCGAAGTGGCGGAGGGCCTCGCTGACCAGCGGATCCAGGTCGGCGCCGACGAAGCAGTGGTCGGCTCCCGGCACCAGCCGCAGACTCACCGGCCCGCTCAGCGCGGCCAGCCGATCGTGCAACTCCTCGCTCTGGCTCGCCGGCACGACCCGGTCGTCGATCCCGTGCACCAGCAGGACCGGCGGCGCATCGGGCGTGACGTAGGTGACCGGACTGGCCACCGCGGCCTCGGTCGGCAGGTCCGGCACCGGCCCGCCGATCAGCTGCGATTCCGGCGAGTCGGGGTCGTTGTGGCTGCCGCGCATGGTGGCGAGGTTGGCCGGGCCGTACCAGACGACCGCGGACTGGACCGCGTCCGAGACGCCGCGCACCCCGTCCCGGCCGGCCAGCACCGGGTCGGGGTCGTCGCCGGTCAGCGCGACCAGTGAGGCGAGGTGACCGCCGGCCGACTCGCCCCAGACCCCGAAGCGGGACGGGTCGAGGCCCAGCTCGGCGGCGTACTTCCGGAGCCAGCGGACCGCGGCCTTGACGTCGTGCAACTGTGCCGGGAACCGGGCTTCGCCGCTGAACCGGTACGTCACCCGGGCCAGCGCGAACCCGGCGTCCAGGATGCGCTCGGCGATCCGGCCGGGGGCCAGTTGCGGTGACTCGTGCTTGTTGCTGCCGAACAGCCAGGCACCACCGTGGACCCAGATGATCAGCGGGCTGGGTCCGGTCGCCCGGGCGGGGCGGGTCAGGTCCAGGGTCAGGGGCCGGAATCCCGGGACCTCGGCGACGACGGCGTTGCGCCAGGACACGACGTCGCCGTCGGTGACGGGCGCCGGCGGACGCTGGTGGCGCGGTTCGGCGGGGTCGGGCGGGAGCGGAGCGGAGGCAACGGTCACGATCACATCTCGTACCAGAAATGACCTTGCCGTCAAGGCCGGACGGCTCACGCCGTACCGGAAAGGTGGGGTTTGCGATAGCGTGTCGGCCACCGCCAACCGTGAGCCTGGCAGGCCGATGTCCGAGACCGCACGGAAACGCGCCGCCTATGCGAACGGTGAGCGCAAGCGCGCCGAGATCGTCGACGCGGCGCTGGCCGTGTTCGCCGCGAAGGGGTTCCGGCGGTTCTCGCTGCGGCAGATCGCGGAGGAGCTGGGCACCACGCACGTCTCGCTGCGCTACCACTTCGGCACCAAGGATGCCCTGCTGGAAGCGGTGCTGGAGGAGCGTGAGGAGCGGGACCGGCCGTGGCGGGAACAGGTGCTGCGGGAGAAAGGCCTGTTCGACGGAGTGCCGGAGGTGATCCGGTGGAACCGGACCCGGCGTGGCGTCGTGCACCTGGATGCGACGTTGCTGGCGGAGGGGATCGCGCCGGACCATCCGGTGCACGAGTTCGTCCGGCGGCGGGAGCAGCGGTTCCACGCCGATCTCCGGGAGCTGGTGGAGTTGGAGCGGGATCGGGGCCGGTTGCGGGCCGGGCTGGATCCGGATGTGGTGACCCGGCAGTTGGTGGCGCTGATCGAGGGGCTGCAGACGCAGTGGCTCTACGACGAGAACGTCGAGGTTTCAGCGCATTTGTCCGCATTCATGAATTACCTGCGCGCGTAGTTTCCGCGCTATTCGCGCGTCCTCGACCGGGGCCGCGCGTTACCCAGTACGTCTCCGGCCGGAAGCGATAAAACGGAAATATCCGTTTAAGGCCTGGCAACGGTGGATACTAAGCCCAAGATCGATCCATTCAGGAGGAAGCCGTGTCCGCGCGTTCTCAGAAAGCACAGGAAGGCATAGACACCTCCGAGGTCCACACCACTCCTCGGCCACCTTCTGTTCACCTTCCGTTAACCCGATCTGTGAACGATTCCGCGACATGTCGTTAAAGGTCATGTATATCGCCGGGTGGGGCCGCAGTGGCACCACCATCGTCGACAACATCCTGAATTCGTACGACGGCGTCTTCTCCACCGGTGAGCTCTTCTATCTGTGGAGCCGCGGTCTCATCGAGGAGCGTAAATGTGGATGTGGTCAGGTCTTCACCCGCTGTGAGCTGTGGGCCACCGTTCTGGACGCGGCGTTCGGTGCGCACCGCCCCGACCCGGAGCGCGTCTCCCGGTTGCAGCGCGAGGCGATCCGCGTCCGCCACACCCCGGGGCTGACCGGCCCGGACACCACGCCCGAGGCGGAGGAGTACCGGCAGCTCACCCACCGGCTCTACCACGCGATCGCCGAGGTCACGGGCGCGCGGCTGATCGTCGACTCGTCGAAGGTCCCGTCCGCGGCCGCGCTGCTGCCCGGCATGCCCGGGATCGAGCCGTACCTGCTGCACATGATCCGTGATCCGCGCGCGGTGACGCATTCGTGGATGCGTGCGAACCAGGCCGACCGCATGAAGTCGGCGGTCACGCACCAGGAGGCCCCGGCTGCCAGCACCATGCACTGGCTGGTCCGCAACGCGCTCGCCGAGCGGCTGGCCGGCGCGTACGAGGGCCGGTACCGCCTGCTGCGCTACGAGGACTTCGTGGCCGCGCCACGGGAGACGATCGAGGGTCTGCTGGCGTTCGCCGGGATGGACACCGCCGGCGGGCCGTTCACCGACGACACCACCGTGCGGCTCGACGCCAACCACACCATCGCCGGGAACCCGGGACGGTTCCGCACCGGCGAGGTCGCGCTGCGCGCCGACGACCGGTGGCGCGACGAGCAAAGTGCGGGACCGCGGCTGACCGCGACGGCGCTGGCGCTGCCGCTGCTGCACCGGTACGGCTATCGCACGCGTACGAGCCGTCCGAACCGCCCGGCCAGGCTTTCCTGAAAGTGGTCGGCCCGAGTGTTTCCGATGAATGGGTGAAACGGTAAGGTCTGGCCGCCGCGATAATCCCCGATTGCGGTTGAAGGACAATTCAAATCCCCCTTAGGAAACGCTTAAGCCGATGCGGAAAACCAGCATGAGGTGGGTGACCGCGGTGACCGCCGTGGCGCTCGCCCTGACCGCCGCCGCCTGCTCGAAATCGGACTCGCCCGACGCCACCACCCCGGTCGCGGCCGATGCGGGCGCCGCGTCCGCCGCGTCGGCGTCCGCCGGCGTCCCGGCCTCCGCCGCCCCGAGCGGATCCGGCACGCCCGGCGCCTCGGTCCCGCCGCCGGCCGCGCCGGCCGCCGCCACCGGCGCCTGCGGCCGGCCCGCGTCGGCGAAGCCGGTCACCACGGTCACCGAGGTGAAGCTGCCGTCGGCGGTCACCGGTTACGGCGCCGAGGGCGACACCGACAAACTCCCGATGGCGATCGCGGCCCGCTCCGACGGCGGGTCCTGGCTCGCCTGGCTCGGCACCGGCGGCAAGGTCTACCTCGGACACCTGGGCTGCGACGACAAGCTGATCGGCACGCCGACCAGCTTCACCGGCATCGACCTGCAGGACGTGCAGGCGGACAAGACCGGCGGCGTGCTGCTGCTCACCCGCAAGGGCAGCTGCGGCGACACCCCGCTCTGCGGCGGCACGTCCAGCCCGTGCAACACCATGCACATGATCCGCTTCGACACCTCCGGCAAGCTGGTCTGGGAGCGCCAGGTCACGAACCTGACGAGCAGCCGGACCGGGTACGACGACGGCGCCCGGTTCATCTGGTGGTACCAGCACCACGGGCGGCTCGCGACCGACGGCAAGACGTTCGCGGCGTACTTCGGGGTCGCGATCACCGTCAGGAACGGCAGCTGCGTCGACATTCACGAGGGTGACCGCATGCAGGTCGTCAGCTCGAGCGGTGCCCTGGTCACCGGGCACAAGGACGCGTTCGAGGTGGGGTGCAGCCACGCCTGGACGTCACGGATCGTGTGGGATCCGCGCACCGGCCACTACGTGACGGTCTGCGCGACCGACAACAGCTGCCGGATCGCGCGGCCGAACCCGTACCGGACCGTGGCCGCCGGCACCTGCGACGGGACGCTCTTCGGCGGTGACCTGGTCCTGGCCGAGTCGAGCGGTTACTGGACGGCGTGGAGCCAGGGCGGCAAGGCGAAGCTGGAGCACTTCACCAGCGGCGAGTCCGACAAGACGGTCAGCACGGGGGCGGCGACGAGCCACCCCCACCTGGTCTCCTACGGCACCGGGCGGATGCTGCTGACCTGGCAGTCCGGCTCGTCGATCGCCGCGCAGGCCTACGACGCCGGCACCGGCAGGACGGCCGGCGCGAAGTTCACCATCAGCGCCGAGGACCACAACTACACCGCGTTCAAGGCCTACGCCGACGGCAGCGTCGCCTACCCGGCCGCCGGCAGCTCCGGCTCGGCCATCAAGATCGCCCGGGTTCTGCCGCTGAGCTGAGCTCCGCACGTTCGACGGCCCGCCGGCTTGCCGGCGGGCCGCTTTTCGCCGGCTCCGATCGACGGCGTACGCCGTGAGCACCCCAGCCCATCGATCCTCGTTAAAGTAAGCCGGAGTCCGATCGCGGAGGGGGCGGCGATGCCGGCTGTCGGTGCGTTGGTGGCCCTGGCCGTCTCCGCGTTCTGCTACGTCGCCACCGAGACCCTCCCGATCGGTCTGTTCTCGCTGATCTCCGGCGACCTGGGCGTCTCCGCGTCGGCAGTCGGCCTGCTCGTCACCGGTTACGCGGTCACGGTCAGCGTCGTCACCTTCCCGCTGACCTGGGCGACCCGCCGGGTGCCGCGGCGCCGGCTGATCGCGACGCTGCTCGCGGTGCTCGTGGTCTCGACGGTCGCCACGGCGGCCGCACCGACGTACCCGGTCCTGCTCGGAGTCCGGCTCGGCGTCGCGTTCTCCCAGGCCCTGTTCTGGGCGGTCGTCGGCCCGATCGTCTCGGCGATGTTCGAGGTGCACGTCCGTGGCCGGGTCAACGCGGTGGTCTTCGCCGGGGCGTCACTCGGACCGATGCTCGGCGTGCCCGCCGGGACGTGGATCGGCCAGCGGCACGGGTGGCGCGTGGCGTTCCTGGCGCTCGCGGGTCTGGCGCTCACGGCGTACGCAATGCTGATCTTCTTGATGCCGAAGATCGAGGTGACGAATTCCCATGCGGCGACCGGCACCAGCCCGGACGCACGGCGCTACGCCGTCGTGGTCGCCGTGACCGCGCTGTCGGTCGCCGGGCTCTACACCGCGTTCACCTACACCGAGCTGTTCCTGACCCTGGCGACCGGGTACGCGGCCGCGGCGCTCGGCCCGCTGCTGCTCGCCCGTGGGGTCGCCGACTTCGCCGGGATCGCCGCGGGCGGCGCCGCCACCGACCGCCGGCAGCGCGCCGCGATGATCGGACCGGTCGTGCTGCTCGCCGCCGCACTGTTCGCGTCCTACCCGGCGGCCACGTCGAAACCGGTCACCGCCGTCCTGCTCGCAACGACCGGATTCGGGCTGGGCGCGCTCACCCCGGCCCTGCAGAACCGGGTCCTGGAAGTCGCGCCGGGCAGCACCGACATGGCCTCCGCCGGGAACTCGGTCGCCTTCAACGTCGGCATCGCCGCCGGCTCGCTGCTCGGCGCCGGAGTCCTCGAGACGTGGGGCGCCCGCGCCACCCCGCTGGCCGGCGGCATCCTGGTCGTCGCCGCGCTGGTGGTGCTGGCCGGCGAGTCCTGGATCACGGGGTCGCCGCAAGCCCACCGGGTCGCCGCGCCCGCTGACTAGTCTGATCCTGATCAACTGGGAGGGGTGCGGGGATGCGGTACGTCGCGATCGGGGACAGCTTCACCGAGGGCATGGGCGACACTCAGCCGGACGGCAGCGAACGCGGCTGGGCCGATCTGGTCGCCGCCGGACTCGCCGCCGGGCTGGGCGAACCCATCCAGTACGCGAACCTGGCCATCCGCGGCCGTCTGCTCCAGCCGATCGTCACCGACCAGCTCGACGCCGCGCTCGCGCTCGACCCGAAACCGACGCTGCTGTCCCTCAACGGCGGCGGCAACGACATGATGCGGCCCGGCAGCGACATGGGCACCCTCGTCGACATGACCGAGAAAGCCATCCGCCGCTGCCTGGACGAGGGAGTGAAGGTGCTGCTGCTGTTCGGTGCCGACCCGTCCAGCCGGTTGCCGTTCGGCAGCTCGATGCGCCGCAAGGGGGACGCGCTGACCGCGGCGGTCGCGCCGTTCACCCGGAAATACGACCTGACCTTCGTCGACATGTGGCACGACGAAGAGATCCGCCGCGCCGGGTACTGGTCGCCCGACCGCCTCCACCTCAACGCCGCCGGTCACCGCCGGGTGGCGAGCACCGTGCTGACCGCTCTCGGCCACCCCACCCCGGCCCACGTGATCGATCCCGGTCCGGCGGCGGGTGGCGGGTTGCTGGCCGAAGCCCGTTACTACCGCGAGCACGTGCTGCCGTGGATCCAGCGACGGCTGCGCGGCCAGTCCTCCGGCGACAACCGCACCGGCAAGTACACCAACTGGATCACCGTCCCCACCCCGCAGCCCGCCTGACCCCGTCCCGCCGCCCGGCCACCGGGACCACCCGCCCACCTCGCGAGACGACCTCGACCAGGCGACAGCCCGGAGGCCGCCGGGCGAGCGACCGCGGCGGGCCGACGGCCCGGCGGCGGCAGAGCGGGGGCCAGGACGCGGCCGGGCGAGGAGAACGGGAATCAGGCGAAGACGATGGTGTGGTTCTCGTGGCGGATGACGCGGTCCTCGCTGTGCCACCGGACGGCCCGGGACAGCACCGCCCGCTCCACGTCCGCCCCGCGCCGCTGCAGGTCCGCGACGGTGTCGGCGTGCGAGACCCGAACGACGTCCTGCTCGATGATCGGCCCTTCGTCGAGGTCCTCGGTCACGTAGTGGGCGGTCGCCCCGACCAGCTTCACCCCGCGTGCCTTGGCTTTGGCGTAAGGCCCGGCGCCGATGAACGACGGCAGGAAGCTGTGGTGGATGTTGATGATCGGCACGCCGACGTGCTCAATGAAGTTCGCGCTGAGGATCTGCATGTAGCGGGCGAGCACGATGAAGTCGACGTTGCCCCGCAGCAGCTGCAGGTGCTGCGCCTCGGCGGCCGATTTGTCCGGCCCAGCCGACGGCACGTGGAAGAACGGCACGCCGAAGAACCGCACCTCGTTGGCGGTGTCCGCGTGGTTCGAGATCACCATGGAGACGTTGATCGGCAGTTCGCCGCGGCGGTGGCGCCAGAGCAGGTCGAGCAGGCAGTGGTCGTCCTTGGAGGCGAAGATCGCCACGCGCTTGGGGACGGACAGGTCACGCAGCGTGTACTCCAGCTCGAAGCCTTCGGCCAGCTTGGCCTGCAGGTCGAGCTCCACCTGGGGGAGCCGGGCCTTGAGGTGGTCGAGCGCGAAGACCGTGCGCTGGAAGAACGCGCCGCCGTGCGGATTGTCCGAGTACTGATCCAGCGACACGATGTTGGCGTCGTGTTTGCCGAGCACCGCGCTGATCGCGGCGACGATTCCGGTCCGGTCCTTGCCGTGCACGATCAGGACGGCCTGGTTGTCGGTGGGCCCGGGCTGGATGTGGACCGCGGGTGCGTTCTGGGTCGCCGTCATGTCGGGTCCTCCTCTCTGTCGCAACGAAGAACGAAAGCGCAAGCATTACAAGATCCGAGCTGCGATTCTTCCGTAACCGAGCGGCTCCCGGGGCCTCGGGTCCACCGTCCGGGACTCCAGGACGGTCCGAACGGCGACAATCGCCCAGGCGATCAGCAGCACACCGTAGAGAACCGTCGCGAGCAGCGCGAACATCGCCGAGCCGAGATGCGCGGCGAGCGCTGAGGTGCCCGTCACACACGTACCGACCGGGAACGTGAACGACCACCAGCCGGGCGTGAAGGGCAGGTGGGCACGCGCCGCCCGGACGGTCACGGCTGCGGCCAGGCCGGCCCACAGCAGAGCAAAACCCCACGTGGGTACGCCGTAAAGCGCTCCGAGGACCCGAAACGCATGTGCGTACGGCGAGGGCAGCACTCCCGCCCCGGCGTCGCCCAGTGCGTTCGCGGCGGTGATCGACTGGCCGAGCGGCCCGAGCCCGATCCACAGCGCCGGGACGGTCGTGGCCGCCCCGACCCGGTGCACGGCCAGCCGCTGCCAGATCATGGTCAGCACCACGAACGACGCCACCAGGCTCAGCCCGAACATCGCCCAGCACCCGAGCACCAGCGCGAGCCGGATCTGCCCGGCCGGGGCGTGTGGCACGAGCAACGCGCCCGTGGTCGCGGAGACCATCGGCGGCACCACCGGGATCAGCCACGCGCCGGTCGCGCCGTCCTCGCCGCCGTGCCGGGTGAACTGGAGGTACGGCACGGCGACGGCCGACACCAGCCCGGCGGCCGTCCCGGCGCTCCAGAGCACCCAGTCCACGGCGACCGCGGCCGTCGTCCCGATCAGGTCGCGCCCCACGAGCAGCGTGCCCGCCCCCACGGTGAGCAGTGCCATCGGCGGCGCGCCGTAGAAGTGCGCGAGTGCCGGGTCGGCGCGGTGACTCAGCGCCGCGCGCGGATTCCGGAGCGCACCGGCGAGCAGGACGAGGAGCAGGACGGTCGCCAGGACCCAGGCGCCCATGGCGAGCGGGTGCAGCCCAGGCGGCTGCCACGGCAGGGTGGTGGCGGCCACGGCGAGGATGCCGGTGCCCATCACGGAGGCGAATCGGTTCGGAGCGGAGGTGCGCATGACTTCACCCTTGTCCGGAACCGCCCATCGCGGTAGCAGGGCGGTTCTTGTGGAGTCACAAGGGGCGCTTGTGAGTCCGTACCATCAGTCGTTGTGACCCTGAGCCTCCGCATGCCGGACCTGACCGCCTTGGAGATCCTGCTGGCCGTCGCCCGGACGGGCACGCTGAGCGCCGCCGGGCGCGAGAGCGGGCTGACGCAGCAGGCCGTTTCCGCACGCCTGGCCGCGCTCGAGACGCGCACCGGCGTGCGGCTGGCCACCCGCACCACCCGTGGCGCCCGCCTCACGCCCGAGGGTGTCGTGGTCGCGCAGTGGGCCGACCGGCTGATCCGGCTCGCCGAGGAGGTCGACGCGGGCCTGGCCGCGCTGCGCGAGGACAGCCGCACCCGGCTGCGCGTCAGTGCCAGCCTGACCGTTGCCGAGCATCTGCTCCCCGGCTGGCTGGTCAGTTGCCGGGCGGACACCGCACGTCGCGGCGGGACACCGCCCGAGGTGGTGCTCACCGCCACCAACAGCGACCAGGTGATCGAGCAGGTGCGGGCCGGAACGGCGGATCTCGGGTTCATCGAGGGGCCGCGCGTGCCGGCCGGGCTGCGCAGCCGCGTGGTCGCGCACGACGAGCTGGTCCTGGTCGTGCCGCCGGAGCATCGGTGGGCCCGCCGGCGCGACGGGGTGACGCCGGCCGAGCTGGCGCGGACCCCGCTGGTGAGCCGGGAGCTGGGCTCGGGGACACGGGAGGTCCTGACGGCGGCGCTGCGCGGAGCCGGGCACGAGCCGGCAGCGGCCGGGCTGGAGTTGTCGACCACGGCGGCGGTGCGGGCGGCGGTGCTGGCCGGGGCCGGGCCGGCGGTGATCAGCCGGCTCGCGGTCGAGGACGACCTGCGTACCGGCCGGTTGGCGCACGTCGTGGTGGCGGGGCTGACGCTGCGGCGGGACCTGCGGGCGATCTGGACGGGAACCCGGACGCCGCCCGCGGGCGCCGTCCGGGTCCTACTCGGTCACATTCACTCGGCGGGCGGGGGATCGGCCAGCGGCCAGCCACCGGCGGCCAGGTGAGCGGAGACCCGGACCACGTCGGCCGGGGTCGCCTCCTGCAGCATCGTGGCGCTGATCATCTCCTCGATCCCGGCGCCGGTGATCGGGCCGTCAGCCGGCTGGGACTGACTCGCCAGCTCCTGCGCGATCTTGCGGACCTCGTCCTCGGTCAGTTTGCGGCGCAGCAGCCCCAGCAGGACCACGTAGTCCCGCCGCGGGACGCCGTCCGGGTAGCCGGCCCGCAGCCACTCGATCGCACGGGTGAGGAAGTTCGACCGTTGTTCGCTCACTGTCGTCTCCGGTCAGTGCTTGTCGACGATGGTCGGGTAGAGGTGCTCGAAGCTGAGCGCCTTCCCGAGGCCGGTCGCCACGATGAACGTGATGCCCAGCGCGATGCCGAGCAACACCAGCGCGAACGCGACGTACCCGCCGATCGTGCCGATCGGGTGCGCTTTCGGCCCGGCGGTGCCGGTCTCGTGCACCTCGGCGTCGCCGCCCGCGCCGTACGCGAGGGAGCGGATGCCGAGGGCGAAGATCGCCGGCAGCCCGGCGCCCAGGATCAGGCTGGCGGCCAGCACCTTCCAGGCGCCTGCGAAGGCCAGGGTCAGGTTGTGCATGTCGTCTCCTCGCCCGCTCAGCTCGCCGCGCCGGCGGTCGCCTTCGGCGCGGTGGCCGGGACGTCCCACTCGTCGTTGACGTTGTTGTGGTCGATCGGCTCGCGGCGCGACCGCAGGTACATGTAGACGGCGAGCGCGACCAGGATCGCGAAGACCACGAGGGCACCGCCGAGGCCACCGACCAGGTCGCCGATCCACCACATCACCGCGCCGACGATCCCGGCGGCCGGCAGCGTGATCAGCCACGCCGCGACCATCCGGCCCGCGACCGCCCAGCGCACCTGCGCGCCCGGCTTGCCGACGCCGCTGCCCAGGATCGAGCCGGTCGCCACGTGCGTGGTGGAGAGCGCGAACCCGAGGTGGCTGGAGGAGAGGATCACCGCCGCCGACGCCGACTCGGCCGCCATGCCCTGCGGTGACGTGATCTCCACCAGGCCCTTGCCCAGCGTCCGGATGATCCGCCAGCCGCCCAGATAGGTGCCGAGCGCGATGGCCAGCGCACACGAGATCTTGACCCACAGCGGGATGTTCTTGGTGTCGGTCCACTCACCGGAGGCGATCAGCGCGAGCGTGATGACACCCATCGTCTTCTGCGCGTCGTTGGTGCCGTGCGCGAGCGAGACCAGCGAGGCCGAGCCGATCTGGCCCCAGCGGAAGCCGTTCTCGGTGAAGCGTTTCGCCACCCCGAGGGTGACCCGGTAGATCACCCAGGTGCCGGCCGCGGCGACCACGCCGGCGATCACCGGTGACATGACGGCCGGCAGCAGCACCTTGCCGACGACGCCGTCGAGCTTGGAACCGTCGCCGTTCCACTTGACGCCGGCCCAGCCCAGGCCGGCGACGGCGGCGCCGATCAGGCCGCCGAACAGCGCGTGCGAGGAGCTCGAGGGGAGGCCGAGCAGCCAGGTCAGCAGGTTCCAGACGATGCCGCCGACCAGGCCGGCCAGCACGATCAGCAACAGGGCCCGGCCGCCGTCGGCGAGGAGTTCCTGTTTCGGTGTTCCGTCACTGTTCTGGATCCTGACCACCGCGTTGGTGACGGTGAGCGCGACCTCCACGGAGAGGAACGCGCCGACCAGGTTGAGCACGGCGGACAGGAGCACAGCCACCTTCGGACGCAGCGCGCCGGTGGCGATCGAGGTCGCCATCGCGTTGGCCGTGTCGTGGAAGCCGTTGGTGAAGTCGAAGCCGAGGGCGGTGATGACCACGAGGATGAGGACCACGGTTGTTTCGGTCACGAAGTCAGCGTCTACCCGCTGCGCGGCGCCGATCCATACGGAAATTATAGATTTCGCCCGGCATTCACGTGCTGTTTCAGCTCTCCGCGGGTCGGGTCGCCGGCCAGGTGAGCACGTCGTCCGGGACGGACGGATCGTGCAGGGCGCGCTGGTCACGGCCGGGGATCGTGCACCCGCCGGCCACCACCAGCCGGGCCACCTCGATCGCGCCGTGCGCCTGGAAGTGCGTGTTGTCCGCGACGCCGTCCGGGTAGTTCGGCGACTCGCCCGCGTCCAGCCAGAGGAAGCAGTCCTTCGTCGGCTCCGGGCCCAGCTCCGACCAGAGCGCGAACGAGAGTGCGGTCAGGTCGATCAGCGGGGTGCGGGTCTGCTCGGCCAGGGCGCGCATCGCGTCCGGGTACTCGCCGTGCGACAGGTAGGGCGTGCCGTCGGCCCGGAACCGGCGCCGCTCGACCGGGGTCACCAGGATCGGATGCGCCTCGGCCGCCCGCGCCCCGTCCAGGTAGAGCCGCAGGTAGTCCTGGAACGTGGTCCACGGGTCGGTGCCGCGCGCCGGGTCCTCGATCTTCTCGTCGTTGTGCCCGAACGAGACCAGCAGCGTGTCGCCGGGGCGGATGGCGTCCAGGATCAGGTCGAGCCGGCCCAGGTCGGCGAAGCTCTTCGAGCTGGCGCCGGAGAGGGCGCCGTTGACCACGGCGACGTCGCGCCGCAGGAACGCGGGCAGGGCCTGGCCCCAGCCGGCCCGGGGGAGGTCGGCGGTCGCGTAGGTCGCGGCGGTGGAGTCGCCGGCCACGAAGACGGTGGTCCGCCGATGCGCCTGCGCTGCGACGGGTGCGCTCAGGACGCCGGCGGCCACGCCACCGAGGGATGCGCGCAAGAGGGTTCTCCGATCAAGCGTCATGCCGGTCATCCAATCAGTGAACGTCAATGCAGGCAAGCGCTTTCCTCATGGTGAAGACGTTGATTCGGATCTCTTCCTGGCGGGTATCAACCAGGCCATGACGGATCGGGAACGGTTGGACCAGGAAGACCAGGAGGGGCGCGAGCTGGTACGGCCACCGGACGTCAACCGCGACTCCAACCGCTCGGCGACCCGCCTGGAGCTCTTCTTCGACCTCGCCTTCGTGCTCTTCGTCGGGCGCTGCGCGGACGTGCTCGCCGAACACGAGACGTTCAGCGGTGGATTCCGGTTCGTGGCGATCCTGGTCGCCGGCTGGTGGGCGTGGGCCAGCGCCACCCTCTACGCCAACCGGTTCGACACCGACGACGCGATCTTCCGGCTGCTCACGCTCGGGGGCATGGCCGGGGTCATCGTCATGGCCGCCTCCGCCGAGGAGGCGATCGGGGACGGGTCGCGCTGGTTCGCGCTCGGCTACGTGCTGCTGCGGATGACGCTGATCATCGGCTACCTGCGGGTGTGGCGGAACCTGCCGGAGGCACGCGCGGGGATCCGGCCGTACCTCTGGGGGCATGTCGCCGGCGCGATGTGCTGGACGATCTCGCTCGGCGTGCCGGGCACCGGCCGCTATGTCCTGTGGGCCGTCGGTGTCGCCCTCGACCTGCTCGGACCCACCATCGCCGCGCGCGTCCCGGACGCGCCGCCGCTGCACATGGAACACCTGCCGGAACGCTTCGGCCTCTTCGTCATCCTGGTGCTCGGCGAGTCGGTGGCGGCCGTCGTGGTCGGCCTGCGCGGCGGGCACTGGGCGGCCGAGGTGCTGCTCGCCGCGACGTTCGGGTTCCTCGCCGCGGCCGGGCTGTGGTGGTCCTACTTCGACCTCTCCGGCGGGGCCGCCAAGCGCCGCCTGGTCCAGGAGGGCGGCGAGCGGACGCGCCAGGGCGTGCACGACTTCTACGTGTACGCCCACCTGCCCGTCGCCGTGAGCCTCGCGGCCGTGGCGGTCGGGCTGGAACACGCGATCCTGCACGGTGCGGAGGACCACCTGTCGCTCGGGACCCGGGCCGTGCTCGGCACGGGGCTGGCCGGTTACCTGCTCAGCGCCGCGACGATCCAGGCCGTCCTGTCCCGGCGGTGGCGCGTCGCCGCGATCTGGCCCGGCCTCGGTGTGCCCCTGGTCCTCGCCGCCACCCTGCTGCCCGGGCTGACGCCGGTCGTCCGGGTCGCGCTCTGCGCCGCGATCATGGTGGCCGGCGTGATCACCGGCGTCGCGCAGCACCGGGCCGGAGAGGTGCGCGTGGCCAAAGTCTGAGACGCGTGCCCGAGTTCGCAGGTGCCGAGTAATTACATTTACTTCGGACAATGCGCGTACGGGGGTGAGTGTCGATGGCCGGATGGTGGCGGAAACGATGGCCGCGAATGGCCGGGCTGGACGCCGGCGTCGTCCCACAGTTGCTCTGCGTGGCGGACGCGACGCCCGCCGCTCTCGCCGGTGGGCTGTGCCTGCTGGTCGTCTCGCTCTTCATCGGCATCGCGTTCTGGCTGTCCCGGACGCCGGGACGAGTGTCGTTCGGCCGGTGGATGTGTCTGGGTGCGGTCGTCGGCTTCGTCGCGCACTGGGCCGTCGCGCTGAGCCGGTTCGCATGATCTGCCCGTGCGCCGCGGCCCCACGGCCGGTACTATCCGTGACCTGCACGCCATGACCCGGGCGTGCGCCTGCTCACATCGAGCCTGGTCAGCGACTTCGGGTAAGCGTGATCATGCCCACGGGCGGTAACGTGCCGTCGTTGCGTAGGATTTCGGGCCGCACCACGTCCGCCGACGGGAACCGAGGAATGCGATGCCGCTCACCCCAGCTGATATCCACAACGTGGCCTTCAAGAAGCCGCCGATCGGCAAGCGGGGGTACGACGAGGAAGAGGTCGACGCCTTCCTCGACGAGGTCGAGCAGGAGCTGATCCGCCTGCTGGAGGAGAACAACTCGCTCCGCAACCAGGCGTCGCGCGGCGGTGGTGGCGGTGGCGGCAACCCGGCCGCGACCATGGTGATCACCAACGAGTTCGCCGACCTGCAGGCCCAGCTCGAGCGCCTCCAGGAGGCCCGCGCCCGCGCCGAGCAGAACGCGCGCAACATGCAGCAGCAGCTGGAGCGAGCCCGCAGCGCCGCCCCGTCCGGCGCGCTGCCGACCGTCGGCGACGACGACCGCAACGCCCGGGTGCTGATGATGGCCCAGCGCACCGCCGACGAGCACATGCGCGACGCGCAACGCGAGGTCGAGGCGCTGATGGAGCAGGCCCGCGGCAAGGCCGACCAGCTCACCGCCGAGGCGCAGATGAAGGCGAGCACGATCGAGAGCGACGCGCGCCGCAACCACGCCGAGGCGATGGACAGCCTGGTGGAGAAGCGGGCCCAGCTGATCGACGAGATCGACAAGCTCGGGCAGCTCGCCTCCGGCTACCAGCAGGCGCTGACCAATCACGTGACGCAGCAGCTCATGGACCTGACGAACGGGCCCGACGGGGCCGAGTAAGCCCTCCGGCAGCAGAAGCCCCGCGGACCTTTTTCGGCCCGCGGGGCTTTTCATTGAACGCGCTCCATCTTCTGGCTGTATTCGGCAGCACAGGGGGTGAGCGCCGCTTCACACGGCGTTCCCGGAACGGCCGATGTGGAGGGGCGCCGTGGGGGACCATCCGAACTTCTCGCACTTCTCGCCGGACCCGTCCGGTTTCGTCTCCGCCGACGCCGCCGCCGGCCGCGTCTGGGTCGAACTGGACGGCAGCGGCCGGCTCACCGACCTCTACCTCGACCCCCGGGTCACCCAGATGCCGGTGGAAGACCTGCGGGCGGCGCTGATCGCGGCCTTCACCACAGCGCAGGACCGGGCGGCCGAGCAGGCGCCGTCGTGGCACGGCGCTCCGGTTGCCCCGGAACGGCTCACCCGGGCGCTCGCCGAGGCGTCGGACACCGCGGAACGGCGGTTCGCCGAGGTTGCCACCGCCCTGAACGACCTGAACCGGCGGGCGGCCCGGCCGTGGTGAGCGGGCAGCTCCGCGTCGACCCGGAGAGCGTGGCCGCGGCCGGGCGCGACCTCGCCGGGATCGCCCAGCGGATGGCCGACGACGTGGCATCGCTGGAAACCGCGGTCGGCGCGGCCTCCGATCCGTGGGGCGCCGACGAGACCGGGAGCACGTTCGCGCTCGCCTACCGGGCCGTCCGGGACCTCGCCCTCGACGCGATGGGCTCCTACACCGAACAGGTCGGCTTCGCGGCGGCGACCCTGATGATGCAGGCGCGATCGGTGGCGGCGGCTGACGCCGCAAATGCCTCTTCGCTGTACGACGTGACGGCCGCTCCCACCGGTGCCCCCGCCCCGGCCGCGGACTTCGCTGCGGGCGGCCCCTTTGCCGTGGGCTCGGCTGCCGTGGGCTCGGCTGCCTCGGGCCCGGCCGCAAGTAGCGGGGGGTAGCCGGCCATGACGATCACGCTGCCGCACGAACTGACCGAGCCGCTCGGCTGGATCGGCCTGGAGTGGCCGGAAGCCGACGAGGACCAGCTCCAAGCCGACGGCCGGGCGTGGATCGACCACGGCACCCGGATGCGCGCCCACGCCGACCAGGCCACCGCCACCGCCCGCGACGTCTGGCTGAACAACGAAGGCGCCACCGTCGAAGCGTTCGAACGCTGGTGGAACGGCGAGGACGGCCCCGGCCGGCACCTGACCGAGGCCGCCACCGCAGCCGAGATCATCGGCGGCGCGCTGATCGCCATGGCCGGCGTGACGATCGGCCTCAAGACGGCGTTCATCGCGCAGCTCACCGCCCTGGCGTTCGAGGTCGGCCAGGCGGTCGCGACGGCGACGGTCACGGCCGGGGCGACGCTCGCGGAGATTCCGGTCTGGATCGGCCTGACCCGGGTGGCGGTCCGCAAGCTTATCCACGAGGCGATGGCGCTCATCGAGCGGGAGATCGCCGCGCTGCTGCGCAAGGCCGCGAAGATGCTGGAGAAGGCGGGCGCCAGGAAAGTCGCCGAGAAGACGATGAACGGCAGCCGGAAGACCGCGTTCAAAGGCCTGATGCACGAGGTCGAGAACGCCGACGTGTGGAGTCCGCGCCACGGCGCGAACTTCTATTCCGGAGTTCAGCCGAACGACGAGAAGATGCGGGCCTACGCGGAGAAGCAGGTCGACGGCGTCAGGTCATTGACACTCGAGATGACCTCGGGGGGCCGGAGATTCGACGACATGCGACTCTTCGAGAAGGGCTCACCGATCAACAACGATCAAGCGTTGGAAGTCTGGAAACGGCTGTCCGAGCGGTATGCCCAGACCGCTTCGGGGGAGGCCACGGCCTGGACGCACAAGGCATGGTCCGGCAGCGTCTGGTACACCAAGGAGAAACCGGCGTTGCAATGGAATCCGAACGTCACGACGATCAAGGAAGTCGATCCGTTCTAAGGGGGCCCGGCATGACGGTGCGAGAGGTGATGTCGCAGATGGCGCTGCACGTCGAGAGTGGTCTGACGCTGGCCGGTGCGGGTCGCGAGGACATGCTTCTCAGCCTCGGTGAGCACTCGTTGATGATTCCCGTGGACCGCGGCGATCATCGGATCCTCTACTACCTGCCCGCGGCGCCGCGCTGGGACGACAACGGTGAGCCGCTGCCTCCCGGGGTGGGCGACAAGCTGCAGGAGATCGTTGCGGAGATCTCGCGATTCTGGGAGCAGGAGCCTGAGTTCAGGATCCGCCACTACGGCCGCGAGAGCGGTTGACGGGCCCGGCGGGGTGGCCGCCGGGCCGGCGTCATCGGTGGGTCAGACGGCCGGGACGGCCGGGTCGTCCCAGAAGACGTAGAGGGCCTGGTAAGGCACCTGCACGGTCTGCCCGGGCGTGCACGGCGTCGTCGGCGCGACCCCGCCCGACGTGTACAGCCGGTTGATCCAGTCGGCCTTGCTCAGCACGCCCTTCCCGGAGTGGCTGGTGACCTCGAGCAGCAGCTCGGCGATCGTTCCGGTGCGCGCCGACTCCTTCGCCTTCTTCGCCGTGACCAGCGAGTTGTCACGGACGGACTGCCAGGTCGGCCCGGCGAAGTGGTGGATCCGGCCGCCGGTGCCGAGCAGTTGCGCCTCGGGTGTCGACGTGGTCGGGTAGGTGCCGGTGGCCGCGCAGGTGTAGTTCTGGGTGCCGGTGGTGACTACGTACGCGCCGACCGGGCGGGAGCCGGCCGGCGGGCGGATGGCCTCCGGGATCGCGTTGACGACGGGCGCGACCGCGTTCGTGTTGGAGGCGGCGGCCGATGTCGCCACTGTCGTCTCGGCGGCCGAGGCGTTGAAGGTGACCGCCCCGACGGTGACGCCCGCGGCGACGAGGCTACCGGTGAGCGCGAGCGCGCGGATGCGAGAACGCTTGGTTGCGAACATGAGAATCCCCCTGCGGATTTCGGGTGGGCCCGGGCCCACCCGTGGACGGTGAGCCCCCTGCCCACCGCCATCAATCACGGAGCCCAGGTCCGAAGTGGATGAAGATCAACATGATTGATGGCCATCCGTCCATCCGGAAGTCATCGATCGTCGACGCCGAGTGATTTTCCGCTGACTCTGCGGCGAAGATCCGGCTAATCCGAACGGTGCTGCTCCCGGCCGGTCCTCATGGTCGCTGTTCGCCCCTGACAACGACCATGAGAACCAGCCGGGCGAGCGAGGCGCGCTGCTTGCGGGACCGGCCGCGGAGCCCGCGTCCGGGGTGACCGCGCCCACCCACGGAGGCCGCCCTTACGGGCTTCGCGTTCCGGGCCGGCCACGGCCCTGCGAAGCCCGTAAGGGTCCCCGCGGGAGCGGCGGCTCGGACCACAGCGGAGCTGGGACAGGAAGAATGTAGGGGGTTAGTGACCGGGAATGATCGTGCGGATGCGGTTGAGGCCGGCTACTCGGGAGAGCGTGATGCGGTCGATTTCGGTGTACGGCTGCCCGCTGCCGGGGAGCGCGTCCGCCAGCGTCCGGATCGTGAGCGTGGTCCGCTGCCCGCGGCGCGCCGGGATGACGTCGACGGCGATGAACGCGTAGTCGTCGTAGCGCACCTGCGACCAGTCCACGGTTTCCGGGACCTTCGTGCCGGCCGGGTAACCGGAGGCGTTGACCGCCGTTCCCGCCGTTGACCAGTAATAGCTGTTGACGATGTTCTCGGTGTTGTTCTCGGTGACGTTGGCGCCGCCGGGCGGGGTGTAGCCGCGGTACCGCTGGCCCTCGGGCAGCAGCTGCGCACCTTCGGGCTCGATCCCGGTGGGTGCGGGGGCGGCGGCGCTCGGCGCCGGACGGAACGGGTAGCGGGGGCGGCCGCCGGAGCCGGCGGTGAGGTAGGTGACGCCGTCGGTGGCCGGATGGATCGTCGAGCCGTCGGGGGCGCCCTTGGTGCGGCGACCGTTCTTGATCGGGTCGGTCCGCTCCAGCAGGTGGTTGTGGCCCTGGACGACGAGGTCCACCTGGTATTTGGTGAACAGCGGGTCGAGGGCCGAGCGGACCGCGCCGTCGGAGGCGTGGTTGTTGGTCGTCGAGTACGCGCAGTGGTGGAAGAACGCGACGATGAAGTCGACCCGCTCGGCGAGTTCGTGGTCGGTCCGCCAGGCCTTCAGTGTCTCGTCCAGCCACGTGAGCTGGGCGCCCTGGGAGTAACCGGTGTTCGTCTGGATCTCCGCGGTCAGGTCGTTGGCGTCGACCGAGATGACGCCGACGTTGCCGTAGATGAAGCGGTAGACCGAGGGGCACGTCCTCGGCCCGTTGGCGGGCAGGTCGAGGCGCTTGACGTGGCCGCCGTAACCGTGCGTCGGGCTGTCGCCGAGGAACGCCGTGTCGCCGTAGAGCGGTTCCATGTCGTGGTTGCCGGTGGCGAACATCCACGGGGTGAAGGCCGCCTGCGACTCGATCTGGTTGAAGAACACATCCCAGACGTACGGGTTGTAGAGGTTCTTCCCCGCGGCCGCGCCCGTGGTGAGCGCGGTGGAGTCGTCGGCCGGCAGCCCGGTGCCGGACGGGTCGGCGTAGCAGATGTCGCCGGCCAGCAGCGTGAAGACCGGGTGCTGGGAGGCCATCAGATTGGTCTGGGTGACGGCCGGGGCCGGGTCGGTGCCGCCGGCACCGGCCACCGGGTCGGTGGCGCTGTAGTAGTTGTTGTCGAACACGCCTTTCGGCCAGGCGCCGTTCGCGGCGGTGACCGTGGGCGGGTCCTGACCCCACGCGTATCTCGGGTCGACCGGTGCGTTGTTCGTGCCGACGTCGCCGAACGCGGTGAACGTGAACGGCTTGGCGACCCGCAGCGAGTGGTGCTCGTCCGGCGCGGTGGTGAAGTGGGCGTCGCCGGAGACCGTGCCGTCGGAGAGCCGGACCCGGTAGTGGTAGATCGTGCCCGAGCGCAGGCCGGTGATCTTCGCCTTGAGGTAGAACTGGCTGCCGATCGGGCCGCCGGGGATCGCGTACTGCCCGACCAGGTGCTGGATGTCGGCCTCGTGCCGGCCGCCGTAGTGCCCGGGCGCGGTCCCGACCTCGACGAACGCACGCAGGCCGCGCGGCAGGCCGCCGGTCTTGCTGACCAGTTGGGCGGTGACCGCCATCGCGGGCTGAGGGATGCCGTCCCGGCCGGGGACGAACGAGATGTGGCGGCCGGAGACCACCACGCCGGCCGTGCCGGCGGTGCCACCACCGGCCGCGAACGCCGCGTCGGCGAGCTTGAACTGTGCCGCGGTGAAGCCGCCGGCACCGGCCATGACCGCCTTCAGCGCCGAGCGGCGGCTGATCGACGACTTGGCGAGCTCCTTGGTGTTCCACTCCGTGTACTCGTCCACGGTGGTCGGACGATTGCTTGAGGAAAGCGTCACCACCGCATCCTGAACCCCCTGCTGGGGCAAGCGCGTGCCAAATAACGGAACAGCGGGCGAAGGGCCGGGATCACGCCGGTCGAGCGGACATGAAATAGACAGCGGACTTTGAGCTTGTGGTGAGCGACAAGTAGAAGTTCAGAAGGTGTGCCGGTAGAGGGAGCAGCCGCGGCACACGTCCGGCGGCTCGCTGCTGTCGAGTCGGCGCCGGAAGTCGCGGTAGGCCGGGCCGTGCCAGATGTCGGTGAAACTGGACTCGTTGAGGTCGCCGAGACTCACCCGGTCGTCGCCCATCACCATGCAGCACGGCTGGACCGTCCCGGCGCTGGTCACGTACGCGGCCTCCCACGGCCAGGTGCAGTTGCCGCCGCCGGCACCGGCCGGGCTGGGCAGTCGCAGCCGCAACCCGGTCTCGCGGGCGGCCTCCGTCGCGACGGCGAACGCGGGCGGCTCGGCGTCCCAGAGCGCCTGTTCGGCGGTGAAGGACCGGATTTCCTCGTACGCCGAGGCCGCGTCGTCGAAACTGTGCGACAGGTTCTGCACGCGCAACTCGTCCACCCCGGTCCGGGCCAGCAGACGGACCAGGGCGGGCAACTCGTCGACGTTGTCCCGCATCGCCACGAACACCACCCGGATCCACGGGGTCGCGCTGCCCGCCTCACGTTTCGCCGCGACCAGCCCGGCCAGGTTGGCGATCACCGTGTCGAACTTGGCGCCCTCCCGGATCGCCTCGTAGACCCGCGGCCCGGCCCCGTCCAGCGACACGTGCAACCAGTCGACCCGGCCGGCGACCAGTTCCTCGGCGCGACGCCGGGTGAGCAGCGTGGCGTTGCTGTTGAACCCGACCCGGATCCCGCGGCCGACCGCCGTGGCGATCATTTCCGGCAGGTACGGCGACAGCAGCGGCTCGCCGAGCCCCTGCAACGTCACCTGCCGCAGGGGCAACTCGTCGACCAGCCGGTGGAAGAGCTCCGGTCGCATCGCCCCGGCCAGCTTGTTCACCGGTGGCCGATAGCGGACCAGGCACATCGTGCAGCGCAGGTTGCACGCCGACGTCACCTCGACCTGCAGGTGACCGGGCAGCGGGGGATCCTCGGTGGTGACCGGCATGGGCGCCGCATTCCCCGATCGTCCCGCACGAAACACCGAGGCGTCCGCTCATCGGCGTGGCCGGCGAACGCGCCGGTAGGCGCCGGCGCCGGGCGCTGATCGGCTGGGAGCCGGCCTCGAGCGGCTGTTTGCGGACAGTCCGGCGCCTGCACCCCGCCTCTCCCGGGCCGGCTCGGAGGCGGCCGGGAGAGGCGGGAGCAACGCGGGCTAGTGGTCTTTGCCGACCAGCTGAATTCGGTACTCGACCTGGGTCACCCCGTCCTCGGCGGTCACCGTCACGACTCGGGTGGTCCCGGTCCGCGTAACGGTTGCGGTCGCGTAGGGGTCCGCCGTGGTCGCGGTGATCACCGCACGGCCGGGATGCTTGCTCGTGATTCGGTACGTCGTGACAGCCGGATCGAATCCACGGATCGCCACCCCGTCGACCGCGATCCCGGCGGCCGTCGCGTCGGTGCCGACCCCGGGTGCCTTGGCCGACACCTGCAGCTCGGACACGGTGAGGTACCCGTTCGGCACGGCGGTCAGCACTACGCACACCGCCCCGGTCACGCCGTCCGGGATCGGCACGTCGACCGCGAGCGGACTGTTCACCCCGACCGCGACGACCGGGCCGGAGACCGCGCAGCTGCCGTTCGCGCCGGGCACTCCGGCCTGCACGCTCTGGGCGAGCCCGCCGCCGGACGAGTTGTCCTGGTAGAAGTGCACGGTCAGGTGCGACGGCGAGGTGCCCGCGGGCAGGGTGGCGGTGAGCGTGTCGGCGGAGTTGCGGCCCGACGACTTCCAGTTCGACCAGGCCTTGCCGGTGGTGTCGCCGTTGGTCAGCCCGGCCGTGGAGTAACCCGGCTCGGTGTAGGACGCGGCGACCGACACGCCGCTGCTGAGCGGGCTGTCGACCGGCGTGGTGACCTGCACCCGTGCCGTCGCGGGCAGGTGCAGGCCGGGAACCGTGCCGCGGACCGTGAGCACGCCGGTCGCCGGGTAGGTGGCCGGCTCCCAGGTCACGGGCACGTCGGCCCGGCCGCCGTACTTGCCGACCGCGACCACCGTCGCGGGCAGCGCGGGCTGACCGCCGGGGAAGGTCTTGGCCCGGCCCGGCTCGGTCGAGGTGAAGACGTCCACGGTCACCTCGGCCGTGGCGCGGTGGGTCCGACCGAGCACGTCGGTGGCGGTGCCGGTCACCTTCACCAGGCCCGGGTGGCGCCAGGCTTTCGCCGGGGGCAGGTTCCAGACCACGGGCAGCGTGTGCGAGCCGTCGGTGACCGTCGCCGGCAGCGTCGGGGCGCGGCCCGGCACGGTGAAGGTGCGGGCCGGCCGCGGCGTGCCGACGCTCTCGTCGATCACGGTCCAGCGCTGGTTGCCGCCGGAGGTGGGCTGGTAGAGCCCGACCGGCGCGCCGTCCGTGGTGGAGCCGCCGTTGACGTCGAGCAGCCGCTTGGCGTCCACGTTGATCAGCGTGTACGTGCCGTCGCCGGTGGTGGAGACCCGCCACAGTGAGTCGAGCGGCTGCCCGGTGCCCGCGTTGGTAACCCGGTAGGCGTCGCCGACCGGCTCGAACGTCCACAGCTGGTCGGCGGCGGTGGCGGACGACGTGGTGATGACCGGGCCCGGCGCGAGCGACTTCCCGCTGGCCACGCCCTGCAGCCGGTACGGGTGCCCGGGCACGAGGGGCCGGCCGGCGCCTCCGGAGACTCCGTCGACCAGGAACGTCGTCACGGACTGGGCCGGCACGGTGAGCGTGGTCCGCTTGCCGCTGACCCGGATCGGCCGGCCCGGTACGAGTTTGCCGTCCGCGCTGGTCACGACGGGCGTGACGGTCGCGCCGCGGCGGATCGAGGCGAACTTCGACAGGTCGAGGGTGACCGACTCGGCCGTGGTCGCCGGGTTGACGTGCACGACCGTCGCGCCGGTCTTGTTGACCGCGGCGAGGCTGCGCGTGTCGGAGACCTTCACGAAGTGGTCACCGGGTTTCACGTAGTGGGTGAAGTTCCGGATCGTGTCGTACTTCGTGTTGGTCTTGATCGGGCACGTCGTCAGCGTGTCGGCGGCGGTGCAGTCGAACGGGACGTGGATCTCGCCCCACTGGAGGTCGCCCTCGGCCCGCATGTTCTTCGCGTCCTCGATGGGCTGCCACAACACCCACGCCGACGGTTCCAGCTCGCGGATGTCGTCGACGATGCGCTGGGCCATGCCGAGCCCCGAGTCCATGCTGGTGTAGTCGTGCCCCCAGCTGCCCTCGACCTCGCTCATCCACAGCGGTTTCTGTTCCGCCTTGGCGATGTCCCGGACGCTGGTGCGCTGGCCGGTCCCGTACGTGTGGACGTTCAACCGGTCGACGGCCGCCCGGGCCTCGGGCGTCCAGCCGTAGAAGCCGGTGACCATCGTGCCCGGGTTCGTCTCGTCCGGTGCGGCGATGTTCCCGTTCCATGCCTTGGCCAGGGCCGAGATGACGGCGGCCTGCGAGGCGGGGCCGGCGTGCGCGCCCTCCTGCCGGCCACCGGTCGGCTGCCCACCGGCGCCCAGGGTCGTACCCCAATAGTTGGTGTTGGGTTCGTTGAGCGGCTCGATGGAGTCGAAGGTGATGTCGTGCGCCTGCTCCAGGTGTTTGGTCACCCGGGTCAGGTATCGCGCGAAGTCGTCGACCTTGTCGGCGCGGATCTGGTCGGTGGTCGAGCTGAAGCCGCCGCTGACGTAACCGCTCACGGTCTGGAAATAGGGCGGCGAGTTGCTGAACGCCTCCCAGTGCGTGACCTTGTCCTTGATCTGGTCGACCCACCAGCGCTGGTTCGGGTCGGCGTCCCAGTTCCAGTCCGCGTCGTCCGCCGGGTTCCACCATTCCTTGTCGGCCGGGGTGTACTGCTGGTCGGCCTTCCAGAAGCCGGGGACCGCGCCGCCCGGCCGCAGGTAGTCCTTGACGGTCGGCGCGTTCCCGCCGCCGATGTTGAACCGGGCGATGTTGAGGTTCAGCCCGTCGGCGCCGAAGACGAGGTCGACGAGCCGGTTGCGGATCTCGTCGGGATAACCGCCGGTGGCCTCGGCCATCCAGGCCAGGCTGGTGCCCCAGCCCTGCCACGCGGCGCCCTGGTAGGAGGGGTCGGGGGTGATCGTGGTGGTTGCTGTCGGCGGAACAGCCAAGGAGGTTGCGCTCAGGAGCGTGGCGAGCAGGATCCTCATGCGTGACCCTTCGTGTTTACGTAAACATCGGTGGTCGTAACAGTGTGGAAATGCGTGCTCGCCAATGTCAAGCCTTCAGGCGATCACCGATCAGAGCCAGGTTCTGCATCGCCGCGAGCCCGTACAGAGCGGTGGTGTTCGTGTCCACCCAGGATGCTTCGTCGACCGGATTCAGCACGTCGGGGCCCTCCCGCCGGACGGTCCGCCACGGCGAGGCGTCGGTGTAACCGTCGGTGCCGGTGAACTCGGACCACGCGCGGGCGGCCAGCGTGTCGTCGTTCAGGCGGACCGCGGCGTACGCGGAAAGCCGGGAATGCCCCTGCTTGAGGATCAGGTTGCCGAAGTCGGCACCGGTCTCCGCCGCCTGCTCCGCCTTGGTCGCGTTGAACAGCCGGCAGTACTGCAACCAGGCCTGCTCGAAGCCGGGCACGTCGACCAGCCCGATCAGCTCGGCACAGACCTCCACCTGGCCGAACATCGCGCTCAGGTGCGACACGCTGACGGTCTTGGCGGCCTCGGCGAACTCGCCGGTGTCGATGTCGTAGAGGCCGCTGCCGGTGACGAAACCGTTCGGCATCCGGGCGATCGTGCGCATCGTCGCCAGCAGCTTCTTCTGCGCTGTGCCGGCGGACGGGCCCTGTCGCTCCCACTCGGTCAGCCAGGCCGCGGCCAGGCCGGACCAGTCGGTGCCGAGGCCGATCGAGAGCGCGTGCGGGTCCGGCGTGTACGGCTCGGTCCGGATCTTGCGCAGCGGGTCGAGCGCCAGGAAGGTCCTGTCCGAGTCGACCAGTTCGCGCATGAGGTCGCCGCAGCGCTCGTCCGCGGTCAGGTAGTAGTAGAAGCGGCGGTAGACGGCCGTGCTGATCCGCTGCTGCTTGGCGCTGTCGGCCCAGTGCAGCACGCCGTGCCGCGTGCCCAGCCCGGCCCATTTCCCCAGGTGGTAGACGTCGACCTCGCCCGTGTGCCGGGTCATCGCCTCGGCGAAGCGGAAGATGTCGGCGCGACCCGACCGCAGGTAGGCGAACCACAGCCACAGATCCGGCGAGAGCTCCGAATTGTCCCAGGCGTAACCGCCGACGTCGTACCGCCACACGTGCCGATCCGCGTCGGGCGTGTGCATGATGTCGCCGTAGTTCCAGAAGCCGTACCAGTGTCGCTGTTCCCGCTGGTCCCGGTAGTAGGCGAAGAGGAAGTCGAGCCGGTCCTCGATCTTCGCGCGGGCCGGGGTGGACCGGTCGGCCGGCGCGAACAGGCCGCCGAACACGCCGGTCGACGCCAGGTGCTGGGGCGGTGCGACGATCTGCGGCGGCGTGGCGACGAGGCGCGCGAGCGCGGCCAGCGTGGCGGCCGGGGGAGTCGCGGGCAACGCCCAGAACATCAGCTCGGTGGTGCGGGCGATGCCGTAGGGAGTCCCGAATCCCGGCTCGTAGTCCTCGTAGGTGATCTCCAAACCCTGCAACTGCTCCGCGTACGTGTCCTGCCCCATCCCGTCGTGATAGAAGCGCGTGTCCATCGGCCCGGCCTCGGGCGACCACATCCACACGGTCACCTCCGCCTCGTCCGTGGCCGCGTTCCGGATGTCCAGCTGCGACGGATGCCGCTGCCAGAAGTCGCGCATCCCGAAACCGAGCCCGCCGGAGACGCCACCCACGTACCCGAAACCGGGGGCGCGCCGACCGGCGTCGGCGGTGATCCACCCGTACCCCGGCCTGGTTCTCTTCTTGATCGTGAAGCCTTCACTGGTCGGCTGGCTGAGCGTGTAGTCGCCCCACGAGGGGATCAGCTCCAGCCGGGTGGTGACGCGCTGGTCCCAGGTCGCCGGGTCGGCCAGTTTCTCGCCGGCGATCTGCGCCGCCCGCACGGTCGCGCCCGGGTCCCGTCGCAGCCCGGTGATCCCGCGGACCGCCTCGCGCAACAGCCCGTCACCGTCCCCGCTGAGCCGCACGTGCCGGTCGTGGAGCGCGTCCCGCATCGGCACCCCGGCGCGCACGCCCAGCCCGGCGATGAACTCGCTGCTCCCGTCGGTGTCCAGCACGAACGTGTGCACCATCCGGACGTGCTCGGCGCCGGAGTAGAAGTAGAGCCGCACGCTGAACGGCAGCCACGACCGCCCGCGCCGCTGATGTTTCCCGTCGACCCGGATCACCGCGCGTACCGGCCCGCGCTGCTCCACCTTCACCGACGTGATCGTGCTGGTCAGCGGCTCGCTGCTGGACCGGTACGCCTCGATCTTGGTCTGCCGCAGGCTGATCAGCCGCAGGTTCCGCGCGATCTCGACGCCGTCCCGCGTGATCGAGCTGATCAGTGCGGATCCACGCCGCTCGACCGCCACCTTGATCACCCCGGTGTTGACGGTGATCCGTTCCCGCGAATCGACCACCAGCACCGGCGGCGTCTTCCCGGCACTCGGCGTGCCCCGCGTCAGCGTGTACGTCTCGGTCAGCGGCGCATCGGCCGGGATCGCGTGCGCACTCCACTTCAGCGTGCCGTCCGGCCAGAAGGCCAGGGGCCACGTCTGCACCGGCACCTCCGCACCGTCCGCCGCCGCCAGCGCAAAACTCTCGGTCGCCGGCAGCGCACCCTTCGGCCACGGCACGCCCCAGGTGTTCCCGGCGCCTGCCGCGGGCCTCCCCTCCAACCACCGCAGGCTGACCTGCCGCGGCGCCGCCTCACCCGCGGTTTCCCGATTGAGGGGTACGGCGTCAGCAGACGGCGTGCGTCCGGGGATCATCCCGAGCGCGGGGGCGGCAGCGACGCCCCGGACGAACGTGCGGCGCGACAGGTGCGGCAGTTCCATCTCAACTCCCAGTTGGTAGGACGGTCACGCTTCCGGCCGATCCGCCGGGGTTGCTCCGGGCGGCTCGGTCGCGCTTCTCGGCCGGTCCTCGTGGCTGTGTCTCGAGCGCTCCGGGGCCTCAGCCCTTGAGGCCCGAGGTGGCGAAGCCCGCGACGAGCAGCCGCTGGAACGTGGCGAAGAACAGCGGGATCGGCGCCAGGGCGAGGGCCGAGAGGGCGAGCATCGGCCCGTACGGGTTCTGGTCCGTCGTGTCGACGAACAGGCCTTATCCATCAGCAATTCTCGATGCGTCGAGGCAGCATCGCACGGCGGTCAATCGATAGTCAACGATGCAATGAAACGTTTCCAGCACAGGGAATGCGGTTTCCCGTCAGCTGATGGGACGCTGCCGACACCCGCCCCGGTTCCGCCGCCCAGTCACTTCCGCCGCTGCTCGGGCCGGCGCCGGCCGGTCGTCCGGGCTGCGTGGTTGCGGTTGGTGCGCCGGCCATCGTGCGTCGCTGCTTGCGCTGGTTGCAGCCGGCCGCGCGGACAACACCGGCCACCCTCGGCCGCGGGCGGCGGCACTGCCGCGACCAGCGGCGCACGACCGCCGGCCGGCAAACCGCAACCATCGGCGGACCGCAGTCATCGGCGGACCGCAGTCATCGGCGGACCGCAGTCATCGGTGGACCGCAGTCATCGGTGGACCGCAACCATCGGCGGACCGCGAGCAGCGGCGGGCCAGGCCGGATGGGGCCGCCGTGGTGGGGGCCCGGACGCGGGCCCCCACCGGGATCAGTGGTGCTTCTTGGCGGCGATCACGATGCCGCCGCTGGCCACGCGCGGGGCGCCGATGGCCGGGAGGTTGAGGACGGTCCTGCCGGTGCGGGCGTTCCAGATGCGGACGGCCAGCCGGTCGGTGCCGTCGACGGCGGTGATCAGGAAGCGGTAGGAGCCGTCGCCGTTGATCGTGCCGGTTCCTGAGTACGTCGCCGTGTTGCCGAGGATCAGCGGCGCGCTCCGGGATGTGGACCGGAAGTCCAGGTCTCCGGCCGCGAAGTGGATCCACGTCGACGAGTTGGTGGTGAACGCGAACTCCACTGTCCCGCCCGCGCGGATCCCGTCGAGGCATCCGGCCGGTGCGGTCAGCGTTCCGTTGCCGGCCACCTGACCGCTGCCCGGGACGTACGTGACGACCCGCGCCACGGTCACCGTGGAGGCGGCCTCGTCGTCGTCGCGGACGGTCACGGACGGCTGGAAGACGCCGCCGGCCGTGTAGGCGTGCGTGGCCGTGCACACGCCCCCGGCGACCGTGCCGGTGGTGACGGCCCGGTCGCCCCACGAGGCGGTGCAGGTCAGGGAGTCGTGGGCGCCGGAATCCCGTACCGGGATGGTGATCTTGGCCGTTGTTCCGGTGGCGATCGGCGCGATCGGCGTGGAGGGTGTTCCCGCCGCGGGGCTGACGTTGTCCACGGCGAGGGCCGCGGAGTCGTGACTGCTCCCGGCGGTCAGCGTGATCGTGTAGGTGCCGTCGTCGGTGCAGGTCACCGTCGTCGCCACGGCGTGCGGGTCGGCGAAGACGCAGGTGGCTCCGGCGTCGACGTCGTCGCCCGCGGCCCATGACCAGGTCGGTGTGTTCGCATTGCCGGACACCGATCCGCTGACCGGAACGGCACTGCCTTCAGCCCCGGAGACGTCCGGACCGGCGTGGGCCACGGTCACCGGGTCGACGCTCTCCAGCGTCGGCACCACCGGGTTGATCTTCCCGTTGGCGTCGAACGTGAGCCGGTCGATCGTGGTTTCGCGGTGTGTTCCGTCCCCGCCGGGCATCGCGAACCGGTGGTACGCGATGTACCACTCGTCGCTGCCCGGCAGCCGCACCACCGAATGGTGCCCGGTCCCGAGAATGCCCAGCGAAGCGTCCTTGGAAAGGATCACTCCGACCCGGTCGCTCCACGGCCCGACGGGTGAATTGCCGGTGGCGTAAGCGACGCGATAATCCGCGCTGCGCGTGTCGTTCTCCGACCACATGAAATAGTAGGTCCCGTTCCGTTTGATCACGAACGAGCCCTCGTTGTAGTTCGCCGGGTGGTACGTCTTCACCTGCGCCGGGTCGAACGAGACCATGTCGTCGTTCAACGGCACCTGGTACGAGTTGCCGTTGCCCCAGTAAAGGTAGGACTTCCCGTCGTCGTCGGTGAACACCGCCGAGTCGATCATCTGCCCGCTGTAACTGCCGGCCGCGACGAGCGGTTTCCCGAGCGCGTCCTTGAACGGCCCGGCCGGGTTGTCGGCCACCGCCACGCCCAGTTGTTTGGCCGTGTTCCCGTCGGCCGGACCGCCGGAGAAGTAGAAGTAGTACTTTCCGTCGCGGAACGCGATCGTCGGCGCCCACGCGCTGTTGTCGGCCCAGGTCACGTCCGGCCCGAGGTCGAGGATCACGCCGTGGTCGGTCCAGTGCACGAGATCGGTCGACGAGAATGCGTGGAATTGTGTTCCGGACCAGCCCGCGAATCCGTCGGTCGTCGGATACATCCAGAACGTGTCGCCGAAAACGGTGATGTTCGGATCGGCGTAAAGGCCCGGCAACACCGGGCTCTTCATCACCGAGGCGGAAACGGTCCAGGTCCGCTTCGCACCATCGGCGCCGATCAGCTGGTACGTCGTCGGAGCGCTGAAGTCCCGGACCGTCCCGGAGGCGGGGCTGATCGTCGCGCCCTCGGCGAGCGTGAACTGCGGCGCGAGCGCGGTCACGTCGGTGCCCTCGGCGACCGGCAGTTTCACCGTCCCCGCCGCGTCGTCGATGATCGCGTCGACTTTGAGTTGCGGTAACGTCACCCCGCCGATCGAGGCGCCTTTCCCGGCCAGGTTCATGATCTGCGCCGCGGACAGCGCCGTGTTGTAGATGCGGAAGTCGTCGACTGCCCCGTTGTAGTACGGATCCGCTGAGTAGAGCGATTTACCGACGTACCCCGAATAGGTTTTCGATGCGTCGTAGAGGTCGCCGGGTTTGACGGTGACTCCGGTGGCCGAGGCGATCTTGCGTCCGTTGAGGTACATCACGGCGTCGGTGCCGTCGACGGTCACCGCGATGTGCTGCCAGCTGCCGCCCGGCAGTTGTCCGTTGCCGGCCAGCTTGGACTCCGCGGACCAGCTGCCGCTGGTGATCGCCGAGTAGAGCAGCGACGATCCGTTGGACGGGCTGGTGAACAGGTACTTGTTGCTGTCCGGCCCCAGCCCGTAGATCCATTGGTTGACCGTCGTCGACGCGTTCCACTTGGCCCGGAGCGAGACGGTCGCGCTGGTCGCGCCCTTGAGCACGCCGTTGGGGATGGTCACGTAGGAGCCGCCGCCGAGCGTGACGGCGTTCCCGTCGAGCCCCGGGCCGTTGACGTACGTCCCGTTGAAGCCGTTGCCCGACGAGTCCGCCGCGACCGTGCCGCTCGTCTCGTCGAACTTGTACTGCAGTCGCAGGCCGGGCGCCGGCACCGGTTCCTCGTACTTGGCGGAGATCCGGTCGTATTCGGCCTGGGTGACAGGGAGAACCGTGCCGTGCCGGGGCCGGGACGGCAGCGTGTACTTGGTCTCCGGGGTCCATTTCCCGGAGTCGAGGTCGGTGGTCGAGAACGGCACGTAGCCACGGCCGCCGTACTCGTCGATGAAGAGGTACCACTTGTCCTCGGTGTTCGACTTGAAGACCAGGGGACCTTCGCCGCGGCTGAGGCCGGGCGAGCCGATGCACTCGGAGACGAAGTCGTAGTCCAGGTCGAGGACCGACGTCGACTTCTCCTCGATGATGTACTTGCTGCACGGCGACGAGGAGCTGTTGTTGCGTTCGTCCTTGGTGAACCGGTAGTACTGCCCGTCGTGCTCGACCATCGTCGAGTCGATCACCGAGTAACCCGGGTCCTTCCACACCTTCGGCTCGCTGAACGTGTAGAAGTCCCTGGTCGTCGCGTACATCATCTTGTTGTAGGTCGTCCCGGTGTGTCCCGGGTCGGCCTCGTCGTAGATCTTCGAGGCCCAGAACACGACGTACGCGCCGAGCTCGCGCGAGTAGAAGGCCTCCGGCGCCCAGGTGTTGCCGGCGGTGTCGGGGGAGACCTTCACGAGGCGCTGGTTCGTCCAGTTGACCAGGTCGGTCGACTCCCACACCATGATCGACTTGCTGCCGGAGCGCTGTGACGCGTCCCAGTCGCCGTTGCCGTAGATCTTGAGGTCGGTGGCGATCTGGTAGAACTTGTCGCCCTCGGGGGAGCGGATGATGAACGGGTCGCGCAGGCCCTGCGTGCCCAGGGTCGAGGTGAGCACCGGCTGCCCGTTGTTGATCTCGCGCCAGCTCAGCGGGTCGTTGCCGTTGCTGAGCGCGTTGTAGATCTGCTCGCCGTTCGAGTACCCCTCGCCGGTGAAGTAGCTGAACAGGTACCCCTTGTAGGGCTCCTGAGCAGGCAGTTCGGGCACCTTCGCGGTGAATTCCCGGGTCGCCGTCGCGCTGCCCCGGCGCACGGTCGCGGTCAGGGTCACGGTGGTCGCGCCGGTGCCGTGCGCGGGACGGTGCACCTCGCCGGACGCGGTGATCACGGCCGGGTCGGCGCTGCTCCAGGACACCGTCGTGCCACCGGGCGCACTGCTCGGAAGAGCCAGATTCCCGCGTACGTCGTCCAGGTTGTTGATCTTGATAGTCGTGGCCGCGGCCTCGGCGGTGGCCGCGTCGTCGAGGTCGGCCCGCACGGTGATCGCGAAGGTTTTCGTCGCCTGGATCGTCCCGCGCCTGATCGTGGCGGTGAGCGTGGCCCGCCCGTCCGGCTGCCCGGCCGTCGGGCGAGTGACCTTGCCGGCCGCGGTGATCACCGTGCTGTCGCTGGTCGACCAGGTGAGCTTCGAGCCGTTCGCGGCGGTCGCCGGCAGGCTCAGGTCCGCGGTCAACGCGGTGGTGTCACCGAGGTCGAGCGCCTGCCGGTCGGCGTCGACCGCCGTCTCGTTCACCGGCGTGGCCAGTGTGTTCACCTCGTCGGCAGCGAGCGCCCGGTCGTAGACGCGCACGTCGCGCATCCCGCCCTTGAGGTACTTGTCGCCGGTGTAGAGCGACCGGCCGAAGTAATTCGCGCTGGTCGTGCCGCCCCCGATCGCGCCCGGGAGAATGCTGACGGCGGTGTTGGTGGCCACCGCGACGCCGTCCTCGTAGAGCGTCCCGGTCGTCCCGGTCTGCGTGTAGGCGACGTGCTTCCAGGCGTTACGGGCCAGGTTGTAGCCGGTGGCGGGCCGGGTGTTCTGCTCGCCGGACCAGTTGCTCAGCGAGATCGCGTTGCGGAAACTGTCGCCGGTCGCGAAGAGGTATCCGTTGCCGTATCCGGTCGACGTATCGGTGTTGCCGAATCCGTAGAGGAAGTACGGAGTCGCCTGTGCACTGTCGATCCTCACGTCGAACGCGACGGTGACCGCGTCCAGATCGGCCAGAACGTTGTCCGGAGCCGTCACGTATGTGCTGGTGCCGTCGAAGGCCAGGCCCTGCGTGCCGGTCCAGGTCGCACCGGTGACAGCGCCGTCGCGGCCGTGGCCGGAGGCGTCGGTGGCGACCGTGCCGGACTTCTCGTCCAGCTTGTACCAGAGCAGGAGGCCGTCGTCGGCGGCCGCGGCGGCGGGGGAGGTGATGGTCAGCGTGCCGGTGAGGAGAGTGGCCATTGTCAGGAGCGTTAACAATTTTGACCGAGGCATGATCATCCTTGCTGACGTGTCGTCGGTGTTGCCTGAGTGTTAACGCTCACATCGAACGAGTCAAGATCCATCGATGGACGGAATGCGAAGTGGTCAGGCGGCCGGGGTGCGGCTGCCGGTGGCGGCCAGCTTGTGCAGCAGGTCGGCGGCGGTGAACGGCTTCTCCAGGAACGCGATGTCGCCGGCCAGCACGTGGGTGGTGCCGAGCAGCCCGTTGCTGTAGCCGGACATGTAGATCACCGGCAGGCCGGGCCGCCGCTCGGTGAGCATCTCGGCCAGGCGCGGGCCGGAGATCTCCGGCATGATCACGTCGGTCAGGAGCACGTCGCAGCCGTGCTGGTCGTAGGCGGCCAGCGCCTCCCGGCCGTTGTTGGCGATGACCGCGCGGTAGCCGTTGTCGGTCAGGATCCGGGTGATGATGCGGGCCAGCGCCACCTCGTCCTCGACGACCAGCACGGTCCGGTCGTCACCGCGGGGCGGGTCGGCCCGGCGCTCCTCCGGAACCACCTCGCCGGCCGAGGCGTCGACCAGCGGCAGGTAGACGCGGAAGGTGGTGCCGACGCCCGGCTCCGAGTAGAGGTTCACGCTGCCGCCGGCCTCGGTGACGATGCCGTACACCGTGGCCAGGCCCAGCCCGGTGCCCTTGCCACGCGGCTTGGTGGTGAAGAACGGTTCGAAGATGCGCTCGGCGACCTCGGGCGGCATGCCCTCGCCGGTGTCGCTGATCTCCAGCCGGGCATAGCGGCCGGCCGGTAGCGGCGGCTGCATGTTGAGCTCGTCGCCGTCCAGGTCGGCCTGGTTCGCCTCGAGGACCAGCGTGCCACCGTCCGGCATCGCGTCGCGGGCGTTGATCGCCAGGTTCAGCAGCACCTGCTGGAGCTGGCCGGGGTCGGCGTGCACGGTCAGCGGCGTCGCCGACGGCACCACGACCAGGTGGATGTGCTCGCCGATGGTCCGTTCCAGCATCGCCTCGATCTCGGCCAGGGCGGTGTTGAGCCCGACGTCACGCGGCTGGATGGCGTCGCCGCGGGTGAACGTGAGCAGCTGCCGGGTGAGGTTGGTGGCCCGCTCGACGGCGGTGCGCACCTGGATCAGGTCGGCCTGCACCCCGGGCCGGTCGGCGGTCTCCTCGATCGCGAAGTCGGTGTAGTTCGCGATGATCGCCAGGATGTTGTTGAAGTCGTGCGCGACCCCGCCGGCCAGGTTGCCCAGGCTCTCCATCCGCTGCGCCTGCTGGGTCCGTTCGGCCACCGCCCGCTGGCGCTCGGCGTGCTCCTTGGCCGCGGTGATGTCCCGGGCGACCGCGGAGATGCCGGTGAGCGCGCCGGCGTGGTTGCGGATCGGCGTCACCGCCACCGAGACGTCGATCGGGGTGCCGTCACGGCGGGTGCGCCGGGCCTCGTATCGGATGCTGCGGGCGCCGTTGCGGAGCCGCTCCAGCGTGGTGGACTGCTCGCCGGCGCCGAGACGGCCGGCCAGCATCGTGGCCGGCCGGCCGAGCGCCTCGGTGGCCCGGTAGCCGAACACCCGCTCGGCGCCGCCGTTCCAGGCGGTGATGATGCCGTCCGGGGTGAGGCCGATGATCGCGTCGTCGCTGTGCTCGACCACGGTGGCCAGGGTCGCCTGCTGCATCTCGGCCACGTCTCGCGCGGCCCGTTCCCGCGCGTCGGCCTCGTCCAGCCGGTGTCGGCTCCACGGGTCGTCGTAGATCGCGCCCTTGCCCAGCAGCACCCCGTACCCGCGGCGCAATGACCAGTAGTAGCAGGCCACGGTGGCGGTGAAGGCGTCCCAGAGGGCCGAGACCCAGAACCAGCCGTCCGTCCCGGCGTGCTCGGTCAGGTGCTTCGGGCCGTGGACGGCCAGCAGCAGCGCGGCGAGTGCGTGCAGTCCGTGCCCGATCGAGCAGCTGAAGAAGATCAGCGCGGTGGCGGTGGCCAGTTTGTTGCTGCGCAGCTGCCCGGCCCGGCTCACGGGCACCACGATGGCGACCGTGATCGCGGCGTAAGCAGCCGCGATCACCAGGTTGGCCAGCAGAAACACCTGGTCCGCCACGATGGTCTGATCGGCCGCGGCCCGGGATCCCTAAGGGCCGGGCAACATATTGGTCACAGCATTGTAATGGGAGCGCTCCCATGTAACGATGACGGTCACTTCCTTCGCTCCCGCATCCCCCGAAGGGAACGCAGATGCGCGCACTCGCGCGGCTGGCTCTCGCGACCGTCGTGGTCGCTGCCCCGCTCGCCGCCGTCGTCGCCGCTCAGGCCGCCGACGACCCCACCCCGGTCACGATTCTGGCCAGTGACTTCGAGGACAACACGGTGCAGGGCTGGACCGGTCGCTCGGCTGAGACTCTTGCTGTCAGCACCACCGTCGCGCACGGCGGCGCGCACAGTCTCGCGGTCACCGGCCGTACCGCCACCTGGAACGGCCCGTCGCTGAACGTGCTGGGTACGTTCGAGAAGGGCACCGCGTACACGATCTCCGCCTGGGTGCGCCTGGCCGACGGCTCGGACAACGCCCGGCTCAGCGTCGAGCGCCGCACGGACGGGACCGCCACCTACGAGACCGTGGTCGGCAACACCGCGGTGACCTCCACCGGCTGGGTCCAGCTGACCGGGCACTACACGCTCTCGGCCGACGTCGACTTCCTCACCGTGTACGTCGAGACGGCCTCCACCACCGCCTCGCTCTACCTCGACGACGTCACCGCGAGTTACGTGCCGGCGCTGCCGGTCCAGACCGGCATCCCCGCGGTCAAGGACGTGGTGACCGAGTTCCCGGTCGGCGCCGCGATCACCGGCGCGGAGATCACCACGCTGCACGGCGACCTGCTCGCCCGGCACTTCAGCTCGATCACGCCCGGCAACGCGCTGAAGTGGGACGCGACCGAGCCGACCGAGAACGCGTTCAGCTACACCCAGGCCGACCCGCTGATCGCGTTCGCCAAGGCGCACGCCATGAAGGTGCGCGGGCACACCCTGGTCTGGCACAACCAGACGCCGGCCTGGGTCTTCCAGGATGCGGCCGGCGCGACGATGACGGCGACCGCGGAGAACAAGGCGCTGCTGCTCGCGCGGCTGGAGAACCACATCCGGAACGTGGCCGCGCACTACGGCGACACGATCGGCACCTGGGACGTGGTCAACGAGGTGATCGACGAGTCGCAGTCCGACGGGATGCGCCGCAGCGACTGGTACACCATCACCGGGCTGGACTACATCCGGACCGCGTTCAAGGTCGCCCGCGAGGTCGCGCCGAGCGCCAAGCTCTGCATCAACGACTACAACACCAACGTGGCGGCCAAGCGCGACGCGCTCTACCGCCTGGTCGTCGAGCTCAAGGGCGAGGGTGTGCCGATCGACTGCGTCGGCCACCAGATGCACGTCAACGTGAGCTGGCCGTCGATCGCGGACACCGAGGCGATGCTGAGGAAGTTCGAGGGCATCGGCGTCGAGCAGCAGATCACCGAGATGGACGTCAGTATCTACACCAGCAGCGGGGAGTCGTTCCCGGCCCCGCCGGCCGATCGGCTGCTGTCCCAGGCCTACCTGTACCGCGACATGTTCGCGCTGTTCCGCAAGTACAGGACGGACCTCACCTCGGTGACACTGTGGGGGCTCGCCGACGACAACACCTGGTTGGACACGTACCCGGTGGCCCGCAAGGATGCTCCGTTGCTCTTCGACACCCGGTTGCAGGCAAAATCGGCGTATTGGGGAGTGGTTGATCCTTCGAAGATCGGCGGCACCTCGTCACCCTCGGCGAGCGCCTCACCGAGCGTGTCACCCAGCGTGTCGGCCTCGGCCGGCGCGGGCGGGTGCGCGGTCACCTATCGCGTCACCGGGAGCTGGGCCGGCGGTTTCCAGGGCGAGGTCACGATCAGCAATTCCGGGACGGCGGTGGTCAGCGGCTGGAAGCTCGGCTGGCAGTTCACCGCCGGCCAGACGGTCGCGCAGCTCTGGAATGGCTCGGTGACCCAGTCGGGCAGCGCGGTGACGGTCACGAACGCGGCCTGGAACGGCACGATCGCGCCCGGCGGCTCGGCCTCGGCCGGGTTCCTCGGCTCGTGGACCGGCAGTAATCCGGCCCCGACCGCCTTCACCGTGAACGGCGCCGCCTGCACGGTCCTCTGAGGGGAACGACGCCGCCCGAAAGTTTCGGACAATACGAGAAGTTGGTCGCCTGTTCACCCGTTGACGTGTATAGATGTGAAGCTATACGTTACCGGCACGCGATCAGCATGTTTCCGAGACTTTCGGAGCGCTTCGTCCACCGGAGGCGTCCCATGCGCCATCTCCTCGCGGGCGCGCTAGCCGCGCTCGTCCTCCTCAACCCCGTCCCCGCCCAAGCCGCGCACGCCGAGCAGAAGGCGACCGGCTACATCTCCACCCAGGCCGGTCCCGGCCGCTTCCCCCTCGTCGCGCGCGGCACCGCCGCGCCCATCGTGACCAGCGCCGGCGACTACCCGGGCGTCCTCCGGGTGGCCGGTGACCTGCGGTCCGACCTCGGTGCCGCCACCGGTGTCTCCCCGGTCGCCGCGCAGGACACCGTCCCCGCCGGCCGCGACCCGATCATCGTCGGGACGATCGGCCGCTCCACCCTCGTCGACCGGATGATCGCCGCCGGCAAGCTCGACACCAGCGGCATCGCCGGCAAGTGGGAGACCTCGATCCAGCAGGTCGTCGACCACCCGCTGCCGGGCGTGCGCCGGGCGTTCGTGATCGCCGGCAGCGACCAGCGCGGCACCATCTACGGCGTCTACGACGTGTCCCGCCTGATCGGCGTCTCGCCCTGGCACTTCTGGGACGACGTGCCGGTCCCGCACGCGGACGCGCTCTACGCCCTGCCCGGGCGGCACAGCCAGGGCACTCCGAAGGTCAAGTACCGCGGGTTCTTCGTCAACGACGAGAACCCGGACACCGGCACCTGGGCGCCGGCGTTCTTCGGGCCCGGCAAGGCCCCCGGTTACCCGGGCGGGCTCAACGCCAACTACTACGCCAAGGTCTTCGAGACGATGCTGCGGCTCAAGGCCAACTACCTGTGGCCGGCCGTCTGGGGCCGCGCGTTCGCCGAGGACGACCCGGCCAACCACGCCACCGCCAGCTACTACGGCGTGGTCATGGGCACCTCGCACGAGGCGCCGATGATGCGCGGCATCGAGGAGTGGAACCGCCACCCCGCCGGCACCGGTGAGTGGAGTTACCGCCGCAACCCGGACGCGATCAAGGACTACTGGCGGGCCGGCATCGAGCGGATGCGCGACCAGAACATCGAGGGCGTGGTCACGCTCGGCATGCGGGGAAACGGCGACGTGAGCCTGCCCGACGGCGACGGCATCGACCTGATGGACTCGATCATCTCGTCGCAGCGCCAGATCCTCGCCGAGGAAGGCATGCTCGGCGCGCCCCAGGTGCAGACCCTCTACAAGGAGGTGCAGCGTTACTGGGACCAGGGTTACCGGCCGCCGGACGACGTGACCGTGGTCTTCTGCGACGACAACTGGGGCAACATGCGCAAGCTGCCCGACCCGTCGCTCCCGCCCCGCAGCGGCGGCTACGGGATGTACTACCACTTCGACTACGTCGGCGACGGGCGCAACTACAAGTGGGCCGACACCGCGAACCTGGTCAACACGTGGGAGCAGCTTCACCGTGCGTACGCCTCAGGGGTTGATCGTCTCTGGGTCGCGAACGTGGGCGACCTCAAGAACGAGGAGGAGCCCACGCAGTTCTTCCTGGACTATGCGTGGAATCCGGATGCGATCCCGCTGAACGGCATCGCCGCCTGGGAACGCGGTTACGCCGCGCAAAGCTTCGGCACGTCACTCTCCGCTCCGATCGGGGAGATCCTTTCCCGGTACGGCGTCCTGCAGTCCCGCCGCAAGCCGGAACTGCTCAACCGTCGCATCACCGTGGACCCGGCCAAGGACCCGCGGACCGACCCGAGCGCGGTGATCTACGACGACCAGGGGAATCCGTTCAGTCTCACCGACTACGCCGAGATGGATCGCGTGGTCGCCGAGTGGCAGGCGCTCGCCGAGCAGGCCACCCGGGTGCGCGCCCGCGTGCCCGAGGCCTGGCAGGACGTGTACTTCCAACTGGTGTATTACCAGGTGAAGGCGACCGCGAACCTGTACGAGCTGCGACGGGCCGAATTCACCAACATCCTGTACGCCGCGCAGGGCCGCGCCGCGACCAACGCCCTGGCCGACGAGGCCGAGGCGCGGTTCGCCGAGGACCAGGCGCTGAACGCGCACTACAACACCGCGCTGGCCGGCGGGAAGTGGAAGGACTGGCAGCTCCAGCCCAAGATCGGGTACGGCAACGTGGCCCGTTACGGCCCCAACGCCCCATGGCAGCAGCCGGAACTGAACAACGTGGCCCTGCCGGACGAGATCTATCCCTACCTCAAGCGGATCGAGGTGCCCGCGGAGGCGGCGCTCGGGGTCGCGCTCGACGGCGGCGACGCCACCACGCTGCCCGAGTTCAGCCCGTGGCAGGCGCAGTCCCGGCAGTACGTCGACGTCTACAACAAGGGGACGACGCCGTTCACCTACCGGATCACGGCCGGGCAGCCGTGGGTCCACGTCAGCTCCGCCACCGGCACGGTGCATCAGCAGGTACGGGCCTACATCTCGGTCGACTGGAAGCGAGCGCCGGCCGGGGTCACGTCCGTACCGCTGAAGATCGAAGGCGCGGGAAGCGCCGTGCTGGTCCGCGCGCCGATCCGCAACCCCGGGATCAGGCCGCGGGGGTTCGCCGAGGCCAACGGGTACGTGTCGATCCCGGCGACCGGATTCGACCGCCGCTCGGGGAGCTGGCAGGTGCTGCCCGGCATCGGCAAGACCGGCGACGGGGTGACGACTTCCTCGGCGGCCGCTCAGCTCTCCTACCGGGTCACCCTGACCACGACCGGGCCGGTGAAGATCTCCGCGCTGCTCATGCCCCGCAACGGGTCGCTGCGCTACTCGATCGCGGTCGACGGCGCGACCCCGCAGGTCGTCGACGCGGTCGCGGCCACCGGCGCCAACGACACCACGATGAACCGGCAGTGGGCGCGCAACACCTCGGACAACGTCAACGTCACCACGACCACGCACGAGATCGCCGCGGCCGGCACACACACCCTCACGTTCCGGGCGCTCGACTCCGCGGTGATCCTGCAACGGCTGATCGTCGACACCGGCGGGGTCAAGTACAGCTATCTCGGCCCACCGACCAGCCGGAGGTTCTGATCATGAAACGACGCGATCTCCTGGCCGGATCGGCCGGCGCCGCGGCGACCGGCCTCATCCCGGCCGCCGCCCACGCCAACCCGGCCGCGCGCCCCGCCTGGGTGCACACCTGGACGGCGATGCCGCAGCTCACCGAACCGAACAACCTGCCGCCGGCGCCGTTCACCGGGACCGACACGGTGCTGGCCGACACCACGCTGCGGCAGACCCTGCACACCTCGATCGGAGGCCGGCAACTGCGGGTCCGGTTCTCCAACGCGTTCGGCACCACCGACCTGCCGATCACCGCGGCCGCGGTGGCGGTACCCCTCGACGGCCGGGCCGGAGCCGCCGCCGTGGCAGCCGGCACGTCCCGGGCGCTGACCTTCGGCGGGCAGCCGTCGGTCGTCGTCCCGGCCGGGGCGCAGATCGTCTCCGACCCGGTGCCGATCACCGTCGTGGCACGGTCGAACCTGACCGTTTCCGCCTACCTCGCCGACGGGCAGGCCGGCGTGAACCTGACCGGGCACCCCGGCTCCCGGACCACGTCCTGGCTCGTCAACGGCGACCAGGTGGAGAAACCCGACCTGTCCGGGGCGACGCCCGTCGACCACTGGTACCTGATCAGCGGCCTCGAAGTCACCGCCACCTCCGCCGCCGGCGTCGTCATCATCGGCGACTCGCTCACCGACGGCCGTGGATCCACCACCAACGGCAACGACCGCTGGCCCGACCAACTCGCCGCGCGGCTCGGCGACCCCCGGCTCGCCGTACTCAACCAGGCCGCCGGCGGCAACCGGGTCCTGCACGACGGACTCGGGCCCAACGTCCTCGCCCGCTTCGACCGGGACGTACTCGGCGTCAGCGGGGCGGCCTGGGTGCTGATCTTCGAAGGCGTCAACGACATCGGCACCGCGCCCGCCACCGAAGACGCCCAACGCCAGGTGATCACGGCGCTGACCGGGGCGTACCGGCAGATCGTGGCCCGCGCCCACGCCCAGGACCTGCGGGTCTACGGGGCGACGATCACCCCGTTCGGCGGGAACACCGGCTACGACGACCCGGGCGGTCTGCGCGAACGGGCCCGGGTGACGGTCAACGGGGTGATCCGGGGCGGGCTCTTCGACGCGTACGTCGACTTCGCGGCGGCGGTGGCCGACCCGGCGGCACCGTCCCGCCTCGACCCGGCCTACGACGTGGGCGACCACCTGCACCTGAACCCGGCGGGATACGCGGCCCTGGCCGCCGCTGTCCCCCGCCGCCTCTTCTGACCCGACAGCCCCCGACAGCCCCGGAGGCCCCCGGACGGTCGCCGATGGCCGCCGACGGCCCCCATGACAGCCCGCGGTTCCGGCCGCGGGCTGTCTGTCGTGGTCGCTCGTGGACAGACCGCGCGCGAGGTGAGCGGTGGCTACGCGGCTCGCTTTCCCGGCCGGGTCTCACCTTTGTCGTTCGTCCCTCATAACCACGGTGAGACCCAGCCGGGACCTGGCGTCGCCTCGCGACCGGGACCACCGCCCACCTCGCGCGGCGGCAAGACCCGGGCTGCGCTGCGCGATGTGGGGCGGGCGGTGCGGGCGGCGTTGTGCGATGTGGGGCGGGCGGTGCGGGCGGCGTTGTGCGATGTGGGGCGGGCGGTGCGGGCGGCGTTGTGCGATGTGGGGCGGGCGGGCCGGGCGGCGTTGTGCGATGCGGGGCGGGCGGGCCGGGCGGCGTTGTGCGATGTGGGGCGGGCTGCGCTGCGCGATGTGGGGCAGGCGGGGGCGAGGCCGGCTGCTGCCGCACAGGGGGAGAGGCAACGGCGGAAGGGGGTACGGCCATCGGCCGTACCCCCTTTGGTTCACGGAATGCTGATCTTCGCGGTCAGCGACGTGAAGACCGAAGCGATCTGGTTGCCGAACCCGGTGACCGCGAGGATGCAGATGCCGGCGATCAGGGCCGCCAGCAGCGAGTACTCGACGGCGGTGGCGCCCCGGTCGTCGTCGGGCAGCAGGTGACGGGCGCGGAGGTAGGCCGCGATCATGGCGAGCTGGTCCACTGGCGCATCCTTGGGTGGTGTCGCCGCCGCGGTCCGATGTCCGGGCCGCCGCGCGGGGGGTCAGGGAATGACGAGCTTGCCGGTCAGGGTCGTGAAGATCGACGCCACCTGCTTGCCGAACGCGGTCACGGCGACGATGCAGATGCCGGCGATCAGGGCCGCCAGCAGCGAGTACTCGACGGCGGTGGCGCCTTCGTCGTCCCGCTCCCGCGAGAGGAACTGAGCCTGCACGTAGGCCACGATCATGGTCAGCTTGTCCATGGCGTGTCTCTCCTGTCATGGGCGAGCCGCCGGTCGGCGGCTGGTGGCACCTATGTCTTCGTCCGGCGGATCGGGGGGTGAAGGCGTAGGCCGGTGCGGAACGGTTGTGACGCGTTGCGAATCCGGGCGCCCGGATCGGTGCCGGGAGCCCCGGTGGGCCGAGCGGTTGCCGGCGGCCCGCGCTACGCCGGCAGGGCCACCCGTGGCCGGGCCAGGAACGCCGCCACCAGCGCGATCAGGCACAGCACCGAGAGGCTGAGGAACCCGGCCCGGAACGAACCGGTCGCGTCCTTGATCGCGCCGAGCGCGTAGACGAACGCGAAGCTGCCCAGGTTCGCGCAGAAGTTGCCGAAGCCGCTGAGCAGCCCGGCCCGCCCGGATCCGAGCACCGCGATCGGCAGCGCGAACAGTGGTCCGAAGTAGACCTGCACGACTACCGAGATCATCGCGACCACGACCAGCACGGCCAGCATCCCGGGCACGTAGGTGAGCAGCGCCAGCCCGGCCGCGAGGGTGGCCAGCGAACCGCCGATCACCAGCAGCGGGCGGCCGATCCGGTCGGAGAGGTACCCACCGAGGTAGTTCGCCGGTGCGGTCAGCGCGGCCCCGAGCGCGGCGACCAGGCCGGCCGAGGTCAGCGACTGTCCGCGGTCCACGACCAGCCACGTGGGCAGCCAGAACGTGAACCCCTGGGCCACCGCCAGCCGCGCGAACTGGATCACTCCGGTCAGCCGGACGATCCGGTGCCGCAGCAGTGGGGGCAGGTCGCCGAGGCGGACCGGGTTGTCGCTGGGCGGTTTCGGGACGGGCGGTCCGGCGGCGCGGCGGTAGAGCAGCAGCGTGCCCAGCCCGGCCACCGCGAACAGCCCGAACAGCAGGCGCCAGCCGAGATGCCCGACCAGCAGCGGCCCGACCGAGCTGAGCAGGATGTTCGACGAGAAACCGCCGGCGACGTAGAGCCCCATCGCGGTCGCGCGCCGGTCACTCGGGAACTCGGCGCTGATCAGCAGCAGGCCCGGCGCGAAGACGAGCGCCCGGAAAAACCCCGATACAGCTTGGTTCACAAGCATGATTTGGTACGACGTGAGCACCGCGAACAGAGCGGCCAGCACATTCGTTCCGAGCAGGCCCACGACGAACAGTGTTCGCGGCGAGAACCGGTCGGCCAGGAATCCGGACGGCACCTGCATCAGCGCGTACACCAGATTGCCGGCCGCGGCGAGCGTGCCGGCCTGCGTGAAGGTCAGCCCGAGGTCGGAGCGGATCAGCGGCAGGAACAGCGCGATCCCGCCGAAGATGAGCGCCTGGGTGCTCTGGCAGACGACGAGCAGGGTGACGATCGCGCGGCGCACCGAGCGATGATCGCACGCCCTCAGTGAATGGGCATCCGGGCCGAAGAGGGAGGTGTCGACCATGTTCCGCCGGCCGAGGGGGCAACGGTGCGCCTGCCGCGTCTGACCATCAAACTGCGCCTGATCATCTGTGTGGTGCTGCTGACCGGGCTGTCGTTGTCTCTGGTGGCGTTCTACATCACGCGTCACAACCTGAGTGAGGCCCGTCGCAGCGGATTGGCGTATGCCCAGGAGACGGCCGCCCGGAGCGCCGCTGAGGCGCAGGAACGGCTCTCCGCCGGTATCCGCACCGCACGGGACATGGCCCGGGCGATGCCGGCCGTGGTCGCGGCCGGCGGCGGGCGGAAGATCGCGAACGCCGAGCTGCGGTCGGTGCTGGAGGGCCACGAGGACTACCTGGCGGTCTGGACGGCGTGGGAGCCGAACGCGTTCGACGGCCAGGACCGGCGTTACCGCAACGCGGGCGCGACCGAGGACGCGACCGGGCGGTTCGTGCCGTACTGGTTTCGTGACGGGACCACGATCACGTCGAGCCCGCTGACCGATTACGACAAAGAAGGGGCCGGCGACTACTACCTGATCGCGCGCAACAGCGGCAAGGAGAAGATCGTCGAGCCGTACCACTATCAGGTCGGTGGCAAGGACGTGCTGATGACGTCGATGGTCGCGCCGGTGATCCGGAACGGCGCGACGGTCGGGGTGGCCGGCATCGACATGCAGCTGGACGGGCTGGCCCCGATCGTCGATGCGATCAAGCCGTTCGGGACCGGGTCGGCGCTGCTGGTCAGCACCGGCGGCCTGCTGGTGGCCGGCGGCGACAGCGCGAACGCCGGCAAGGCCGTCGACTCCGGTGTCGCCGAGCTGGCCGCGAAGGCCGCCGCTTCCGCCTCGGCCGCGCAGCGGGTGCTGACCGGTGACGGCGAGCGGGTGCAGATCGCCGTGCCGGTGACGCTCGGCGCGGCCGACACCTGGTCGCTGGTCGTCACCGTCCCGACCGCGACGATCCTCGCCGGCGCCGTCTCGGCCCAGCACACCAGCATGTGGATCACGCTGGCCGCGGTGCTGGTCGCCGCCGCGATCGCGTTCCTGCTGGCCCGCTCGCTGGTCCGCCCGATCGAGCGCCTGCGGGACCGGATGGCGCAGATCGCCGACGGCGAGGGCGACCTGACCCAGCGGGCCGACGTGGCCCGCGACGACGAGGCCGGCGAGCTGGCGCAGGCGTTCAACCGGTTCGTGGAGAAGGTGGCGGCCACGGTGCGCGGCATCGCCGGCTCGGCCGACGAGGTCCGGGCCGCGGCCGAGCGGCTCAACGAGACCACGATCCGGCTCGGGGCGGACGCGGACCAGGTCTCCGGCAAGTCCGGTACCGCCTCGGAGGCCACCCAGACCGTCAACTACGGCGTGCAGTCGGTGGCGGCCGGCGCCGAGCAGATGAACGCCGCGATCGGGGAGATCGCGAGCAGCGCCGCGCAGGCCGCCCAGGTCGCCAGCGACGCCCGGACCGTCGCGGAGAGCACCAACAGTCAGGTGTCCGAGCTGGGCGTGGCGACCGAGGAGATCGGCGACGTGGTGCGGCTGATCACGCAGATCGCCGAGCAGACCAACCTGCTGGCGCTGAACGCGACCATCGAGGCGGCTCGGGCCGGGGAGCTGGGTAAGGGCTTCGCGGTCGTCGCCGGTGAGGTCAAGGAACTGGCGCAGCAGACCGCTCAGGCCACCGAGCAGATCACCGACCGGATCACCGCGATCCAGGCGATCAGTGGCTCGGCGGCGTCGTCGATCGCCGAGATCAGCCAGGTGATCGCGACGATCGGCGACTACACCACGCAGATCGCCGCGGCGGTCGAGGAGCAGACCGCGACCACGCAGGAGATGAGCCGGGGTGTCTCGGACGCGGCCGGCAGCACGGAACGGGTGTCCGAGGCGATCTCCGAGGTGGCCGACGTGGCCGAGAAGGCGTCGGCGAACGCGCGGGACGCCCGGTCGGCGGTGGCCGACCTGTCCCGGCTGGCCGGGGACATGACCGCTCTGGTCAACACGTTCCGCTACTGAGGAGTTCAGGAACGTTTACGTTAACATTGCCGCTCCTCGATGCGCTACAGCCGCCTGACCGGCCATTCGCCATCTTCACGGGTTGGGCGCGGGCATGGCTTCGATGTGTCGGAGACGTTACGAATGTGTCATGCGAGCAAGAATCCCCACCGCGCTGTGCGCGGTCCTGCTGGCGACACTCTTCGCCGTCCCCACCTGCCCCGCGGCGGCCGCCACCAACGGCTTCCGGGGCGTCAACTGGGCTGATCAACGGGACAACTTCGTCGACGACACCCTCGTCCTGGGCGGGCTGAGCACCAGCGACAGCTACGCCACGACCCAGGCCAAGGCGAACGCGATCCTGACCGGCTTCGTGAACAACCTAGGCGCCAACACCGTGCGGATGCCGGTCAACTACGCGACGGTCGCCGGGTCGTACTGGGCGTCCTACACCGGCGCCATCGACATGGCCACCGCCAAGGGGCTGAAGGTGATCCTCAGTTACTGGGAGGGCGCCAGTTCCCGGGACGGGCTGGTCGACAACGCCACCCAGTACTGGTCGCTGTGGCAGACCATCGTCACCAAGTACTCGTCGAACGCCAACGTCTACTTCGAACCGTTCAACGAGCCGTACGGCTACAGCGACGCCGACTGGAAGAACCTCGCCGCCCAGTGGCTCACCACCTACCCCGGCGTCCCGAAGGGCCGGGTGATCATCAGTGGGGCCGGCTACAACCAGCGGCTCACCACGATCGCCACGGACACGCGCTTCGACGGCACGCTCATCTCGCGGCACATCTACCAGTTCTTCGACTCCGCACGGCACACCGAGGACTCGTGGCGTGAGTCTCTGCGGACCAGCGTGGGCTCGTACGCCAATCGGGTCTTGATCACCGAATTCGGGGCGACGATGACCGACGGGCGCAACTACGACTCGCCCTCGACGACCAACGACTTCGTGGCGTTCATCCGCGGCGTGGCCGCCGAGGCGCGGGCCGAAGGGCTGGGCACGGTCTACTGGCCGGGGGTGCGGATCGCCGACCCCTACCGGCTGCAGGAGATCAGCGGCAGTGGCACCGCGCTGACGCTGACCACCACCAACAACTCCGGGCGTGACCAGCTGCGCTACTCGTGGGGGCTCGACGTCAGCGGGAACACGCTGCTCACCCACTACCGTGTCACCAACCGCAACAGCGGCAGGGTGATGGACGTGGTCGGCTCCTCGATCGCCGACAGCGCCGAGGTCAAGCAGTACACCTCGAACGGCGGCGCGAACCAGAAGTGGTCCTTCGAGGACCTCGGCAACGGATACCTGCGAGTGGTCAACCAGTACAGCGGCAAATGCCTGAACGTGGCGTCGGCCTCGACCGCCGACGGGGCGAACGTCATCCAGTACACCTGCGGGAGCGGGACCAACGAGCAGTGGTCGTGGGTCGCGTCCGGGAGCTACTACACGCTGGTGGCGCGGCACAGCGGCAAGTGCCTCGACGTGGTCGCGTCCGGCACCGCCGACGGCGTCGACATCAGCCAGTACACCTGCAACGGCGGCACCAACCAGCAGTGGACGAGGACGGCGGCATGAAAGCGCTGATGGCACTCCTGCTCCTGCTGACGTCGGTCACGATCACCAACGGGACACAGTTCGGCGGCGTGCACGCGCACGGCGGCGGGGTGATCAAGGTCGGCTCGTACTACTACTGGTTCGGCGAGAACCGCAACGCCGACGACACGTTCTCGGCGGTCAGCGTCTACCGCTCGACCGACCTGCAGAACTGGGAGTTCCGCAACAACGTGCTGACCCGCTCGTCGGCGTCCGAGCTGGCCTCGGCCAAGATCGAACGGCCCAAGGTGGTCTACAACGCGTCGACCGGCAAGTACGTGATGTGGATGCACAAGGAGAACGGGTCGGACTACGCCGAGGCGCGCGCCGCCGTGGCGGTTTCCGACACGGTGGACGGCACTTACACGTACCAGGGAAGCTTTCGGCCTTTCGGTTCTTACATGTCGCGGGACATCACCCTCTACCAGGAGGGGACGGCCGCATACATGATCTCCGCGGCCGACGAGAACAAGGATCTGATGATCTACCGGCTGACCGGGGACCACCTGAACGTGGAGTCGGTCGTCGGCAACTTCTGGAACGACGCGTCGCGGGAGGCGCCGGCGCTGTTCAAGCGCGGGAGCACATACTTCATGCTCACCTCGGGGACCTCCGGGTGGAACCCCAACCAGTCGAAATACGCGACCGCGCCGAGCATCTCCGGGCCGTGGACCGGCTGGACGAACGTGGGGGATGCGACGACGTTCAACTCGCAACCGGCGTACGTCCTGCAGCTGGGCAGCAGTTACCTGTACATGGGTGACCGCTGGGCCGGGGCGTGGGGCGCGCCGGTCAACAACTCCGAGTACGTGTGGCTGCCGATCACCTTCCCGTCGAGCACCACGATGTCACTGACCTGGTCGCCGACGATCACCGTGGACGCGGCGGCCGGGACGATCAGTGGCAGCGCCGTCCCGTACTACCGGGTGACGAACCGCAGCTCGGCGAAGGTGCTGGATGTGTGGAACGCGTCGAGCGCCGACAACGCCGAGGTGCGCACGTACGCGGCGAACAGCGGCACCAACCAGCAGTGGGACTTCCGCACCACCGGCGGCGGTTACGTCCACGTCATCAACCGCAACAGCGGCAAGTGCCTGGACGTGGCGTCGGCCTCGACCGCGGACGGCGCCAACATCATCCAGTACACCTGTGGCGCCGGGTCGAACCAGCAGTGGTCGTGGGTGGCGAACGGCAGCTACTACCAGTTGAAGGCGCGGCACTCCGGCAAGTGCCTGGCCCTGGCCGCCGACGCGATCGACCTCCAGCAGACCACCTGCTCGTCCACCGCCACCGACCAGCAGTGGTCCCGTACCGCCGCCTGACAACGGGAGACGTCCGAGCGTGGTCCGGCGGTTCTGCCGCCGGGCCACCGGGTGGACCGGCGGTCAGGCGGTATCTCGTCCGGGGCGGGCGCTTGCGGAGCGATGACGTCGTCGGTGGTCACCGGGCCGCCGGGAAACATGGCGAGGAAGCCCAGGGAGCCGAGCCCGGCATCCGGTGCCTGCGGTGCCGCGCTCCCGTCCCGGACCCAGGCGGCGCCGGCCCGGCCCACGCTCGTACTCCCGATGTCGATCGCGGTCTGTTGCCTCTGTTGTCGAGGGGAATCGTGATCTGCCGGCAGAGAAGGTCTCCGGCGGCGACCCATCGACCCTGACGCAGGCCGCTCGCACGGCGCTCACGTGCCGCTGGCACGGGAGCCGGCGCAGGGCCTCGCCGGCGGCATGGCCGCCCGTCGAATTGTGATAAAACCGGCAAGGCGCCGGCATCCCATGACTACCTGTCCCGGGGGCGGCTAATCTTGCCGCCCCCGGCACGGCGCGGTCGTGACACCTGAACGACCTGCTATGCACTGAAAGCAACCCTGAGGTGGCTCAGCGATGGAGGCGACGAAGCGAGGCGAGGCCGCCGGCAGCGCGGTTGCTTTGGTCACCGCGGCGCAGGGCGGTGACCGCCAGGCACTCGACGAGCTGGTGGCGACGCATCTGCCGCTGGTCTACACGATCGTCGGGCGAGCGTTGAGTGGCCACGCGGATGTGGACGACGTGGTGCAGGAGACCATGTTGCGGGCGGTCCGGGACCTGCCGGCTCTCCGGGCGCCGGCAAGTTTCCGTGCGTGGCTGACGTCCATCGCCGTACGGCGGGTGGTGGAGCATCGGCAGTGGCGGCGCACGCGTTCCGAGCGGACCGTCGTGCTGGACGAGGCACTCGAGGTGCCGGATCCGGAGCCCGCGGTCGAGGACACCTCGATCCTGCGCATCGACGTGTCGGGCCAGCGCCGGGAGGTCGCGGAGGCCACGGCGTGGCTGGATCCCGATGATCGGCTGCTGCTGTCGCTGTGGTGGCAGGAGACAGCCGGGCGGATGGAACGCGCCGAGGTCGCGGTGGCCGTCGGCCTCAGCGCCGCCCACGTCACCGTGCGGATCCAGCGCATGCGCGAACAGCTCGAGGTGGCTCGCGCCCTGGTCACGGCTTTGGCCGCGCAACCGCGGTGCCCCGGTCTGGCCGAGGTGGCCGGCAAGTGGGACGGCAAACCCGCTTCCGTCTGGCGTAAGCGCTTCGCCCGGCACGTCAGGGGCTGCCCGGCCTGCAGCCGCACCGGCCAGGCCCGGATCCCGGCCGAGCGCCTGCTTGCCGGTTCGGCTCTGCTCGTGGTTCCGTCGGGTCTCGCGAAGGCCCTGGCGGCCACGACGGCCGGAGCGGTCAACCCGGTGGCGGTCCCCGCGGCCTCGTGGGGCGGCAAGGTGGTTCTCGCCAAGTTGTTCGGTGGGCATCCCGTGATCGCCGCGGTCGCCGTCACCGCTGTTGCCGCGGTCGCCGTTCCTGTCGTCCTTCATCAGAACGGCGGTACGGCGCCGGAGCCGACGACCGCGCCCGCACCTCCGGCGATCGCCGCACCGGCTACGAGTCCGGTGCCGCCGGGACGGCCATCGGCCACGCCGGCGTCGCCGTCACACACGTCGGCCGGTCCGGTGGGTGTCCTCACGCCGGGACGGCGGCTGTCGCTGGAGTCGGAGCTCGGCGGCTTCCTCACCGCCGGGGAGGGCGCCGGCTTCACCACCGCCGACGAGGTCAAGCTGGTTGCCGTCGGTGCCGGCAGCAGTGCCGAGGTCCGGCGGCGCGCCACCTTCGTCGCGGTCGCCGGGCTGGCCGACGGCAGCTGCTACTCCTTCCGCACGGTGGATGGCCGTTATCTGCGTCACTGGAACCTGCACACCTACACCCACCGGCTGGAGGACACGGAGATCTTCCGGCAGGACGCGACGTTCTGCCCGCGCCCGGGATCGGCGGCCGGCGCGGTGATGCTGGAGGCGCACAACTACGACAACCAGTTCCTGACCTGGACCGACGGGCATCTCCTGCTGCGCTACAACGCCAACACCGCGACCTTCCGCACCGAGAGCTCCGTGCGGGTCCGGGATCCCTGGGCGCGCTGAGCCGGTCGTCGAAGTTTTTTCGGCTGTGGTCTCGAGTTTTTGTTATCCGGGTCGTGGCGCCACGGCCTATGTCTGGTGAGCACCCTCGCGGTGACCACGACGACAGCCTGGAGCCGTTCCCATGACCGACCTTCGACCCGCGACGAGCGCGTGCCCTCGCTCCGAGACCCGCCGGCCCGGCCCGGGACGGTGATCGCCGCGGAAATCGTCGCGGCACTGGCGGTGAGGTTGCCGGCGCGATCGACGGCGAAAAGATCCCGGAGCCGACTTCGGTGCGTTCATTAATTGCGCTGGTGTCGTCAATATAAGGGTGGCGTTGATGGACGATATCTAGAGGTTCTCCCGTTTGCCGGAGCGTGTCGACGCGTCCGGCTCCGCTTCATTGATGCAACCGATGTCGGGTCCTTCGAGCGGCGGCACCAAGGTCGGGCCTTGACCCGTTTCTGCGGTGCTGAGCTGCGGTTTCACCGCATCTCAATACGGAAAACCTTATTTCCTGTTAAAGAATTGTCGACCGATGGTGATCCGGGGCTGCACGCTTCGTGTTTTGTCGGGAAAAGTTTTCTCTGCGGTTGATATCCGCGGATTGCACTGGCATTCTTCCCAAGGCGTCATGGGAGGGCTCCCATGGTGTTGGTAAAGCGCGCGTCGCACGGTACGTGGGTCCTTCGGCCATGCAATTGAGCCGGCCCGCGCCGAGTGCCGACCGCTATCACTGAAAACCAGCTCTCCGCGGCCAGGATGCCTGCACGGCATTCCTGGAGTGGACGGCTATCGTCGAAAGGCAAGGTATGACAGCGTCGGAACGTGCGCCCGCACACCGCTACCCCACTCGCCGGCGGACCGCGGTGATCGTGGCCGGGATCGCCGGGCTGGTCGCTGCCGGCCTGGGCGTTGTCTACACCCAGACCGCCGATGCGGCGACCTCGCTGGGCGCCTCCGCGAGCCAGAGCGGCCGCTACTTCGGCACGGCGATCGCGGCCTCCAAGCTCGGTGACTCGACGTACACCACCATTCTGAAGACCGAGTTCACCGCGGTGACGCCGGAGAACGAGATGAAGTGGGACGCCACCGAACCGTCCCAGGGCTCGTTCACCTTCGGCAACGGCGACAAGATCCTCAACCAGGGCAGCGCTCAGGGAGCCAAGATCCGCGGCCACGCCCTGCTCTGGCACAGCCAGCAACCGAAGTGGGCGCAGGCGTTGTCCGGCACCGCGCTGCGTGCGGCGGCGATCAACCACGTCACCCAGGTCGCGACCCACTACAAGGGCAAGATCTACGCCTGGGACGTGGTGAACGAGGCGTTCGCCGACGGCGGCAGCGGCGCCCGGCGTGACTCCAACCTGCAGCGCACCGGCAACGACTGGATCGAGGCCGCGTTCAAGGCAGCCCGCGCCGCCGACCCGAACGCCAAGCTCTGCTACAACGACTACAACACCGACGGGGTCAACGCGAAGTCGACCGGCGTCTACAACATGGTCAAGGACTTCAAGGCCCGCGGCGTGCCGATCGACTGCGTCGGCTTCCAGTCCCACCTGGGAACGACGGTTCCGGCCGACTACCAGGCCAACCTGCAACGCTTCGCCGACCTCGGTGTCGACGTGCAGATCACCGAGCTGGACGTCGCGCAGGGCGGCAACCAGGCCGGCATCTACGCGAGCGTGACCCGCGCCTGCCTGGCCGTGTCCCGGTGCACCGGCATCACGGTGTGGGGCATCCGCGACAGCGACTCGTGGCGCAGCGGGGAGAACCCGCTGCTGTTCGACAGCTCCGGCAGCAAGAAGGCGGCGTACACGTCGGTGCTCAACGCCCTCAACGCCGGTGGCACCAAGCCGACGACGTCCGCGACGACCACGCCCGCCACCGCCACGCCCGGCGGCGGCACCGCGTGCACCGCGACGCTGACGGCCGGTGAGGTCTGGGGAGACCGGTACAACTCCACCATCACCGTCAGCGGGACGAGCACCTGGACCGTCGTCGTCGCGATGACCTCGCCGCAGAAGGTCTCCACGGTCTGGAACGGCACCGCGACGTACAGCGGCGGAAGCGGCGACGTCATGACGGTGAAGCCGAACGGCAAGGGCAACAGCTTCGGCTTCACCACCATGAACAACGGCAACAGCACCGCCCGGCCCAAGATCACCTCCTGTGTCGCCGGTAGTGGCGGCACCGCCCCGGCGACCGCGGCGCCGACCACGGTGCCGGCTTCGACGTCGAGTTCGTGCGCCCTGCCGTCGAAGTACCGCTGGTCGTCGACCGGCGCGCTGGCCACCCCGAAGTCGGGCTGGGTGTCGCTGAAGGACTTCACGGTCGTGCCCTACAACGGCAAGCACCTGGTCTACGCCACCACGCACGACACCGGCTCGACCTGGGGCTCGATGAACTTCACCCCGTTCACCGACTGGTCCGACATGGCGTCGGCGAGCCAGAACGGGATGAGCTCCGGTGCCGTTGCGCCGACGCTGTTCTACTTCGCACCGAAGAAGATCTGGGTGCTCACCTACCAGTGGGGCGGCAGCGCGTTCTCCTACCGCACCTCCAGTGACCCGACCAACGCCAACGGCTGGTCCGCGGCGCAGCCGCTGTTCACCGGGAGCATCTCCGGGTCGGGCACCGGGCCGATCGACCAGACGATCATCGGTGACGGCACGAACATGTACCTGTTCTTCGCCGGTGACAACGGCAAGATCTACCGGGCGAGCATGCCGATCGGGAACTTCCCCGGCAGCTTCGGCTCGTCCTACACCACGATCATGAGCGACACCACGAACAACCTGTTCGAGGCGCCGCAGGTCTACAAGGTGCAGGGCCAGAACCAGTACCTGATGATCGTCGAGGCGGTCGGGGCCAACGGGCGCTACTTCCGGTCGTTCACCGCGACCAGCCTCAACGGGTCGTGGACGCCGCAGGCGGCGACCGAGAGCAACCCGTTCGCGGGCAAGGCCAACAGCGGCGCGACCTGGACCAACGACATCAGCCACGGTGAGCTGATCCGCGCCACCGCCGACCAGACGATGACCGTCGACCCGTGCAACCTGCAGCTGCTCTACCAGGGCCGCTCGCCGAGCTCCGGCGGCGACTACGGGCTGCTGCCGTACCGCCCGGCCGTACTCACCCTGCAGCGCTAGAGAGGCCGTTGCCGAGGACTCGCATTCTCGCGGCCGGGCGTGCCACACACGCCCGGCCGTGAGGCGGTCGCTCACCGGGATGAACCCGGCCCGGTGCAGCTTCGCCGGGACAGCCGGGTGGGCGGCCGGTGATCTTGCGGCGGGGACCGTAGGGTCGGTAAGCGTGGATCTTGGAACGGCGGGGCTGTTGCTGCTCGGCGGTGTCGGCTCCGGGCTGACCGGGACGATCGCCGGGCTCGCGTCGCTCGTGAGCTATCCGGTGCTGCTCGCGGCCGGCATCCCGCCGGTCGCCGCCAGCATGACGAACACCGTCGCGCTGCTGGCGGCGCCGGTCGGAACGGTCGGCGGCGCCCGGCACGAGCTGCGCGGGCAGGGTGCGCGGATCGCCCGGGCCGGCGTGATCTGCGCGGTCGGCGGGATCACCGGGGGAGTGCTGCTCAAGAGCACGCCGTCCGACGCGTTCGAGGTGATCGTGCCGTTCCTGATCATCCTCGGGGCGCTGGCGCTGCTGTTCCGCGAAGGGCTGCGGGACTGGTACACCCGGCCCGGATGGCGGCCGCCGCTCGCCGTCGCGATCTTCCTGATCGGGATCTACGGCGGCTACTTCGGTGCGGCGGCCGGGGTGCTGCTCCTCGCGGCCATGGCGGTCGCCGCGGTCGAGTCGTTCGCGGTGACCAACGCGGTGAAGACCGTCGTGCTGGGCGCCGCGAATCTGTCCGCCGCGATCCTGTACGCGCTGACCGGCCCGGTTCACTGGGCGGCCGCGGCCCTCCTCGGCGCCGGCTGCCTGATCGGCAGCTGGATCGGCCCGGCCGTGGTCCGCCGCAGCCCGGAGCGCCCGCTGCGGATCGCGATCGCCGTCGCCGCCGTGGGACTGGCCGTCTATCTCTGGTGGACGGTGTAGTCGCGCGACCCCCAGGTTCCGTCCCGCGGATCACGCGGGGCTGCGACGGGGCCGCGGCGGGGCGTCAGATCGGGTCGAGGCCGAAGACCTCGGCCAGCCCGGTGACCTCGATGGCCTGACGGACCGGGGCGGACGGCCGGGTCAGCACCATCGTGAGCCCGGCCGCGGCGGCACTGTTACGGACGCCGACGAGCGCGCCCATCGCGTACGAATCGATGAAGGTCACCTCGGCCAGGTCGAGCGACAGGCTGCGGCAGGGCGACCCGGCGACGGCTTTCTCCAGGTCGTCGCGCAACTCGTCGGCGACGTCCACGTCCAGTTCCGGGGCGAGCAGGGTCGCCTCCAGCGTGGTGCCGTCGGCGCTGGTCCGGTAGGAGACGATGGCATCAGTGGTCATGCCGACTCACGCTACCCACCGGACGCCACCCCTACGCATGTTGATGAACGCGCCCGGGTCCACGAACACGTAGGGCCGCCCGGTCTCGCCCGCCACCGCCTGGGCCATCAGCGTCTTGCCGGCCCCGGGCGGGCCCCGGAGCGGGGTGCCGCCCGGCCCCTCGATCGCCTCGGGCCGTTCCGGGTAGACGATGTTCTCCTTGACCCGTTCGAGGACGTGGCCCTGCCCCCGGACGTCGGTGAGGCGGTAGATTCTCGATCGGCCGGACAGGGCCGGATCAGTGCGGACATGGGGCCGCGGTCGAGTGCCGGATCCGCAGCGCCGGGCTGATCACCACCCGGTGGGCCGGGCGGTCCGGGTCGGCGAGCCGGTCGGCGACCAGGCGGACGGCGGCGCGGCCGATCGAGCGGCGTGGCGGTCGGACCGCGGTCAGCGCCGGGCTGAACAGGCCGGCCACCTCGTCGTCGTAGGCGACCACGGAGAGCTGCCCGGGCACCGCGATCCGTCGTTCCTCGCAGCGCTGCACCAGGGCGATCGCCTCGGCGTCGGCGTGCACCAGCAGCGCGGTCGTGCCGGTCGCGAGGCAGCGGTCGAGGACGGCGTCGAGGGCGGCCACGCAGTCCGGGCTCTTCGCGTCCGGGACCTGCTCGTCGACGGTCGCGCTGACGTCCAGCCCGAGCTCGGTGACCGCTTCCAGCCAGCCGCGATGCACGTGCGGGCGAGTGGGACTGGGGGTGGCGAGCACGACGCCGACGCGGCGATGACCGAGATCGACCAGATGACGCACGGCCATGGCCGCCCCCAGCGCGTGATCGGTGACCACCGATTCCAGCGCGACGTGGAACGGGCCCGTGGCTGCGGTGCGTTCCAGCAGCACGACCGGCAGCCCGGTGCCGGCCAGCCAGTCGACGGTCCGCGCGGCGGTCGGCACGTCCATCCGCGGCGCGACGATCAGCGCGTCCACGCCCTGGTCGACCAGGCGCAGCAACTGCGGGCGATCATCTTCGGTCTCGTAGGAGGACCCGCGCAGCACGATCCGCATGTCCAGCTCGCGGGCTGCCTCTTCGGCGCCACGCGCGACGGCGGGATAGTAGTAGTCGAGCGACGGCACCAGCATCCCGAGCGTGGTGGTCGCCGGCTCGGCCGGTGCGGGATCGTCCGCCGAGGGCAGGGTCACGCCGCCGTGCACCCGCCGGACCAGTCCTTCCGCGGCGAGCTGGGCGATGTCGCGGCGGATCGTCACGGCCGCCGCGCCGAGCGACTCGGTCAGGTCGGAGATCCGCAACACGCCGTCGCGCCGCAGCGCCTCGAGCAGTCGGGCCCGCCGGGTCTCCGGCAGCGGCCCCCGCTTGTCCGATGTGGTCACGGTCGCTGCTCCTTCACGGTCAGGTCGAGGGTACCGATCGAGCCGAGCCCGCTGACGTCGATCTCCAGCCGGGTCAGGTGATCGCCCCACACCTCGCTGAGCAGGGGATCGTCCAGCTCGCGAACGGTTGTCGCGCACGGTACCGGTGGGCTCCAGCTCACCGTCAGCACGCCCGCGCCGTCGCGCGCGGTGATCACGGCGTGCCCGTGACCGAGCTCCACCCGGCCCGCTACGACCAGATGGACGCGGGTCGGCGTGTGTCCGGCCGGCGCCAGCTCCCACTGATCGCGAACGGTCACCGCATTGTCGGCACGGTCGAGTCGCGCGGTCCGTCGCCAGCGGCGGATCTCCGTGGCCGCATAGGCATTCTCCAGATCAAGACCGATTTGCGCGTACGTCGTACCGCTGCTCGCCACCACGCCGGACGCCCCGTACCCGGGGCCGGCCGCCTGCTCGTGCCCCCGGATCCACGGAGTGTTGTGCCAGGTGCTGCGCATCATCCACAGCTCGTAGCGCCGGGGCCCGAACGTCCGTGCCGTGTACGTCGGCCGCCCCGGGTCCACCAGCACCGGCACCCCGTTCAGAGCCACCACGAAACTGCCCACGTCGTTGTGGTTGTGGTTCTCCTCGTTGTGCCCGCCCTTGACCGCCACTGTCAGCCCCGCCGAGCTGCCGGCCGCCATCCGCGCGACCAGCACCTGGACCGACGGCAGCCACACCTCGCGCGGCAGCCACGACTCGGTGGCCGGGGCCTGCGCCGCGACCCAGCCCGGGTCGGTCAGCGCCCGCAGCACCCGGCCGGCGCCGTCGCCCTCGTGCGCCACCGGTGAGTCCGGCGTCCGGTGCGCCGCGGCGTGGGCGCGCGCCGCCTCGTCGCCGAGCCGGTGCAGCAGCGGCCAGGGCTGGTCGCCGGTGGGCCGGGCCGAGCAGTCGGCGAAGTTCACGTACCAGGGGCCGCCCAGGTGCATCCGGTACGGGAACGCCACGGTCTCGCGCAGCACCCGGATCGGTTCGGGGCTCAGGGCGCCGCCGGTCGCGCGGTACAGCACGTCGAGCGCTTCGAGGAGCCGGCCGGCGCCGTTCCACCAGTACCCGTAACCCTCGTCGATCGCGCCGTCGGCCGGCAGCGCCGCCACGAACCGGTCGAGGCCCTCGATCACCAGCCGGACCAGGGCGTCCCGCCGGTCGCCCGCCTCGACCAGTTGCAGCGCCGCGACCAGCACGTTCCCGTGGATCCAGGGATTCCAGTTGTGCACCCGGCCGTCGAGCCCGATCCACGGCCAGTCACGCCGCCGCTCGAACGGCCCGAGCACCCGCCGCTCCACCTCCCAGCGGATCCGCGCCCGCAGCCCCGGTACCCGCTCGTCGAGCTGCGCGCCGAGCAGGTGGTCGATCCAGGCCAGGTCGGAGGCGACCTCACCGGCACCGAGGTCCAGGTACGGCTCGGTCACCGTCGGCACCACCGACCGGTGCCGCTCGAACGTGTCGTCGTGTGCGGGCCAGCACCAGCTGCTCTGCTCGCACCAGAGCGTCACCCCGTCGGCCACCTCGTCCAGCCACCGCTCGTCGAGCGTGACCGCGGCGAGCACCGCGGCCCGGACGACCCGCTCGTGCTTGGCCCAGACGACCTGTTCGTACCCGTCGCGGTCGCCGTCCCGGAAATACCGGGCATATCCGCTGGCCAGCGGCACCGGCCAGGGCGTCCCGAGGTCGGCCTCGGCCCGCGTGCGCAATCCTTGCACGGGCGCGGCGGCCCAGGCGGCGCGGTCGGTCGCGGGCGGCACCGGCAGGCAGCGGCCGGACGGCCGCAGCATCCCGGCGCCGAGGACCGGCCATGCCTCGCCCAGCGACGATCGATGCTGATCGGATCTGATCACTTTCAGGATCCTAGATGCCTGCTTGGCGCGGGCGAAACACTTCGCTGAGACAAAAGTCCAGCTCGCCACTGTGGATCGATTCCGACTGGATCAGTCCGTTCAAGACATTGACATGCTCGATTGTGAGCGTTTAACGTCCTCGAAACCGAGCCGTCCGATTGATTTCGGAGAGTGCCGAGTGTCTGAACACCTGACCACCAGCGACTGGGAGCGGGCCGACTGGCTGCGCTTCGCCGACCGTCTGCTCGCCGCCGCGGCCAGGCACGCGAGCCCCGGCCGGGCACGGTTCGAGCTGCCCGGTGCCGAGGGTGGCTACGGACGGGCCGTGGACGGGCTGGAAGGTTTCGCCCGGACGTTCCTGACCGCCGGCTTCCGGATCGCCGGGGCACGCGGCCAGGGCGTCGACGAACTGCTCGAGCGGTATGCGACCGGCCTGGCCACCGGCACCGACCCCGCCTCGCCCGAGCGCTGGGTCCGGCTCACCGAGCACGGCCAGGCCAAGGTGGAGGCGGCGAGCATCGCGCTGATCCTGGACCTGACCCGCCCGTGGCTGTGGGACCGGCTGGACCCGGCCGTGCGGGAGCGGGTCGTGGACTATCTGTCGCCGGCGGTCGGCGACGACACGTACCCGCAGATCAACTGGGTCTGGTTCCGGCTGGTCGTGCAGACGTTCCTGCGCTCGGTCGGCGGACCCTGGTCGGCTGCCGAGATCGAGGCGGACCTCGCCGCGCACGAGTCGTTCCGGCGCGCCGACGGCTGGCTGTCGGACGGGCCGAAACGGGCGTTCGACCACTACACCGGCTGGGCGCTGCACCTCTACCCGATCCTCTGGGGCCGGATGCGCGGCGCCACCCCGGACAAGCGCTGGGCCGACGACCTCGACCGGTACCTGCAGGACGCGGTCGCGCTGGTCGGCGGGGACGGGTCGCCGCTGCTGCAGGGGCGCAGCCTGATCTACCGGTTCGCGGCCGCCGCGCCGTTCTGGGCCGGAGCGCTGGCCGAGGTGCCGTCGGTGCCGCCCGGCCAGTTGCGGCACGCGGCCGACCGGATCGTGCGGCACTTCGCCGAGCGCGGAGCACCGGACACGGACGGGCTGCTCACCGTCGGGTGGCACGGGCCGTGGCCGCGGCTGGCGCAGTCCTACTCCGGGCCCGGCTCGCCGTACTGGGCCGGCAAGGGCCTGCTCGGGATCGCGTTGCCGCAGGACCATCCGGTGTGGACCGCGTCGAGCGTGCCGCTGCCGGTGGAGCAGGGTGACGTGCTGCGGGCGGTACGGGCACCGGGCTGGATCATCTCCGGGACCCGGGCCGACGGGATCGTCCGCGTGATCAACCACGGGACCGATCACGGCTTCGCGGGGCAGGGGCGGGCGGACTCGCCGCTCTACGCCCGGATCGGCTATTCGACGGCGACCGCGCCCGTGCTCGACGACTCCGGGTGGACCGATCCGGTCGACCAGTCGGTGGTGCTCGTCGACGCGGACGGGCGGACGACTCATCGGACCGGGATGCGGCTGATCGACGTACGTGCGGAAGGTCTTGCCGGTTCTTCCGGTCCGGTGCATTGGGTGACCTCGTGGCAGGAGGGTCCCGATCACGGTGAGGGGCGGGCGGCAACGCTGCGCGAGGCCGGTCACATCACCGTCTTCTCGCTGGTCCGGGGACCCTACGAGCTACGCCTGGCCCGGGTCGACGCCGCTGCCGCCACTGCCGTTCGCCTGCGGATCGGCGGCTGGGCCGGCCCGCTCTCACAGCTCACCGCGATCCTGCCACCCGGGGGCGAGCCCGGGATCGCGGTCCACGACGGGCCGCTCGGTGACCAGGTTCGCGTGCCCTATGTCGATCATCCGGTCCGGACCGGCACCTGGACCGCCACGCTCGTCGCTCTCGGCGCCGACCTGCCCGGGAACCCGCACTGCGCCGTCGAGTTCGGCGACGAGACGCGGGTGATCTGGCCGGACGGCGTGCTCACCCGGCACCGCATCGACCTTCTGAAGGAGTAGGGATGAAACGCTCGATAGCCGCCGTCCTCGGCGCCGTCACGGCGCTCTCGCTCACGCTGACCGGTTGTGGTTCCGGCGACGACGGGCCGGGTGGCGCCGGCGCCAAGACGCTGACGCTCGCGGGCTGGAGCCTGGCCACCACGCCGGAGTTCAAGGTGCTCGCCGACGGGTTCCACGCCGCGAACCCGGATTACACGGTCGAGCTCAAGGAGTACGACCCGAAGAACTACGACACGCAGATGATCGCGGACCTGGCGGCCGGCAAGGCACCGGACGTCTACGTGCAGAAGACGTTGAAGAACTTCTACACCTACCAGAACGGCAAGCAGTTGCTCGACGTCTCGGACGTGGCGTCGGGACTCGGCTCGGCCGCCAACGGGCTGCCGTTCTACCAGGTCGAGGGGAAGACGTTCGCGATCCCGTACCGGCAGGACTCGTGGGTGATCTTCTACAACAAGGCGCTGTTCGACCAGGCGAAGGTGAAGTACCCGGACGGGTCGTGGACCTGGGACGACTACGCGACGGCGGGCAAGCAGCTCACCGCCGGGCTGAAGGCGGCCGGGTCGAAGGCGCTCGGCATCTATCAGCACGTGTGGCAGTCGACGCTGCAGGGCTTCGCGCTGGCGCAGACCGCGGGGGCGGACCTGAGCAGCGGGAACTTCGGGTACCTGAAGCCGTACTACACCCGCGCGGTGGATCTGCAGAAGGCCGGCGCGCAGGTCCCGCTCGGCGACGCGACCACGAACAACCTGACCTACCAGGCGCAGTTCGGCAAGCAGCAGGCGGCCATGATGACCATGGGCACCTGGTACATCGCGACGCTGCTCAGCCAGCAGAAGAGCGGCGACGCGGACAAGTTCGAGTGGGGCATCGCGCCGGCGCCGCAGCTCGACAAGTCGACGACCGGCCCGTCGGCCACCCCGGTGACGTTCGCCGATCCGACCGGCATGGGAATCAACCCCAAGATCAATAAAGACAAGATCGACACTGCCAAGAAGTTCCTCGCGTACGTCGGTGGGCCGGAAGCCGCGAAGGCCCTTGCCGCGATCGGCATCACGCCGGCGAACACCGACGCCGCGGCCGACACGATCTTCGCGCTCCCGGGCGTGCCGACCGACGACGTCTCCAAGTTCGCGTTCACCAAGCACGACACCAAGCCGGAGAACCCGGTCGGCAAGTACACCGCGCCGCTGCAGAACATCCTCAACGACCTGCACACGTCGGTGCTCTCCGGCACCACCGACATCGACACCGCCATCACGCGGGCGCAGGACAAGGCCAAGAACGAGGTTCTCGGCAAGTGAGGGCCGCCCGGAACACGCTGCTCGGCTGGAGTTTCCTGCTGCCGAACTTCGTGGGCTTCGCGGTGCTCACGATGGTGCCGGTCGTGCTGCTCTTCTACTACGCGTTCACCACCTGGGACATCTTCGGCGGCGCCGAGTGGTCCGGCCTCGACAACGCGCGGCAGATGATGCACGACTCCAGCTTCTGGGCGGCGATGACGAACACCGTCTACTACACGGTGTTCCACATCCCGCTGACGCTGGCGGCGTCGCTCGGGCTGGCGGTGCTGCTGAACAAGCGGCTGCGGGCGGTGGCGTTCTTCCGGACAGTGGCGTTCTTCCCGTACATCGCGTCGATCGTGGCCGTCGCCCAGGTCTGGAACATGCTGTTCAGCCCGGGATACGGCCCGATCAACGCGGTGCTGCGGGCGGTCGGCGTCGACAACCCGCCGGGCTGGACCACGTCCGCGGACTGGTCCATGCCGGCGGTGATCGTGGTCGGCACCTGGCGGGAGATGGGTTACTTCATGCTGATCTTCCTGGCCGGGTTGCAGACCGTGCCGGGTGAGCTCTACGAGGCGGCCCGGGTCGACGGCGCCAACGCGTGGCAGCGGTTCCGGGCGGTCACGCTCCCGTGCCTGCGCCCGACCACGTTCTTCGTCGTGGTGTTGCTGACCATCAACAGCTTCAAGGTGCTCGACCTGATCCTGGTGATGACCAACGGCGGGCCCGGGCAGTCGACGCTCGTGCTCGCGCAGTACGTCTACCGCAAGGGCTTCGAGGAGAACCAGTTCGGCTACGCGTCGGCCGTCTCGGTCGTCCTGTTCCTACTGTGTTTCCTGGTCACGGTCGTGCAGTTCGCGGTCAACCGCCGTCGGGAGGCTCGATGACCACATTATTGACCCCGGCCGCGGTACGGACGGAGAACCCACCCGCCCGCAAGCGGACCGGTCACCGGATCGGCCGTGTCCTCGGCTACCTCGCCATGGCCGTCGCCTCGATCGCCGTGCTGCTGCCCTTCTACTGGATGGTCGTCTCCTCGCTGAAGACCGACAACGAGGTGTTCACGATCCCGGTGACCTGGCTGCCGTCGGTGCCGCAGTGGCGCCACTACGTCGACATCTGGACCCGGTCGGACATGACCACCTGGCTCGGCAACACCGTGCTGCTCTCCGTGGTGGTCACCCTGCTGCAGGTCCTGACCGGCAGCTTCGCGGCCTACGGCTTCTCGAAGATCCGTTTCCCGGGGCGGGACGCGCTGTTCCTGCTCTACATCGGCACCCTGGCGGTGCCGTGGCAGTCGTACATGATCCCGCAGTTCGTGCTGCTCTCGAAGGTCCACCTGTCGGACACGCTCTGGTCGATCATCGCGATCCAGGCGTTCGGCGCGCTCGGTGTCTTCCTGATGAAGCAGTTCTACGAGTCGATCCCGGACGAGCTGGTCGACGCGGCCCGCATCGACGGCATGAGCGAGTACGGGATCTACCGCCGGATCATGCTGCCGCTCTCCACCCCGGCACTGGCCAGCCTCGCCCTGATCACGCTGGTCAACACCTGGAACGACTTCCTCGGGCCGCTGCTCTACCTGCGGTCGAGCAACCTGTGGACGATCCAGCTGGGGCTGCGCACGTTCATCAGCCAGTACAGCGCCGAGTACGCGCTGATCATGACCGGCTCGGTGCTCTCCGTCCTGCCGATCGTGGTGATCTTCCTGCTCGGGCAGCGGTACTTCGTCGAGGGCGTCGCGACGACGGGGCTGAAGGGATGAGACGCCACCTCGGTACGGTCTTCGAGCTGACCTACCTCGCGCTGATGACCAACGTGCTGCTCACCGTCACGCTGCTCCCGATCCTCTTCGTCCCCCTCGCCGCGCCGCTCGCCGCTCCCGCCCTGTGCGCGGCGTTCGCCGTCTTCGCCGGCCACCCCGGCCCGGTCGTCCGCACGTTCCTGCGGGCCTGGCGGGTCACCTTCGGCAAGGCGACCGCCGTCGGAGTGCTGGCAACCGGTGCGCTGCTGGTGCTCGGGGCGGACATCCGGGCCGCCTGGGGCCGGCCGGCCGGCGCGGCGCTGATCCCGGTGCTCGCCGTGCTGATCCTGCTCGTCGTCGTGGCGACCCTGCTGGGTCTGGTCGCGCTCGCCTCCGACCCGGCCGCCCGGATCCGCGACGTTCTCACGATCGGGATCCTTTCCGGCGTACGGCGGTGGTACCTCACCCTGCCGTCGCTGGGCGTGCTCGTGCTGTTCGAGGCGATGTTCGCGGTCAAGCCGGTGCTCGCGCTCGCCCTCGCCGCGAGTCCGCTGCTCTACGTCGTCTGGGCCAACAGCCGCCACACCCTGATGCCCGCTCTCAGCCCGATCGAAAGGACGTCATGACGGCGATCGACGTGACCGCCGCCGCGGTGACCGCGGCACTGTCCATCATCGACGCGAACCTGGAGGAGTTCGGCGACCGGTATCCCGGCGACACCACGGTCGGCGACCGCTACCCGGTCCGAGCCGCCAACACCGGCTGGACCACGAGTTTCTGGCCGGGAATGATCTGGCTGGCGCACGACCTGACCGGGGACGAGAAGTACCTTCGCGCGGGGCTCGGACACGTCCGCAGCTTCGCCGCGCGCGTCGCCGACGGGGTTGACCTCGACACCCACGACCTGGGCTTTCTCTACACCCTGTCGTGTGTGACGGCCTATCGGCGGACGGGGGAAAAAGCTGCGAAGGAGGCGGCGCTGGCGGCGGCCGACCACCTGATGTCTCGCGTCCTGGAACCCGCCGGGATCATTCAGGCCTGGGGTGACCTGCGGGATCCGGCGCAGCGGGGGCGGACGATCATCGACAGCCTGATGAACACGCCACTGCTCTTCTGGGCGTCGGAGCAGACCGGTTCGGCCCACTACGCGGACGCCGCGCGCCGGCATGCGGCGCAACTGCGTGACCACATCCTGCGGCCGGACGGGAGCACGTTCCACACGTACTACTGGGACCCGGTGAGCGGGGCGCCGCTGCGCGGGGAGACCGAGCAGGGGTACGCCGACGACTCGTGCTGGGCGCGCGGGCAGGCGTGGGGGATCTACGGGTTCCACCTCAACTACCAGCACACCGGGGATGCGTCGTTCCTCGCCGCGGCCCGTAAGTGCGCCGATCGCTTCCCGGTGGACGGCGTGCCGTACTGGGATCTCTCGCTCACCGGCGTCGAACGGGACTCGTCGGCGGCCGCGATCGCGGTGTGCGGCCTGCTCGCCCTGGGCCGTGACGACGACGCCGGACGGATCCTCGGCGCGCTGATCAGCGACTACGCCAGCGCCGGGAACGCGCTGCTGCGGCACGGCGTCTACGACCGGCCCAAAGGCATCGGGGTGGATGAGGGGACGCTGTGGGGCGACTACTTCTACCTGGAGGCGCTCACCCGGGTGACCCGGCCCGGCTGGGTGCACCCGTGGTGAGCCGCCCGCCGGTCAGGCCTTGACCACCGTGGTCACCAGCACGTCGGTCTCGCCCGGCGCGGTGGGGTCGCGGTGCTCGCGGGCCGACTCGACGAAACCGGCCTTCTCGGCCACCCGGGCCGACGGGGCGTTCGCCGCGTCGTAACGGACGGCGACCTGGTCCACGCCGTCCAGGGTGCGGGCGACCCGCGTCAGCGCGCTCACGGCCGCGGTCATGTGGCCGTGGCCGGCCCAGGGTGTACGCATCCAATAGCCGATCTCCAAGGTGCCCGGGCCGAGCCGGGTCATCAGGCCGATCGCGCCGATCAGGTCACCGACCGAGGTGAAGATCGCGTAGTTGAACTCAGTACCGGCGTCCCAGTTGCGCACCGACATCTCGATGAAGTTCCGGCCGTCCTGCGGGGCGTAACCGTCGTGGGCCCAGGGCAGGAACGGGATGAGCTCGGGGAGGGACTCGTGGACCGCGGCGGTGAGCTCGCCGGCCCACTCCGGTTCCCAGCGTTTCAGCACGAGCTGCCCAGCGTTGATCATTTCCGGCACGTTCATGGCCGTCAGCCTGCTCGCCCGCCCGCCCGACCGGCAAGCGCTTTCGGGAAGTCAGGCGGCGCTTCGCATCCGGGCGGGCTTGCCGGCGTACATCTCCGCGTCGGCGCGGGCGATCAACGTCGCGCCGTCCAGGCCACGGCCGGCGGTGGCCCGGGCCGCACCGATCGTGACGCCCACCTCGACCGGCCCGCCGGGCAACTCGATCGGCAGGCGGACCGTGGCCCGGATCCGCTCGCGCAGGGCGGTGATCTCCGCGTCGGTGCCGCCCCGGCACAGGACCAGGAACTCGTCGCCGCCCAGGCGGCCGACCTCGCGGTCCGGGCCGGCGACCGTGACCAGGCGGTTCGCGACGGTCCGCAGCACCTCGTCGCCGGCGGCGTGACCGTGGTGGTCGTTCACCGGCTTGAAGCCGTCCAGGTCACAGAGCAGGACGATCACGTCGTACGGGCCGGTCAGCGCCTGATCGATCCCGGACATGATCCGTCGCCGGTTGACCAGGTCGGTCAGCTCGTCGTGCGACGCCTGATGCGCGAGCACGCTCTCGGCCCGTTCCCGTTGCCGGGTCAGTTGCCGGAACCGGGTCAGCACCAGCGGGATCACCAGCAGCGTGGCGATCGGCAGATCCGCCCCGGTGGACTCGCCGCGCAGCCCCTGCACGGTCGCGATCGCCGGGTTCACGCTGAGCGCCGCCCCGAGCCAGGCCAGCCGGAACCGGCCCGCCGCCCGCTCGACGACGGCCTGCGGCTCGACCACGGCCGGTGCGCCCGGGTGCACCGCAGCCGCGGCGATGGTCAGGAAGGCCACCAGCATCAACACGCCCGACCACGCGCCCCGGTGCGGCCCGCCGAGCGCCCCGACGGTCAGCGCGGCGGCGGTCAGGACCACGGTGAGCAGCAGATACGCGATCGTGCCGCGGGCCGCCCCGGTCGCCGCCACCGCCATCCGCAGCAGACACCCGGTCACGCCGCTGAGCACCAGCACGTCGACCAGCATCTGCGCCTGGCCGACCGGGGTGGCGGTGGCCGGCAGGTGCGGCTCGAACACCCACACCCACATCGCGCCGCCGGCACACACCCCGAACATCGCGGCGTCGACGATGCCGCCCGCGTCCGCGCTCATCCGGCGCCGGACCGCCAGCGCCGCGCCGGCCAGGAACAACCCATGGGCCGCGGCCATCAGCAGATCGGCCGGCCGGCCCTCGGCGCGACCCAGATGACCGTCAACTATCCAGTACGGCCACAGCACGTGATCGACGAGCAGCAGCGCCAGCCCGCCGATCGCGAGCAGCCACGGCCGCCGATGGGTGAGGTGCCCGGAGAGCAGCGCCTGGCCGAACAGCCCGACCGACAGCACGACCACGAGCATGTAGATCGTCGCGCGGACCCCGGTCGTGGCCAGGCTGTAAACAGTTCCGGCGAGCAGGGCGCACGCGAGGAACCCGGCGTGGGTGATCCACGCCGGGGCGGTGGCTCGGGGCCAGCGCATGCGGTCTCCGCTCTTTTCGGGTCGCGCGCTCTGATCGGCCGTTCCGGGGGTGACCTGAGGGTTTAGTGGCCCCTGGTGCCCGGGTCACGCCGACCGGTGCGCCTTCCCTCCGACGAAAAGCTGATATGCCGGAATTCTGGGGAAACCTACAGTTGCCGGCAACCCCAGAACAGCCGGTGAAGGAGGTGCCTCGATGCGCAGTCGTACCTGGAGCTGACGTTCCACCCCGTCCTTCTGCCGCTGTTTCGTCACCGAGGGGAGCACGCCGATGCGCGGACGTAGCTGGGCCTGAACACCCCTGGAACCGAGTTGACCGTCAGCGGCGGCGGGTCGTCCCATCTGGACCTGGGACGGCCCGCCGCCGAGTCATGCACCAGGGGGAGCCCTTGACCGAGCAGCCGGCCGGATACCGCGAGATCTTCGCGGTTCGCGAGTACCGCCACCTCTTCACCGCGAACCTGCTGTCGCTGATCGGTGACCAGCTGACCGCGGTCGCGCTGGCCTTCCTGGTCTACCACCGCTCCGGCTCCCCGCTGCTGGCCGCGCTCACCTTCGCCGGCTCCTACCTGACCTGGGTCGCCGGCGGGCCGCTGCTCGCCGTCGTCGCCGACCGGCTGCCGCGCCGCACCGTACTGATCGGCTGCGATGTGATCCGGGCCGCGCTGGTCCTGCTCATGCTGACGCCCGGCCTGCCGATGACGCTGCTCGTGGTGATCGCTTTCGTCGCCAACCTGTGCCGGCCGCCGTTCCAGTCGGCGCGCGCCTCGCTGCTCCCGGACATCCTCGACGGCGATCGCTACCCCGTGGCCAACGGGCTGGACAACATCGTCGCCGAGATCACGCAGGTCGCCGGGTTCGCGCTGGGCGGGCTGCTCGTCAGCGCCGGATCCGCGCAACTGGTCCTCGCCGCCGACGCGGCCACCTTCCTGATCTCGGCTGCGCTGATCGCTTCCGGTCTTCGCCGCTGCGTGGCGGCAACCTCGTCGCCGGCCGAGCCTTCCGGTTCCTGGTGGTCCGAGACCACCGCGGGCGTACGGGTGGTGTTCGGCGACCGGACCCTCCGCTCCTACCTGCTGCTCTTCTGGCTGTCCTGCCTGGTCTACGCCGTCGAGGGAATCGTCGCGCCGCTCGCCGGTGAATACGGCGGTGGGGCCCGCACCGGTGGCCTGCTCCTGGCGATGATGCCGGCCGGCGTCGCCGTGGGCGGCGTGCTGCTCACCCGGTTCTGCGGCCCGGCGCTGCGCCGGCGGCTGATGCTGCCGCTCGCCGTTCTCTCCTGCGCGATTCTCCTGCCGGTGGCCGCTCACCCGCCGCTCCCGGTGCTGCTCGCGCTGCTCTTCGTCAGCGGCCTGGCCGGCGCGTTCAGCATCCCGTTGAACGCCATGTTCGGCCGGGCCGTCCCCGCGGCCTACCGCGCCCGCGCCTTCGGTGTCGCCATGTCCGGCCTCTGCGCCGTCCAGGGCCTGGCCATGCTCACCGCCGGCGCCCTGGCCGAAACCGTCCCGCCGTCCGCCGTGGTTTCTGCCGCCGCCCTCACGGCAACCCTCGCCGTCCTCGCCGTGATGACCAGGTGGCCCACCCGAGCCCTCATCCCTCAGCCCACGACCGCCTGACCCCGGCCCTCGACCGCCGTCGCCCGGCCCTGGCCCCTCGACCGCCGTCGCCCGGCCCCGCCCCAGCCGGTCGTCGACCGGCCCTGAGCCTCGGCCCGCGGTCGACCGGCCCACTCGCGCGGCCCGGCGTCGGGCGCGGGAGGGCGGCGCGGGTTGCGGTTTCCGGCTGGTCCTCCCCCTGGTCCTGAGGCCCGGATGACCACGGGGAGAACCAGCCGGGCGAACGGGGCGCGCTGCTACCGGGACCGACCGGCCGGCTTGCGGGCTCCGGAGGGCGGGGCTACCTCAGGACAGGTTTGTTGCTCTGACCGTGCCCACCCACGGAGGCCGCCCTGGAGGGCTTCGCGTTCAGGGCCGGCCACGGCCCTGCGAAGCCCGGAAGGGCCCCCGCGGGAGCGGCGGAGGGTGACCCCGGCGGAGAGGGGACCTGAAGAACGTGATCGTCAAGGGGTCAGGCGCCGGCGGGAGCTTTCTTCGGGCAGCCGTTGGCGGTCTGCCACTTCTTGATCGCGGCGACCGGCGACTTGTTGGTGCCGGCTTTCCACGCGTCGAGGTACGGCCAGGGGTAGATCGCGCCGCGCTGGGTCCACCAGTCGCCGACCTTGGCGCACGGCGGGGAGATGCCGAAGTGCAGGTGGCACGCGCTGGCGTCGCCGGTGTCGCCGATCTTGCCGATGGTCTGGCCGGCGGTGACGCGCGCGCCGACCTGGACCTTGGCGTCGATCTTCGACAGGTGGGAGCCGTAGTAGCGCACGCCGTCGTCGCCGAGCAGAGAGATCGACAGGCCGCCGCGGGTGTCGCCGGCGTTGACCGACGCCTTCCACCTGTCGACGCGGTTGACCACGAGGATCGTGCCGTCGGTGACCGCGCGGACGGTGTTTCCGCAGTTGGTGATGATGTCGCTGGCCGGGTAGTCGTGGTGGGTGCGCGCGTACGAGTTGTTGCCGACGACCGGGAAGACGTATTTCAGGTTCTTCTTCGTGGTGGCCGACGGTGACGGGGACGCGCTGCTCGGCGTGGCGGCCGGGGGTGCGCTGCCCGTGGCCTCGAGTGCGGGGGCGGGCGCGTCGGAGGTGGTGACCGGGGCGGCCGAGGAGCCCTGGCTCACGAAGTACGGCTCGTCGCTCTTGCCGCCGCAGGCTGCCAGCGCCAGCGCGGTCATCATGGCCGTGACTCCGGCCACGAACTTGCGCATCGTGCCGTCCCCTCCCTGCCGGTCGGACACCGCGGCCGCGACGCCCGACCGCCCACTCTAGGGAAGTTCAGGGTTTGCGGCCAACCGCGCCGTGGATCGGGACCTCCCGGGCGGCGGGACGCCGCTGCGCGGGCACGGGGGGAATGCCAGTCGGAGACGATCGTCACGCCCGGTTCGACGAGATCGAGACCGGTGAAGAATTCACTGAACCGGGCGTGGGCGCGGCGGTATGCGCCGCGCTGCCCGTTGGCGATCATGTGGTGCGCGACCGCGACCTCCTCCGGTGACGAGTGGTCGAGCGCAGGACTGCGACCAGCATCAGGCCGACCGGGCGGCCCAGGTCGCCGAGCACATTCCCCTCCGCAGACATGGATCTCAGGCGGGGCGGGACAGCTCCGCGATGATCCGGTCGATCTCCGCCGAGGCGTAACCGGCGAGCCGCTTCTGGGCCGCGATCGCGTTCTGATCCGTTTCCTCCAGGTCGCCGAGGACCACGATGTTCTCGTCGTTGAGGGTGGCCGCCGGTGCGGTGTAGTTGAAGCTGCCGACGACAGTGAGCTGCTGATCGATCACCATCAACTTGTGGTGGATCTTGCGGACGCCGTTGCCGGGCGTGTTCTCGAACAGTTGCGCCCCGGCCTCGCGCAGGAACTCGGTCGCGGCCCACTTCTGCGAGCCCTGCCCGCGATCCAGGACCCCGCGGACCGGGATGCCGCCCTTGAGCATCACGGCCATCGTGTCGTCGATGCCGGACGACTGCGCGAACGTGAACATCGCGAAGTCCACCCGCGACGAGGCCTTCAGCATCTGCTTCATGATCTCCATCTCCGGGCCCTGCTCGGGCGCGAAGACGGGCTTGACGCGGATCCCGCCGAGGCGGAACTCCCGCGGTTTCGGCTCGTGACGTTCGTGCAGGTCACCGAAGGTCCCGGAGCGCAGCCGCTCGAACTCGGCGAGGTAGAGGTCAGCCGCCGGCCTCCCGTGCAGCACGACGACGTGGTTGAGGTTGTTGCCCGGCTTGTCCAGCACGTCCGGCGGGTTGGTGCCGGTGTCGGTGTGCGTGAAATTGGCCGAGCCGGTGAGCACCGCCGCGGTCGGCTTCCCCGGGTCACGGACGATGAACTTCTGGTGGAAGATGTTCGGGTTCAGGTCGGTGACCAGGTCGATCCCGGCTCGCAGCAGCGCCGCGTGGATCGCCCGGTTGCCCTCGTTCTCCCCGCCGGCGACCCACGGGTCGAGCAGCGGCTTCGCCTCCCGCAGATAGTCGCCCTCCAGGATGATCTGCGTCCGGACCCGGCGCGCCTCGGCGGCCAGGATCGCACCGGCGATCAGCCGGGAGTCCAGCTCCTGCACCGCGACCAGCAGGCGGGTGGTCGCGCCGTCGATGAACGTGCGGATGACAGCGTCCAGGTCGTCCGGCCCGCCCAGCACCGGCGGACCCGCGTAGAACTCGATTCCTCCCAGGTCGACGCCCATGCGCCAAGTGTGAGCCGGTCCGGTGACGACGGAGTGTCGGCTGAGCGACGACCGCCCCTGGTGCATCCGGAAGGACTACCCGCGTGGGTACGGACGGTCAGGCGCCCTGACACCGTTTTTATCGGCCGCCGTTAATCTGACGTACGTGACGGTGCGCGTGATGGTCGTCGACGACCACCCGATGTGGCGGGACGGGGTGGCCCGCGATCTGGGTGAGGCCGGTTACCACGTGACCGCGGCGGTCGGCGAGGGCGAGCAGGCGCTGCGCGTGGCCCCGGCGGCCCGGCCCGACGTGGTCGTGCTCGACCTGCAACTGCCGGACCTGCCCGGCGTGGCGGTGATCCGCGGCCTGCGCGACATCCTGCCCGACGTGCGGATCCTGATGCTCTCGGCCAGCGGCGAGCAGCGCGACGTGCTCGACGCGGTGAAGGCCGGCGCCACCGGGTACCTGGTGAAGTCGGCCGGGCGGCAGGAGTTCCTGGACGCGGTGAGACGGACCGCCGAGGGCGAGCCGATCTTCACGTCCGGGCTGGCCGGGCTGGTGCTCGGCGAGTACCGCAAGCCGGGCGGCCCACGGCTGACCGAGCGGGAGACCGAGGTGTTGCGGCTGGTGGCGAAGGGGTTGTCGTACAAGCAGATCGCCGAGCGCCTGGTCCTGTCCCACCGCACTGTGCAGAACCACGTGCAGAACACTCTCGGCAAGCTGCAGATGCACAACCGGGCCGAGCTGGTCCGCTACGCGATCGAGCAGGGCTTCTCCTAAGTCTCGTCGCGCAGCAGCCGGCGCAGGGCCGCGTCCTCCTGCCCGGCGAGCTCGGCCAGCCGCGCGTCGCTCTCCTGCCGCTGCACGAGCGAAAGAATGTGCAGTACGCCGTCGTGGATCGGCCGGGCCAGGCGGACGCGTTCCGCCTCGGCGGCCTCGTGACGGATCTGCTCGGCGTGCTTGCGCTGCGCCCAGCGTTCGGAAAGGTGCCGCGCGACGCCCAGCCCACCGACGGCCGCCGCCGTGACCAGCAGCACCAACCCTGTGGTGGGAAGGTGCTCGGCGGCGTTCAACGTGTCGTTCGCCGGCTGGCCGTCCGCCTCCAGGTAGGTGGCCTCCAGCGCCTGCACCAGCCCGGAAGCCATCAGCCCGGCGAGCGGCCCGTGGACCGCCGGCAGAGAGCGCCGCTCGGCCAGCACGGGGGTGACCGCGACGGCCACCGCGGTCACCGCCGCCACGACCAGGACCAGCAGGATCACGGCGGGGACGGTGCGATGCTGCGTGCCGATCAGATGCCCGGCGCCGCCGGTGGTCGCGTCGGCCACGAACAGCGACAGCGCGGCGGCCACGCACAGCGCACCGGCCACCGCGGGTGGCCGGCGGGAGGCGGTGACGGCGAGACCGAGCGCGACCCCGGCCAGGGCACCGAGCCATCGGGCGGTGGAGTTCTCCGCCAGCGCGAAGTAGATCACCAGCAGCGGCGCCGCCGGCGCGGTCTGGGCGAGCGTCATGGTGAGCGCACCACCGAACGACCACAGCCCGGCGGCGGCCGTGATCCCCAGCGCCAGGACCAGACCGGCGACGCCGGCCAGAGCCGCCAGGATGTACCGCTGACCGGCCAGCTCACCCGGGTCGAGACCGAGTAGGCCGGCCGCGTCTTTCCGCGACACCTGTGACAGCGGGATGATCGTGAACAGGGCAAGGCCGGTGACGACGGCGGAACGGATCCGGGGCCACTGCGCCCCGCCGGCCCGCGGGTCGGCGTTCTCCCGGTCGGCCCACTGCACCCGCCACGCGAACGCCAGCAGCCCGAACGTCGCCACCACCAGGCCGCCGCACAGCACGACGACGTAGGCAGCACCGACGTGCCTGCCGCTGCCGATCAACGCGGTGCCGAGCAGCCGGAACCCCAGAGCCAGACCGGCCATCGTCGCGCCCCAGCGGTGCGCACCACCCCGCCACAGGGCCTGCGCGCAGGCCAGCACCCCGATCAGCGCGAACGCGTGGGTGATCGGGCCGGTGAGGAACACCAGCACCCCGAGCCCGCGCGGCAGGACGCCGAACTCGATCAGCAACTGCGGACCGCTCAGCAGTGCGGCCACCAGCAGCTGGTAGGGCCACCAGCGCAGCATGAGCAGGCTCAGCACGATCGCGGCGAGCGGTGGGCCGATCACCAGCGGCGCCAGCCCGGCCGGCATGCCGTAGTAGTAACTGTTGCCGGCGGCCGGGATCATCGCCAGCCCGGTGCTCGCTCCGAACGGCGCCGCGGGGAGCAGCAGGCAGCCGCTCAGACCGGAGACGATCGCCGGGAGGCGGTAACGGTTCATCGGGGCAGCCAGAACTCGACCTCGGTGCCGTCCCCCGGGCGGCTGTCGATCGTCATCGTGCCCTTCAGATCGGTGATCCGGCCGCGCATCGACTGGACGACGCCGAGCCGCCCGTCGCGTTCCGCCTCGGCCAGCCGACCCGCGGGAATGCCGGCGCCGTCGTCGCGCACGGTGACGCGGACGCCGTCGGTCTCGTCCTCCAGCAGGATCCAGGCCCGCGCCCCGTCGCCGGCGTGCCGCCGCACGTTGTCCAGGGCCGACCGCACCGCGGCGACCAGTTCCTCCGCCTTCGGCCCGGCCAGCGGCACCGCCTCGGCCGGCGTGGCGACCTCGACGCCGGGGACGGCCAGCGCGGCCAGCGCCGCCCGCAGGTCGGTCCGGCCGCCGGCCGGCCCGTCCGGCACGAGCGTGCCGCCACCGGCCAGCAGCCGGCGCAGGGCCGCCTCCTGCTCACCGGCGAGCGCGGCCAACTGCGAACCGCCGTCCTGCCGCTGGACCATGGCGAGAACCTGCAGGACGCCGTCGTGGATCGGGCGGGCCAGGCGGTCCCGCTCGGCGGCGGCGGCCTCGCGGCGGATCTGCTCGGCGCGTTTGCGTTCGGCCCAGCGTTCGGCCAGGTAGTGGGCGACGCCCAGACCGCCGACCGCGGCGCCCGCGACCAGCGTCAACAGGGCCGACGTGTTCAGGTGCGACTGCGCGTTCAACGTGCTCGACCGGGGCAGCCCGTCAGCCTCCACGTAGGTGGCCTGCAACGTCTGCCACCCGGCCCCCGCCATCACGCCGGCCAGCGGGCCGAGCACGGCCGGGATCGAGCCACGCGGCGCCAGGGACGGGGCCGCCGCGGCAACGACCGCGACGGCCGCCGCGGTCATCAGCACCTCGATGACCAGGGCCGGGACGACCCGCTGGCGCTCGGCGATCCGTTCCGGGTGACCGGTCGTGGCGGCATAGGCGATGAACATCGCGGTGGCCGCGGCCACCGTCAGCCCGCCGGCCACCGCCACCCGCCACCGGCTGAGGACGACCGAAGCGCCCAGCACCACCCCGGCGAGCGCGCCCTTCCAGGCCAGGTCGGTCCGGCTCAGTGCGTAGAGAGCCAGCCCCAGCGGCGTCACCACGGCCGCCTGCAGGGTCGCCACGGTCAGCGCACCGCCCAGCGACCGGAGCCCGGCCAGGGCCGCCAGCCCGGTCGCCAGCACCAGGGCGATCGCGCCGATCATCGCCACCTGGGCGTACGGGTGCCGCTGCAGCGTGAACGCGTCCACGCCCATCAGCGCGGCGACCTCCGCGGTGGACAGCCGGGACAGCGGGAGGGCGAGCGCCATGACCAGCGTTCCGGCCAGCGGCACCCGCCACCGCTGCCGGGTGCCGCCGGGCGGTCCGGCCGCCTGCGCGTCCACCCGGTGCAGCCGCACCAGCGCCACCAGAGCGCCGGCCAGACCGGCCCAGATCAGGGCCGACCGTGCGGACGGATACGAATAGGGCTGGTAGTACGTCTCGGAACCCGGCAGCGCCGAGTCGAGCACCCGCGCGCCCAGCGCCAGTCCGGCCATCATCGCGCCGAGCCCGGGCGCCCCACGCCGCAGCAGGCTCTGCGCGCACGCCAGCACGCCGATCAGCGCCGCTGCCTGCGGGACGTAGTGAACACTCAGCCCGACGACGTAGCCGCCCGTGCCGGCCGGGGCGACCGCCTCCCAGCCGGCGGTCAGACCGGCGACCGCGATCAGGAACGGCCACCAGCGCAACAGGAGCAACGACAGCCCGACCGCTGCGATCGGGGCGACGGCGAGCACCCATCCCGTGCCGTGGTACTCCTGACCGCCGCCGGACAGCGCGAACAGCGGCAGACCGGTCGCCTCGGTCGTGGGCGCGGAGGCGAGCAGGAGACAACCGCTCAGACCGGCCAGCAGTGCCGGCCACCGCCCGGACCATGACGCATTCACGCGGCTGAGCATGTCAGATCGAGATGCGTCACCGACTCGGCCAGCCGGAGGAGGCGGCGGTCGCGGACACCCGGGTGCGGCAGGCGCGGGGGACGACCGCCGGGGCGGTACTCGAAGTGCCACCACTCGTTGTCGTACACCCGGTAGAGGCTGTGCAGCGCCCCGTGCCGCTCCAGCCACCGTGCCCCTTCCGTGGGCCGCACGTCGATCGCCGTGCCCGCGACGTGCCGCGACTCCTCCGGCGGAAGCGCCCACCGCCGCCCCTCCGCGACCGACCCGCAGCGCCGCACCTCGGCCAGGTAGAGCGCGGTCTGCGTGTCCCGGTCGCGGTAGCCGGACGTCAGACCGAGCAGCACCCCGTGCTCCCACAGCGCGCGGGTACGGGCCGCCTCGAACGCGGCGCGTGCGTCCGGGCGGAGCCCGTCCAGGCTCTCGGCCGGGAAACGCGCGGCCAGCGCCCACCGGCAGGCGGTCTGCCGGGCCCGGCCGGGCGTGGCCAGGGCCGCCGCCGGGGCCAGCGCGAACGCCAGCATCCGGGTGGCCGCGGCATAGACCGGGTCGCGTCGCCGGGGCGGCTCGGCGGCCGCCCGTTCGGTGTCGTGCTCGTGCATGTACTCACGATCTCGGCTCGTACGCTCACGTTCATGAGTACTCGTACTCATATCGTTCCGAACGTCCGGCGGCGACTCCGTCCCGGGCCTCGCGTCGCCGCGGTGGTGCTGATCGTCGCCGCCGTGCTGGCCACGGTGTTCGCCGGGTCCTTCCACGTCGCACCGACCCGCGCGGGGGCCGCAGCCGGCCCGGCGCGCCGCGCGGGTTGACTCGGCCCGCCAGCCGTTGATACTCGTGGGTAACAACGGCTGGAAGGCTGGTGAGACGTCATGGTGGACGTGAATCGCACGGCGTACCGCACGTGTCCGCTCTGCGAGGCGGCCTGCGGCCTCGAGATCGGCGTTGCCGGGGACACGGTGACCGCCGTGCGCGGCGACCGTGACCACGTCTTCAGCCACGGTTTCATCTGCCCGAAGGGTGCGACGTTCGGCCAGTTGTCCGGCGATGCCGACCGGCTGCGGCGGCCGCTGGTGCGCCGGGACGGGCAGCACGTCGAGGTCTCCTGGGACGAGGCGTTCGCGGTGATCGAGGCCGGCCTGCGGCCGATCGTCGAGGCGCACGGCGGTCAGGCCGTCGCCGCGTACCTGGGCAACCCGAACGTCCACACGATGGCCGGTGGCCTCTACATCACGCCCCTGCTGAAGGCGCTCGGCACCCGGAACGTCTTCTCCGCCAGCACGGTCGACCAGATGCCGAAGCACGTGTCGTGCGGCTACCTGTTCGGCAGCCCGCTCGCGATCCCGGTGCCGGATCTGGACCGCACCGATTTTCTGCTGATGCTCGGCGCCAACCCGTGGGAGTCGAACGGGAGTCTGGCGACGGCTGCGGACTTCCCGGGCCGGCTCAAGGCGATCCAGGCGCGCGGCGGCAGGTTCGTGGTGGTCGACCCGCGCCGGACGCGGACCGCCGAGCACGCCGACGAGCACCTGTTCATCCGCCCCGGGACGGATGCGTTCCTGCTCTTCGGGATCGTGCACACGCTGTTCGCGGAGGGGCTGGTCGATCCGGGGCGGCTCACGGCGTACGCGCAAGGGGTTGATGATCTTCAAGGTCTTGCCGTTGATTTCGCGCCGGAGGCGGTGGCCGGGATCTGCGACGTGCCGGCCGAGCGGGTGCGCGGGCTGGCGCGTGAGCTGGCGGCCGCCCCGACCGCCGCGGTGTACGGGCGGATCGGCACGTGCACGGTCGAGTTCGGCACGCTCACGAGCTGGCTGGTGGACGTGATCAACGTGCTGACCGGCAACCTGGACCGGCCCGGCGGGGTGATGTTCCCGCTGGGCGCGCACCTGCGACCGGCGGCGAAGCCGGGTGGGAAGGGGTTCACGACCGGGCGCTGGCGCAGCCGTGTGCGCGGGCTGCCCGAGGTGAAGGGCGAGCTGCCGGTCGCGACCCTCGCCGACGAGATCGAGACGCCGGGGGAGGGGCAGGTCCGCGCGTTCCTGACGGTCGCCGGGAACCCGGTGCTGTCGGCGCCGAACAGCGGGCGGCTCGACCGGGCGCTGGCCGGGCTGGACTTCATGGTCAGCGTCGATCCGTATCTGAACGAGACGACCCGGCACGCGGACGTGATCCTGCCGCCGATGGACGCCACGCAGAAGGGGCATTACGACTTCTCGTTCCTGGCCCTGGCGGTGCGGAACTTCGCGGCGTACTCCCCGCCGATCTTCCCGGCCGACCCCGGTGGCATGGACGAGGTCGACATCCTGGCCCGTCTGATCCTGATCGTGACCGGTCAGGGCGCCGGCGCCGATCCGGCCGTGCTGCACGAGCGGATGCTGGCCCAGGCGCTGCAGAAGGCCGGGCTGGCGGAGGCGTCCGGGGACGGTCCGGCGGAGCGGCTGCTGGACGTGGCGCTGCGGTCCGGTGCGTACGGCCTGTCGCTGAACGACCTGATCGCGGCCCCGCACGGCGTCGACCTCGGCCCGCTGCGGCCCAGGATCCCGGAGGTGCTGCGCACGCCGAGCGGCCTGATCGAACTGTGCGCCCCGCCGCTGGTCGAGGAGGTCGCCCGGCTGCGCGCGGCGCTGGACCGGCCGCGCCCCGGGCTGGTCCTCATCGGTCGCCGTCACCTGCGTTCGAACAACAGCTGGATGCACAACGTCCCGGCCCTGGTGAAGGGCCGGTCGCGATGCACTCTGCAGGTCCACCCGCTGGACGCGGACCGGCTGACGCTGGCCGACGGGATGGCGGCCGCGGTCAGTTCGCGGGCCGGGTCGCTGGCGGCGACGGTCGAGGTGACCGACCGGGTGATGCCGGGCGTGGTGAGCCTGCCGCACGGCTGGGGGCACGACCGGCCCGGCACCCGGATGGCGGTGGCGGCCGAGCACGCCGGGGTGAACTCGAACATCCTCACCGACGAGCTGATCGTCGATCCGCTCTCCGGCAACGCGGTGCTCAACGGCATTCCGGTGGAGGTCAAGCCCGCCTGACCGCTTGCTATGCAACGAGTTGCATAGCAAGATGCGGGCATGGCGCTGGAGCACGCGATCCTGGTCTCCCTGCTGGAGCGGCCCGGGTCGGGATATGAGCTGGCCCGCCGCTTCGAGCGGTCCATCGGCCGCTTCTGGACCGCCACCCACCAGCAGATCTACCGGGTGCTGAAGCGGATGGAGGCGGACGGCTGGGTCACCGCCGTCGACGTCGGGCAGGACGGCCGGCCGGACAAGCGGGACTTCTCGGTCTCGCCGGCCGGTCGCGACGTGCTCACCGGCTGGCTGCGCGAGCCGGTGCAGCCCGAGGCGGTGCGGCACGACCTGGCCGTGAAGGTGCGCGGGGCGGCGTTCGACTCCGCGGACGGGCGGGCGGCGCTGATCGACGAGGTGGTGCGGTATCGCGCCGAGCACGTAGAACTGCTGACGCGCTACCTCGCCGGAGAAAGACGCGATTTCTCCGGAAGTGACCTCACCGAGGGCGAGCGCCTCCAGCACGTCGTGCTGCGCGGCGGCATCGCCTACGAGCGGATGCTCCTCGACTGGCTCGACGACGTTCTCACCACCCTTCGAGAGGAAGCCTGAACAGTGCTGTTCAACCCGAACACGGCCGACTTCGCGCAGTTCGACGACGAGACGCGCCGGCTGCTGCGTGCCACTGTCGGCTTCTTCGAGGAACGCGGGAAGAAAGCGCTGATCGAGCGCTACATCAACCGCTCCTGGTACGACGACTTCCTCGCCTTCTCGGCCGAGGAGGGGCTGTTCGCCACATTCCTGACGCCCGGTGGCGGCGACAAACGCTGGGACACCGCGCGCAACGCCGTGCTCAGCGAGATCCTCGGCTTCTACGGCCTCGACTACTGGTATGTCTGGCAGGTGACCGTTCTCGGTCTCGGGCCGGTCTGGCAGAGCGCCAACGCCGATGCGCGGGAACACGCGGCCCGGCTGCTCGACGAGGGGCACGTGATGGCGTTCGGGCTGTCCGAGCGGGCGCACGGGGCCGACATCTACTCCACCGACATGGTCCTCACGAAGACCGATTCCGGGTACGTCGCCAACGGCACCAAGTACTACATCGGCAACGGCAACGTCGCCGGCCTGGTCTCGGTGTTCGGCCGGACCGACGACGGTTACGTGTTCTTCAAGGCCGACAGCCGGCACCCCGGCTACCACCTGATCAAGAACGTCGTGAACAAGCAGATGTACGTCAGCACGTTCGAGCTGCGCGACTACCCGGTGCGGGAGGAGGACGTCCTGCACACCGGGCAGGCCGCGTTCGACGCCGCGCTGAACACCGTCAACATCGGCAAGTTCAACCTGTGCACCGCCGCGATCGGCATCTGCGAGCACGCCATGTACGAGGCGGTCACGCACGCGCACCAGCGCATCCTGTACGGCAAGCCGGTCACGAACTTCGCGCACGTGCGGCGGGAGCTGTCCGACGCGTACGTCCGATTGATGGCCATGAAGCTCTTCAGTGACCGGGCCGTGGACTACTTCCGCTCGGCCGGGCCGGACGACCGCCGCTATCTGCTCTTCAACCCGATGACCAAGATGAAGGTCACCACCGAGGGCGAGCGGGTCGTCGACCTGATGTGGGACGTGATCGCGGCCAAGGGCTTCGAGGCCGACACCTACTTCGACAAGGCCGCGATGGACATCCGTGGCCTGCCCAAACTCGAGGGCACGGTGCACGTGAACCTCGCGCTGATCCTCAAGTTCATGCCGAACTACCTGTTCAACGCGGCTGACTACGAGCCGGTACCGGAACGCAGGGACGCGGCCGACGACGAGTTCCTGTTCCGGCAGGGGCCGGCGCGCGGCCTGGGGGCGATCAGGTTCCACGACTGGCGCGAGGTCTACGACCGGTACGCGCACCTGCCGAACGTGGCACGGTTCCGGCAGCAGGCGGACGGGTTCTGCGAGCTGCGCATCGCCGAGGAGCAGTACCAGGATCTCGACTTCCTGCTCTCGGTCGGCAACCTCTTCGCGCTGATCGTCTACGGACAGCTGATCCTGGAGAAGGGCGCCGACGCATACCTGCTCGACGAGATCTTCGCGGTGCTGGTGCGCGACTTCAGCCAGTACGCGACGGACCTGCACGGCAAGACGGCGACCACCGACGAGCAAGCGGCGTGGGCGCTCGCGCAGGTGCGGCGGCCGGTCGCGGACGAGGCCCGGACGGCGGCGGTGTGGGAGCAGGTGCTGGCGCTCGTCGGCGCGTACGAGATGCGGCCGTAGAAAAACGCTATAAACAGGCATGGCCGTTGACCTGCTCGACGTCGTCCGGGCTGACCGGGCGCCCGGCGACCTCGCCGCCTACTTCGCCGAGACGGGGGAGCGGCGGTACACCGGGCGCCGCTTCGACGCGTTCGCGGACGGCGGGGACCAGCCCGCCGTGCGCGACGTGATCACCCCGGAGGATCTGCTCGCCGTCCAGGCGCTCTCCGCCGTGATCCCGGCCGAGACCATGTTCGCGCTGCTCGACGGCGAGCTCGGCCGGCAGATGACCGAGCTGCTCGCGCGGGTGCCCACCGACCTGGAACTGGGCACCCGCGACGCCCGCAAACAGGTCGGCAACCAGAGCGCCGTCTCCGAGGCGTGGAGCCTGCTGCGCGACCGGCCGGACGTCGGGTTCGTGCGGGCCGGCAAGCTGATCGCGCGCAAACGGCCGCACCTGATCCCGGTTTACGACCGGGTGATCCGCTGTCTCTACGGCCGGCCGCAGCAGGTGTGGCTGCGGCTGCACGACCGGCTGGCCGGCGACGGGGCGCGACTGCGGGGCGAACTCGCCGCCCTGCGGACCCGGGCCGAACTGCCGCCCAGGCTCAGCCTGCTGCGGGTGCTCGACGTGGTGCTGTGGATGAGCCACCACGAGGAGCACCGCGAGCAGGACTGCCCGGGGTTCGGCACGATCTCGCTGGACTGGGTGCACTCAGCGGAAGAGTGATCCCTCCTCGGCCTTCTCGAGCAGCAGCGGGGGCGGGGTGAACCGGTCGCTGTACCGGGCGGCCGGCTCGCCGGGCCGCTTCCTCCGAGACATTCTCAGTACGACGTCCAGCCCGGCCCGCGCGCGCACGTCGGCGATGCCCGCGCCCGTCATCCCGGCGCCGAGCACACGTACGCCTCGGTGACCATCGCGGCGTCCCACCGGTCACCGTCGGTATGTGATTCCGGATTAACTTATTCCTGTATTTCTGCTTCCTGTCAAGGGTGCGATTCTCCAAAAGAGACTCTTCACGTGACGTCGGTCACCGTCTACTGTTCCGACCGGAAGCTGAAGGAGGCAACCGTGGATCCCTCCCTTGCCCGACGGTGCGCCGACACCGCTCGAGGGCTGACCGTCCCCGTCCTGGTGCACCGCAATGCCACCGAGTTCGGTGACCTGCCCGCGCTGAGCACGCTGGGCGTCCCTGGCACCCTCACCTGGCGCGAGCTGCGCGACCGGGTCGCCGGGCTCGCCCGCGGGCTGGCCGGCCTCGGGCTGGGCGCCGGCGACCGCATGCTGATCATGATGTCCGGCCGGCCCGAGCACTGGATCGTCGACCTCGCCGCCGTGCACCTCGGCGCCATCCCGTCCACCGTCTACGCCACGCTCGCCCCGTCGCAGCTCACCTACGTGGCCCGGCACAGCGGGGCGAAGATACTCGTGCTCGAGGGCGAGGCCGAGCTCGCCCGCTGGGGCGAAGCCCTCGCCGCGCTGCCGGAGATCGAGCACGTGATCGTGCTCGACGAGAAACTCACCGGCGACCGGCTGGTCGGCCTGGCCGAGGTGGCCGCGCGCCCGGCCGACCCGGAGGCGTTCGAGAAGGCATGGCGGGAGATCCGGCCCGAGCAGCCGGTCACGCTGCTCTACACGTCCGGGACGACCGGCGACCCCAAAGGCGTGGTGCTCACCCACGCGAACGTGATCTACCAGTCCGTCGTCCTGGAAGCGACCGTCGAGACGCCGGATCACGCGCCCTCGCTGGCGTACCTGCCGCTGGCGCACATCGCCGAACGAATGCTCGGCGTCTACAACGCGATCTACCGCGCCGGGCACGTCACCATCTGCCCCGACCCCGCGCAGCTGCTCGCCGGGCTGGTCAGCGTACGGCCCGTCACGTTCTTCGGCGTGCCCCGGATCTGGGAGAAAATGGTCGCCGGCATCCAGGCGCAACTCGCCGGCGCCGAACCGGCCGTGCGCAACACGGTGGAGACCGCCCGCGAGGTGGCGCTGCGGGCGTACAAGCTGCGCGGCGCCGAGCAACCCGTCCCGCCCGAGCTGCGCACCCGCCTCGACCTCGTCGACACCCGCGTGCTGCGCCCGCTGCGAGCGCGGCTCGGCCTGGACAACGTCGTCTGGCCGGGCAGCGGTGCGGCGCCGATCCCGGTCGACGTGCTGCTCTACCTCGCCGGGATCGGCATCGACGTGCTCGAGGTCTGGGGCATGACCGAGACCACCGGCACCGCCACGATCAACACGCCCGGCCGGTTCCGGACCGGGACGGTCGGCCGGGTCAACCCCGGCATGGAACTCAAACTCGCCGAGGACGGGGAGATCCTGGTCCGCGGGCCGCTCGTCTGCGCCGGGTACCTCCAGCCGGACGGCAGCGTCGCGCCGGTCACCGACGCCGACGGATGGCTGGCCACCGGGGACGTCGGCACACTCGACGCCGACGGCTTCCTGACGATCACCGACCGGAAGAAAGAACTGATCATCAGCTCCGGCGGGAAGAACATCGCCCCGGCCCAGATCGAGAACCTGCTCCGCGCCCACCCCCTGATCGCGCAGGCCGTCGCGATCGGCGACCGGCGGCCGTACGTCACCGCCTTGATCGTCCTCGACGAGGAGACCGCGCCGCTCTGGGCCACGCGACAGGGCATCGCGGACACGTCACTCCCGGCACTGTCGGCCGACCCGGCCCTGCTTGCCGAGATCACCACGGCGGTGGCCGCCGCCAACACGCGGCTGTCCCGGCCCGAGCAGGTGAAACGCTTCCACGTGTTGCCGCACGGGTGGACGCCGGAGAGCGGCGAGCTGACGCCGACGCTGAAACTGCGGCGGAGGATCGTCCACGACCGGTACGCCGAGGCGATCGGAGACCTCTACACGGCGTGACGGGAGTTGCAGCGAGCGGGCAGGATGGGCCCGGTGATCGTGAACCGGCTCCACCTGTCCGCCGCCGTGACGGCTCTCGCCGTGCTGCTCGCCGGGTGCGCGCGACCAGGGGAGGAACGCTCCACCGGGACCGTCGAGGCCGCTGACGGTGTGTCGAACAGCGTCGTGCCCAGCTCAGCTCCCGGCGCCGCGGCCAGTCCGCAGCCGACGGCGGCGGGCTGCCCGCCCGAGGGCGTGCGCGCGGCCGTGGGGACCGGCGACGCGGCGGCGGGCCTGCGGGTGCTCGGCATCACCCTGACCAACTGCGGCAAGGGGACGTACACGATCGACGGGTATCCGGTGGTGCGGTCGCTCGACGAGGACCGCACGGCCCTCGACGTGAAGGTACTGAAGGGCGTCGGCGAGATCACCGGGCCGAACCCGGATTGGGACGCGCCGCCGAAGCCGGTCACGCTGAAACCCGGCCAGCAGGCGGCTTTCGTCGTGGCCTGGCGCAACACCTACGACGACCTCAGCCAGGGGCCGGTGACCGTGAGACACCTGGAGGTCGCCCCGCTGGCCGGTCGGCCCGTACAGGTGATCGACCCGGACGGCGGCCTCGACCTGGGCAGCACCGGCCGGATCGGCGTCAGCGCGTGGCAACTCGTCGCCGATCCCACGGCGTCGCACGCTGGCCCGCCCGTCTAGGTTCTGTTCATGGGCGACGCGCTCACCTCGGCAGATGACGGCGTCCGGCGACCGTCGGTCGATCCGGTCAGCGTGCCGGCCGGTCGTGGTGGGTGATCGTCCAGCGGTGGGCGGCGCGGACCTCGTCGAGTGCACCGGAGCCGACGAGGTGGACCATGACCGGGTCACCGGCGTCGGCTCCGGCGGCGATGCCGGTGGCGCAGCGGTCCTGCCACCACAGGACCGTTCCGGCGGCGATGCCGGTGCCGCAGCGGTCCTGCCACCACAGGACCGTGTCGATCAGGCCCGCGCGGGAGGTCAGGCCGTAAGCGGTGGTGATCACCTCCAGGCGCCGCACGGTGTCGCCCACGCGGACGACCGCGGTGAGGAAACCGCCGGGCAGGGGCTCCGTCCTCAGGTGAGTTTGCGGACGATGCGGCGGGCGGCGCGGGCGGTGGCCTCCGGCAACGGTGATCCGGTGCCGTTGCGGCGGGCCGGGAGGGGCATCGGGGCGCCGCCGGTGTGGCCGCCGGAGTACGCCTCGGCCAGCCGCGCCGCGACCGCGTCCCGCCCGTAACGGTCGTTGAGCGTGTCCCGCGCGCCGGTCAGGTCAAGCTCGGCCCAGCGGCCCTTCAACCGGCGGTACGCCTCGACGATCACGCCCGGGTCGGTGGTCGGTGCGAACACCGCCCCGGCGGTGTCGTGCAGCCCGGCCAGCGTCTCCGCCGGGCCTTCGCTGAGGGCGACCAGGACCGGGGTGCCGGTGGCCAGGGCTTCGACGATCGTCATGCCGAACGTCTCCCGCACGCTGGCGTGGGTGAGCACGTCGTGCTCGTGCAGCAGCGCCGAGACCTGTTCCGGCTCGACGGGGGCCCGCCGGATGATCCGGCCGGTGAGCCTGGCGGCCAAGGCCCGGGCGTCGATCTCGGCGGCGAGCGGGCCGGCACCGACCAGGGTCAGAGTCAGCGCGGGGTCCTCGGCGGCGAGCCGGGTGAACGCGTCGATGAGGGTCAGCACGCCCTTGTGCTCCATGAGACGACCCAGGTAGAGCCAGCGGTTCGGGGCGGTGGGCGGCGACGGGCGGACGGTGAACGTGCTGAAGTCGATCACGTTCGGGACGACGTGCAGTTTGGCCGCGTGTCCGGGGAAGTAGCCGGCGACCTGCGCGCGCAGGCTCTCGCTGACACAGAGCAGGGCGTCGGCGCGGTCCAGCATCTCGGCGTACCGGCGCTGCGCACCGGGCTGGGCGAAGACCTTGGCCAGGAACGTGGAGTGCTCGGTCACCACGACCCGGGCGTCGGGGCGGGCCAGCCGGGCGGCCACCACCCCGGCCATGATGCCGGTGTGCGCGTGCACGACCGGGGCCTCGATGCGGCCGGTAGGGAGGGCGGCTCTCAGGGCGGCGGTCTGTTCATCGCCGTACGCCAGATAGTCGCCCCCGGCCGGGGTGGGAACCGCGACCCTGGTCACCTCGGCCTCCGGCTCGTCGAGGACGACCGCATTGCCGGAGCGGACCGCCTGGCGCTCCGCGGCGACGCCGAGCAACTGGCCGCGCAGGCGTCCCGGGGGGTAGAACCAGCTCTGGGTGTGCAGCACGGAGACGCGCGCGAAGCGGTCGCGGACCGCGCCGGTCGACGAGCGGACGAACGCGCCCGCGAACGGGTCGTCGGGCGACGGATACCAGGGCGTGACCACGGCGAGATCGGCCGGGGCGGTTTGCCGGTCCGGCTCGGGGGAAGGTTCGAGACGCACGTCCAGGCCGTAGACGGCGGCGAGGGCCTCGGCGTCACCCGCGTAGGTGACCTCGGCCTTCCCGGCCAGCCGCCGGGCCTCGGCGCGGGACGTCACCGGCCGCAGCTCGACGGACTTCGCGACGGATACGGTGTCCCAGGCCGGATCGTCGGTGCGGACGAGAGTGACGGTGTGGCCCTCGGCGGCGAGCCGGGCGGTGTGGGCAGCGGCAGCGCGGAGTCGCCGCGTCCCGAGAGCCAGGTAGGTGATGTTCATACTCATCCGGGGAGGGGGGTCGGGTGAACGAGAGCTTCGTACGGGGACCCTTCTTGATCTCCGAGGGTCGGGGTGACCGTACACTCGCGCCATCATGAAGGTTGTCATGCTCGTCGACAACGGGGTGCACGGCGATTCGCGGGTCCAGAAGACCGCGCGGTCGGCGGCCGAAGCCGGTTGGAACGTAACCCTGCTGGGCTGCTCGCCCGACGGCGCCGAGCACCGCTGGCGGATAGGTGACGCCGAGGTGCGCCTGCTGCCGATGGGGGGCGGCTCCTCCGGCGGTGGTGGCGGTGGTGGCCTCAAGCGCAAGCTGGTCGAGCGGGGCGGGTTGCCGCTCGCGATGGCCCGCAAGGCGCGCCGGCCGGTCGAGCGGGCGCAGGTCCGTTACTGGCTGGGCAAGGAGGGCGACCGCGCCTGGCGGCGGCTCGAGCCCGGGCTGTGGAACTACGAGCGCGCGTTCGGCAAGGTGATCGACGAGCTGGCCCCGGATCTGATCCACGCCCACGACTTCCGGATGCTGGGCGTCGGTGCGCGGGCCAAGCAGCGGGCGGCCGAGGCGGGGCGGAACGTCAAGCTGGTCTGGGACGCGCACGAGTTCCTTCCCGGGGCACGGCCGCGGCGTGACAACGCCCGCTGGCTGCCGGCGCATCTGGCCTACGAGCGCGAGTACGTGCCGTACGCGGATGCGGTGGTGACCGTCTCGGATGCTCTCGCCGATCTGCTGCAGAACGAGCACAACCTGGCCCGGAAGCCGGGTGTGGTGCTGAACGCGCCGGCCCGGACCGCCGACGAGAACGTGCCTGACCTGCGTGAACTGTGCGGGATCGGGCCCGGGACGCCGCTGCTGGTCTACAGCGGCTCGTCCAGCCCGCAGCGTGGCCTGGACACGATCGTGGAGGCGCTGCCGTCCCTCCCGGGGGTGCATCTGGCACTGGTCGTGCAGGATCCGTCGGCGCCGCACATCCGGGCCCTTCTGAAGGGCAACGTGCACGCCGTCCCCTATGTCCCGGCCGACCAGGTGTTCCGTTTCCTCGCCCCCGCCGACATCGGGGTGATCCCGATCCACCACTGGCCGAACCACGAGATCGCGCTGATCACGAAGTTCTTCGAGTACTCGCACGCGCGGCTGCCGATCGTGGTGAGCGATGTGAAGGCGATGGCCGAAACCGTTCGCGCCACCGGGCAGGGCGAGGTGTTCCGGGCCCGGGACGCGGCCGATCTGGCTCGGGCGGTCCGCGCTATTCTCGCGGACCCGAAGCGCTACCGGGCGGTCTACGACGGGCCGGACAGCCCGTTGCCCGGCTGGACGTGGGAATCGCAGGCGGACCGCTTGAACACGATCTATCAGGAGCTTCTGGCATGAGCGAGCTTGCGAGCGATCCCTCCGGCTCGGCCGGGGGTCCTGCGCCGAAGCCCGGGCAGGGCCCCGACGTCACCGTCGTCGTCGCGGTCTACAACACGATGCCGTACCTGACCGAGTGCCTGAACTCGCTGGTCCGGCAGACCATCGGGGCCGGCCGCATGCAGATCGTCGCGGTCGACGACGGCTCCACCGACCGCAGCGGCGCCGAGCTGGACCGCTTCGCCCGCCGCCACCCGGGCCTGTTCACCGTCATCCACCAGGAGAACTCCGGTGGCCCGGCCGGCCCGTTCAACCGCGGGATCGAGGCGTCGACCGGCCGCTACGTGTTCTTCATCGGCGCCGACGACCTGCTCGGCCCGGAAGCCCTGGAACGCCTGGTGAACGCGGCCGACGAACACGGCTCGGACGTGGTGCTGGGTCGCGTCGTCGGCGTCAACAGCCGGCACATCTACCAGGACATCTACCAGCGCAGCGAGCCCGACCTCGACCTGTTCGACTCGCCGCTGCCGCGGTCGCTCGCCAACACCAAGCTGTTCCGCCGTGAGCTGCTGGAACAGCACACGATCCGGTACCCCGAGGACATGCGGATCGGCAGTGACCTGCCGTTCACCCTCGCGGCGTGCTTCCACGCCCGCAAGATCTCGGTGCTCGCCGACTACGACTATTATTTCGCGGTACGTCGTTTCAGCGCGACCAACATCACGTACCTCAGCCGGCACGGCCTGCGTATCGAGACCGTGGACAAGATCGTCACGTTCGTGGCAGACCTGATCGAGCCCGGCCCCCGTCGCGACGCGATCATGGTCCACCGCTTCGACCACGAGGTGGCCCGTCTCCTCGAGGACGACGTGCTCAAGCTCGACCGCCCGACGCAGGAGCAGCTGCATGCGACGGTGGGGCGGCTCGCCGGGGCGTACCTGACCGACTGGATCGCCGATCGGCTCGGCCCCGAGACCCGGATCCGGCTCGCCGTCGCCCAGCATGGTCAGCTCGACGACTTGCTCGCGGTGATCCGGCAGGACGCCGAGGAGGGCGTGCCGCCGACCGCGGAACGGGACGGGCGCCGCTACGCCGCGTATCCGGGCTTCGGCCGGCTGCCCGACGCGTGCTTCGACGTCACCGACGTCCCGGACTGGGACGCCAAGCTCGACGCGACGTCGTTCACCTGGGCCGACGACCACCTGGTGATCACCGCCACGGGCGGGCGCCCGCAGAGCGTCAGCGCCGAGGAGATCCCGGCAACCGTCACCGTGCGTGATTCCGACGTGCTGATCCGGCTGGATGTGGCCGAGGTGCTGGCCCACAGCGGGGACTCCGGCCAGCGCCGGGCGGTCTCGGCGCAGCCGGGCCCGTTCGACCCGGCGCACGCGCTCGGCGCGCAGACCGCGACCGGTGCGGCCGGGGCGGCGGCGGTCCGCGCGGCTCGTGCCCGGATGCCGCGGCCGCTGGTCCGTCGCCGGGGTGGCCGCCTCTTCGCGATCGCCCCGACCGTCGACGAGTCCGGCCGTCTGATGATCTCGGTGGTGCCGCTCACCGCCCGCCGGGTGCTGGCCCGCCTGCCGCGCCCGTCCCGGTTGAAGCGCGCCGCCGGCTGAGGACCGCGTCGCGCAGTTTGCTCCGCAGGCCCGGCGGCAGGGCCCAGATCTGCAGGTAGGTCAGGTAGTCGACGGCGCCGGGACGCCCCCGGCGCGCCTCGGCCAGGACCTCGCGGAACACCGCGAAGCTGCGGGTGGTCGCGGCCATCGAGCCGAGCACGCTGGTCGCGAACGCCGCGTACGCCCGCGGGGTGAACAGCGGCCGGCTGGCCCGCAGCCACTCCAGTTGCTCGCGCCACGGCATCTCCAGGCTGATCCGCTCACGGTCCTCGTCCTGGTGCCACAGGACGAGCGGCTCCGGCGCGAAGATCAGCTCGGCGCCGCCGTGTCTCGTGGCCCGCAGTGTCCAGTCCAACTCCTGCTGACGGCGCAGGCCGACGGTGAACGGCACGCGGCGGAACAGCTCGGTCGGGGCGAGGATCGTCGAGGTCTGGATGAAGCCGTCGCCGTAGAACAGGCCGCGACGCACGGTCAGGTACTCGCTGAGCGGCTCGCCCGGCTCCGGCAGCCGCCGCGGCATGATCGAGTCGGCGCGCGGGGTGCGGTTGATCAGCCGGCTCGCGACGATCGGCGTGGTCACCGCTTCTTTCGCCAGTTCCAGCTGCACGGCCAGTTTCTGCGGCAGCCACTCGTCATCGTCGTCGAGATACGCGGTCCATCTGCCCCGCGCGCGTTCGGCGCCGACGTTCCGGGCGTTCGGCGCGCCGCCCCGCTCGGACAGCACCTCCACGCGGACCCGGTCGTCGCCGAGCGCGGTCAGCGCCTCGACGGTCGCGTCGTCCGGGCCGTCGACCACCACGACGACCTCCAGCGACGGGTGGGTCTGAGCGAGCGCGCTGCGCACCGCGCGGGTCACGAGATCGGGACGGAAACGGGTCGGGACGACCACGCTCACGTCCGGTTCAGCCTGCATCCTCCGAACGTAGAGGGCTGTCCGCGCCACCGGGGTGCATCGCGCGGGGCGTGTCGGGCCGGAGGCCGGCCGGCCGATATCCCGACGGGTACCCCGGATACGTGCGATTCTCCGGAACAATTCACACCATTGACGTACGCCGTAGCGGGAAGAACCGCAGCGTGAACGCCCGGGCCCGCAACCCCCGGCCGGCCGCCCCGACCCGGCGCGGCGCCGGTGCGAACCCGAACGCGCGCAGCATCGGCTCGTCCGGCATCCCGCGCACCCCCAGCCGTACGGCCGGTGCGGGAGAGCTCGACGGCGAAGCCTGTGGCGGGATCCCGGGAAAGTCCTCCGATTCGCCCGATCCCGTCCGATCTTTATCAGGACGGGACCGGGGAGGGCATGGGTGACGACGTTCGGGCGGCTGCGGCGGGATCCGATCCTGCTCGCGCTGGTGGGTCTCACGCTGCTCGGCTGCGTCCTGTTCTTCGCACTGGACGGCCGGACCGTCGACCAGATGCGCGTCTACTGGACGGCGCAGGTGCCGCTCGACGCGGCCCTCGCCCTCGGCGGATGGCGGCTGCGGCAACTCGCCCATGCCCGGTTCCGCCGCTTCTGGACCATGATCAGCTTCGCCGGGGCGTGCTTCACGGCCGGTGACACGGTCCAGACCCTGCAGACGCTGATCGCGCCCGGCCCGCCGTCCCTCGACGGCGGCGTGGTGCAGACGATCTTCTTCACGATCGGCATGAGCAGCAACGTCATTGCCTGCCTGATCTTCCCGCAGGGCCTGAACACGCTCCGCGAGAAGTTCGTCTTCTGGCTCGACGCGACCACCGTGCTGGTCGGCGGCGGCGTCGTGGCCTGGTGCTTCGCGTTCAACCCGGTCGCCGGCGGCGACGTCAACCGGGTCAACGACAGCGTCACCGCGGCGCTCGTGCTCGTCGCCACGTTCTCCGCGACCAAGGTCGCGCTGGTTCAGTCACCGCCGATGCGCCGGATCGCGGCCTGGCCGATGGTCTGCGCCGCGATGGTCCAGGGCGTCGCCACGTTCCTGCCCGGCGATTTTCAAACCCTTGATCATCCGTACGTCTTTGTCATCCGCCTCGCCCCGTCCCTGCTGATCGCCCTCGGGCCGTGGATCCAACAGGTGATCGTGCGATCCGGCGAGGCCCACCAGCCGGCCAAACGACGGCCGTACAGCCTGCTGCCGTACGGGATGGTCGGCATCACGTTCGTGGTCTTCTTCATGATGCTGCCCGAGACGACCAGTTCCCAGATGTACGGCGCGACGGTCGGCGTCGTCGTGATCACCGGCCTGGTCGTCGGGCGGCAGCTCGTCGCCTTCCACGACAACTCCCTGCTGCTCGGCCGCCTCGACGTCGCCATGCAGGAGTTGCGCGACCGGGCGTCGTACGACGGACTGACCCGCCTCGCCAACCGCACCCACTTCGGCGAGCTGATGCGCGACAGCCTCATGCGCGACTGCGACGGCAACGGCGCGGTGCTGCTCATCGACCTCGACGACTTCAAGACGATCAACGACACGATGGGCCACGCCTCCGGGGACACGCTGCTCGTCGAGGTCGCCCAGCGGCTGCGAGCCGCGGTGCGCGCCGACGACGTGGTCTCCCGGCTCGGCGGCGACGAATTCGCGGTGCTGCTCCCCGGGGCCAGCCCCGACGTGGCCGGGCGGGTCTGCGCCGAGATCCTGCGCCGCCTCGCCGAACCCGTCGAGATCCAGCATCACACGATCGTCACCCGGGCCAGCGTCGGCGTCACCCAGGCCCGGCCCGGCGACGACCCGCAGACCCTGCTCAGCAACGCCGACATCGCGATGTACGAGGCGAAACGCCGCGGCAAGGGCATGTGGATCGCCTACACCGAGGAGATGGGCTCGCGGATCAGCGCCGAGGCGGTGCTCATCCGGGAGATGAACACGGCCATCGAGGAGGACGAGTTCAGCCTGGTCTACCAGCCGATCGTGTGCCTGTCCGACGAACGGATGACCGGCGTCGAGGCGCTCATCCGGTGGAACCACCCGACCCGCGGCATGGTGTCGCCGGCCGAATTCATCCCGATCGCGGAACGGACCGGGCAGATCGTCGCCATCGGGCGGTGGGCGTTACGGGAGGCGTGCCGGCAGGCCGCGGAGTGGCGGGCCGAGTTCTCCGGGCCGTTCACCGTCGGCGTCAACGTGGCCGGCCGCCAGCTGCGCGACCCGGAACTGGTCGGGGACGTGGCCGCGGCTCTCGCCCGGAACAAACTGCCGCCCGAAGCACTCAGCATCGAGGTCACCGAGACCGCGGTGCTCGACGACGAGGAATCCAACGCCGCCCTGGTCGCGCTGCGCGGACTCGGGGTGAAACTCGCTCTCGACGACTTCGGCACCGCGGCCTCGTCGCTCGGACTGCTGCTGACCTGCCCGGTCACCACGCTGAAACTGGACCGCTCGTTCGTCGAGTCGATCAACACGGTGGGGCGGCAATCGGCGGTCGCCACCGCGGTGAGCCAGATGGCGTCCGCCCTCGAACTGGGGTCGGTGGCGGAAGGGATCGAGACGGCGGAACAGCGGGACCTGCTGCGGAACCTCGGATATCAGTACGGGCAGGGCTATTACTGGTCGCGGCCGGTCCCGCCGGCGCGGGTCGTCCAGTTGCGGGCGGCGGAGCGCTCACCGGCCGCCGTCTGAGCGAACCTCCAGCCCGGCGGCGCGGGGCCGTCCGCCGGAAACCACAAGAGCGGGGGCCCGGCGAACCGGGCCCCCGCAATGCGGCGGACGATCAGGCCAGGCGGGCCTGGATCGCCTCGATGATGCGTGGCCGCAGCTCAGCCGCCTTGACCACCGCGTCGACCGACCCGACCTCGACTGCCCGCTGAATGCTGTGCGCCTTGTCGAACTCGGTGGCGACCTCGCCCAGCTTCTCGGTCCGCACCGTCGAGCGCAGCTCGTCCAGTTCGGCCGCGAGGGAGCTGCGTTCGGCTCCGGCCGCCGCGGCGACCCGGGCTTCCAGGTCCCGGATCCGCGGGTCGGCGCCGGTCCGGGCGTTGACGTCGCCGCTGAAGACGACGGCCGCGGCCGAGGCGCCGCCGAGGACGGAGGCGAACGACCCTTCGACCGCGAGCACGGTCATGTTCGGGTTGAGGGCTTTGGAGAAGACCACGAATGCGCCGCCGTGGTACCGCGAGATCACGGTGAACACGATCGGGCCTTCGAAGTTGACGATGGCCCGGCCGATCTCCGCGCCGTACTCCAGCTGGAGTTTGCGCATCGATTCAGGGGAGCCGTCGAAGCCGGACAGGTTGGCCAGCACGACGAGCGGGCGGTTGCCGCTGGCCGCGTTGATCGCCCGGGCCGCCTTTTTCGACGAGCGGGGGAACAGCGTGCCGGCGTTGTACGCGTCGGGCCCGTCGGTGGGCGGGAAGCCGCGCCGCGGCACCGACCGTGATTCGATGCCGAGCAGGCAGACGGGCATGCCGCCGAGGTGGGCGTCCTGGACGACGGCGGTTTCGGCGTCGGCCATGCCGGCCCAGCGTTCCAGGACGGTGTGGTCCTGGTCGGCGAGTGCCCGCATGACGGTGCGGATGTCGAACGGCTTCTTCCGGTCCGGGTTCGCCGTGGCCGAGAAGATCTCTCCGACGGTGGTGAACTCGCTGCCGTCCACCGCGTGCGGGTAGTCCGAGATGTCCCGGTCGAGCGGGTCGGTGGTGGGCACCGGCCGCGGTCCGGTCTCACCGGGCACCACGTACGTGTGCTCGTAGTGCGACATCAGCACGTCCCGCGCGGCCATCAGGTTCGGCGCCCAGTACTGCGCCTGCCCGTTGGGGCCCATCACCCGGTCGTAGCCGCCGATGCCGAAGTTGTCCTCGGCCGACACGCCACCGGCGAAGTCGAGGGCGTGCTTGCCGGTCAGGACCATCGCCGAGTCCGGGGTCATGACCAGGATGCCCTTGGTGTGCATGAGCATCGTGGCTTCGGCGTTCCAGTACGGCTGGGCGCCTACGTTGATCCCGGCCACCACGATGTTGATCTCGCCGCCGGCCTGGGTGAACTCGACGATCCGCTTGAGCGCCGCGGCCACCCAGTCCATGTTCTCGGTGCCGGAGGTCATCGAGATCCGCGCGCCGGACGACAGCGCGTACCACTCCAGCGGGACGCCCTTCTCCGAAGCCAGGTCAAGGGCGGCGATCACCCGGCGGCACTCCGGCTCGGAGAGCGCGCCGAGCGACTTGGTCGGGTCGCCGAGCAGCACGACGCGCGTGATGCCTTCCGGGTGCCGCGGCGTGACCGTGGTGACCACGCCGGCGACCAGGGCGGCGCTGTTCTTGCCCTTGGGCCGGTCGACCGGCACGAGCACGTTGTTCTCGTCGAGGTCGTGCTCGCTGAACGCGCCGAGGAACTCCGTCAACTCGTACGGGTAGACGGTGTTCCGGCTGCTCGCCCGGAGCACCTTCTGCCGGTATCCGTCGAGCGGCTCGATCGGGTCGGCGGTGGGCGGGCCGACGATCAGTTCGGTGCCACCGGTCGCGCTGAAGGTGATCCGCACGTTGACCTTGACCAGGTCACCGGTCTTCTCGTCGCGTCGCCGCGCGATGAACAGGATCTCCTCGAGGCCGGCGCCGGCCGTGGTCGGCGACACCCGCCGGGCGATCATCTCCATCTCGTTGTAGGTCAGCCCCAGTTCGGGCCAGACGTAGATGACGATCCGGTTGGTGGTGAACCGCTTGTCCGAGGGCCGCCGCGACTGGGCCCGGCGGATGCCGTCGAGGCAGGTGGCGATGGTGTCCTCGGTGGTCGGCAGCGCGACCAGGCGCCCGTCCTGCTCGCGCAGCTCGGTCAGGTCGCGGATCTGCGCGAACGCGACGAGCCGGTCGTCGGCCGGGTTCTCCCGGGCGACGCACTGGAAGAGGTAGATCTCCTCGTCGGCCGACGGCAACCGGGTCAGGTCGAACTTGCGGAGGCGTTCCAGCTGCATGCGCTGCGCGATGTAGGGGTGCAGCCCACGGATCAGCCGCTCCTCCTCCATCCCGGTCGTCGACGGCCGGAACGTGAAGTGGTGGTGCATGACCGCGCCGCTGCGCCCGGCGACCGTGGTGGTCAGGCGGCGCACCTGCGGCGGCAGCGCGACCCCGCTGATCACCTCGTGCAGCGCGGTGGCCATCTCGTCCGGGTCGGTGGGCTGACCCTCCCAGGCCAGGTAGACGTCGGCGTCGACGGACCCGCCGTCGGCGGCGAGCGCGGCCAGCCCGTCGAGCACGCCGCTCAGCTTGTCGAAGCGTTCGGCCGCCGACGCGAGGCGCGCACCGTCCCGCTCGGCAACGACAAATCCCACCCCTTCAACGACCTTTGCCCGTACGTCGTGAAGGCCCTTGTTCCCGTAGTAGCGCCGGGTGAGCACTTCGAGCAGCACGGAGTTGTCGAGGTTGTGCCGGACGAGACGCTGGCCGAGCAGGCGGACCAGGGGTTCGGTGCTGCGGACCATCTCGGCGATCCGGTCGTCCCGATCCGTGGACCGCGGGAATTCGTCGAGGTGGCGCAGGTGCTTGCGGATCTGCGCGTAGACCTCGGCCCGGTGGCGGCGCAGCAGCGGCTGGCCGAACCAGGTGAACACGACCCCGCGGGCCAGGTCGGCGACGGCCGGGAAGCGCACCTGGGTGGCGGCGATCAGCCGTTCCAGGACGAGACCGGCCGGCTCGTGCAGGGTCGCGTCCGGCGGCGGCTCCTGCAGCCAGGCGCGCAGCAGGGCGGCGATCGCGGCGGCGTCGACGGCCGAGCGCTGCTGAGCGAGGAAGATCCGGAACACCGCGGCCTCGAGGTCGGGCGTGCGTTCCAGGTCGGTGACGCCGTAGTGGCCGAGCGCCTTGGACAGCCTGGTCTGGAACGACTGCGGCAGGCCGGCCCGTTCCACGTCGAGGCTCTGCAGGTAGCTGTGGAAGAACTCGCGCGCGCTGTGCACGTGGGTGTCGCCGCCCTCCTCGCCGGCCGGCCGGTTGCGGCTCAGCTCGGTGAGGTCGGCGAAGACCTCCATCAGCGCGATCTCGCGGTCCAGCGGCCGGTGCCCCTCGTCGGTGGCGGCGCGGCGGGCGACCAGGTAGTCGTCGAGGACGCGGCGCTCGTCGTGCGGGTCGGCGTCGAAGCCGAGCAGCAGGCTGCGCAGGTCCTCCCCGCCGCGGGCGGCGCGCTGCCGGGCGGGCTGCCCGTCCGGCACGGCCGGCAGGTCCACGTCGATCGCGGTCTCGGCGACGGCCTGCTCGGCGTCGTCGCCACCGATCGGCTCGAGGCGCAGCAGCGCGGCGCCGGCGTCGACCTTGTTGCCGACCGCGACGAGCACCTCCTTGACCCGGGCCCGGAACGGCGCGCGCAGCACCGCCTCCATCTTCATGGCCTCCAGGACGAGGACCGGCGCGCCGGACTCGACCTCGGCGCCGGGCTCGAGCGGGGTGGCCACGACCAGGGCCGGCATCGGGGAGCGCAGCACGCCGCCCTCGTCCCGGCTGACCCGGTGGGTGACGCCGTCGACCTCGACCAGGGTGATCGCGCCGTGCGTGCCGGTCAGCAGCCGGTGCCGTACGCCGTTGACGGTGATCCGGCCGCTGTGCTCGTCGAAGCGGTCGAGGGTGACGTCGGCGAGCCGGACGTCCTCACCGGCCTCGATGCCGACCCGGAAGCGGTGGGCGCCGACCCGGGCGACCCGCACCCGGTACGTCGTCCCGCGCAGCTTCAGGTCGAGCGGTGTCCCGCTCTCGTGGCGCACCTGCGGGCGGCCGCCGAACGCGGTGGAGAACAGGCGCTGCTGCTCGACGTGCTCCTCGTCCTCGTACGCCTCGATGGCGGCCGCGGCCAGGGCGACGCCGGAGTGCCGGTCGGAGACCAGCCGTCCCTCGCCGCGGACCCGGTCGATCCAGCCGGTGTCGGCGCTGCCGTCGATCACCTCGGGCTGGTCGAGCAGGTCGAGCACGAAGCTCTTGTTGGTGGCGCCGCCCTGGATGACGACGGTGGTCTCGGCCATCGCGCGGCGCAACCGGCCGAGCGCCTCGTCCCGGTTCTTCCCGTACGCGATCACCTTGGCGATCATCGAGTCGAAGTCGCCGGGGATGCTGTCGCCCTCGCTGACGCCCGTGTCGACCCGGATGCCGGGACCGGCCGGGAACTCCAGCCGCACGATCTTGCCGGGGGAGGGGGCGAAGTCACGGTCCGGGTCCTCGGCGTTGAGCCGGGCCTCGATGGCGTGCCCGCGCTCGACCGGCCGCTCGCCGGTCAGGCGGTTGCCGGACGCGACGTGGATCTGCAGCTTGACCAGGTCGGTGCTGGTCACGTACTCGGTGATCGGGTGTTCCACCTGCAGGCGGGTGTTCACCTCGAGGAACGCGAGCAGGTCCTCACCCGGGTGGTAGAGGAACTCGACGGTCGCCGCGCCGCGGTAGCCGACCTTGACCGCGAGCCGCTCGGCCGACGCCTTGAGCTCGGCCGCGCGCTCGGGTGGCATCACCGGGGAGGCGGACTCCTCGATCACCTTCTGGTTGCGGCGCTGCACCGAGCAGTCGCGCACGCCGATCGCCCACGCGGTGCCCTGCCCGTCGGAGATGACCTGCACCTCGACGTGGCGGGCGCCGGTGACCAGGCGCTCCAGGAAGACGATGCCGGAGCCGAACGCGCGGGCCGCCTCCTGGCTGGTGCGCTCGTAGGCGTCGGCCAGTTCCTCGGCCGAGGCGACCTTGCGGATGCCGCGGCCACCGCCACCGGCGGTCGCCTTGAGCATCAGCGGGTAGCCGATCCGCTCGGCCGCTTCCAGGGCGGCCTCCAGGGTCTCGACCGGCCCGCGGCTCCACGCCGCGACCGGGACACCCACCTCCTCGGCGATCAGCTTCGAGCCGATCTTGTCGCCGAGCTTGCGCATGGCGTCCGCGCTGGGACCGATGAACGTGATCCCGATCCGGTCGCAGAGCTCCGCGAACGCCGGATCCTCGGCGACGAAGCCCCAGCCGACCCAGGCGGCGTCGGCCCCGGTCGCGACCAGCGCGTGCTCCAAGCCCTTCAGGTCCAGGTACGGCCGCGAGGCGGCCGGACCCAGGTCGTACGCGATGTCTGCCTCGCGCACGAAGGTGGCGGTCCGGTCGACGTCGGTGTACAGCGCGACGGTCTCGATCGGCGCGCCGGTCTCCGCGGCGAGCTCCCGGACGGCATGGATCAGCCGCATCGCGGCCTCTCCACGGTTGACGATGGCGATTCGTTTGAACACCCGATCGAGCCCTTACCTCGGCAAAAACCTTCGCCGAGAGAATACAGATGGTAGGGCCGGTTCGGCCGCTAGCGCCGGGCCTGAGCTGGCGTTAAAGGTTACTCACGGGTACTACTCCGGGGTAGGTGAACCCGCCTCCCGCAACCGGGAGACGGGCCCGTCCGATCAATGCGAGTAGATCTCCATCTCATAGAGTGAGAAGCCGTAACCGGTCGCGCGAGTCTGGCCGGTCAGCCGGACATAACGGGCGTTTGACGCGGTGAGCTGCACGTTGTCCACCCCGCCGTCCCCGGCACCGACCGAGCCGACCGTGGTCCAGGTCGTCCCGTTGGGAGAAGTCTCAATTCTGTACGCCTTCGCGTAGGCCGCCTCCCACGACACCACCACCCGGGCCACCGTGGTGCTCGCACCGAGATCCACTTGCACCCATTGGTTGTCCGCGTAGGAACTCGCCCACCGCGTGGCGGGCCGGCCGTCCACGACATTGGCCGCAGGATAACCCGATTGGGTGGTCGACGCGGTCGCCGTCTTCCCGCTCGCCAGGTTGGTGACCGTGTCCCCGCGCCTGGCCGGGAACGACACCACCTGTTGGTACGTGGGCCGGTTCTGCCAGCCGATCAGGTCGTGCGTGATCCCCCCGAGCGGGCTCTGCAGGATCGCGTCGGCGCACCACTGGTCACCGGCCGGGCAGTGGTCGTCAGCCGGATAGGTGGTCGCGGCCGGCTCCGACAGCGCCGCGGAGAGGCTGGTCAGCAGCGCGCCGCGGCACGTGCTGACGCTTCCGCCGCCGCAGTACTTCGTGGACCAGTTCGGCACCGCGTCGCCGAGGGTGGCGCGCAGGTCCTTGCTCACCCAGCCCCACCACCCGTACTGGAAAGAACTGCCTTTGTGTCCCTGCGCCTCGTTGGCGGAAGTGGGCAGATCCGAGGTCGGCCCGGTCTGGCCGCCGGACGGGGACTCGTTGATCTGCAGGGCGTCGACCAGCGCGTCGAACAGGCCGCTGCCCAGGCCCGAGGAGAACTCGGCCTGCACGAGCCTCGGCCACCAGGCGTCGAAGATCCGGATCGCGTCGGCGTCCGCGTACACCTTGCTGTTCGCCGCGGTCTCCTTGCGCAGCGCGCCGTTGGTCAGCCACGTCCGCAGCTCGGTCAGCGCGGCGGCCTGCGTCGCGTCGGTGACCGTCGCGGTGTCGATCACCCGCAGCAGCACCGGCAGCACCTGCTTACCGCGTAAATCGGTCAGCGCGGCCTGCTCGACGACCTTGAGCAGCGACGCCCGGTCGTACTTCGTACCGGCCGCGATCCCGGCCTTCAGCGGTGCGTCGAGCAGATCGGCCCGGTGCACCGCACCGAAGCTGAAGTTGCCGTCCGCCGCCGAGAAGTCCTTCGCCTGCTTGTTGTTCCAGCTCACGAAGTAGTCCTGGTTGACGGCTGTCGGGTGGACGGTGTTGCCGTTCCAGCTGAGCCACTCGTCGGCCGCGTCGCCCCAGTTCGGCAGATTCGGGTCGACGGTGGACGGCCGGGCCGGCTGGGCGCCCGAGGTGTACAGGGCATTTTCGGTCGAGTTCACGTAGAACCAGTTGAACGCGAACGGGATGTTCGACGCCGAGTTCGTGAACGCGGCCGCGGTGCCCATCTGCGCCGGCTCGTTGAACATCTGGAAGCCGATCGCCGAGTCCGCCTCGTGCCGGTAGGTGGAGCGCAGCCCGGTGAACGCGACCGGCGCGCCGCCGACCGTGCCCCGCCAGGTGACCAGGCCGTACTTGGTGCGCTGGACGGTCAGCCGGTAGGACCCGGCCGCGGTCGAGTCGGCGGTGGTCGGATTCCAGGCGTTCGTCCGGGTCAGGTTCTCCATCGCGGTGCACGTGCCGTGGTAGACGTAGGACGTCGACGCCGTGGTCGGCGTGCTCCCGTCGGCATTGCAGAGCCTGACCGCGTACGTGTCGGTGATGTCCTGGATCGACGACGTCGCGCTCCACGCGTAATCGGGACCCCGGCCCAGCAGCGTGTAGAGGTTCAGTCCGCTGAAAGCGACTCCCCGGCTGCTGATCCCCGGCCCCTGAAGTTCCTGGAGCATCAGCAGCTGTGGCGCGAAGTAGCCGGTCTGTGGTCCGAAGACGGCGACGGGGTGGCCGGTCGCCGAGTTCGCCGCGGAGACCACCGCCGCGTTCGACATGCCACGGCTTGCGCTGTCGATCGTCAGCGTGCTCAGCGACCGGGCGATCGCGCTGGTCCCGCTCGTCCCGGTCGCCGCCGAGCCGGTCTTGTCGAACACGATCTCCTGCGGCACGGCACCCGCATCCGGCATCGCGACCCCGGTGGCATTCACATTCCCCTGCCCGTACGGGAAACTCTGCCCACCGTGCAGGGTGAGCACCGCCTCGGGATCGTTCTGGGAGCGGAACTGCTGCCACACCTGATCGCCGATGGTGGCGCCGTACTTCGCCCGCGCCGCGACCCGCACCAGCGCGGACTGCATCTCGGTGCCGCCACCGCCGCCGAACAGCCCGCCGATCACCCCGGCGACCGCGATCAGGTCGGTCGGCACGAAGTCCTCCGGGCCACCGGCGTTGGTGATCGCGTCGAGGTGGCCGGTGAGCACGTACTCGCCGGGGCAGTCCCGGGCCGCCATGCAGTCGTCGATGTACTTGTTGATCCCGGCCAGGTACTGCAGGACGTCGTCGTAGAGCTGCGCGCCGCGGGTGCCGGACGCCCGCAGCGCGTCGATCTGCGCCTGCAGGTCCGCCTCGGTGTACGGCGACGTGCGCCAGACGCTCTGCTCCAGCTCCCGGTTGCCCTCGGCACCACCGGCGAACGACGTCAGCGAGCCGCGGGCCACGTGCCGCAACAGATCCATCAGGAACAGGCGGTCCTGCGCGCCGGCGTAACCGGCGCCGAACATCGTCCCGGCGCGGGTGGTCCCGCTGACGTGCGGGATGCCGAGCGCCTTGTCGCGCACGATCGTCACGTCCGAGCGGGGTGCGACCGTGCTCGCGATGTTCGCGCTGGTCACGCCGTACGAAGAATCGTTGAGGAAGGTGTTGATCTGGCCCGGAGTCAGGCCGGTGTAGTGGTACGCCAGGTTCGCGTAGGGAGCGAGTTGATCGTCGGAGTGGGGTGGCATCGTGCCGAACACCTGATGGGCCAGGATCTGGGCGAGGTCGGCGTCCCCGTTCTGCCCGGGCGGCAGGATGTCGGAGCACTCGCCGAGGCAGTAGTCGTCGGTCGCGAAAGCCGCGGTGGCAGGCTTTTCATCGACCTGCATCAGTATTCCTGATGCCAGTAGCGACGCGGAGAGAACGGCACTGAGCTGCAGAAAGCGTCGGCGCATGGACGGGTCCCTTCGGGGAACGCTCGAACGCGAAAATCGTTCATAGATATTAAAACTTCGATGGTTTGCAACACCAGGGCGAACCTGCGGCCGCCTTGTCCCCCGATCGGGGTGCATCTCGCAAGTTGCACGAGCCACTGTTCGAGCCCAGACGCTTTTCGGACTCCAGGTCCCCCCATAGAGGTGTTGACCGTTTCATCGCACCGCGCCAATCCTTGGCGCGGTCACCGAGCGGTCACAGTCCGAAGCTTTACCCAAGGGGGTAGCGACATGCAGCGCAGGAGCGACCGGACCATCCGCGGCCGCGTGGTGCGGATGCTGGCTCTGCCCCTGGCAGCCATGCTCGCGCTGCTCACGGTCATCTACGTCAACGAGATCGCCCGTTATCGCAACGCCTCCGCCACCGCGCACCGCATCACCGTCATCCTGGCCCTGCAGAGCCTCGTCCAGGAACTGCAGAACGAGCGCGGCCTGACCGTCGCGGTGATCGGCGGGAACACCGGCTTCCGCGACCGGATCGCCCCGGCCCGCGAACGGGTCGACCGGCAGCGCGCCGCGGTCCGCACGGCACTGGCCGGTGAGGACTCCGCGCCGCTCGACGAACTGGACGGCCTGGCCCAGGTCCGCAACGCCGCCGACGCCGGGAAAGCCGAGCGCGGCGACACCTTCGACTTCTACACCGGGCTGATCGAGGACCTCAGCGGCGACACCCGGCACCTGGAGATCGTCCAGGACCTGGACCTGCGCCGCGGCGCCGAGTCGCTGGAGATGCTCACCGAGGTGAAGGAGGCCACCGCGCAGGAATGGGTCTTCCTGGACGGCGTGATCACCGCCGGTGGCTTCCAGACCGGCGAGTTCTCCAAGCTGCTGAACATCGTCGCCTCCCGGGACCTCTCGCTCGGCGAGTTCGACGAGTTCGCCGACGCACCGGCCGCCGCCGCCAAGACCCGGGTCCTGGCCAGCCCGGCCGCCCAGCAGGCCCGCGCGGTGGAGACCACGGCCCTGCGCGCCGGCGACCGGCAGAGCCTGCTCGCCGACTCCGGTGCCTGGTGGAGCTCGGTCGCCACGATGCTCGACGACATGACCACGCTCGGCGCCCAGATCGGCGCCGGCACCCTCGCCCGCGCCGACCACCTGCAGAAGACGGCCACGCTGCGGCTCGGCTCGCTCTCCCTGGTCGTCGTGCTGGTCCTGGCCGGATCGGCCTGGCTCGCGATCGGCGCCACCCGCTCACTCGCCGAACCGCTGGCCGCGCTCGCCGCCGAGGCCGACCGGCTCGCCGGGCAACGACTGCCCGAGGCGGTCCGGCGGGCCGCGGCCGGCGAGGACACCGGGCCACCCGAACCGGTGCCGGTCGTCGAGGGCGCGAGTGCCGAGGTGCGGCGGGTCGCCGACGCGCTGGACCGGGTGCGGGCCACCGCGTACACGCTCGCCGCCGAGCAGGCGCTGATCCGCCGCGGCACCTCCGAGTCGCTCGCCGACCTGGGCCGGCGCAACCAGAACCTGCTCCGCCGCCAGCTCGGCTTCATCACCCGCCTGGAACGCGAGGAGTCCAACCCGAACGGCCTGGCCAACCTCTTCGAGCTCGACCACCTGGCCACCCGCATGCGCCGCAACGCGGAGAGCCTGCTCGTGCTCGTCGGCGCGGCCAGCCCGCGTACCTGGCCCGGCCCGCTGCCGATGGCCGACGTGATCCGGGCCGCGGTCTCCGAGGTGGAGGAGTACCGCCGGGTCGTGCTGCGCCGCCTCGACGACGCGATGGTGCAGGGCGCGGTCGCCAGCGGCCTGGCCCACATGCTCGCCGAACTGATCGAGAACGGCCTCACCTTCTCCCCACCCGACCTGGAGGTGGAGATCCACGGGCGGCGGATCGGCGACGGCTACCTGATCGCCGTCTGCGACCAGGGCGTCGGCATGAACGACGACGACCTGGCCCGGGCCAACCAGCGGCTGCGCGGCGAGGGCGACTTCATGACCGGTCCGGCCCGATTCCTCGGCCACTACGTGGTCGGGCGGCTCGCGGCGGAACTGAACGTCGACGTACGCCTCACGCCGTCGCCGGTGACCGGGGTGACCGCGCGGATCAGCCTGCCCGCGGCGCTGCTCGCCGAGCCGGCCCACCTGCAGGCCGCCCCCGCCCCCGCGCCGGAACCCGTCCAGGTCCCGGTCCAGGCGCCGCCTCTGGAGCAGTCGCGTCCTCTGGAGCAGTCGCGTCCTCTGGAACAGCCGCGGACAGCCGATCCGGTACGCATCCGGCCCCGCGCGCTGGAGGTCGACTACGTGGTGGTGACCGATCGGCCGGCCGCGGCGCTCGGTGAGGCGACCGTCGCGGTCCCGGCGCTCGGCGTCGTGGGCGAGGGCGAACGTACGGCCAATGGTTTGCGCAAACGCATCCCACGCGCCCGCCGGCCGGACCGTCAGTCCGTGCCCACGCCGCGCGAAGAGCCCACTGTGGAACTGAGCAACTCACCGGACGAGGTCCGCAGCCGTCTGACCGCCCTGCGCGAAGGCATCAAGCGGGGCAGCGGCTTCGCGGCCACATTTGAGGAGACACGATGAGCGAGCTTGCGAGCCGATCCATCGGCGCAGTTGTCAAGTCGTCGCGGCGCCGGAGCGAAGCGGAGGAAGGCGATGAGCAAGCTCGCGAGCGAGTCCATCGGCACGGTCCTGAAGTCGTCGCGGCGCCGCAGCGAAGCGGAGGGGACGCGATGACCGAGCATGCGAGTGCATTCGTGGGCACGGCGGAGGAGACCCGATGACCCTGGAAGCGACGGCCGACCGGCACCAGTTCAACTGGATGCTCGGGAACTTCGTCCACCAGACCGACGGGGTCCGCGACGCCGTCGCCGTCTCGTCGGACGGCCTGCTCATCGCCGGCTCCGACGGGCTCAGCCGGGCCGAGGCCGACCAGCTCGCCGCGATCGTCTCCAGCATGGCGAGCCTGGCCCGGACGGCGTCCCGGCGCTACGAGTTCGACGGCCTGAAACTCATCATGATCGAGATGCGTCGCGGGTTCCTGGTCGTCTCGGTCATCCCCGGCGGCAGCTGCCTGGGCGTGGTCGCCGGCGGGGACAGCGACCTCGGTCTGGTCGGCTACGAGATCTCCCGGCTCGCCGAGCGGTTCGGCGACCTGCTGACTCCCGCTCTGATCGCCGAGTCCCGGCAGCACCTGCCGCGATGAGCGAGCTTGCGAGCGAATCCGTGGGCTCAGTCGCCTGCTCTTCGCGGCGCCGGAGCCCAGCGGAGGTGCCGCGATGAGCCTTCATGCGGCGTCGGACGATCCGATCGTCCGCCCGTTCATGCTCACCGGCGGGCGCACCCAGCCCATGCACGACGGGCTGAGGATCGAGACCCAGCTGTACGCCGCACCGGCCGCCCTGTCCGCCCCTCTGCGCTTCGAGGCCCGCCGCATCGTCGAGCTCTGCCAGGCACCCCGCTCGATCGCCGACCTGGCGTCCGCGCTGCGCGTGCCGCTCGGCGTCGTCCGGGTGATCGTCGCCGACCTGATCACCGAGGGTTTCGTGCTGGTCGACCAGGTTCCGGGGGAGCTCTCCACCATGCTGATCGAGAGGATCCGGGATCGTGTTCGGGCGATCTGACACCATCGTCGCGCCGCTGCCGCCGGTCGCCGTCAAAATCGTCATCAGCGGCGGTTTCGGGGTCGGCAAGACCACCTTCGTCGGTGCCGTCTCCGAGATCGAGCCGTTGGTCACCGAGGCCGAGATGACCGAGAAGTCGATCGGCGTGGACGACACGTCCGCGGTGTCCGAGAAGACCACCACCACGGTCGCCCTGGATTTCGGGCGGATCACCCTGGACGAGGCGCTGCTGCTCTACCTGTTCGGCACGCCCGGCCAGGACCGGTTCGCGTTCCTCTGGGACGACCTGGTCGACGGCGCTCTCGGCGCGATCGTCCTGGTCGACACGCGGCGCATCGAGGACTGCTTCCCGGCGATCGACTACTTCGAGGACCACGACATCCCGTTCATCATCGGCGTGAACACGTTCGACGGTGCCCGCCGCTTCGAGCACGCGGAGATCCGGGAGGCGCTGGGCCTGGACTCGGACCTGCCGCTGATCGACTGCGACGCCCGCCGCCGCGAGTCGGTGAAGGCGGTCCTGGTCTCCCTCACCGAACGCGTCCTGGCCCGCCGCCTGGAACGCGCCGGAATGGTGTAGATCGTTTCGAACCGCAGCGTGAGCGCGCCTGTACTCCCTGATGGACACACCCGAGGGGAGGGCACCGATGCTGAAGGTCGATGCGGAAGCCCTGCACACGATCGGCGCCGAGGTCACCGCCACCGCCGCCGAACTGCGCAAACTGCCGGCGACCGGCCTGTCGCCCGGTTCGTCACCGGGCTCGGCCGCGGCCGTCGCGGCCCGGGCCGCGGAGAAGGCCTGGCTCGCCGACCTGCACTGCCTGACCGGCAAGGTCGCCGGCCTCGGCCGGACGCTGACCGAGGCCGCCGCACGCTACGCGAGGACCGACGACGAGAACGCCGGCGATCTGCGCAAGGGTTCCACCCTGACCCCGCAGCCGGGGACGACGACGCCGGCTCCCTCGTCCGGCGCGACCGATCCGGCGTCGAAGCTCGCCGAAGCCGAACCGTACGTCGCCGCGCTCACGGGCATGGCCTTCGGCCAGGCACTGCTGCCGAAGAAGGCGCCGTGATGAGCGAGATGAGCCTGCACGACCTGCTGGCCACCGACGCCGCGCCCTGGCACGCCGCCGCTGACCGCTGGCGCGTCCTCGCGAAGGGCCTCGACACGGCCGCCGACCAGCTCATCCGCGACACCCGCGACCTGCCGCACGCCTGGCCGCACGGCACCGGCGCGGAGGCCGCCTCCGCCCGGGCGGCCGAGCTGCGCGCCGAGGTCAGCCACGCGCACGAGCCGGCGAAACGCATCTTCGAGGCGATGGACCGGCACGCCTACGGCCTGGCCGCGTTCCGCCGCCAGGCCGAGGAGATCGTCGCCGCCGCCCGCAAGGCCGGCTGCACCGTGGACACGGCCGCGGTGACGGTCACCGGCCCCGAATCCGCCCACGCCGACTCGCTCCAGGCTGACCTGCGCACGGTCGTCCGCCAGGCCCGCACCCTCGACGAGGCCACCGCCCGCACGATCACGGCCAACACTCCGTCCCCGGGAGCAGCCTCCGGCAAAGACCGAGCACACCCCATTTCCCGTACGGACCTCGAAGCGCAAACCCGGCGCACCCCCACCCGCGTGCACGCCTGGTGGACCGCCCTCACCCCGCAGCAGCGCGAACGGGCTCGCCACGAGCACCCCGCCCTGGTCGGCGCGCTCGACGGTATCCCCGCCGCCGACCGCGACGTGGCGAACCGCGCCGTCCTCAAGCACGACATCACCGCCCTGGAGCACCGCCTGTCCGAGTTGACCGCCCGCGAGCACCTGATCCGCGCGGCGATCGACCGGCACCACGTGACCGGCCTCTATCCGAAGGCGTCCGACCCGATGGCCGCCGCCGTGGCCGAACTCGACCGCATCAAGGACGAAAGAGCCACCACCGAAGCGACGCTGACCGGCGCCCAGGTGATCCGCAGCCGTCTCACCGACCCGTCCGCCCCACCGGCGTACCTGCTGGACTTCTCGACCAAGGGCGACGGCCGCGCCACCATCGCCGTGGGCAACCCGGACCTCACCCGGAACGTGGTCACCCACGTCCCCGCCCCCGGTGCCGACCTCCCCGGCATCGAGGACGACCTGCACCGCCTGGACACCGCAGCCGCCCGCACCTCCGCCACCTCTTCCGTGCTGTGGCTCGGCCACGGTGACCCGGCCACTGATCTGCAGAACTTCCAGAACGCCCTCCGGGTGACCCACAACGGCCCACCCCCGCACCTCACCGTCGCCACCAAGGCCTGACAGCCCGCCCGGCAGCGCGCCGGCCGGCTGTCGGGCCGGTCCTCACCGTGGTCATGGCGGCCGGATGACCACGGTGAGGACCAGCCGGGAGCCGGGGTGGCCGGTGAGCGGTAGTGTCGGCGCGATGCAGCCGCGGACCGTCCTCGAGGTGCTGGCCGAGCTGGCGCCGGCCGCCGGCGAACGCACGCTCGACGTCACGCGCGGTTCACAGGCGCTGGTGTGGCTGGAGACCGCCGAGAAAGCGCCCCGCCAGGCGGAGACCGAGCGCCTCGCCGCGCTCGACGCGCTGCACCGGGAGGAACGGATCCTGCACCGGGGCTGGGGTTTCCTGGCCGGCCGGGTCGTGGTCGAGGGCAAGCCGCGCAAGATCCGGATGCCGTTGCTGACGCAGCCGGTGCGGCTGGAGCGTTCGGTGCTCGCCTACCGGGTCGTCCCGGCCGGTGACGTCGAGGTGACCCCGCTGGTCGCCGACCGGGAGCTGGCTGCCGCGCTCGAGGCCGCGCCGGGTCTGGCCGGGCCCGGCTGGCTGGAGGCGACCGGCAGCCTGTCCTGGCTGCAGTCGGTGGCCGCGGCCACCGGGTTCTCGGTCGACGCGACGATCGGCCCGGAGCAGCGCATCCCCGCGGAGGGTCTGGTGCTGGTCGCGGCGGCGGCCCTGTTCGTGGTCCGGGACGTGTTCGGCGCCGGCCTGGCCGACAGCCTGCGCAGCTGGTCCGGCCGTGACCTGACCGGCACCGCCCTGGCCGCGGTCTACCAGCCATCCGGCTCGGAGGCCGGTTCCGCAGCCGGCTCCGGGGCCGGCTCGGAGGCCGGCTCGACGCGGCCCGGTGACGACGGTCCGGTGTTGTCGCCGCTGCCGCTGACCACGCCGCAGACCCGGGTGGTGGTCCGGGCCCGGTCGGAAGCGGTCACCGTGATCTCCGGGCCACCGGGCAGCGGGAAGAGCCACACCGTGGTCGCGGCCGCGTTGGAGGTGGTCGACCGGGGCGGTTCGGTCCTGGTCGCGACGCAGTCGCCACACGCCGCTGAGGTGCTCGCCGGTCTGCTGGCGCGGTATCCGGGGCCGCCACCGGTGCTGTTCGGCAACGCCGGTGGCCTGGCCGGGCTGGAGGCCGAGCTGTCCTCGGGCGCGGACCGGGGCGTCGAGCCGAGCGTGATCCGTTCCGGTCAACAGCGCGTGCAGGCGGCCGCCGACCTGGTCCGGTCGCGCCGCGCTGCCGTGCGCCGGGCCCTGGAGCGCGAGGACCTGGCCGCGGCGCTTCCCGGCTGGCAGCCGCTGCTGCCGCAGCTCTCCACGGAGGTGCCGGGCGCGTTCGACGACGCGGTCGACCTCGACCAGGTGCGGGCGCTGCTGGGCGTGCGGGGTGACGGATGGTGGGGACGGTGGCGGGCTCGTGCCGCGCGGCGCCGGGCGTTCCGGCTGCTCGGGGCGGCTGACGACGTACCGGGCAAGGCTTTGCTCGATGCTCTTGCGGCGGCCGGGGCTCAGCGGGCCGCCGCCGGGCTCGCGGCGACCGGCGGCACCGATCTGTCGTCGGCCTGGCACGCGTTGCACACGGCCGAGCAGGATCTGCGGGATGCGGCCGGCGAGGCGATGCGGGACGGCGCCCGCAGCGCGCAACGCTGGACCCGGGAGAGCCGCCGGGCGGCCGGTGCCCTGGCCGCGGCCCTGCGCGCCGGCCGTAACCGCCGCCGCGAGCTGCTGGCCCGGATGGAGGCGGCCCCGCTGGTCCGCGCGCTGCCGTTGTGGATCGGCACGGTCGCCGACGTCGAGGATCTGCTGCCGCCCGAGCCGGGCCTGTTCGACCTGGTCGTCATCGACGAGGCGTCGCACGTCGACCAGATCCGCGCCGCCCCGGTCCTGGCCCGCGCCCGCCGGGCGCTGATCGTCGGTGATCCGCGACAGTTGCGGTTCGTCTCGTTCGTCAGTGACGTCGACGTCGCCCAGGTCCTGACCCGGCACGGTGCGGACGAGCGCCTGGACGTCCGCCGGGTCAGCACCTACGACCTGGCCACCGCGACCGCCCCGGTCACCTGGCTGGCCGAGCATCACCGCAGCGTGCCGCACCTGATCGACTTCCCGGCGCGCCGTTTCTACGACAACCGGGTCGCGGTGATGACCCGCACGCCGGCCGCCGACGCGACGGATGCGATCGACGTCGTCCGCGTCGCGGGCGCCGCCCTGGTCAAGGGCGTCAACGTGGCCGAGGTGGAGGCCGCGGTGGCGACGGTCGAGCGGCTGGCCGCCGACGGTCACCGGGGGATCGGCGTGATCAGCCCGTTCCGGGCCCAGGCCGAGGCGCTGGAGGCGGCGCTGCTGGCGGCGTTCCCGGCCGAGCGCATCGAGGAGCTGCGGCTGCGGGTCGGCACGGTGCACGCCTTCCAGGGCAGTGAGGCGGAAGTGGTGGTCGTGTCGACGGCGCTGCTGGACGGTGACTCGCCGAGCCGCCGCCGGTTCGTCACCGACCCGCAGCTGTTCAACGTCATGGTCACCCGGGCCCGCCGCCGCTTGATCGTGGTGACGTCGCTGGCCAGCCCTTCCGGCCTGCTCGGCGACTACCTGCGGCACGCCGGGGGGCCGCGCGCGATCGCGTCGGGGGCGGAAGCGACCGGCTGGGCCGCGGAGCTCGCCGCCGAGCTGAAGCGGCTCGAGATCCCGGTCCGGCCGGGCTACACCGTCGGGCCGTGGGCGCTGGATCTCTGCGTCGGTGACGTGGGGGTGCTCTGCGCGGTGCACCCGGACGGCCCGGAGGCGCACCTGGAACGGCAGGGCGCCCTGCACCGCGCGGGCTGGCGCCTGGTCGACGCGTTCCCCAGCCGCTGGCACGGTGACGTCCGCCGGGCCGCCCTGGAGCTGGCCGCCCTGGCCGGCGAGAGCTGATCTCGGACGACGGGTTACACCGAAGCCCCCGAGGCGTATCGTCACCGATAAATATCATCTACACGGGGGATCGTCCGATGAGGCGTCTCACTGCCGCGTGCTCCGTGATCCTGGCCATCACCCTGCTGCTCACCGGGTGTGGCGACGACAAGACCCCGGGCGGCGGCGCGCCACCGTCCGACAAGGTCACCTACGTGACCGCGTTCGGCGCGGTCGGCCGCGACGCCTTCGCCTGGGTCGCGCAGGAGAAGGGTTACTTCCGTGACGCCGGGATCGACGTCACGATCCAGCTCGGCGCGGCGACCGGGGAGAACCTCAAGATCCTCGCCGCCGGGAAGGCCCAGTTCGCGAACCTCGACCTGACCGGTGCCTGGATCCTCGCCGGCAAGGGCGAATACCGGGACGTCCGCGCGATCGCCGCGATCCACCAGCAGACCCTGGTGTCGATCATCTCGCTGGAGGGCGGCGGCGTGACGAAACCCGCGGATCTGCAGGGTCGCAAGGTCGGTGCCGCGACCGGTTCGGTGAATCAACTTCTCTTTCCCGCGTACGCGAAACTGGCCGCCGTCGACCCCACGGAAGTCACCTGGGTCAACGCCCCGCCGGCCCAGCTCCCCGCCCTGCTGGCCGGCGGGCGGGTGGACGCGCTGAGCACGTTCCTGATCGGCGCGAAGGGCCTGTCGAAGGCGGCCGGTGGGAAGCCGACCGTCGTCCTGCCCTACTCGCAGTACCTGCCGGAGCTGTTCGGCAACGGCATCGTCGCGCCACTGTCGATCACCCGGGACAACCCGGATCTGGCCCGCCGGTTCCGCGACGCGGCGCTCAAGGGTCTCCAGTACACGCTGGAGCATCCGGAGGAGGCCGCGCAGATCATGAAGAAGGCGCAGCCGGCCGCCGACATCACGGCCGCGGTCGGCGAGATCACGCTGATGGCGCCGTACGTGAAGCCGTCCGGCGTGATCGACCGTCAGCGGGTCGCCACCGCCCTCACCACCCTGGAGAAGAACGAGCTGATCCCACCGGGCCTGACCCCGGACGCGGTCGTCGACTTCGCGCTGGCCCCGGCGAGCTGACCGGATGACCCGCCCGAGGTACTCCTTCGACAACGACGACGCGATCGCGGCGGACCGGCACCGGATGCTCGCCGAGGTGCTGGACCCGTTCACGATCGAACGGCTCTCCGCCCTCGGCGACCTCACCGGCCGACGCTGCCTCGAGGCGGGCGCGGGCGGCGGCAGCATCGCGGCCTGGCTGGCCGGCCGCGGCGGGTCGGTGCTGGCCACCGACCTCAACCCCCGCCATCTGCGTACGGACGAGGGTTACACGATCCTGCGGCACGACTTGGGCACCGAGCCGGTCCCGGACCCGCCCTGGGATCTGATCCACGCCCGTCTCGTGCTGTCCCACCTGCCGGCCCGCGCCGCGATCCTGGACCGGCTGGCCGCGGCGCTCGCCCCGGGCGGCACGCTCGTGGTCGAGGAGTGGGTCTCCGCCTACCGCGGGCTGGTGCTGGCCGCCCCCGGCGCGGCGACGGCCGAGCTGGTCGAGCGCTACCACGACATCCTGGTCGGGCACCTGCTGCCGGGCAACGGGGGAGACCCCGGGTGGGGCCGCGCGGTGCACGGCGCGATGCTGGCCGCCGGGCTCTCGCCGGTGAGCACCGAGATCCGCGCCTCGTCCTGGGCCGGCGGCAGCGCCGGGGCACGGCTGATCGCGGTGAACATCGAGCAGCTGCGCCCCGGTTTCCTGGCCGCCGGCCTCACCGAACCGGAGCTGGACGAGCTGACCCGCCTGGCCGACGATCCGCGCCTGGTGATCCGTGGCCACCTCACCTATTCGACGGCCGGGACAGCGGGGTGAGCCCGAGCCGCTGGGCACTGCCGGTTCTCGGGGTCGTCGGCACGGTCGCGGTCTGGTGGGGCGCCACCCGGGCCCTCGGGATCCGACCGCTGTTCCTGCCGGCCCCGCCGGACATCGTCGCCGCGTTCCGCGCCCAGCCGGGCTACCTGTTGCGCGAGGCCGGTGCGACGCTGACCGTGACCGTCGCCGGGTTCGCCCTCGCGGTCGTCACCGGCCTGCTGGTCGCCGTCACGCTGACCGCCTCCCGGACCCTGGAACGGGTGGCCCTGCCGGTCCTGGTCGGGCTGAACTCGGTGCCGAAGGTGGCGGTCGCTCCACTGCTGGTGGTGTGGCTCGGGTTCGGGGGCCGTCCGAAGGTCGTGCTGGTGCTGCTGATCTGCGTGTTCCCGATCGTGGTGGCGACGATGGCCGGGCTCACGTCGACCCCGGCCGAGTTGGGGGAACTGGGCCGGTCGTTGTCGGCCACGGGCTGGCAGACCTACGTGAAGCTGCGCCTGCCGTGGGCGTTGCCGCAGGTGTTCACCGGCTTGAAGGTGGCCGTCTCGCTCGCGGTGATCGGAGCGGTCGTGGCCGAGATCAGTCAGCCGGGCGGCGGGCTCGGGGCAGTGATCGTACTGTCGGGGATGTCTTTCGACACGCCTCTCGCGTTCGCCGCGATCGTGCTGCTGGCGCTGCTCAGCACCGCCCTGTTCTACCTGGTCGTGGCGTTGGAGCGGCTGCTCGTCCCGTGGTCGCGGGCGATCAGCGGATGATCCGGCTGGCCGGGGTGTCGCGGACGTTCAGCAGCCGCGACGGCGACGTGGAGGCCCTGCGCGAGATCGACCTGGAGATCGCCGAGAGCCGGTTCGTCGCGGTCGTGGGCCGCTCCGGCTGCGGCAAGTCGACGCTGTTACGTCTGATCGCGGGGCTGCTCGCGCCGACCGGCGGGGCGATCACGATCGACGGCGCGCCGGTCACCCGCCCGCGCCCGGACGTGGTGCTGATGCACCAGTTGCCCGCGCTGCTGCCGTGGCGCACCGCGCTCGGCAACGTGATGCTCCCGGTGGAGATCCGGCGCCTGCCCCGCGCCGAGTACCGCGAGCGGGCCGCCGAACTGCTCGACTCGGTCGGGCTGGCCGGGTTCCACCAGCGCCACCCGTACGAGCTGTCCGGCGGCATGCAGCAGCGGGTCGCGCTCTGCCGTGCGCTGATCCAGCGGCCCCGCGTCCTGCTGATGGACGAGCCGTTCTCCGCGCTGGACGCGCTCACCCGCGAGGAACTGGCCGCCCAGTTGCAGGCGATGCACCTGGCGGCGCCCGCCACGACGGTCTTCGTGACGCATTCGATTCCCGAGGCGGTGCTGCTCGCGGACCAGGTGGTGGTGCTCAGTTCACGGCCCGGCCGGGTGCGGAAGGTCGTCGACGTGAGCATTCCGCGGCCGCGCTCGTTCGGTCACAACGCGCATGTGGCGCAGGCCGCGGAGTGCGCGGCGGAGCTGCACGAGCTGCTGTAGGCCGTGTCCTGCCGGCCGTCCGGGCGGCAGCGTGGCCCCGCCGGGTTCTCGCCGCGATCGGGATCCGGTGATGTTAAGTCCACTTGACGTCTAGAGAACTTGACATCATCATGTTCCCATGACTGCTTCGCTGGTTGACCGCGTGGTGCGGTGGAATCTCGACATCGACGGCGACCTCTACGGCGACGAGCGCGAGCGCTACCGGTGGTATGAGGGGATAGCCACCGCCTCCGCGCTGCACTCGCTCCTCATCCCGTGGGCGGCGGCGATCCTGGTGTGGCCACTCGGCCGGGCCGCCGTGCTGCCGCTCGCGGTCGTCCTCGTCCTGCTCTGGGGCCCGATGCTGCTCTGCTCCGTCTACGTGGCCCGGCGCAAGGTCGACACGACTCCGCGGGTCTGGGGCACGAAGCGGATCCTCATGGCGGCCCTCGGCGTGATTCCCTACGCCGCGTTCCTCGTCGGCGCGCTGCACGCCTACGATCCCGCGGGCGACGCCTGGGTCGGGGCGATCGTCGGCACCCTGTTCGGGGCGATGATCAGCGTCCTGATCGTCGCGGTCAAGGCGCGCCGGCGGCAGGGACGTGAGGCGCTCACCGTGGACGAGGACTGATGGCGCCGCCCTCGGGCCCGGTCCGAGCCCCGGAGGCCGACGGCGTGGCGGGAGCGCGGATCCGGACGGCCCGCAAGGAGGCCGGGCTCACGCAGCAGGGTCTCTCGGTCGCGGTCGACGTGAGCCGGCAGACCATCATCTCCATGGAGACCGGCGACTACGCTCCTTCGGTCTACCTGGCCATCAAGGTGGCCCGAGCTCTGGGCGTGACCGTCGAGGCCCTGTGGGGCAGAGAGACCTGACGACGGGCCGCCGGACACCGTCCGCGCGTGGCTCAGCCGTTCAGTCTCCGGTAGACCGGGGCGAGCTGCTTGTGCAGGCAGGTGTAGGTGTCGTAGATGTCGTCATAGGTGGCCCGATCCGCCCCGGGCTGGAATACGTCGTCGTTGCGCGCCAGCGCCGAGATGTCGGGGAAGCTGATCATCCCGGCCCCGACCGCGCCGATCCATCCCGCCCCGCGAGCGTTCACGGCGACCGGGTTGGCGTCCCGCCTGATCTCGATGCCCAGCACGTCGGCGAAGATCTGGCACCACGAGTTCGACCGAGCCGCCCCACCCGTGATCACCAGCGACGTCATCGGCGTACCCAGGAACTTGTCCACGGATCTCGCCATCCACCGCGTGTTCAGGGCGACTCCTTCGAACACCGCCCGCAGCAGATCCGACCGCGAAGTCTCCAGCGAGATGTTCAGGAACCCGGCCCGCAGATTCGGATCGTCCACCGGCGCCCGCTCGCCGTAGAGCCACGGCATGTAAAGCACCCCGTCCGCTCCCGCGGGAACCGACGGAATGATTTTGTCGAACGCGTCGAAAATGGTTCCTTCGTCCCGGCTGACGTGCCCGGCCGACACGAGCGGATCGTCGAACTCGACGATTTTGTCCCGCAGCCAGGTCAGATTCGCCCCGGCCGTGGCTTGCAGCGCCGTCATCAGATACCGGTCCGGCAGCGCGCACGGAATCGACGCGATGCCGCTGCCCACGTCGGTCTTCTTGGCCGGCACGTGGGCCGCGATCCACGACGAGGTCCCCAGGTAGAGGTGCGCCTCGTTGTCCCGCACGGTCCCCGCGCCGATCGCCGCCGCGGTGTTGTCGATCGCGCCGGCCACCACTTGCACCGACGCCGGAAGACCGAGGTGATCGGCAGCGCTGGGGGCGAGCGTGCCGATCACCTCGGTGCACTTCACGATCGGCGGGAACTTGTCCGCGTCGATCCCGCTGGCCGCGACCAGCGACGGCGCGTACCGGATGCCGGCCGCTTTCCGGTTGTCGGTGACCCAGGACGTGAGAATCGAGTCCACGGTCGCGACGGTGCGCCCGGTGAGCTTCAGATTGATCCAGTCCAGGACGTTCAAGAACGTCTTCGTCCGCGCGTAGACGTCCGGCATCTCGTCGCGCACGTAAAGCATGTGCGCCGCCGGATCCTTGCCGGTGACCGACGGCATCCCGCCGGTCAGCCGGAGCCACCGGGCGATTTTCAGGACCGAGATTCCGCCGTACGCCGGAAACCCGCCGAACTGTTTCCGCAGATGCCCCGCCCCGCGCATGTCCAGCCAGCTGATGCACCGCGTGAGCGGTTCACCCCGTGCGTCGACCGCGATCGTCCCCTCGCCCTGGGTCGACGAGCAGATGGTGGTCACCGCCCGTACGTGCTCGGGAAAGTCCCGTCCGAGGTCGGCGACCACTTCGCCGAGCGCGTCCCACCAGGCGGCCGGGTCCTGTTCGGCCCCGCCGCCGGGCAGGATGTGCAGCGGCACCGGGCGTTCGGCCCACCCGGTGACCGTCCCGTCCGCCGTGACCAGGGCGGCCTTCATCCCGGAGGTGCCCAGGTCGATGGCGAGGATGTGCGGGGCGATCGCCATCTAGACCCCTTCGACGAGTGCGAAGACCTGGTCGAAACGGGACAGGGCGTCGTCGATGACCTCGTCGGTGTCGGCCATCGAGGTGTACATCCGGGAGCCGGCGAGCGTGATGATGCCGTGCGCCGCGTACGCCGCGCCCATCTGCTCCATCAGCGTCTTGCGCTTCTTGTTCTCCTTGAGCAGCTTGATCGGGTCGCGCATGCTGAGCAGCATCACGCCGCTGCACTCCAGGTGCACGATCGAGCCCTGGTTGTACGCCACGTACGGCAGCCCGTACTTGTCGATGAGTTTCTGCAGCCCCCGGGTGAGCCGGTCACCGGCGCGACCGGCGAGCACCGGCGCGTTGGTCCGGGCCATCTCCTGGATCGCGAAGTACCCGGCCGCGCAGGAGAGCGGGTTGGCCGACAGTGTCCCGCCGACCTGGATGTGTGCGCCGCTCTTGCCGTCGAGCCCGGAGCCGAAGACGCTCATCACGTCGGCGCTGCCGCCGACGCCACCGGCCATCGGGTAACCACCGGAGACCGCCTTACCGAAAACGGTCAGGTCGGGGGTGACGCCGAAGTAGCCGGCCGCCCCGCCCAGCCCGGTCCGGAACCCGGTCACCACCTCGTCGAAGATCAGCAGCGCGCCGAACTCGTCGCAGAGTTTGCGGACGGCCGCGTTGTACTCCTTCGGCACCGGCCGCGTGCCGGACTCCGGCCCGAACGGTTCGACGATCACCGCGGCCGTGCCGCCGCGCGCCCGGTTCTCGATCAGCTTGCGCTTGAGCGTGCCCAGGTCGTGCGGGAACGCCTCCCGGGTGCGGCCGGTCGCGCCCCACGGGATGCCCTTGGCGTTCATCCGGAACGTGCCGGGCACCCGCAGGCCGTAGACGACCGTGTCGGACCAGCCGTGGTACGCCCCGCCGACCTTGATCACCATCTTCTTGCCGGTGTGTGCCCGCGCCGCGCGGACCGCCGCCATGACCGCTTCGGTGCCCGAACCGAGCGAACGGTACATCTCGATGTGCGGCATGTGCTGGTTGATGATCTCGGCGAGCTTCAACTCGTACTCGTGGAAGAGCCCCGTGACCGGGCCGCTCTCCTTGATCACCTCGGCGACCCGCTCGTTGACCGGACCGTAGTTGCTGCCCAGGATCGTCGGGCCGCCGGCCTGCAGGAAGTCGATGTAGACGTTGCCGTCCCGGTCGGTCAGGTAGGCGCCCTCGGCCTTGTCGACGGCGAGCGGGAACGGGTAGTTGAAGGCCAGGTTGTGCTGGACGCCGCCGGGGATCCGCTTCTTGGCCCGGTCGGTGATCTCCTTGCTGGCCGTGCACTTGGTCTCGAAGTAGTTCAGCACGTCCAGCAGCGCGTCGTGCCGCAGCCCGCGGACGGGCTGGGCGACGAGTGCCTTGAGCCGCCGCATGGTGTCGTCGACGTCGAGGTACTCGCTGATCATGTAGCCCAGGTCGTCGCCGGCCACGACGTCGGCAACGGACGCCACCGAGGGCAACTCTTCCTCTTCCGGCACCCGCACCGGCTCGACCGCGTCGACGATCTGCGAGGCGATCCGCTTCTCGTCCTTGCGAAGCTTGCTGAACGCGATCTCGCGGATCGTCGCCGGAATCGTGTAGACCTTGCCGGCCTCCGTGGCCAGCGCCATCAGATAGGCGATCGACACCTTCTCCAGCAGCGCCATGTTGAAGACCGCGCGCGACGGGTCGGTCCCGACCGCCACCACGCCGTGGTTGGCGATGATGAACGCGTTGTCCCCGCTGGCCACCTTCTTCTGCACGTTCTTGGCCAGGAAGCCGGTGCCCGACGGCGCGTAGTCGATGATCGCGACCTCTTTGCCGAGGAAGCGCACCTGCTCGTCGGTCAGTGCCGGGATCGGCTTGCGCAGGAAGGCCAGGGCCGACGCGTACGGCTGGTGGGTGTGCACGACCGCGTTGACGTCCGGCCGCTCGCGGTAGATGTTCGCGTGCATCCCGCACTCGATCGACGGGACGAGCCCACCGGCGCCGCCCTCGTCCGGCACGTGTTTGCCCTTGAAGTCGACGATGCAGACGTCCTCGACGCGCATCTTGTCGTAGTCGTAGTTGCTCGGCGTGACCGCGTAGAGCTCGTGGCCCGGGATCCGGACCGACACGTTGCCCTCGGTCGCCTTCAGGTATCCACGGTCGAGCATCGTGCGGCACATGTCGACGACGTGCTGGCGGGACATCCGGTGTTTCACGAGCGGTTCCGATCCTCAGGCGTCAGGGTGTGACCGGCACCATCGTCACTCTGCAACAGTTATGAAGCCAGGTGTTCCGGCCAGCAATCTGCGCCCCGGTTGTTATCACCGGGTGACAAAATTCGGCGATGACCACCCCGTGGCAGCGTGTGCCGTCCGACCTCGCGGCCGCGATGCGCCCCCGCCTGCCGACCGCCGTGCGGGCGATCGCCGAGGCGGTGGCCGAGGCCAACCCGGGATCGGCGGAAACGGCCGGAGAAAAATTCAACCGCGATGTCCGTACGGCGGTGCAGGTCGCCCTGGAACGCTTCGTCGACCTGGCCGGCACCGGCGAGCCGGCTCTCCCACCACCGATCCGCGAGGTGTTCGTGGCCCTCGGAGCGGCCGAGGCCCGCGAGAACCGTGGCCCCGAGTTCCTGCTGGGAGCCCTGCGCACCGCCGCCCGCCTGCTGCTGCGGGCCGCCTCGCAGTCCCTGGCCGAGTCCCGCCCGGTCACCGTCGACGAGATCATCGACCTGTCCGACGCGACCAGCGCGTTCGTCGACGAGCTCGCCTCCGCCTGCACCGACGGTCTCGCCCGTCAGCTGCGGGAACAGGCCGGCGAGGGTGACCGTCGCCGCCGCCGGGCCGCCGACCTGCTGCTGCGTGGCGGCGCCCCGGCCGACGTGGCCCGCGAGGCGGTCACCGCGATCGGCTGGCCGGCCCTCGACCGGGTCGTCCCGGTGCTGCTCCCGGCCGACCAGGCCCGCGACGCCCGGTTCCGGTTCGCCGCCGACGGCGTCGTCGCCGAACGCGCCCGCGACGCGGTCCTGCTGCTGCGATCCGGCCCGCGCGCCGAACGCCCCGCGCTGGCCGAGGCCCTGGCCGGCCGTGCGGCGGTGGTCGGCCCGTCGCTGCCCTGGTCCGAGGCGCCGGAAGCGGTCCGGCTGGCCGAACGCGCCGCCGAACTGATCGGCACCGGCCCGGAACCGGTCTTCGTCGAGGACCACTTCGCGGCTCTCGCCCTGCGCGGCGAACCGGGCGCGCTCGCGGCCCTCTCCTCCCGGCGCCTGTCCGCACTCGACGGGCTGCGCCCCGGCCAGCGCGAGCAACTGCTCACCACGCTGCAGTCCTGGCTGCGCCACTGGGGCTCGCGGGCGGCGGTGGCAGCGGAACTCTTCGTCCACCCGCAGACCGTCAGTTACCGCCTGAACCGCCTCCGGGACCTGCTCGGCCCGGACCTCGACGATCCCACCGCCCGCTTCGAGCTCCTCCTGGTCCTGACCCAGCGCCGGAACTAGGCTTGCCGTTCCACCTCCGCCCCGCCCCGACGTCGCTGCGGACAAGAACGCCGCGCCATCAAGGGTGACCACGGTGTGTGCCGCTCGGCGCGGGCCGCGACGGGACCCAGCGCGCACAGGGTGGCTTCCACTTACCTTCTGCTGTCCGGACGAGTCAGAAGAATGCTTTCGCGCCAGTAACTGCGGGAGCGGGGCGACCACACGCCATCCCTTCGGCACGAGTGTGTTGTCGTCTGATGCAGCGGTCGGCTCGAATGCTCTCCCACCGCTTCACCCGGCTCCGGGGTCGCGGTGCGGTCAGCGGCCGTCGGTGGAGGTGGCGGCGGATACGTCGGCGCCGGCGTGGGTGCGGCGTTGCTGTTCGTGGTTGCCGTGCCAGTCGAGGATGAGCAGGGTGGCGTCGTCCTCGAGGGTCGGTCCGGCGACAGCGAGGACTCCGTCGGCCAGCGCGCGTGCGGCTTCGCGGGGGTGCAGGCCGGCGAGGGACAGGAGCCGGGCCGGGAGGTCGATGGCTGCGGCTTTGCGTTCGTGCATGCCGTCGGTGACGACGACCAGACGGTCACCGGGTTCCAAGGTCACCGCACCGGCCGAGAATTTGCGGTCGGGGAACATGCCGAGGCCCAGGTTGCCGGGCAGTCCGAGCTCGTTGTGCCGGCCTCGGCGGATCAGGATCGGCGGCACGTGCCCGGCGTTGAGGAGCTCGCACCGGCCGGTGGTGAGGTCCAGTCGTCCGAGGATGGCGGTGAGGAAGGCGCCGCGGACCGGGGCGTGCTGGGCGACGGCGGCGCCGGCCCGGTCGGCCTGCTCGACGAGGCTGTGCCCGGCCCGGCGGGAGTTGCGGAGGCTTCCCACCCCCAGGGTGGCGATGAGTGCGCTGGTCACGCCGTGGCCCATGGCGTCGGTGACACTGAAGTGCAGGGTGTCGCGGGCCATGGTGTAGTCGAAGGTGTCTCCGCCGATGCTCGCTGACGGTTCCAGCCAGCCGGACAGGGTGAAGGAGCCGCCTTCGCAGGTGAAGGCGCTCGGGAGCAGCCGGCGCTGGATCTCGGCGGACAGGCTGAACGGGGTGGTGCGCTGTCCCCACTCGAACAGGTCGGTGTGGCGGCGGTTGGCGATCACCACGAACGCGAGCGCGTGCGCGGTCCGGGCGATCTCCGCGAGCGTGCGGGGAGCGGGCTCGGCGGGGACGACGATTTCCAGCAGGCCGATCACTTCGCCGCGCTCGGTCACCGGCGCCAGCACGGTCCACCCCGAGTCACCGCCGGTCACCTGCACCGTCTGCGTGCGCAGCGCCTCTTCCTGGGGGCCGCCGTCGAACGGCAGCACGGTTGCGACCTCGCCGCCGTCGCGGCGATCGCCGGCCGGTCCGAGGGGAGCGTGGGCCAGGCGGACCAGTGCCCGGCCGCTGAGGTCGGCGATGAGAAAGGAGACGCTGCTGGCATGCAGTGCCGTACCGAGTTCGCGGGTGACGGCCTCGACCGCGTTCACCGGTGTCGCGTCCTCGGCGGCCGCCAGCATCCCGGACAGCGCCACCTCGACCGATGGATCCATACGGGCAGAATACAAACGTACGAACCGCCTCCCCCGCACACACCGGTGAACGGCCCCGCGGGCGTGCCCAGCCGGTCCGCTGCCGGCAGACTCGGCCCGCGCGGATGGTGAGCGTGGCCGTGAGCCTGCGATGATCTTGTTTGTGTGGCGTCGTCTCAGCGGCAGTGGGCACCGTCTTCGCTCATGACGGGGCGGGAGGTGTGACGGCCGCCGGCCATCGATGCGGAACCGACAAGAGGCCGGCCCCAGGCCGTCGGCCACGGCCCGCGACAGAGGCCCGTCCGAGCTCACCCAGCGGCAGACGAGGACGACTGATCAGCCGCGTCCGGACTGCTTCTCGAAGGCCGCCAGTATTTCCTCAGCCTGGGCACGGCTCAAATCATGCCCCTGTTCCTCGCGCGCCTTCAGCAGTACCTCGTACTGCTCCGGACTGAGGAACATGAGGTTGTCGAGGTCACCCAGATCGTCGTCGTCAGGTGGTGGAGTGCTGTCGGGCACGAGACGGACTCCTCGGTGGCGAAGATGGCGAAGCAGATCTCCATCGGCGACGGTGATTCCTTCAGCTGGTGGAACGACCAGCTAGGCGCGAGTCAGCTCCAGGACCGGGATCGTCCGGATGCCCGCGGTCTTGCGCTCGTAGTCGCGGAACCCCGGGAAACGCGCGACGATCCGCTCGAACGCCTCGTCGCGTTCGGCGCCGGGCAGGTCGCGAACCGTCGCCTCATACGTCTCCGTGCCGGTCTCGACCTGCGCCTTCCCCGCGGCGAGCAGGTTGTGGTACCACTCCGGGTGGACCGGCGCGCCGGCCATGGAGGCGACGACGAGGATGGCGTCGTCCCGGCCCTCCACCGGTTGGTAGGCCAGCGGGGCGACGAATTCGCGCCCGCTGCGGCGCCCACGGTGGTGCAGCAGGATCAGCGATGCTCCAGTGAACTGGCCGCCGACCCGGCCCCCGTTGGCGCGGAACTCATCGATGATTTGCTGGTTCCAGTCGCTCATGGTCCGACGCTACCAAGCGGTCACGCCATGATGGCGAGGTGATCGACACCGCCACGCGCCACGAGTTCCGTGTTCTCGCCGCCGCGCACCGCAAACTGCCCGTGCTGCTCACTGCCGGGCGCCTGGCCCGCCGGCTGCGCCGCGTCCCACGGGTCGGCTGGGTCACCTCCGACCCGCTGACCGCCCGCCGCATTCTCAACGACCCGGACCATTTCACGCTGCTCGGTGAGGGCGGCGTCGGCCACCTGTGGGCGCAGGTGCTCGGTGACTGGGTCTACGAGATCTTCGACGGTCCCGGCCACCACCAGCTGCGGGCGCGGACCCGTGACCTGTTCACCGACGAGAGCGCCCGCCGGCTCACCGACCGGGTGATCGGCCCGCGGCTGGCCCGGGCCGGCGAGCAGCTGCGCGCGGGCGCGACGGTCGACGTCGCGGACCTGGCCCGGGTGCTGGTCGGCCGGATCGTCGCGGACCTGTTGCGGCTGCCGGTCAGTGATCACGACGACGCGTACCGGCAAATCTTTGCGACCGGCGAGGAACTGGCTTCCCTCGCCCTCGGCACGACCGCCTCCACCCACCTGCAGCCGGAGACGGTTGCCCGCGCGAAGCAGATCGTCGCCCGGCTCACCGCGAACGTCGCCGCGACCTGGCGGACCGCCCCGCCCGAGACCGTGCTCGGCCGCTGCCGTGAGCTGGGCCTGCAGCAGCGGCAGGCCGAGGGCCTGGCCACCCTGCTGATGGTCGCCGGGACCGAGACCGCGGCCAGCGCGATGGCCCGCACGGTCGCGCTGCTGCACGACACCGGCGCCCAGCACCGCCTGCACGCCGACCGGGGCCTGCTGCCGGACGCGGTCCGCGAGGGTCTGCGGGTGACCACGCCGGCGCCGCTGATCGGGCGCGCGGTCGCCGCGGACGTCACGGTCGACGGCCGGCGGCTGCGGGCGGGGGAGCGGGTGCTGATGCTGACCTGGACCGCGAACAACGCCGCCGGCGGTTTCGACCTGGACCGCGGTTATCTGCCCGACCAGCGGCAACTCTGGTTCGGCGCGGGCCGCCACCTGTGCCTCGGCGCGCCGGTCGCCCGGGCCGAGATCACCGGTCTGCTGCGTACGCTCCTGGACGCGGGCGGCCCGTGGCGGATCACCGGCCGCCGGTACCGCCGCGGCGTGCTGATCCCGTCCTACGCCTCGCTGCCGGTCGCCATCGCGGCGTAGACGTCGTATTCGTGGATCCAGCCGACCATCTGCGGCAGATTCTCCAGCCGGGCGTTCCGCTCGTCGGCGAGTGGCCCGTCCGGCACCTGGAAGCAGGCCGCGTTCGCTCGCGACCCGAGCTGGATCTGCCGGGTCCGGGGCTTCCTGAGCTGCTCATAGCCCCGCAGAGCGTCCTTCAGGGTCACATTCCGATTTCTCGCGTACGCCGTGAGCACCGCAACGTCCTCGATGGCCTGGTTCGTGCCCTGGCCGGCGTGCGGCAGCATCGGATGGGCGGCGTCCCCGAGCAGCGTGACCCGTCCGGTGCTCCAGTTCCGCAACGGCTCCCGGTCGTAGAGCGCCCACCGGCCCGTCTCCTCCGCGTTCCCCAGCAGCGCCGTCACCACCGGGCTCCACCCGTCGAACGCGGCCACCGCCTCCCGGGGCGCACACCGGGCCGACCACGATTCTTCGGTCCAGTCCGGGTCCGGCACGTACGCCACGAAGTTGATCAGTTCACCGCCGCGCACCGGATAGGCGACCACGTGACGGTTCGGCCCGAGGAAGAACGTCAGCCCGAATCGGTCCCCGCCGGGCACCCGGTCGACCGGGGTCAAGCCGCGGAAGCAGCTCATCCCCGAGAACACTGCCTCGTCGGCGCCGTCGACGTGCCCGCGGACCGCGGAACGCACACCGTCGGCGCCCACCACGAGGTCGGCGTGGGCCGTCGAACCGTCCGCGAACTGCAGTTCGACCTGCTCCGGCGACTCGTGCACGGCTACGCAGCGGCGGCCGAGGTGCGGCTCACCGGCGTACGCGGAAATCAGCAGTTGATGGAAATCGGCGCGATGGATGCCGAGGAACGGGCCTCCGAACCGCTGCTCATACCAGGCGCCCATCGGGTGCTGGTAGAAGACGTCGCCGCTCTTCCCGTGGCGGAACTCGATGCGCTGCAGGTTCGCCGAGACGTCCCGCACCGCCTTTCCGAGGCCGAGCGCGTCCAGCACCCGCATCCCGTTACCACCGAGGGACACCCCGGCGCCGATCTCGCTGAGTTCACCGGCCTGGTCGTAGACGTCGACCTCGAACCCGTCCGCCTGCAGCGCGATCGCCGCGGTCAGCCCGCCGACCCCAGCCCCGACAACCGCAACCCTGACCATCCTGCACCCCCGTGATGAGCCCGCCGCCCTCATCGAACCCCATCAAGGTCCACACCGGAAGAACCGTCCGCCGGCAACCCGCTCGCCGGCCGGCTCGCCGGGGTGTCGGGCGCCGCTCCGGCGGACCCTCGCTACCCAGCCGCGCCGAGGCGGCCGGCTCGCCGGGGTGTCTCGCGGTCCCTCGGCGCCGGCTGGAGCGCGGGACGCGCGTGGCGGCCGTGCGCGGCGTCGGACACCGCGCACGGCCGCCACGGGCCGTTGTCGAATCAGTAGGTCTTGGACTTGGTGACGGACGTGATCCAGTCGGCGAGGTTGTCGGTGCGGGCGGCCGTCTCGACGGCCGTGTGCGGGCAACTGGGCCCGTTGCTGACCACGGCCGCGAGGACCGGCCCGGCGCCGCGGCGTTCGGTGAAGTAGGGCGCGCCCGAGTCGTACGGGCAAGGGGTGGTGTCCGGCGACGGCGCGTAACCGTTGAGGCCGAGCGTCGCGTCCCCGACCGTCACGATCTTCAGCCGGCCGGTCTGCAACCGGGTCGCCGGGGTCGGGTTCACACTCGTCAGCGAGCCGTAGCCGGTGACTCGCAGGATCGTGCCGACCTGCGGCGCGCGGCTGCCGACGCGGAGCGGGCGCACGTCGCGGACCGGCTCCTCGAGGCGGGCGAGGGACACGTCCGCGGTCGGGGACTGTTTGACGGCGACGATCGTGAGCACGTGACCGCTGGTGCCGGTCAGGTCGGTGCGACCGATGGTCGCGGTGGTCAGGTCGGCGACCGGGTATTCGACCCGGACGCCGTTGGCGTCGCGGAAGCAGTGTCCGGCGGTGATCACCCATTGCGGGGCGATCAGCGCGCCGGAGCAGGCGCTGTTGCGCTTGCCACCGTCCGCGGTCGGGATGCCGGTCATGGTGAGTTTGACGGAGAACCGATATCGGCCGTCGGGCACCGGTTCACCGTTGGCGATGGCGTTCGCGGGGGTGGCGCCTCCGGCCAGCACGCTCAGGAGGGTCACGGCTGCGATTGCCCAGCGGGTCCTGCCTCGCACAGTCAATCGTCCTTTCCGGACATTCAGGCAACGACCGTATCGACACTAGCCGGTGTGGGAAACCGAGACGTGACAGCGGGCCCCGGCACGCGGCCGGGGCCCGCCCACCTCAGAGAGAGGTGCAGGTCAATGCCGGGGTGGTGGCGCTGCCGGAGGCGATCAGGCCGAATTCGGCGTGGCCGCCGGGTTCCAGGGCCCCGTTCCAGGAGACGTTGCGCACGGTCACGGTCGATCCGCTGACGGTCAGGGTGCCGTTCCAGACCTGGCTGATCGACTGCCCGGCGCCCGGCGTCCAGGAGACCGTCCAGCCGCTCGTGACCCGGCTGCCCGCGGTGACCTTGACGGTGGCCTGGTAGCCGCCCGACCACGAGCTCGTCACGGCGAAGACCGCGCTGCAGCCGGCTCCCACGGGATCGGGGGTGCCGGACGACGACGGGGACGCGGAGGAGGGTGCCGGCGACGGGGAGGAGGACGACGGCACCGCGGTCGGCGAGCTGCTGACCGGCGGGTTCGGGGCACTGCTGGCCAGGCTGTACGCGAGGTCGGGCTGGAACGACCCGGCGGCGTACTTGCAGCCGTCGGCCTCCCCGGGCGGCTTCACCCAGAGGTACGCGTCCACGTCCCCGTCGTTGGTCGCGGTCGTCGGGTAGGCCCCGATCCGCCGGTCGGTGTTGTCGTCACCGCACCAGTCCCCGGACGCCCCGCCGTTGCGGCTGGTGTCCACGACCTGGTGTTTGCCGCCGATCCCGCGCCCGTTCAGCGCGCCGATGATCGCCTTGCCGTAGTTCACCTCGGACGACGTGCCGTTGAAGTTCGACACGTTGGTGTAGAAGCCGTCGGCGTTCGCGACCCCGGCCGCGGCCAGCCGCCCGGCCTGCTCGGCGGCGCTGTTCCAGGTGGAGTGCCCGGCGTCGAGGTAGACCTTGGCGTTCGGGTTCGCCGCTTTCAAGGTCCGGGTGGCGGTGGCCAGGGCCTGGTCGCGGGCGGTGATCTCACCGGCGCTCAGGCACGTCTGCAGCGCGATCGAGTCGGGTTCGAGGATGACGATCGCGGTCCGGTTGCCGAGGTTGGCGGCGACCGCGTTCACCCAGTTCTGGTACTGGTTGAGGTCGGGTGCCCCGCCGGCGCTGGCGCCGCCGCAGTCGCGGTTGGGGATGGCGTAGAGGGTCAGGGCCGGGATCTGGTTCACGGCGTTGGCCGCCCCGACGTACGAGGAGACCTCGGACCCGATCGTGGACAGGTTGAAGTTCGCGAACCAGCGGGACGCCGGCTGGCTGGCGATCTTGTCCCGGATGACGGCGGTGCGGGAGTCGTTCGGGTTGGCGGCGACCCATCGGGCGACGGCGGTGCCGGGGTCACGGTAGAGGGTGCCGCTGATCGTGCCGGCTTCGGCGGCGCCGGTGGTGGCGACGACGGCACCGGCGGCCGCGACGGCGATGACCGCCGCCGCTATGCCTTGGGAGCGAGGGGACATGGCTTTCCTCCGGGGGGAGAAGAGGCCTACTGGGAGCGCTCCCAAGGTAACGGTGCCGTCATCAGTTAGCAATCCGTGAGAATCAATATCTACCGCCGGCTGATCTTCAGGCGATCCGGGGAATTGCGTGACCTGCGGTTTTAGGGCACCCTAAGCTAGGTAAGGCTAACCAGGTAAAGGTCGTCGCCCGATGTTCGTCTGTATCTGTCACCAGGTCCGTGAGACCCAGGTCCGCACCGCCATCCGCTGCGGAGCGCGGGACGAGGAGGCGGTGGGCGACGCCTGTGGCGCCGGCACCGGTTGTGGCAGTTGCCTGGACCGGATCGCCGGCCTCATCGAGGAGGAGAGGGGCTCCGACACGCGACTACCGTCCGCTGCCTGAAGATCACGAGCAGTAAGCTCAGCCCGTAACGTCAGTTATGGGGGTATTTGGCATGCAAGGTGACGCCCGTGTCATCGAGTTCCTGAACGAGCAGCTCACCGCGGAACTGACCGCGATCAACCAGTACTTCCTGCACGGCAAGATGCAGGAGAACTGGGGGTACACCGTGCTGGCGAAGCACACCAGGGCCGAGTCGATCGACGAGATGCGGCACGCCGAGATCCTCACCGATCGGATCCTGTTCCTCGAAGGACTCCCGAACTACCAGAAGCTGTTCGCGCTCCGGATCGGCGAGACGATCAAAGAACAGTTCGAGTGCGACATGAAGGTCGAGGTCGAGGCGGTCGACCGGCTGCGCCGCGGCCTGGAGTACATGCGCTCGATCGGTGACATCACGTCCGCGCGGATCTTCGAGGACATCCTGGCCGACGAGGAACACCACGTCGACTACCTGGAGACGCAGCTCGGCCTGATCGAGAAGCTCGGCGAGCCGCTCTACCTGCAGAGCGTCACGGAGCACCCGGAGGCGAGCTGACCACCGGCACGGCGACCCACTGAGCGGCGCCCGTCGCTCAGTGGAAGCCGGTGATGCTCAGCAGCGCGTAACCGGCGGCGGTCAGCGGCAGGGCGAGCACCAGGACCACACCGCGCCGGCGCCACGTCGGCGTGACCAGCCCGGTCACCGCCAGACCGACAAAGACCAGGATCAGCGCGTACGCGATCAAGCCGCCCGTGGAGTACGACGGGTCCCCGATCCGGAACGCCTGCAGCACCGCCTCCGCGAACAGCACGGCCCCGGGAAGGGCCCGCGCGGTGTCGCGCACCAGCTCGGGCACGTCCGCGCGGCGGGCGAGGACCCCGCCGGTGCCGAACACCAGGGCCGCGACGAGGCCGAGCCCGACCCAGAGCAGCGCGTTCGCGTCGTACATGTTCGCCAGTGCGTCGTTCTGGATCACCGCCGCGGCCAGGTAGTAGGCCGGGACGGCGACCGCGAGCTGGACGGCCGCGGCGGCCACGCTCACCGGCAGACTCCACCGGTTCAGCAGCGTGAGCAGGAACGCCGCCACCGCCCAGACCGCGATCGAGTTGCCGAGCCCGCCGAACGGGGCCGGCACGTACTTGATCCAGAGAAAGTCGAGCACCCCGAGGAGCAGCCCGGCCAGCGGCGCGACCAGCACCGCCCGTCGTCCGGTGGCCGTCGCGGGCCGTCCGGGAACCCCTGCTCGCACGTCGATGTTCATGACCTCGATCGTAGGAATCCCGGCCGGCCGGGACATCTGGCTCGTGGTGGATCCGGCCCGGCGGCGCATCTGCCGAACGGCCGACCCTCGCGCCGCGCCGCGCTGCCTCGCGCTGCCCCGCGCCGTGCCGCCCCGCGCTGCCCCGCGCTGCCCCGCGCCGCGCCGCGCTGCCCCGCGCCGCGCCGCGCTGCCCCGCGCTGCCCCGCGCCGCGCCGCGCTGCCCCGCGCCGCGCCGCGCTGCCCCGCGCCGCGCCGCGCTGCCGTGCGCCGTTCGGCCGGGGCCGCGGCGTGGCCCCGGCGGCTCAGCCGGTGATCACGGTCATCTCCACGCGACGGTTCTCGGCCCGGTGCTCGGCCGTGTCGTTGGCGACCTTCGGACGTGACTCGCCGTAACCAGCGGCGGTCAGCCGAGCCGCGGAGACGCCGAGCTCGGCCAGGCCGGAGCGTACCGCGTCGGCCCGGGCGCGACTCATCCACAGGTTCGTCGCCTCCGAACCACTGGCGTCGGTGTGCCCCTCGATCCGCACCCGCGCACTCGGGTTCGCCTCCAGCAGAGCCGCCACCTGCGGCAACGACTTGCGCGAGGCCGCGGTCAGTTCGGCGCTCCCGGTGCGGAATTCCAGCGGGGGTACGGCGGAGAGCCGCGGCTGCAGGTCGGCAACGGTCACCCGGTGGTCGACCGGCACGCCGGCGCGCCGGGCGGCGTCGTGCAGCGCGATGCGGTCGACCTCGGACGGGGCCGTTCCGCCGATCGTCAGGGTGCCGCCGTCGAGACGTACCGCGAAATCCCTCACCGTGACCGGAAGCGATCGCAGCAGCGTGGGCAGGGCCGTGAGCGCCGGGTCGGTCGTGACCGTCGTCGCGACCGTGACCCGGTCGTCGACCGCGCCGAAGGCCGCAGCCGCGGCGTCGTGCAGCGTGCCCTTCACCGCGGCGGTCGGCACCGTGCCGGTCAGCACGGCCGTCCCGTCGTTCACGGTCAGCCCGAACGTCGGCGGGGTGTGCACCTCGACCGCCGCGGGGGCCTCGACCGTGGTGCGGACCGTCCGAACACCGGCGATGCCCGCCACGATCGTCCGGGCGCGGTCGGCGGCTGCGTCGGAATCGGTCACGACCAGGGCGTCCCGGCCGGTGAAGGTGACCCGCGCGTGGTCCTGACCGGCGACCGTGAGCGCCTGGGCCGACCGGTCGGCGAGGTCGTTCTCGATGCGGTGACGGTTCGGGACGAGCTGGGCGGTGAGGATGCCGGCGAGACCGAGAACGGTCAGCAGCAGCGCGAGCCCGGAACGGCGGTCGGTCGTCATCGGGCGGCCTTCTCGCCGCGGCTCTTCTTGGCCTTCTTGTCGGCGTTCTTCTCCTTGCCCGCCCGAGCCGTAGCGTTACGGTCGGCAGCGGCGTCCCGGCCCGCGGTCAGGTGCGCGGTCAGCGCCGCGAACCCGGCCTCGTCGCCGTCGGCCAGCAACTGGGCCTGGCGGCTCCAGGTGATCAGGCTCGGCGCGAAGTTCATGCCGGCGGCCAGGACGGCCTGCCGCTTGGTGTTGTCGTCGGCCTTCGCCAGCTGCTTGAACGTGCGGATCCCACCGGCCCGCAGCGCCGTCGCCATCATCGGGCCGATGCCCTCGACACGCTCCAGATCGTCGTCCTCCGGGCGGATCTCGCGGCCGGCGATCAGGCGAGCGGTCAACTCGGCGAACGCCTGCTCGTCGCCGTCGGCCAGCAGCCGGGCCTGGCGGCTCCAGGTGATCAGGCTCGGCGCGAAGTTCAGGCCGGCGGCGTTGATCGCGCGGCGCTTGGTGTCGTCGTCGGCGTCCGCCACGTCGGCGAACGTGCGGAGGCCGGCGGCGCGCAGGGCGTCGGCCATCTTCGGGCCGATGCCCTCGATCCGCTCCAGCTCGTCACCGGGCGCCGGCTCCGGCGCCGCGACCGGGCTGTCGGTGACCCGGCTTTCCGGGGCGACCGGCCCCGGGACGTCGGTGGTCACCGGCTCCGCGGCCGGCTCCGCGGCCGGCTCCGCGGCCGGCTTCGCGTCGGCGGGGGGCACGAGCGGCTTTTCCGTGGGAATGGTGTCAACCGTCGTCTTTCGCGGACTCGGCTTCGGCTTGACGGCCTTTTCCGCCACCACCGGACGGGTCGGCAGAACTTTTTCCACGGGCTTGCTCACCGTGACCATTTCCGGTGGTGCCGCCACGCTTGCCGCCTTTTTCGCACTTGTGGCGGAAACACTCGCGGCCGGCCCGCCGCGACGCGCGGTGAGGCGGCCGACGACGACGCCCAGCAGGAACGCGAGCAGGATGAAGACGAGCGACTGGCCGATGAACCAGGCCACCGAGACCTCCGGAATCGGGCGCGACGAAGCGCCGCCGAACAGACGGGAAACCGCGACGGAATGTCTCACATGCAAAGACGTCCACAGATAGCGTGCGGTAGCGGATTTCCCGCGTCCGGGAGCCGTTTCATGATCAGAATATCGCTTCATTTGCATCTTGCAAAATGTGCGGCGGGTAGGTATCCGACTACGGATCGAATTCCATTCTTCCGGGTGTTGTCGCGCTTTTATCGACGCGGGGCGTTCCGGCCGGCCCGCATGGTCGTTCTGATCTGTGTGACTGAATCCGGCCTGGACGTCCTCACCAAGACCACCACCCGGCTGCGACGGCCGCCGGCGCCGGTCGCCGCGTCGCGCCGGAACCCCGGCGACCGCGTCGCGGTCCTCGACGGGCTGCGGCTGTGCGCCGCGATCTCGGTGGCGGTCTTCCACTTCACCGCGATCAACGCCGACCGGCTGTGGGACGGGCACTCGCCGTTCTCGCGGCTGACGCAGGCATCCTCGTACGGATGGCTGGGTGTGGAACTGTTCTTCATGATCAGCGGCTTTGTCATCTCGATGAGCGCGTGGGGGCGCACGGTCGGCGGGTTCGCCCGGTCACGGCTGATCCGGCTCTTCCCCGCGTACTGGCCGGCGGTCCTGCTCACCGCGGCGGTGGTCACGCTCTGGCCGTCACTGAACCGGCCGGTCACGCCGCAGCAGGTGGTGATCAGCCTGACCATGCTGAACGAGCCGCTCGGGGTGGTGCCGGTCGACCTGTCCTACTGGACGCTCTGGGCCGAGGCGCGGTTCTACCTGCTCTTCGCGGTGGTGGTGTGGCTGGGGGCGACCCGGCGGCGACTGCTCTGGTTCGGCTACGCGTGGCTGATCGCGTCCGTCGTCGCGGTCAAGTCCCAGATGCCGGTGCTGGTGACGGTGCTGCAACCGCCGTACGCGCCGTATTTCGTGGCCGGCATCGGATTCTTCCTGATCCACCGGTTCGGCTCGGACATCCGGCGCTGGGGGCTCGTCGGGCTGGCCTGGGGGCTCGGCATGTACTCGCTCGGCGTGCGGGTCGCGCAGACCAGCCGGACCGAGCACCGGCCGCTGTCGATGAGCGTCTCCATGCTGATCGTGACGGCGCTGTTCGTGGCGATGGCAGTGGTCGCGCTCGGCTGGACCGATCGGGTCCGCTGGCGGCCGCTGACCACGGCAGGCCTGCTCACCTACCCGTTCTACCTGCTCCATCAGCACATCGGCGGGACGATGATCCAGCACCTGCACCGGCTGCCGCCGATCGTCACGGTCGCCGTCGTCATCCTGACCATGCTGGTCGTGGCGTGGATGCTGCACCGGCTGGTCGAGCGCCCGCTGGCCCGGCTGCTGCGGGAACGTCTCGCCGCGACCGACGCCCCGGTGCCGCCGATTCAGCGCGGCGTCAGCATTCCAGAACCTGAGTGGACAGCCAGCGGGCCAGCGCGGGCCGGTCGACCAGGGTGATCCGGCAGCGCAGCGCCACGTCGCGGGCCTGCGCGGTGGGCCGGCCCGTCGTCACCAGCAGCGCCACCTCGGCCCCGTGGATGTCCCGGGCGGTGCCGGCGAAGCGCTGCACGTGCGGACTGCCCAGATTCCCCGAGAAGCGCTTGCACTGAACCACCACGCGCCGCCCGTCCGGCGTGCGGCCGATCACGTCGGCGCCCATGTCGCCGCTGCCGCCGACCACCCGGACCTCGCGGAAGCCGCTCACCCGCATCAGCCGGGCGGTGAAGTGCTCGAACTGGTCACCGGTCATGCCGTCGGTGACCGCGACCTCGCGCTCGTGCCCGGCCAGGCGCCGCCGGTCGGCCGTCCACAGCCAGAACCCGGCGGCCGTCACGACGGCGAGACCGAGAAGGATCAGGGCGGCCGTGACCGGGTGAGCCCGGGCCTGCTGCGCCAGCAGGATCAGGGCCAGGCCGGCGGGGACGATCAGCCAACCCTCGGGGCCGGCCTTGCGTCGCCGGCGTCTGCGTCGAGCCACAGCTGCACGGTAGGCGACGGGTACGACACTTTTCGTGACGCGCCCCTGCGCGACAACCTCGCCGGCCCCGCTGCCGCGCCGGTCACCGCCCGGCCCTGCTGCCGCGCGGTCACCGCCCAGCCTGTGCCCGGCGCACCCGGCCCTGTTGCCGCGGCGGTCACCGGCCCAGCCTGTGCCCGGCGCGCCCGGCCCTGCTGCCGCGGCGGTCACCGCCCAGCCCGTGCCGGGCGAACCGGGCTCGGACGTCGGCGACCGCGCGGCTCGACGAGCGGCTCGCGCATTCCCGGGTGGATTCTCCGGTACGTCCCGGCCGGGCGCTGCGGGTCGTGCTGGACGGGCCGCCGGCGGGTCAGAGCGAGCCCTGACCCGCCCGGCGAGGGTCACGCGCCGGCCATCACCCAGCGGCCGCGACCCTGGCGCTTCGCCTCGTACATCGCCGCGTCGGCGGCGCGCAGAGCCTGGCGTTCCCCGGCGGTCTCCCCGGCGCCGTAGGCGGCGATGCCGATGCTCGTGCCGACGTCCAGCAGCGCGCCCCGGAACGGGATCGGCTCGGAGACGTCACCGACGACCCGATCGGCGAGCCGGACCGCGTGCTCCGCCGTCAGGCTCGGGCAGAACAGGACGAACTCGTCGCCGCCGAGCCGGACGACCAGGTCACCGGCGCGTACGGCCGCGGACAGCCGCCGGGCGACGGTGGTCAGCACGACATCGCCGGCCTCGTGCCCGAACTGGTCGTTGACCTGCTTGAACCCGTCCAGGTCGAGGTAGAGGACAGCCACCGGGCCGGAGCTGCGCGGGAGGGTGCGGTCCATCTCGTCGGCGAGCACCGAGCGGTTGGCCAGCCCGGTCAGCGGATCGTGCCGGGCCTGGTAGGTCAGCTGCGCCTGGGCTCGCTCCTGCTCGCGTACGGCCAGGGTGAACCGGGTCAGGACGAACACGGTGCTGGCCGCGGTGGCGAGCAGGGTGGCGACCGCGTTCTGGGCCAGGCCGTCCTGAACCGCGCTGAGCGCCGGCGCGGTCAGGAACGCCACGCCGAGGAACAGCACCCGGGACGGGTGCAGGACCCGCACCTGCGCGCTGGGCCGGGTCAGCTCGTCGCGGTGCGGGTGCAGCATGGCCGCGGTGAGCAGCGCGTTGCCCAGCATGATCAGGGTGCCGTCGCGGGACACCAGGTCCTGCGGCAGGAAGTACGGCCCGAGGTTGGTGGTCAGGTCGATCGCCAGGTACAGGATCACCGCGCCGAACAGCAGGCGGGTCGGAGTGCCCCGGGTGCCCGGCGACAGCGCGATGAACAGCAGCGCGGCCAGCAGCACCACGTCGGCCACCGGGTACAGGGCGGGCAGCACCGAGTCGGCGGTCGAGTAGCCGTCGCTCAGCGCCGGTTTGATGAGGAATTGCCAGCTCAGCAGCCCGGCCGCGCCGGCCAGGGTGAGCCCGTCGAGCACCGCGCCGCGCAGCCGGCCGGGCGCCCGCCGGCGAGCCATCAGGACCAGGGCCACGGTCAGGACGGCGTAGCCGCCGAGCCAGCAGGCGTCCGAGACCCCGACGGACGGGATCCGGGACAGGTAGTAGTAGGCCAGTTCGACGGCGTCGCCGGTGAACCACAGCGTCTGCGTGACGGCGACCAGAACCCATGGCCGCCGCGCGGTCCCGGGCGGCAACCGGCGCACCGCCAGCCAGGCGGCGACGGCGAGTGTGCCGTAGAGCAGAAAGTAGAAGACGTTGCCGAAGGTCGAGTTGTAGGTCAGCACCGCGGTAGCGACGGCCACCGCGGTTGCGCCCAGAAACGCCCATAGCCTGCGTGGTGCCATGGCCTTGGTATCGGCCGGGTTGCCGCGGTGCTGTGAACGATGAAGTGTGGCACCCGCCACACCGGCGGATGCTCCGGCCGGGCCCGGACCTCATCCGGCGGGCGAGCGGACCACCCGTGGTGCGCCGGCCGATCCGAACGCCAGTGCTCCCACCGGCGCGGTGACCGCGGGCTGGGGTGGACCGAGCACGACCAGCGCCTCGACCCAGTAACGGACCATCGCCCGGCTGGTGCTCTCCTCACGGCTGACGCCCGCGTCGAGCCGGCGGCGCGCGGCCTCCGGGTCGGACAGGGCCAGGTCGGCGGCGAACAGGTCGCCCCAGACGCGCGGGTCGCGGCCCAGGTCCCGCTCCCGCTCCTGCGCCGGGCCGCGGTAGAACGAGCCGGCGGTCAGCGGCAGCAGCTGGATGCCGAGGATCGACTCCGGCTGGGGATCGAACCAGGTCGCGTAGTCGATCTTGGCGTCCCAGACGATGCCGGCGGTGAGGTGCGCGTACCCGTCCGGCCGGGCCGGCCCGCTGCCCAGCCAGTACGTCCGGGCGGTCGCGGCCTCCATCGCGTAGTGGGTCACGCCGTAGCCGGTCATGTCGGTGTTGCCCCGGACCAGCCCCCAGCGCACCACCGCCTCCCACGCCGCCACGGCCTCACTGGACGACTCCTGGTTGTTGCCGTCGGCGAAGGGAGCGAACCCGGACGCGGCCGAACTGCCGAGGTAGGCGTTGAAGGCCCGGAACGGTGGCAGCCCGTGGGCCGGTCCGATCACCAGCGAACCGGCGAAGTCCTGGACGATCAGGTCGACCACGTCACCGTAGTCGCGGGCGAACACCGGATCGGCCGCGGCGAGCACGGCGGCGGCCCGGACCAGATAGCCGTACTGGAAGTGATGGTCGTTGTAGTCCTGGGCGCCGAACTCGGGCGGTACGGCGATGAGCCCACCCCAGACCCGGTCGTAACCGAAGTAACGTCCGTCGGCGGGCCCGCTGTGGGTCAGCCAGTCGATCAGTTGCGGCCGCAACCGGGCGAGTGCCTGCGTTCGCTGGTCGTCCGCTCCGACGGCGGCGGCCACCTCGGCGATCGTGGCCAGCCGGCCGAGCTCCTTGAGCCCGAAGTAACTGCCGCCCGCGCCGGGCGGGTCGGCCAGGTCCCGGTCGAGATCGTCGCGGACCGCCCGGCTCGCCGTCGAGCTCAGCGGCACCTCGGGAACGGCTGTGAGCAGCCCCGGCATCGGCACCCGGACGCGGACCTCCGCGGCGGAGACCAGGGACATCGTGCCCCGGGCGTCCGGGTAGGAGCCGGTCAGCGTGGCCGGCCCGGGGACCAGCCCGGCCCGCTGGTGCGGCAGCAGGGCCCAGACCCCGGAGCCGCCGCCGGCTCGGCGCGTGCTGAGCGTCTGAGTGACCGTTCCGGTCGCGGCGTCGTACGTCATCGCCGCGGTGGTCCGCACCACCGGGTCACCGGTGCTGGCGCGCTCCCAGCCGGCCTGTTCCACGCCGTCCGGGACGCGGGCGACGGCCAGCTGCTCACCCGATCCGCCGACGGTGGACCCGTCGAGGGCCAGGTCGTCGCCGAGAACGTCCCACCGGCCGCCCGCGATCTCCAGCCGGGCGCGGCCCGCCGAACTCCCCACGTCGCGGAAGGCGCCGGTCAGGCGGGGTGTCGAGCCCCGGAACCGTAACCAGAGCACCGGGCTGCCCTGTACCAGGGTGAGGTCCACGGATCCGCCGCCGGACAGGCCCACCCGCAGGACGACATGGAAGGCGCCGTAGCCGACGACCTGGACGGGCCCGGTCGCGGCGCTCAGGGTGAGGGCGGGCAGGAACGGGGTGACGACAGCGTTCGCGGAGGCGGTCACGGGCGCGCCGCTGATCTGCACGCCCGCGTCACCGGCGCGCACGGCGAGCGGATGCGTCCAGATCGGCTGGGTGCGCGGGCCGGTCAGCGCGGAACTCCACCATTGGTTGGTCGGGAGGGCCTGGCCGGTCAGATCGCCGGCCTGAGCCGGGGCCTTGGTCGGGCGGGCCGCGTCCGGCAGGGTGTCGGCGATGCCGCCCTTACCGGCCAGCCGGGGTACGGCCGGCTCGGTCGCCGCCGCGTCCTCCATGACCGGCCCGGCACCGGCGGTGGGCGGGTGCTCGCCGGCCGGATCGGCGGAGCAGCCGGTCACCGTGAGCAGGGCCGCCGCCGCGGCCGCGACCCATGGCCGGCGGCTCATGCGCTGTTCACCGCGGGAGTCCCGCCCGCGGCCGTGGTGGTGTCGACGACGGCCCGGAACTGCAACCCCGGGACCAGGGTGCGAACCGTCGCCAGCGCGGCCGGGTCGGGCCGCAGCACGACGGTGAGCAGGTCGGCGACCGGCGTCTGGCCCGCGCCGCCGACCTTCGGCTCGATCCGTTCCAGGGTGGTGGCCAGCCGGCCGGGCAGGCCGGGCCCGGACACGTAGGCGGTCATCTGCAGCCGCAACTGACGCAGCGTCTCGAGGGGCACGTCGACGCGGAAGGTGAGCTTGGACGGGTCGTACAGCGTGACGATCGGCTCGCCGGCGCGGGCGACCTGGCCCGGGGCGACGTTGATGACGGTGACGATGCCGGCGGCCGGCGCCGTCAGCTGTTGGACCCGGGCTCCGCGGCCGTCGGCGGTGCGGGTGACCGTGGCCAGGGCCGCGCCGGCGGTCACGCTCTCCCGTTCGCCGATCAGCACCTGGTTGACCACGGCGGCGTCGGCCGAGCCCACGGTGATCGGCTGGGCGGTCAGCACCGCGGTGCCGGCGTCCAGGAGCGTCCGCTCGGCGAGCCGCTGGCGCACGATGTGGGTGCCACCGGCGACGGCGGCCGCAATCAAGATCAAAAGCACGATTACGGTACGGACGACGCGCAGCCCATGGCGCCATCGGTGTCGCTCCGGCTCGGCCGGTGCGGTGTCGGGAGCCTGCGCCGGGGGCAGGCTCCGGTCGGGTTCGGCGGTGGTCTTCTCGATCGTGGTGCTCATGGTCATGCCTTTCTCGGCGGGAGCGGGGACGCCGGCGCGCGGCAGTCCCGGTTCGGTGGCCGGCGGATCGATCAGGCGCCGGCCGGAAGCGGTTGCGGCTCAGCGCGGGTGTGCGGCGCGGCCGGGAGTTGCCGGCCTGTGGCCGATCGCGGGCCGGCCGGGCGCAGGACGGGCGCGGGGGGCCGCTGCCGGATGCTGCCGCCGGTGACCGATTCGACGATCATGCGGCCCAGGATGAGCACGATCATGGCCGCCCAGCCGACGGAGAGCCAGGTCGGCGCCGGGTCGGCCATCACGATGACACCGACGGCGATGGCGGTGGCGTTGAGCAGGAGCAGGGCGACCAGGGGCATGACCGCCCACAGTGACCGGGCGCCGCTGCCACCGGCGTTGGTGGCCTTCCAGACGGCCGGCCGGCCGAGCAGCACGCCGCCGAGCGCGCGCAGGTGCACCGGGACCGCGCCGATGCTGGCCACGATCGCCGACAGCTTGAACCCGCCGGACTGCAGCCAGGTGACCAGCAGCACGGCTGCCTGGAACGGCAGGTAGTGGGTGGCCCAGGCGAAGCCGTCGGCGCGGATCGGGCTCAGCGCGAAGAGCAGGTACAGCGCGGGGAACAGCATGAAGGTCAGCATCGCCAGGGACAGCAGATAGTGCGTGCCGCAGAACAGGTACTGCAGTCGCTGGTCGATGGTCAGGCCGCTGCCGCGCCGGAACAGCCGGCCGCGCAACAGCACCTCGAAGCCGCCGCCGGCCCACCGCAACTGCTGCTTGAGGTACGACGGAACGTCCTCGGGGGCCAGCCCGCGGGCCAGCACCTGCGGTACGTAGATCGACTTCCAGCCCCGTTTGTGCAGCTCGATCGAGGTCCAGATGTCCTCGGAGTTGCTGCCCGTCCAGATGCCGCCGATGCTGTCGAGCGCGGCCCGCCGGAACATCACGTTCGTGCCGACGCAGAACGCGGCGTTGAAGTGGTTCTTGCCGGGGCAGACGAGCTCGTAGAAGATTCGCTGGGCCTCGCCGGAGCCGGTGGCGACCAGGTTGACGTTGTTGGTGTACGACTGCGGGGACTGCACGAACGCCACATCCGGGTCCTGGAAGTGCGGCAGGATGCTGAGCAGGAAGCCGGGCTCGGGCACGTGATCGGCGTCGAGGATGACGACGAACTCGCCGTCGGTGCGGGCCAGCCCCGCGTTGACGTTGCCGGCCTTGGCGTGTGTGCTGCCCGGCCGCCGCAGGTAACCGACGCCGACCTGGTCGGCGATCCGGCGCAACTCGTCACTGTCCCCGTCGTCGAGCAGGAACGTGTCGTGCGGCAGGTCCATGTCGCGGGCGGCGAGCAGCGTGGTCCGCACCAGCGCGGGATCCTCGCCGTAGGCGGTGATGAACACGTCGATCGAGGGGACCTCGCCGCCGGCCCGCAGCCGGTTGCGCCAGACGGTGGCATCCACCGCTTCCGGGCGGTCGTCGTGGGCCAGGATGGTCCACCAGGTGCCGACCAGGTGAAGGGCGGTCAGGCCCTCGGCGGCCAGCATGGTGACCCACAGCCAGCCCGGCCCGCGGTATGCCGGGTTGAGCAGGAACAGCTGATAGAAGACGGTCGCGGCGAGCGCCGCGATGATCGCGACGCGGGTCGAGCGTTGCAGCGGACGCCAGGCCAGGCTCGCGGTGGGCCTGCCCGAAGGTAGGGGCGGTGCCGTCATGAATGCTCCCAGAACTCAGACATCCAACGCCGTGGATTCGGCGCCGCTCCCTACGGAACAGCAAAATCCGGGAGTGTGCGAGTGCTGGCGAGCTATTTAATTTTTGGCCGATGTTTCTGGACTGTAGATGGTTCGTTGCAGCTTTTGTCTCTCCTTCATTGATCAAACTAACGGGCTGCTCTGAGCTGGTGTTTTGTATTGTCGGACGTTAATAGAAAGTAATTGTTGAGCGACTGTACGGGAATCGGGAAGTCGATCAGTGAGCGAGGTTACAGCGACCACCGGCGTGCTGGAAACGGTGATGAAATGACGACGTGTCGCGAAGGAAACGCGAATCGGGGGCCGCCCGGATCCCCCGTGGATCCGGGCGGCCCGGTCAGGATCAGCCGATGTGGTACGAGTCGCCGTAGACCTTGAAGTCCAACGGAGTGTTCAGGTCGAAGTTGCCGTTGTTGAGGAACACCCGCTGGGCCGTGTCGATGCGGGTCACGTCCGAGTGCGCCTCCTCCTTCTTCATCTCCACGACCCGTTCGTCGAGGAACGCGTTGAGCCAGGCCCGCTCGTCGCCGCCCTGGGACGGCGGTTTCGCCTTGGCCAGCGCGCGGCTGCGGATCGAGCGCATGCCTTCGTAGCCGTGCACGACAGCGGCGTCGTAGTACGCGAACTGGCCGAGCGCCCGTACGCCGTCGGCCTTGCCGTCGCGGACGGACGGGTTGAAGTACACCCGGTCCCGCTCGGATTCCTGCGCGGCCCGGAACACCGGGTCGGCCGCCGCGGTCCGCCAGTCCTTGGTGAAGTTCGGGTCGAGCCCGGAGTGCGAGTCGGTCCCGTTGACGCCGCGCAGCGCGGGCAGATATTTGGCCAGCACGTTCGAGGGTTTGGTGGCGGTGTACGCCTCGACGAGCTCCAGCATGTCCCCGGTCCCGGAGCAGAAGCCGATGATTCCGGCCGTGTAGCCGCGCCCGTCGTTGATGTCCTGGATGTACGAGAACTGTGCCCGCCAGTCCAGTGACGAGTTCTCGGCCGCGGAGACGATCTGCATGGCGACGTCCTTCTTCGCCGGATCGTCGAGGTTCTTTCCCGCGGGCGCGGACGTGGGCGTGGTCGTTCCGCCGGGCAGTGTCCAGGTCTGGTTCGTCCCGCCGGCACAGGTCCAGATCTGCAGCCGGGCGCCGTTCGCGGTGCTCTTGTCGGTCACGTCGAGACACTTGCCGGAACCGCTGTTGACCAGCGTCCCGTTGGTGAACGTCCACTTCTGCGCGCCGCTGGCGTTGCAGTCGTACAGCTGGATCTTCGCGCCGTTGGCGGTCGACGCGGCGGTGACGTCGAGACACTTGCCGAGTGCTCGGATCGTCGCGTCGGAGTTGCCGGTGGTCCACTGCTGGGCGGCGCTGCCGTTGCAGTCGTACAGCTGAATTGCCGTGCCGTTGGCGGGGGAGGCGCCGGCGACGTCGATGCATTTGCCGGCCGGACCGGTGATCGGACCGGCGGCCGCGGCACTGGCCGGCAGCAGTCCGTAGATCAGGGTTGCACCCGGGATGACCAGGCCTAACGTGGTGTAGACGACTGTCCTGACGCGGTTCATGGCACTCCTCGTCGATGGGGGGAGAGGGGGTGGCGCGCGCGTTGGGGACGGACTCTACGACTGTTAAGTTGGTTTATCAATCCTGGTCGATAGCGAAGATTCGACCCTTGACACGGATCGACGGGAGTCTGAGGATGAGCCAACTGTTAAACACTTTGCCAATCACCCGGGGGCACCGTTGACGCGTCTGGCCGGCTCGTCCAAGCTGCTCCGCGCCATGAACGAGAGCGCGGCGCTCGCTCACCTGCTCGACCCGGGCGGGTTGACGCGCGCCGATCTGCGCAAGCTCACCGCGCTGTCGACGCCGACGATCTCGGAGGTGCTGCGCCGGCTCACCGAGGCGGGACTCGTCAACGTCGTCGGGCACGCCAGCGGCCGCCCGGGGCCGAACGCGGAGATCTACTCGGCCAACCCGGACGCGGCGTACACCGTCGCCGTCTCCGTCCGTGACGTCGGGACCAGTGGCACACCGTCGGTCGCGGCGGCCCTCGGCGACCTGGCCGGGACGATCCGGGCCCGGATCGAGTCGCGTGTGGACTTCCTCGCCACGGACCCGGTCACCGCGCTCACCGGCGTGCTCGCCGACCTGCGCGACCAGGCCGGCGTTCCCGCCGACCGGATCAAGTTCGTGCAGCTCAGCGTGCCCGGCGCCTACGACCCCAAGACCGAGACGATCCGCCTCGTGGACGTGCCCGGGTTCGGCCGGCCGGGCCTGGTCCCGGAGATCGCCGCTGCTCTCGGTACCGACCTCGGCATCGACAACGACGTCAACCTGGCCGCGGCGGCCGAACGCCGGCGCGGCGCGGCCCGGGGCGCGGAGAACTTCGCGCTGCTCTGGATCGGTCAGGACGGCCTCGGTCTGGCCATCGACATCAACGGCACGCTGCTGCGCGGCGCCCGGGGCAGCGCCGGTGAGATCGGCTACCTGCCGCTGTACTCACCCGACTCCAGCCACCGCAAGGTCGACCTGCAGGACCTCTTCGGCGGCGGGGCCATCAAGGAACTCGCCCGAGAACACGGCATCAGCGGCGACACCCCCGCTGAACTGGTCGCCGCCGCCGCGGGAAACAGCGAATTCGTGGCCACTCTCGCCGACCGGATCGTGGTGGCCCTCGCCGCGGTCGTCGCCGTTCTCGACCCGTCCCTCGTCGTCCTCGCCGGCCCGACCGCTCAGGCCGGTGGTGACGCGCTGCTCGCCGCGGTGAACAGCGCGTTCCGGCGAGCCGCCCCGCTCGAATGCACCTTTGCCGCCACCTCCATCAAGGACGACGCGGTGCTGCTCGGTGGCCTCGACACCGGGCTGGCCGCGGTCCGCGAAGCATTGATAAGCGCCATTCGCGAAAGCTGATTTTCGAGAGGCCCACAGTGAACAAACGGCTACCTCATGCCCTTTTCGCCCTGACCGCCACCGTTCTGCTGATCACCGCCTGCACCCCCGCCCCCGAAGAGAACAAGATCGCCGAACCCGGTACGCAGGTCTCCGGAACCGTCGAGCTGTGGCACTTCTTCACCGAGCGCGAGGCCGACGCCATCAACCAGGTGGTCAAGGACTTCCAGACCAGCCACCCGAACATCAAGGTGACGATCAAGTCCGGTCAGGACGACTCCAAGGTGACGCAGGCGATCGGCGCCGGGAACGGTCCGGACGTCGGGCTCTCCTACTCCACCGACATCGTCGGCAAGTTCTGCTCGTCCGGGGCGTGGGTGGACCTGAAGCCGTACCTCGACCGGGACAAGGTCGACCTGAACCAGTTGAATGCCGCGACCCGGTCGTACACCGAATTCCAGGGGAAACGGTGCGCGATGCCGTTCCTGGCGGACGCGTACGGGATGTTCTACAACAAGGATCTGTTCGCGAAAGCCGGCATTTCCGGGCCGCCGAAGACCCTCGACGAGCTGACCGCCGACGCCAAGAAGCTGACCGTCAAGAACGCCGACGGCTCGCTCAAGCAGGTCGGTTTCGTGCCGCTCTACGACTTCTACGAGAACGCGGCCGCGCACCTCGCCCCGGCCACCGGCGCGAAATGGCTCACCGGGGACGGCAAGAGCGCGGTCGGCACCGACGCGAACTGGAAGACGCTGCTCAAGTGGCAGAAAGACCTGGTCGACTGGTACGGCTACGACAACCTGACCAAGTTCAAGGCCGGCCTCGGCGACGAGTTCAGCGGCGACAACGCCTTCCAGAAGGGCCAGGTCGCCATCAACATCGACGCCGAGTACCGCCTCGCGTTCCTCAAGGACCAGACCCCCGATCTGAAGTACGGCGTGGCCCCGCTGCCCACCAGCGACCCGTCCCACTACGGCGGCGGCTACGTGACCGGCAACATCGCCGGCATCTCCAAGAACGCGAAGAACCCCGAAGCCGCGTGGGAGCTGATCAAATACCTCACCACTGACGACGCGGCGGTGACCAAGCTCGCCGGCCTGATCAAGAACATCCCGACCACGACCAAGGCGATCGCCGACCCGGCGCTCAACGCCGACCCGGACTTCAAGGCGTTCATGGACATCTTCAGCAGCCCGAACTCGCTGACCTCCCCGCCGACCGCGTCCGGGCCGGCCTATCAGGAGACGTTCCAGCAGTTCCTGATCAAGTATCAGTCCGGCAAGGTCACCGACCTCGACGCCGGCCTGACCGACGCGGACAAGCAGATCAACAGCGTCATGACGCTGGGCGGCTGAGCCGTGGACGGCGTCCGCCTCCGCCGGGGCCTGACCACGTTCTCGTTCCTGGCGCCCGCGCTGATCGGCATCGCGGTGTTCTTCCTCTACCCCCTGATCGCGGCGGTGTGGTTCTCGTTCACGAAGTTCGACCTGTTGTCCGTGCCGCAGTGGGTGGGGCTGAACAACTACCGGCAGATGGCGGACGACCCGTTCCTGCTCCAGTCGGTGCGCAACACCCTGTGGATGGTGGTCGTCTTCGTCCCGGTGCGGATCATCTTCGCGATCGGGCTGGCCATGCTGCTCTCGCAGATCAAGCAGGGCGCCGGGTTCTTCCGGACGATCCTCTACCTGCCGTCACTGGTCCCGTCGGTGGCCGCCACCATCGCCTTCGTCTACCTGCTCAAGCCGGGCACCGGCCCGGTGAACCACGTGCTGGAGAAGATCGGCATCGACGGCCCGCTCTGGTTCAACTCGCCGGCCTGGGCGAAACCGTCACTGGTCCTGCTCGGTCTCTGGGCCGTCGGCGACCTGATGATCATCTTCCTGGCGGCGGTGCTCGGCGTCCCGGAGAGCCTCTACGAGGCCGCGTCGCTGGACGGCGCGAACGCCTGGCACAAGTTCCGGTCGATCACCCTGCCGTCGATCCGCCCGGTGATCCTGTTCGCGACGGTAACCGGCGTGATCTACACCTTGCAGTACTTCGACCAGGCGGCGGTGGCCGGCTCGATCGCCAGCGGGCAGGCCACCGTCGGCGCCGGGATCTCGCAGTCCTTCGGGTTCCCGGAGGGATCCACGTTCACCTATCCGCTCTGGCTCTACACCGCCGGGTTCCGCTACAACGCTCTCGGCTACGCGAACGCCCTGGCCATCGTCCTGTTCGTGGTCGCGCTCGCGGTCACCGTCATCCTGCTGCGCCGCGCGAAGGCGTTCTCCGGGGAGGAAGCATGACCATGGTCCTGGACCGGCCGCGCGTCGCGACCCGGGAACGCCGGCAGATCCGGCTCGCCTGGATCGCCCGGCACAGCATCGCGATCGCACTGTCGGTCATGTTCGTCACGCCGGTCGCCTACCTGATCCTGCTCTCGCTGATGACCAGCGACCAGGCGCTGACCAGCGACTACTGGCCGAACACCTGGCACCCGGAGAACTACCTGCGGGTCTTCCGGACGACGCCACTGCCGCACTACCTGCTCAACACGGTGCTCTACGCCGGGACCGCCACGGTGCTGACGCTGGCGTCGAGCGTGCCCGCGGCGTACGCGCTGGCGAAGTTGAAATTCCGTGGCCGCAACGCGCTCTTCCTCGTCGTGATCTGCGTGATGATGCTCCCGCCGCAGGTGGTGACCGTGCCGCTGTACCTGATGTGGGCGCGCTACGGCCTGACCGGTTCACTCTGGCCACTGATCATCCCGGCGCTGTTCGGTGACGCGTTCTGCATCTTCCTGCTGCGCCAGTTCCTGCTGACGATCCCGGGCGAGTACCTGGACGCGGCCCGCGTCGACGGCTGCGGCGAGTGGCGCACGCTGCTGCGGGTCGTGCTGCCGATGGCCCGCCCCGGCATCGCGGCGGCCGGCCTGTTCCAGTTCTTCTTCTGCTGGAACGACTACTACGGGCCGCTGCTCTACACCAGCGAGAACGAGCAGTCGTGGACGCTGACGCTCGGGCTGGCCTCGTTCCGGACCGTCCACCACGTCGACTGGAACCTGGTCACGGCCGCGACGGTGCTGGCCATGGCCCCGCTGATCATCATCTTCTTCTTCGCCCAGCGCGCCTTCGTGCAGGGCATCACGCTGACGGGATTCAAGGGTTGAAAATCGCGGTCATCGGTGGCGGATCCACCTACACGCCAGAATTGGTGGACGGGTTCGCCCGCCTCGGCAGCACGGTCTCCGAGCTGGTCCTGATCGATCCGGCGGCGGAACGACTCGACGTCGTGGGCGCTTTCTCGGCGAGAATCCTCTCCGCGTACGGCCACCCGGGCCGGATCTCGTGGACCAGTGACCTGGACGCCGGGGTCACCGACGCCGACGCCGTGGTGATCCAGCTGCGCGTCGGTGGTCAGCGGGCGCGGATCACCGACGAGACGTTCCCCCTCGAGTGCGGGTGCGTGGGGCAGGAGACGACCGGGGCCGGGGGACTGGCCAAGGCGCTGCGGACCGTGCCGGTGATCCTCGACGTCGCCGATCGGGTCCGGAAGCGGGCCAAGCCGGGGGCGTGGATCGTGGACTTCACGAATCCGGTCGGGATCGTGACCCGGGCGCTGCTCGATGCCGGTCATCGTGCGGTCGGGTTGTGCAACGTGGCGATCGGGTTCCAGCGGCGGTTCGCCGGTTATCTGGGGGTCGATCCCTCCACGGTGGTGCTCGACCATGTCGGGCTGAACCACCTGACGTGGGAGCGGGCGGCCTACGTCGACGGCGTGGATCGTTTGCCCGAGCTGCTGGGCGCGCATCTGGCCGAGATCTCCGGGGAGGTGGACATCGCCGCGGAGATCGTGGCGATGCTCGGCGCCGTGCCTTCTTACTATCTGTCGTACTTCTACGCACATGATCGGCACGTGCGGGAGTCCCGTGGCACCCCGACCCGCGGTCAGCGGGTGGCCGAGATCGAGGCGACCCTCCTCGACATGTACCGCGACACCACCCTCGTCGAGAAGCCGGCCCTGCTCGGCGAGCGCGGCGGCGCCTACTACTCCGAAGCCGCCGTCGGCCTGATCGCCTCCCTCGCCGGGCTCGACGACGACGCCGTCCACTCGGTCAACGTCCGCAACGACGGCATCCTGCCGTTCCTCCCCGCCGACGCGGTCATCGAAGTCTCCGCCCGGGCCACCGTCGACGGCCCGGCTCCGCTGCCGGTCACCCCCCTGCCGCCCGACCTGGCCGGTCTCATCACCCACACCTGGGGGTACGAGGAACTGGCGCTCGACGCCGCGCTGCGTGGCGGCCGTGACCGCGTCTACCGCGCGCTGCTCGCCCACCCGCTGATCGGCCAGCACGAGAAAGCCGGCCCCCTGACCGACAAACTCGTCGCCGCCGGTCGCCACCACCTCGCGTGGGCCCGATGACCGCGCTGTTCCTGGCGGTCGACGGGGGCAACTCGAAGACCGACGTCGTGCTCGGTGACGCCTCCGGGCAAGTGCTCGCGTTCGCGCGCGGCGGCACGACCTCGCCGCACAACCTCGGCCTGGCCGGCGCCGTCACGGTCCTCGGTGACCTGGTCACCGCCGCTCGAGCCCGAGCCGGTCTGTCACCGGACGCGGAGGTCGAGGTGATCGCGGCGTACCTGGCCGGCGCCGACCTGCCCGACGAGGTGACCGCGTTGCGGGAGGCGATCGCCGCGCGGGGATGGGCCCGGCGCACCCAGGTCGACAACGACTGCTTCGCGCTGCTGCGGGCCGGAACGTCCACGCCGGACGCGGTCACCGTCGTGTGCGGCGCCGGCACCAACTGCGTCGGCCGGGCCGCTGACGGCCGTACCGCCAGATTCGTCGCCCTCGGCCCGATCTCCGGCGACTGGGGCGGTGGCCACGACCTGGCCGAGTGGACCCTGCGCGCGGCCGCCCGGGGGGAGGACGGCCGGGGTGAGCCCACCGCGCTGTCCGCAGCGGTCGCGGCCCATTTCGGTCTGCCCACCGTCGAGGCGGTCAGCGTCGCCCTCCACCGCGGTGACCTGCCGATGAGCCGGATTCCGGAACTGTCACCGCTGCTGTTCGAGATCGCGGCGGCCGGGGACGCGGCGGCCGGCGCCCTGGTCACTCGTCAGGCCGAGGAGATCGTGGCCCAGCACCGTTCCGCCGCCGGTCGCCTCGGCCTCCTCTCCCGCCCCCACGCCCTGGTGCTGGGCGGTGGCGTTCTGCAGGCCCGTCACCCTCAGCTGCACTCGGCCATAGTCCGGGGCGTCCAGGACCAGGCCCCCCGTGCCGCCGTCACGGTTCTGGACGCCCCTCCGGTAACCGGAGCGGCGCTGCTGGCGATGGATGCCCTCGCGCCCGGTCACGCCGCCGAGGCAGCGCTACGCCGTGCCGTTTCCGGGAGAATCTCCGAGGAACCGCTGCTCGGCGTCTGAGGCCGGATCGGACCGGCGATCCTCGGGCCGCCCGTCGTTCCCGGACCGGGACAACGGGGAGAACCGAGCGTTGATCAAGGTGAAGCCCGGCGAGGCGACCGCCGTCCGGACGGCCGCCGCGGTTGTGGTCCGGAAGCCGCGGGCGGCGATCTCCGGGACTGCGATCCTGCTGTTCAGCGATGCCGATCGAATGCCGTCAAATGATTGGCATCTATTGGATAATCCCGCGGATCCGGTGCCTGCTGCCGGTTGCCATAGCATGTACTCGGGCTGTGCGCGGGACTCCGTCATCCCGCGTGCCGGCGGAGGGGGCTTCGATGTCCGATCAGTACGAGGATCCAGTCATTCAAGGTCGCAAGCTACGCGCCGCCATACGGTCCATGCGGGTGAACGCCGAGCTGACCCAGCGTGACGTGGCCAACGATCTTTATTGGTCGGTCTCGAAAGTGGTGCGGATCGAGAACGGCGACAGCCGGATCTCGGTGAATGACCTTCGTGCGCTGATGGACCGGTGCGGCCTCGACGATCCGGATCAGAGGGAAGAACTGATCCGCCTGTCCCGGATGAGCCGTCGGCAGAATTTCCTGCCGTACCGCGACATCGTGCACCGCAACTTCCTCACCTATCTCAGGCTCGAGTCCATTGCGCGGACAATTCGTACCTTCGAGTCCTCCATCATTCCGGGGCTCCTGCAGACCGAGGAGTATGCGCGGGCGATCATCGGCGCATATCGGGCGCCGGACAGCGCGGAGTCGACGATCGCGCTCCTGGTGCAGCTCCGGATGGAGCGGCAGGAGATTCTCGATCGAGGTGAGGATCGGCGTTTTCAGTTCATCATCGACGAATCGGCGCTGCGGCGTTCGGTCGGTGGGTCGAAAGAGCTGATGGAGCGACAGTTCGAGCACCTGTTGTCCGTGGCGGAAAAGCCCAATGTCACGGTTGGGATCATTCCGTTCTCGGCAGGTCAGTACACCGGTATGGGTGGCCCGTTCGTCCACTTGGAGCTCTCCGGCCCGGGGGAGGACGACTCCATCTTCCTGGAGACGGCCTATGGCGACTATTTCGCCCGGGACGCGGCTGATGATACGCGCCGCTACCTCGAAGTGTTCCTCGAGTTGGAAGCCATCAGCGAGGCAGCGACGCTCTCGGAACGGATTGAGAAAGCGCGTTCCGAACCCTGATCACTCGATGCTAATTGGTTCCCTCGACCGATGCCGGGTGAGTGCTGACGAAATCGAGGAAGCTGTTCCAGGTGGCGAGGTCGAAGGTGAGCACAGTGCCGTCCCGGTCCTTCGAGTCGCGAACCAGGACACGGCCTTTCAGATGTGCCACTTCAACGCAATTACTTCCTCCGCTTTTGGTGCTGGTGCGCCATTCCGGAGTTTCCGCCTGCTTCCAGCTGGACATTTTTGGCTTCCGTCCCAACGGTTCGGTCGGGAACGGCCGACCGGAGCCGGCCGTTCATCTCTAGATCTTCTGAGCCCTGTGGCGGGGAGCCGGGGCGAGCTGCCGGTGCCATACGGCCAGCACGCCTATCAGAGCCGCTACCTCGGCGGGACTGTACCCGCACCGTTTCCCGGCGATGATCAGTACCAACAAGAGAATCATCAATACCGGGCGGTGAAATCGTTCCCGGGCGGGGAACGCTCCACAGTCGGTGCTGGTCCTGGATTGGCCAGCCACCTTTTCCTCCTACTCAGTGCGATGGACGAGACGGGTGAGAGCTGGAGCCCTGGCGGAATGCAGTCCGCCAGGAGCTCTCGACCCCAGGCTGCCCGCTGTGCGGGGAGCGCCGCAACGGAAGATATCCGGCCGAAAGGTTTCAACGAGTACACATTGCGCATTTCGCAGCCACGTTGGGTAACCACTCAAACTGCGTGATCCACTCTGCCAGGTGGCAATCTGGGTCCTGGCATGTGAATTCATGGCAGGTTGAACAGCGCACTTCGCTGCTGACAAGGTGCATACTGGCTATCGGCGGGCTAGCCCGCCGGGCTCCGCAGCGCTCTTCGATGGACGAGCCGGAGTAACCGTGGGTGTTCGGATGCAGCCGGCACCCACGGACCTCAAGGCGCACCTCGATAAGATCGACCAGTGAGCGAGCTTGCGTGTGAGCCTTGCCGGATCGCGGTCGAGCTGCGGGTGGCCGGGCGTCTCCACCCACTGACCGGGCACTGGGTGATGAACGCCGCCATCGGGTGGGACGCGCGGCCCTGGTTCGTGGTGCAGACCGCGGTTCATCGGGCGAGCCTCGCCGATCTCGACGACGCCGAGGCCGCTGAACTCGGGCCGGTCTCGCGCGCGATCACGCGGGCGGTGACCGAGGCGACCGGGGCCGAGCGTGTCTACTTCCAGCTGCTCAACGAGGCGCAACCGCCGCACGTGCACTTCCACGTGATCGCACGCCTGCCGGCCGACCCGCCGGGCGTGCGCGGGCCGGCGCTGCTGGGCACGCCCGGCCCGGCCGGGGGACCGTCGCCGGAGATCGCGGCGAGCGTTGCCGCCCGTACTGTCGCCATTCTCGGATCTTGAAGGTGAGACGACCGGCCGCCGGGCCTGCGGGGTGCGGGTGACGGGTCACCAGCCCCACGGATCGTCGGGCTGATCCTGGAGGAGGCGGCGGGCGACCTCGCGCCACGTGTGGTTGGCGGTTCCGTCGGGTGCGGCGGCGGCATGGTCCCAGGCGGTGCGAGCGCCGGCCCGGTCGCCGGTGTGCCAGCGGGCCACGCCGAGGTCCAGCACTTCGCGGGCGGCGCCTTCGGTCCAGCGGCGCAGCGCGGCCGGCAGGACGGGTTCGAGCAGTTCGGTGGCGTCGGACCAGCGGTCGTGCAGCATCAGCCAGCGGGCCTGGGTGAGCGTGGACGCGGTGACGCCCATCAGGTGGCGGATCCGGACGTCGTCCTGCAGCGCGTCGTACCAGTCGCCGGCGTCGTCGGCGCGCCGGGCCCGGAACGCGATGTTGAAGCCCGATTCGTGGACCGTGCGGAGCCAGCGGGCCGCGTGCGGGCTGTCGGCCGGCATCGCGGCGAGCCGTTCCGCGACGCGGCGCAAGCCGGCCTGGGCCAGCCACGCCGGCACTCGCCGGGACTGGAAGAGGAACTGGGCGGTCAGCGCGTGCGCGACCCACGTGCCGACCTCGTCGCCGCCCTCGGCCGCGGCGTCCGCGCTGGTCGCGAAGTGGGCGAGTGCCTCGTCGTACTGCCCGTCCAGGTAACCGAGGTACCCCAGGTCGTAGTGGATGCGGGCCTTTTCCCGGGCGTACGCCTCGTCCAGCTCCGGGGGCAGCCGCCGCAGTGACCCGCCGAGCATCTCCCGGGCCGCCGCCAGCCGTCGCGGGTCGAGGGTGCGCCGGTCGAGGTTGGCCTGGGCGTACCGGAAGGCGAGGATAGGCAGCTCGGCCGGCCCGGTGACACGCTCGGCGACCCACCCCTCGTCGCAGAGCCGGGCCAGCAGCGCGGGGTAGAGCCGGTCGAGGCTGCCGGTCAGGTACGCGCTCTGCAGGTGCTCGGGCAGCACCCGCCCGGTGCGGCCGGACGCGTGCCGCAGGACGAACACCGCCACCGTGTCGGTCAGCCGGTCGGCCTGGCCGGGCGCCGCCGCGTACACCTCCTCCAAGTCGGTCAGCAGCCGGACCGGATCCTGGTGGTCGAGCCGCCCGTCCAGCATTCCGTCGCCGGTGAGCAGCGTGGCCAGCCGCTCGGCGGCCGCGCCGGTGTCCCAGCCGTGCCCGGGGGAGAGCAGCAGCGGCACGCCGTAACGGACGAGCGGGCCGGCCGCGGGACCCCGGTACGACCCGGGCCGCAGCAGGTGGGCGCGCAGTCGCGCCGGGACGGCCGTACCGTGTCCGCTGCCGCGCAGGTGCTGGCCGGCCAGGTCGTGGGAGAGCGACCAGCAGCCGGGGCTGCCCAGATCGGCCTGCACGAACGGGTTCGCCGCCGGGTCCAGCACCGGCCGTAACCGCGGCGCCGGGCACCCGGTCAGCGTCTCGATCGTGGTGACCGGCATGGACTCCGGGATCTCGGCGAGCAGCCGCAGCACCGCCCCGGCCGGGGCCGGCAGCCGGCCCAGCACCGCGTCGAACAGCCGCTCCAGGCTCGCCGGTGGGTCCTCGGTCAGCCCGGCGGTGACCGCGAACCGCAGGTAGAGCGGGTTGCCGCCGCTCGCCGCCAGCAGCCGGTCCACGGTCGCCTCGCCGGCCGGCACCAGCGTGCGGACCGCCTCCCGGGTCAGGCCCCGCAGTGGCAGCGTCGTGGTGACCGCGGCTCGCCACGGCGCGTTCGGCACCACGTCCGTCCCGGCGCGCGTGGACGCCACGACACGTACCCGATCACCGCCGACGGGCAGGTAGGCGGCGATCGGCGGGCTCTCGTCGAGCGCGTCAACGACGATCGCGAGCGGCGGGTACGTGTCGTCGTTCTCGATCCGGGCCAGCGTCAGCGCGAGCTGCTCGACCCGGGCGGCGTCGGTCAGCGCGGGAGCCGGTGGACCCAGCCGGTAAGCGGTGGAGATCGCCTCCAGCAGCGCGTCCAGGAACACCGACGGGAACGCCGCACGGGTGCCACGCCGGATGAAGTACCCCACGGCGACCGGCTCGGCGGGCACCGCGGGCAGGGCGGGCGCGTCCGGTGACGTGCCCCGCAGGTCGTCGAGGACGCCGCGCAACAGGCTCGTCTTGCCGGCCCCGGCCTCGGCGTCGACGATCAGGATCCCCTTTCCCGTACGGAGGAAGCCCGCGACCTCGGCCCGTTCCGCGCCCCGCCCCACGGGTGGTCCGGGGTCCTGCCCCGCGGCGCCCAGCGGGTCCACGACCGGGTTGCGCCAGCGGGCCAGCGGGAAGCGCGTGTCGAGCACGGCCGCGCAGCCCGGCAGCCGCACGGCCGTCTCCGCGTCCACGGTCGTGTACTCGGGGCTCGCCGCTCGTCGCCCGGCCGTCACCGAGTGGTAGATCAGCAGGCCGTCGCGCCACCAGAGCAGCGGCGACGCCTCGACCGTCCCGGCCGAGTCCGGCAGGTCGACCAGGCACTCGTGCAAGCCGTCGCCCACCGCCGGACCGATTCTGATCACCGAGTCGCCGAGCACGGCCGCGCCGTCGATCGCCGTGCCGGCCGCGTCCAGGGCGGCCGACGCGGCCCGGTCGGTCGCCAGCCGGCCGGCGCCGCCGTGCGCGAATGTGTTGCGCACCCGGACCACCTGATGCCGGTCCTCGACCGGGCCGATCCAGTCGTCGCACGGCCAGCCGGCCGCGGTCAGCGCGGCCTGAGCAGCGCGGTGATAGCCGATCCACTGTCCGAGCGAGGGCCGGCCCAGCGACTGGACCAGCAGCTTGCGGGCCGCGACCGGCAGCAGGCCGCGCTGCCGCAGGAACGACAACTCGATCGAGACGGTCAGCCGGACAGCGGTCTCGAACACGTCGAGCCGATGCTTGACCCGCTCCAGCGGGGAGGCGGACGGGGGACCGGCCGGGAGCAGCGACCTGGGGTGCATGACGGAAACCGTACAGAGTTCATCCGAATGTGGGTTGCCGGGAGAACACGTTCCGTGATCGATTGGACGCCGTGACAGCTCCAGAGCTCCGGCGCGCGTCGGCCTGCCTCGTGATCGACATCGTGCTGACCGGGAACCCGCCCTGGACCACCGGCCCCTACCCCGGGCCGAGCCACGGTGCCGCACCCGCCGCCCGGCTCGGCTACCTGGAGTCAAGGGTGGCCGAGGCCGTCTACGGCCGGGACGGCGCGCCGGTCCGCTGGCACCGCGAGGTCAGCGGGGAGCTCGGCGGCGCGGAACTGTTCGCGGCCGAGATCCTGCGCACGCCGCTCTCCGGCCCGGACGCCGCGCTGGCGATCCTGCACGTCCGGTTGCCCGACCCGGGTGTGCTCGGGCACCTGGCCCGGCACCCGGCCGAGGCCGCGCCGTTCCTGCCGGACGGTGCCACGGTCAGCGGCGGGCGCGCGCTCACGCTGACCCACCTGACCTTCACCGGGCCGCCGGTCGCGCCGATGCCCGCGGAGTACGGGCAGTGGCCGGTCGACCGGCAGTGGCTGTGGCTGGCCGCCTCCAGCACACCGGTCACCGCGTTCCCGCCCGATGTCGACGACCAGGACCTCTTCGCCGGCCTGCTGCACCTCTCCGCGGACTGGCGGGCGCTGGTGCTGCGCGACGGCGTGGCGTTCGTCGGGCTGACCGCGGACCCCGGCGGCGAACGGACGTTCCACGCCGCCGCCGAGACGTACGTGCACAGCATCTACCTCGACGCGCTGCTGCTCGGCCGGATGCAGGTGCACGCGCTGCGCCGGCTCAGCAACGGCCTCGGCGAACTGCGCGTCTCCACCGCCACCACCCGCGACCTGCACGACCAGCAGAGCCGGCTGATGGAGTTGCGCCGCACCCTCTGGTCCGAGCATCTGACCATGCACGGACACGCCAACGACCTGCTGGAGCGGTACCAGGCGCAGTACCGGTTGGGCCGGCTGCGCGAACAGGTGATGGCCGACCTCGCCGACCTGGCGCACCTGGTCGACGCGCAGAACTCGCGGACGGTCAACGCCGGGCTGGGTCTGCTGACCGTCATCGGGCTGCCGTTCGGCCTCACCTACGCCGGCGGTGCGGTCCTCGCCGACCAGAGCCTGACCCTGTTCCTCAGCTGCACCGGCGTAGCGATTCTCCTGGTCGCGCTGCTGCTGTTCCTGTTCCCGCCGCTGCGCCAGATGGTCGACGCGCTCGGGCCGCGCACCCGCCGGCGGTCATAGCCGCGGTTCGGTGGATCGCGCGGGTGCGCGATCCACCGGCCGGCTCACAGCGCGACGAACTGCAGGCCGCGGGCCTTCAGAGCGGGAATCACGACGCTGAGCGCCTGGTACGTCTGCGAACGGTCGCCACCGCCGTCGTGGCAGAGCAGGATCTGACCCGGTTTCGCGGCCAGCATGCGGTGCTCGATCGTGGTGGCGCCCGGCGTCGTCCAGTCGCGCGGGTCGTTGCTCCAGTCCAGGGGCAGCAGGCCGGCGTGGGCGATGTCCTTCAACAACTGCGGGGACCAGTCGCCACCGGGCGAACGGAACAGCTTGGGGACGTACCCAGTCGTCTTGTTGATCTTTGCCTGGGCCTTCTGGATCTCCTTGCGGGCGACCCGGCTCGGCTTGGCCCCGAGCTTCGTCGGGTGGCTCCAGGTGTGATTGGCCAGCTGGTGACCGGCGTCGGTGACCATCTTCGCGACCTGTTCGTGGCCGAGCACCTGATTGCCGATCATGCAGAACATCGCCGGTACGTGGTACCTGTCCAGCAGCTCCAGGATCTTCGGCGTCCAGATCGGGTGCGGGCCGTCGTCGATCGTCAAGGCGATCGCGTCGGTGGGGAAGGCCGGGGTGCCGGCCGCCTTCGCATACTCGGCCAGGGTGGAGATCGGCTTGCGCTGGACCGGGATCGGGGAGGCGGTGACGGTCGCACTCTCCGGGGCGCGCGACGTGACGACCGCCGATGGGGCCGGGGCGGGCTTCGCGGAGTCCTGCCCCGAGTCGTCGCCGCCGGAAACCACGGCGACGGCGGTCGCGGTCGCGGCGACGCCCGCCACCCCGGTGAGACCGAGCAGCAGCCGGCGGCGGGTGAAGGCACCGCCGACCGGCCTCGGCGGCGCCTGCTCCGGCGCCGGTTGGGGCGCCGGCCGGGTTGTTCTCGCCGGTGCCGGGGACGCCGCCGGCGCCGGCGCGAAGACCGAGCGCTGCGTGACGGGGCGCGTCACCATCGCCGCGGGCAGCGCGATCGTCGCCTCGTCCGGCGGGGTGCCGATCCGCATCGGCGTGGTCGCCTCGTCCGCGGGGGTGCCGATCCGCATCGGCGTGGTCGCCTCGTCCGCGGGAGTGTCGATCTGCATCGGCGTGGTCGCCTCGTCCGCGGGGGTGCCGATCCGCATCGGCGTGGTCGCCTCGTCGGCCGCGGATTCGATGCGGAGGGGCGTGGTGGGCTCGTCCTGCGGGGCGCCCGCCTCGATGAGCGTCGTCGTCTCGTCGTCGACGGTCGCGGCGGGCATCGCCACGGTTGCCTCGTCCGGCGGGGTTTCGGCCGGAATGGCGGTGGTCGTGTCGTCCGTGGGGTTTCCCGCGCTGATCACCGTGGTGGTGTCGTCAGCCGGAAGCGCCTTCGTGGGCTCTTCCGCCCCGCTCTCCGCTTTGATGACCGTGGTCGCCTCGTCGGCCGCGTTGTCCGCGGGGATCACCGCAGTGGCCTCGTCGGCCTCGGCGTCGGCGGAGATCGCCTCGGTCGGCTCGTCCGCCGGGACCGCCTCCGTCACCTCGTCCGGTGTCTCGGTGGCTTTTGCCTGGTCGGACGGGACGTCTCCAGGTTTCGTCACCCTGGACTCGTCGGACATCAGTGCCTCCCCATAGGCCTTGCGGCGGCCGGCCCGCGGACTACTGGCTCGCCAGCGGGCGACGCTATCACTCCCGGTCAATTTCAGCCGAAAGGATGACATTTATCGATCACATTCGGTCGCTGAGAAGCAGATACGGCGCGCCCGGCACCGCCGGGCCTGCCTCTCACGCTGGTCAGGCGACCAGGAACTTCGCCGACATGAAGACCACCAGGCACACCGCGTGCAGCGACACCCCGATCACCAGCACCGCGCGATCGACGGCCGGCCGGTCGCCCATCCGGGCCAGCACCAGCAGCACCGCCACCGCCTCCATCACGTACCGCGCCGCGGACTGCATCGACCGGCCGCCGACCTCCGTCGACAGCAGCAGCACCAGGGTCAGCGCACCCTGCACGACGAGATAGACCTGGTCCCGCCGGAACTTCCACGGCCCGGCCAGCGTGAGAATCAGCAGCACCACCGCGAGCAGAGTCGTGCCCGCGTCGATCAACGAGCCCAGCGTCGACGCGTCCAGCGGCCCGCCGATCTGCTGCACGGCGATGACCCACGCGCCGCCGGGGAACGTGTACCGCCGCCCCCACTGATCCTGCGCGACGCTGAACGCCAGCGGATTGCCCAGCTCGATCGCGCAGTACACGCTGTAGGCGATCACCCCGAGCGGCACCAGAGCCAGGCTCAGCACGTCGGCCCGGATCCGGCGCGGCTGCCAGCCGAGCTGCCGCAGGTACTCGATCGCCAGCGGCGCGATCAGCAGCAGACCGAAGAGCCGGGTCGCCGACGACAGCGCCCCCAGGGCTCCGGCCAGCCACCAGTGCCCGCGCCGGCCGGCGTACAGCGCACCCACCGCGAGCAGCAGGAACAGTGACTCGTTGTAGCCGATGAACAGGAAGAACCCCATCGGGAACGCGGCCAGGTACCAGGTGGCACGCTGAGCCACCCGCGGCCCGAACTCGTACTCGGCCAGCCGGTGCAGCACGGCCAGGGCGCCGAACGCGGCCAGGTTGGCGACGACCAGCGCGGCCGGTACCCCACCCCCGAACAGGCGAATGAGCAGCGGATACAGCGGGAAGAACGCCGGGAAACCGGGCCCGAGGTGGTAGCCGCTCTCGGCGATGCGCACGTAATGGCCGGCATCCCAGCTGTTCCAGCCCAGCACCATCGTCCACAGATCCGGCGCCTTCCCGCCGCGCGGCAGCCACGCCAGCGCGCTCACCGCCAGGTGCGTCCCGGTGAAGACCGCCCACACCGTCAGCGCCGCGCGCAGAGCCGCAGGCCACGGACGCCGAAGAGTCAACAGCCGCTTTTCCCGTACGTCGATCGGGGGCGCTGTGGGGTGCTCGATCAGAGTTTGCACAGCACGTCCTCGGTCGACTTGTTCCCGGACACGGAATCGAACGTGACGACGTACGCGGGACGGCCCTGCAACGTCGTGAAGACGCGCGCCACGTACTCGCCGAGCAACCCCAGGCAGAGCAGTTGCAGCGCACCGAGGAAGAGCACCGCCACCAGCAGCGACGTCCACCCCGGCACCACGTTCCCGGACAGGTAGGCCGCCCCGCCCGCGCCCGCCAGCACCGCACACAGCACGATGCCGCACAAGCCCAGCCAGGTGGCGACCCGCAGCGGCGCGGCCGAGAACCCGACAATGCTGTCCAGCGCCAGCCGGACCATCTTGGCCAGCGGATACTTCGACCGGCCGGCGGCCCGCTCCGCCCGCGTGTAGGTCACCTCCCCGCTCGGCAACCCCAGCCACGGCACCAGCAGCCGGTAGACCGGCAGGTGCTCGGGCAACTCGGCCAGCGCGTCCACCGCCGTCCGGCTGAGCAGCCGGAAGTCACCGGCGTTGTGCGGCACCGCGGTCCCGGCCACCCGCCGGATCAGCCGGTAGTACAGCCCCGCGGTCCAGCGCTTGAACGGGCTGTCGCTGCTGCGGTCCGCGCGCACCCCGTGCACCACGTCCAGGTCCGCGGTCTCGGCCAGCCGCAGCATGTCCCCGATCGTCTCGGGCGGATCCTGCAGATCGACGTCGATGCTGACGACGTACGCCCCACGCGCGCGACGCAACCCCGCGGTCAGAGCGTTCTGGTGCCCGCTGTTCCGCCGCAACCGGACCACCCGCAACTCGGGCCATCGGTGCCGCAGCCACTCGAGCACGACGGGAGTGCTGTCCCGGCTGCCGTCGTCGACGGTGACCACCTCGTACGACACCCGGAGGTCGTCGAGCACGGGCCGCATCCGCTCAGCGAAGAGCGGCAGCACCTCCTCCTCGTTGAAGACCGGTACGACAACGCTCAGTCGTGGCGCCTCGCTACCCATGTGGGGCTCCCCTCGTGATCGGTTACCGCGGGGATGTTGACCGAGGCGGAGGCCCGTTCCGGGGCGCGTCCGGCAGGCCTGGCACATTCAGGGGATACGTACAGCCACCACACAGAGTTCTATGTCTCAACCTTCGCTTCCGTGCAACCGATCGCCCACCCCGGCGAGTCAGGGGATGATGGGGTCTTCGTCAGCGGCCGGCGTGGGCCATGGTGTCGACGACCGCGGCGACCGCCAGCAACAGAACCGGGTTCTGCCCGGGCGCGACCTCGACGCCGTAGGTGTCCGCGATCCGGAACCACTTCTTCGACACCTCGGCCACCGTCGCGCGGCCCTCCGTGATGGTGTACTCGTGATCGAGCACGTTCCCCTGCACGTCCAGGTCAGGATCGTCGTTGACCTTCACTGTCCACCGCTCGCGAAGCGGGGTGATCATCGCTGCCGCCGGCGTCCCAGCATGGCCGCCTCCCGATCGAATCGATGCGCGGGCACCACGCCGGAGACGACACGCCGGCGCACCCGCTGTCAACGCTTGCCGGGGCCAGCCTCGCTGCCGGTCCGCTCCCGGGCATCCTCCCGGCGGAGTGAGCCGCGACGACCGGACCGGCCGGGACGTCAGCCGGTCCGGTCGGTCGAGGCGGCCGGCTCCTCCCGCGGCTCGATCGGGGCGAGCCGCTCCCACAGGGCGGCGGTGACGAAGCGGTACGAGTCGCGCTCATCCGAGGCGATCCGCTGCCGGTGGGCGGGGGGTGAAGCGGGTGCCGGACCCGTTGCCTGCGGTCGTGAGACCGTCCCGCCCGCGGGCCTTCGCGTCGTACATCGCGACGTCGGCCGCGTGCAGCAGGGCCGCCCCGCTCAGGCCGTCCCGGGCGGTGGCCACGCCGATGCTCGCGCCGACCGTGACGTCGTGGCCGAGAACGGTCATCGGCACCCGGATCTGCGCGGCCAGTTCCGTGGCCCGGGCCCGCGCCTGCTCGTCGGTGAGCGGCCCGGCGCTGAGCACCGCGAACTCGTCGCCGCCGAGCCGCGCGACCAGGTCGCCCGGCTCGGCGCAGGAGCGCAGCCGCACGGCGACCGCGGTGAGGACGGCGTCGCCGGCGGCGTGCCCGTACGTGTCGTTGACCGGCTTGAACCCGTCCAGGTCGAGGAGCAGCACCGCCCGCTCGTGGCCGTGCTCGTCGAGGTGACGCTGGAAGAGCGCCCGGTTGGCCAGCCCGGTCAGCGCGTCGTGGAAGGCCAGGTGTTCGAGTTCGGAGGCGAGCCGCTCCCGTTCGGCGAGGGACGCGTTCAGCTCGGCGACCTTGGTGTCCAGCATGCTGAGCAGCCGGGCGTTGTCGGCGAACGCGGCCAGTTGCCGGATGACCACCAGCACTGAGCTGACGACCGAGCCGGCCACGACGATCCAGGTGGCCGGCTGCCACCCGCTGACCGCGAGCACGCCGATGAGCAGGGCGAAGGTCCCGCCGACGGCGGCGTAGGGCAGCAGGCTGTACGGCCGCCGGCTCGACCACAGCCGGGCCGGCCCGCCGGAGCGCACCCGCAGGTGCTGGACCCGGGTCGCCGCCGTCAGGGCGGCCACGGCGACGACGGTGGCGGCCTGGTCCCAGGCGACGTGGCCGTGCGTGATCAGCAGCGGCCGGAAGCCGGTGGCGGCCCCCTCGAACGCCGCGGAGAGCGACAGCAGCCCACCGGCCAGCGGGATGAACGGCTTCACCGGCATCAGCAGCAGCTTGACCAGGGAGAACACCGCGACCATGTAGATGGCCGGGCCGAACAACAGCGAGATCAGGCGGCCGCTCCCGGCGACCCCGGCGGCGCCCGCGGTGACCGTGAAGTAGCAGCCCAGCGTCGCGGCGAACACCAGCACGGTCGCCGCGTCCAGCAGGAACCGGATCCGTTCGTGCCGGGTTCCGAGCCCGACCGGCACGGTGAGCAGGGCCGCCAACAGGCAGAGCGTGCCGGCGAAGATCCCGGCGCTGTAGACCGGGCCGCCGACCGTCGCCTCCGTCGTTCCCGGCGCCCGCAGGTACACCACGAACTGCCAGGTGTCGCTGATCAGGAAGATCGTCCCGGCGAGCCCGACCGAACCCCACATCCGGCGCTCGGGTGCGGTGACGCGCGGGCAGCGCCCGACCCGGAGGCCGCTGACCGCGGTGACCAGGCACAACACCATCAGCGCGGGCCAGACCAGCGCGCCCATGACGTGACCGCCGGTGTCCAGCACCGCGGTCACGAGGGTGCCCAGCGCCGTGAGCCCCAGCGCGACCAGCACGGGGTCACGGCGCAGCGGCGACCGGACGGTGTTCACGACTACGCCTATCGGCCCGCGGCGGCCTGCCATGAGACGGTCGGCGGAACCGTCGTACGGCGGCATGGTGGTCACCCGCCCGGCGTGAGGCGTCCGATCATCGCGTGCGCGGCCGCGGTGACCAGGGCCCGGTCGTAGGTGACGACGAACTCGAACTGCCGGTCGGGGTCCGGTCCGGTGTCACCGAGGTCGCGGGCCATCAGCGCGGCGGCGGTGTGCGCGCCGAGCACCACGACGGTCCACTCGGTGGCCAGCGGGTCGTGCACGGACAGGTTGCCGCCGCGCACCCCGGGCGCCGGTTCGGCCGGCATGTCGACGCCGAACGCGGCGACGAACGGCAGCGCGGCGGCGAGATCGGTGAACCGCCGGTGCGTCGACGGGCGGAAGAACTTGACGTGTTCGAACGCCCCGAACAGCACCGGTGGCACCGCCGCCTGCATCGCCATCAGCTCCAGCGTCTTCGACAACGGCACGAGCAGGTGCTTGGGCGCGTGCCGGATGTGGCGGCCCGCGCCGACCGACTGGTACGGGGTCGCCCGCAGGCTCGCGCCGATCGGGCGGGCGGCGAACCGTTCGGGCCGGAACGTCGAGGGCGTGAACCGGCGCTCCCCGCGGCTCCACAGCCAGCCCTGACCCAGCGTCGCGCCGAGCACCATGGCCCGGGTCAGGTCCTCCGGTGTCTCGATGCCCTCGGCGACGACCTCCGCGCCGGCCTGCTCGGCGTAGGCCCGGACCGCGCCGGCCACCGTCACGGTCACCGGGTCCTTGACCGTGCGCAGCAGTTTGAGGTCGAGCTTGACCACCTCGGGCCGCAGCAGCGGGATGAACGCGAGCGATTCGGGGTGCACCCCCACGTCGTCCAGGGCGATGGCACAGCCGGCCGCCCGCAGCCGTTCCGCCCCGGCCAGCACCCCGGCCAGGTCGTCGGCGAGGGCCCGCTCGGTGATCTCGACGACCACCTGGACGTGTGGCGCGCGTTCGGCCAGCACCGCCACGAGCATGTCCAGCCGCCGGGTCAGCGTGGTCGGCTCGACGTTGACGAACAGGGTCACCGGCCGCCCCTGCGAGAACGCCGCGGCGTCGGTCAGCGACGCCCGCAGCGAGGCCCGTTCCAGGTCGGCGAGCCGGTCGAGGCGACTGGCGGCGTGCAGCAGCTCCATCGGCGACTGCCAGACGGTGTTCGCCGGCCCGCGCAGCAGCGCCTCGAAGGCCAGCACCGCCCCGCTGTCGACGTCGACGAACGGCTGGTAGACGCAGTGCAGCAGTTGCCGGCCGAGCACCTCGTCGAGGCTGAGTTCGGACCCGTGACGCGTATCGACGACACCCATGTCCGACCGTTCGGCATGCGAGGCGCGGATCTGAGTGCCGGCGATCAGGGCGGCGCGTCCGGCGGGTTCGGCCCGGTGGGTGCTCGCGCGCGTTGGTCAGCGCCTCCTGTGCCACCCGGTGGAGCGCCGGATCCACGGCCGGGTCCTGGGCGCCGGGGGCGCCGTCGACGCGTGCCGCCGGACGGGGGCGCGCACATCCGGCGCGGGCCGGCAGCCGGGTCCACCACCTCCGGTGGAGGCGAGCGCCGTCAGGAGGACGCGGGCGCCGCCGTCGGCTCGCCGACCGGACTCTGCTCGCCGGGTGTCCGGGGCAGCAGCGCGGCCAGCCCCACCATCACCGCCGCCACGATCACGATCCCGACGAAGATCCGGTGTACGGCCGTGGTCAGCCCCGCCGCCGTCACCGCCCCCGAGCCGAGCACCGCGTTCGCGACCGCGCCGAACACGGCCACGCCGAGGGCACTGCCGAGCGACCGCAGGAAGATGTTGTTCGCCGTGACCACCCCGCGTTCGGCCCAGCCGACGCTGGATTGCGCCGCGATCAGTGTCGGCGACGCCGTGAGCCCCATGCCCAGGCCGATGATCAGACAGAACGCGGCCACCTCGAGCACGCTGGAGTGCCGCCCGAGCAGGAGCAGCAGGGCCGACCCGGCGAACACCAGCACGGTGCCGGCCAGCGCGCACACGCGGAAGCCGTGGCGCAGGTAGATCCGGCCGGCCTGGCTCGCCGAGACCGGCCAGCCCAGGGTCAGCGCGGCCAGGGCCAGCCCGGCCACCAGTGGCCCGGCGCCGAGCACCTCCTGGGCGTAGGTCGGCACGTACGAGCTGAGCGCCATCAGGATCGCGCCGATGCCGACGGAGAGCTGGCCGCTGGTCACCAGCAGCCGCCGGCGGAAGATCCAGAGCGGCAGGACCGGCTGGGTCGCGGTCCGCTCGACGAAACCGAAGGCGACCAGCATCGCCGCGCCGAGCCCGAGGATCCCGATGCCGGCCGGTGACGCCCAGCCCCAGGCCTGGCCGCCCTCCAGCACCCCGAGGACGACCAGCGTCAGCCCGAGCGTGAGCAGCACCGAGCCGCGGTAGTCGATCACCGGGCGCGCACGGTCCCGGCTCTCGTGGAACTTGCGCATGATCATCCAGGCCGCCAGCAGGCAGAGCGGGATGTTCACGAAGAAGATCCAGCGCCAGCTGACGTACTCGCTGAAGACGCCGCCGAGTGTGGGGCCGACGACCGAGGAGACGCCCCAGACGCTGGCCACGTAGCCCTGGACCTTGGCCCGTTCCGCCACCGAGTAGAGGTCGCCGACGATCGTGATGGTGGTCGGCTGGATCGCCCCGGCGCCCAGCCCCTGCACGACGCGGAACGCGATCAGCATCCAGATGTTCCATGCCGCGCCGCAGAAGATCGAGCCGAGCAGGAAGAGCGCGATGCCGAAGAGGATCACCGGCTTGCGCCCGAACATGTCGTTGAGCTTGCCGTAGATCGGCACCGACACGGCCTGCGCGAGCAGGTAGATCGAGAAGAGCCAGGGGAACTCGTGGAAGCCGCCGATGTCGGCCACCACCGACGGCACCGCCGTCGCGATGATCGTCGAGTCGATCGCGATCAGCCCGGTCGCGAGCATCATCGCGCCCAGGACCGCACCCCGGTCACCGCGCAAGCCGAGTGTTCTGTCCGCCATTTTCGTCACCATAAACCCCGCTTCGGCGTACGGCCGGGTGGACGCCCCCGGGGTGGCGTGGCCCACGGCACTCCTTACCTGGGCCTCGCGTGCAACCATCCGAGCCGTCCGCAGCGAACACCGGAGAGGACCTACGTGCGGAAGGGAGGTCGATGAGCTCCGACGACGAGCTCGCCGGGCGGTTACGCGCCGGCGACCAGGCAGCTCTGCGAGTGGCGTACGAGCGGCACGGCGCCGCCGTGCTCTACCTGGCCCAGCGGCTGCTGGGCAATCGGGCCGACGCCGAGGACGTCACCCAGGTGACGTTCGTCGCGGCATGGACGGGCCGGGACGGCTTCGACCCGCAGCGCGGCACGATGCTCGGCTGGCTGCTGGGCATCGCCCGGCGCAAAGCCGTGGACCGGCTGCGGTCGGCGGCCCGCGAGGAACGCAAGGCGGAGACGGTGGCGGCCCAGCCGGCCGCGCCGGTCGAGGACACGCCGGAACGGATCGTCGACCGGCTGGTCGTCGCCGACGAACTGGAACGGCTGCCCGAGGACCAGCGACGCACACTGGAGCTGGCGTTCTTCGACGATCTGACCCATCCACAGATCGCGGCGGTCACCGGGCTGCCGCTGGGCACGGTCAAGAGCCATATCCGCCGGGGTATGGCGAACCTGCGACGCCGTTGGGAGGTGGACGGTGCAGCACTTGGATCCCGATCGGCTGGTCCTTCTCGCGCTCTCTGAAGAACTCGAGGAGCTGTCCGAATCCGACCACCTGGTGACCTGCGCGAGTTGCCGGCACGAGATGCGGGCCCTGCGTGAGGTCGCCGAGATCGGCGCGGAGGTGCAGGACCTGCGGGACCTGCCCGCGCCACCGGAACACATCTGGCAGGCCGTCGCCGAGGGCATCGCCGCGGCTCCGGCCCCGGTGACCGACCTCGCGGAACACCGGGCCCGGCCCCGGCGGCCCCGGTCGCGCTGGTTGATGCCGGTGCTCGCCGCGGCCGCGGCCGCCATCGTCGCGGTGGCCGGCACGGTCACCGTCGAACGGTTCACCGGCCGGGACGCCGGCGAGCGGGTCACCGCCCAGGCCACGCTGAGCCCGCTGGCGACGGTGCCGGCGAGCGCGGGTGGCGACGTGCGGGTGCTCGCCGACGGGCAACTGCGCATCGACGTACGCAATCTGCCGTTGACCACCGGATTCCACGAGGTGTGGCTTCTCGATCCGGACGACACGACGAAAATGGTCGCGATCGGTAACCTGCCGGACCGGCCTGAGGCCGTGCTGCCGCTGCCGCCGGGCACCGATCTGAACCGCTATCGCCTGGTCGACGTCAGCGACGAACCGCACGACGGCGACGCCGCGCACTCCGGCAACAGCCTGCTGCGCGGAACTCTCACGAAATAGGTGCATCCACGGCCGCCGGGCCGGACGAAGTACGGGGTGGTGGCACCGAAGCCACCATCCCGTACTCCGGAAAGGACGCACGACAATGAGGATCACCCGAGTCGGCAAGCGGGCCGCCGCCGTAGCCACCGCCGCGATCGTCGCCTCCGCCCTCTCCACCGCCCCGGCCGCCGCGCACACCAAGACCAAGCCGCTGGGCACGAAGTCCCTGGCGGCGGTGCTGACCGCGGACAAGAGCGGGTTCGACCGCAACGGCCACGACTACGACATCCTGACCGCCGCGGTGCAGGCCGTGCTCAAGGCCAAGCCGAACAGCCCGGTGAAGGTGCTGACCGACGGCAAGACGGCACTGACCGCGTTCCTGCCCAACGACCGCGCGTTCGAGCTGCTGGTCGCCGACATCAAGCACAGCAAGCGCCTGCCGGGCGAGAAAGCGGCGTTCACCGCGGTCGCCGGCCTGGGCATCGACACCGTCGAGACGGTGCTGCTCTACCACGTGGTCCCGGGCGCGACCGTCGATCGCAAGGCCGCTCTCAAGTCCGACGGCGCCAAGCTGAAGACCGCCACCGGCGCGACGATCAAGGTCGACGTGTACGGCCGCTGGCACAAGCGCATCGCGCTGATCGACGCCGACCGCAGCGACCGCAACCCGCGCGTCAACCGGTTCGACATCAACAAGGGCAACAAGCAGATCGCGCACGGCATCGACCGGGTGCTGCGCCCGATCGACCTGCCCTGACGGTGACGGCGTGGGGCGCGGAGGCGGCAGACTCGCGCGTCCCACGCCGTACCCGGGAACAAGGTCCTTCCCGGAATACGCTGAACCCTTCGTGATCATCGCTGAGCCCCGGCTCTCCCTGCTCGATCGCTCCCGCACGCGGATCGGCGAACCGGACGCGGCGGCGCTGCACGGCACCGTCGCGCGCGCCGCCGAGGCCGAAAGGCTCGGATATCACCGGTTCTGGGTGGCCGAGCACCACGGGGTTCCCGGCATCGCGGGCGCCGCGCCGGCCGTGCTGCTGGCCGCGGTCGCCGGCGCCACGACGGTCATCCGGCTCGGTTCGGCCGGCGTGATGCTGCCGCACCACCAGCCGCTCGTCGTCGCCGAGCAGTTCGCCACGCTCGCCGCGTTCGCCCCGGGCCGGGTCGACCTGGGGCTGGGCCGCTCGCCCGGGTTCACCGCGCCGGTCCGGCGGGCCCTGCGATCGACCGACCGCGACTTCGCCGCCGACCTGGCCGAGCTCCGCGGTTTTCTCACCGGCACCGCCGAGATCACCGTGCACCCCCGACCCGACCGGGCCATTCCCCTGTACGTGCTGGCCACCGGATCCGGACTGCCGATCGCCGCCGAGCTCGGCCTCCCGGTGATCGTCGGCGGCCCACTCCTGCGCGACGGCGGTGAGCGGGCGCTGGCCGACTACCGGCGTGCCTTCCGGCCGTCCGAGCAACTACCCGAGCCGTGGGTCGCGATCAGCCTCGACGTGCTGGTCGCCGACACCGACGCCGAGGCCGCCGACCTGCTGTTGCCGGAGGCCCGGGCGATGGCGCGGAGTCGTACCGCCGGGGTGTTCCCGCCGCTGGAACCGGTGGCCGCGGCCCGGGGCGCCACCCGGACCGCACGGGAGCAGCGGTACGTCGAGGAGACCGTCGCGGCGGCGGTCACCGGCTCCCCGGACCGGGTCGGGAGCCGGCTCGCCGAGTTGTTCGACCGCACCGGCGCGGCCGAGCTGGTCGCCGCCGGCAGTACCTTCGACCGGGACGCCCTGCGCGCCTCGGACGCGGCGCTGGCCGCCCTGCTCGGCAGCCGATCAAGATCGTAATTGCTTCACGCCTTAAGTAATTCTTAGACAGAAAAGCTTGAGGCTTGAGGCGTCGGTGCCCTAGCTTCACTTCAACGTTGAAGTCAGCGAAGGGGATCGACATGACCGCGACCGCTCTGCCCGCCGCCCGCGTGACGTGGAAGGCGACGCTCGCCGCGCTCGGCCTCGCCGTCGTCGGTGCCCTGGTCATCAACACGGTGATCGCCCTGGTCGCCCGCGCCCTGGGCGTGCCGAGCGAGTTCCAGCAGCTCACCCTGCCGGTCTACGGCCCGCTGACGGTGATCGGCACGCTGATCTCGGCGATCGTCTGGCGGGTGGTGGTCAACCGCAGCGCCCGCGCCGGACGGGTGCTGCGCGTGCTGGTGCCGGTCGTCCTGGTGCTCTCGCTCATCCCGGACGTCATGCTGCTCGTCTCGAAGTCCCAGCCCGGCACCACCACGGGCGGCGTGATCGCGCTGATGCTGATGCACTTCGGGGTGGCCGCGGCGGCCGTCCCGGCGTACCGGAGATTCATGCCCCCGCGCGGCTGAAGCCCGACGCGGTCAGGACCTGTTCTCGCCGGTCCGCCCGTGCTGCAGCCGGCTCTGCTCGCGGATCATCTCCTGCAGACGGGCCTCCGCGCGCCGCCCCGGCGGACGGCCCGTGCTCACGGCCCGCAGCCGGGCGGTCTGCCGGGCCAGCCGGCGCAGGCGATGCTCGACGAGCCGGTCGACGTGCAGCGCGATCCACCCGCAGAGCACCGCGAGCGGAACCTCGATCAGCACGGCCGAGACGATCGCCATCGGCCGCTCGGCCCGGCTCGACAACGTCACGTCGAACCACGCGTCGACCAGCAGCAGCGTGGCGGTGGAGGCGGCGAACAGGCCGACCCGCTGGCGGCCGCGCCACGCCGTCCATGCCGTCGCGAGCAGGCCCAGCACCAGCAGCACGTCGAAGCCGACCCACGCGGTCCGGTAGTTGCCGATGTGCATCCGCTGCGGCAGCGTGAGCGACAGATAGACCGTCCACGGGATGGTGGCCACACCCAGCACGGCGAAGACCGGCGCCACCCACCTCGGCGTGGGGCGCCGCTGCAGGCTGGTCACCGTGGCCTCGGACTCGCTCATCCTCCGAGCATGCCACCACAACCTCAGAAGATCCTTCGCGCGTACGCCATGAGCCTCACAGCCATCCGGCCCGGCGCAACAGCCAGTAGAGGACGGTGGCGCCGAGCACGATCAGCAGCATCGCGTCGGCGTAGCCGTGCTGCCAGGTCAACTCGGGCATGTGGTCGAAGTTCATGCCGTAGACCGCACCGACCGTGGTCGGCACCGCGGCGATCGCGGCCCACGAGGCGATCTTGCGCATGTCGTCGTTCTGTTCCACGTTCACCTGGTTGAGCCGGGCCTGGAGCAGGGCGTTGACCACCTCGTCGAAGCCGGTGACCTGCTCCATGACGGCGGTGTGATGGTCGGCGACGTCACCGACGTACCGTCGAATGCCCTTGGGCATCTCGGTGAACCGCTTGTCGAGCAGGGTGAGCAGTGCCCGGTGCAGCGGCACCACGGCCGCCTTGAACTTCATGAGCTGACGTTTCAGCTGGTAGATCTGCTCGACCGAGACCGGCGTCTGCGCCTCGAACAGGGCCTCCTCGGTCAGGTCGAAGTCGACCTGCATCGCGGCCGCGATCTCGACGTAGGCGTCGACGAGGTGATCGACAATCGCGTACGCCACCGACCACGGGCCCTGGGCCAGCAAGTCCGGCTCCGAGTCCAGCCGGTCGCGCAGCGAGCCGAACTCCATCACGTTGCCCTGACGCACGGTGATGACGAAGTGCGGGCCGATGAAGAGCCGGACGAAACCGGTGCTGACGATCTCACTGGTGGCCAGGATCCGCTCGTGCTCGACGTAGCGGGCGGCGCGCATGACGAGGAACGTCACCTCGTCGTACCGCTCGACCTTCACCCGCTGCTCGCGGTGCAGGACGTCCTCGACCAGCAGCGGATGCAGGCCGAACACGTCGGCGACGCGGGTGAGCGCGGCCTCGGTCGGCTCGTGCAGGCCGAGCCAGACGAACCCGCCCTCGTGCTCCCGCGCCTGCTCGTGCAGCCGGGTCAGGTCCGCGGCCGAGCCGGGGCTCTCGACGGCGACCCCGTCGACGAACAGATCGCAGCCCACGATCGCGGTGTGGTCGGCGCGGCGCTGGCCGGGCGGCCGGGGCGGTTGCCAGGCCCGTCGGGCATCCAAGATCTCGTCACCCCCGTTCGCAGCGTACTGCCGCGGCGGTCAATTGGAACTGAACTGTTTGTGCACTGCCTCCTCGTAGCGTCCGGTGTGCCGACGTCGGCACTACCGAGGAGCCGCACCATGACGAAGACCATCGCCCGCCGTCGGCCGGCGCCGCGCGCGAGCACGCCTGACCGCGCCTCCCGGGGAGCCGGGCGACCGCACTGAAAGCCCACTCCCCGCTCCTGGGGTCCATCCCCTGTGGTGCCCGCCGGGCGGTGGCGGGCACCACCCTCTCCTTCAGGAGGACCGATGTCCGGCATCCCCGCGAACAGGTATCCATGACGACGATGACCGTCACCCCGGGGCTGGACCTGGAGGTGACCGCGCTGACGAGTGCACCGGGGATCCGGCTGCGCGGCGAGGTGGACATGTCGACCCTGCCGCTCCTCGAACTCGCACTGGACCTGCTCACCGACACACCCGGCGACGTCAGCGTGGATGTGCGCCTGCTGACCTTCATCGACGTACCCGGGTCACGGGCGCTCGCGCACGCCGCCCTCCGGCTGCGGGCCGACGGCCGGAGGATCCGGCTGGACGGGGCGACCCCATCGGTCCGGCGCCTGCTGGGGGTGCTCGGCTGGGCCACGCTGTTCGACTACTGACCGGCCGGGGGTGTCCAGTGGTAGTGCGTCGACGTGGTGATCTCGTGGAAGCCGCACCGCCGCAGGATGGGTGCGCTGTCCGGCGACGCGTCCACGTGCAGCAGCCGGAAGCCGCGGGCGACCGCCTCCCGCGCCCGGGCGGCGAGCAGCGCGCGGTAGAGGCCCCGCCCCCGCCACTCCGCTGCTGTCGTGCCGCCCAGCAGCGCGACGAACTCGGTGCCCGGGTGGTAGAGCGCCCAGGCCGTGCAGACGACCTGGTCGCCGGCCTCGGCGACCAGGATGGTGATCTCGTCCGGGGCGGTTACGACCCGGGCGATGAGATCGTCAGCGATCCAGGAACCGTCGATGTCCCAGACGCGGGCCTGGTGGTCGCCGATGCGGCGCAGGTCCGCCTCGGCAGTGACCTGCCGCAGCACGACCCCCTCGGGCAGGACCGGGTCGGCGGCCACCTCGGCGGCGAGACCGATCAGCACCGTCGACGGCCGCTCCGGGACGAACCCGGCCGCGACCAGGCGTTCGGGAAGATCCGCGGGCCGGTCGTGGGCTCGTACCTTCCATTCGACGCCCTCGCCGCGGGCCTGGAAGTAGTCCCGCTGGCGGGCGATCAGACGGTCCAGCTCGGGACCGGTGACCCCGGGGTCGCGCGGCGCCCGGATCCGTCCGACGGGCCCGCCGACGACGCGGCGGACCGGACCGTCGTACTCGTGGGTGATGCCGGCCGGGGCGGCACCGGGCGGAGTGCGCATCTGCGCGTCGTAGGCGTCCAGCAGGGCGGAAGTATCGACCATGGTCACATGGTGCCGGACCGCGCGGTCACGTGGTGGCCACCAGCAGGCTCTCGCCGCTGGACGGCCGGAGCCCGTCGGAACGGCCGGCGAAGTACCGCTCGGCGAGCGCGGAACCGGGCACGTGCCGGACACCGGCGAAACCGGCTCGGCGGGCCGTCTCCAGCATCTGCGCCGGGGTGTAGAAGCTGACGAAGGGTGTCCCCGACGCCTGCGCGCCGGCCGTGCTCGCCCGCAGGCCGGGGCGGTCGGCCTCGTCGACCAGCTCGATCGGCAGCAGGAACGTCATCGCCAGCGTCGAGCCGGGCGCGCACCCGGCGACCGTACGCAGGGTGGCCGCGGTGGTGTCCCGGCTCAGGTACATCGAGACGCCGGTGGAGACGACGACCGCGGGCCGGCCGGGGTCGAAGCCGGCCGCGACCACCCGCCCCAGCCAGTCCGGATCGTGCTCGAAGTCGACCGGGACCAGCCGCAACCAGTCGGGGACGCCGTAGCCCAGCTCGACCAGACGGCGACGCTTCCACGCCTGCGGGCCGGGCTGATCCACCTCGAAGATACGCAGGTGGGCGGCGATCTCCGGCCTGCGCTGGGCGAACGTGTCCAGGCCGGCGCCGAGCACGACGTACTGCGTGACGCCGCGGCCGGCCTGCTCGACGACCAGGTCCTCGACGAAGCGGGCGCGGGCGACCATCGCGGCCCGGAAGGCGCGGGTCACCCGCGGGTCCATGTCCGGCCGGCGGCGCCAGTCGTCGCCGGGGGCGGCCAGGCGCAGGCCGATCGTGTCCTCCAGGACATACGGCGCGTCGTCGGCCTCGACGTGCATCGCGCGCCACAGGGCGGTCCGCACCGCGGTGCTGTCCGGTGCCTCGATCCGCTGATCGGTCATCGCGCGCTCTCAGCTCTTCGCCGGGGCCTGCAGGCTCCACAACCGGCCGTCGGGATCGCGGACGATCGCCGCCCGGGTGCCGTAGTGCGTGTCCTCGAACGGGGACACCACCTCGACGATGGCGGCAGGGTCGAACGCGTCCGCGTCCGGGACCCTCAGCACGATCTCGGTCCGCGGTTCCCGGGACTCGGGGACCTCGGCGACGAACACGTACGGCCCCGGGCCGTTGCGCAACCGGCCCGAGTGGTGGTCGGTGGTGAACTCCAGCTCGAAGCCCAGAGCCTGGAAGAACTGTGCGGCCTTGCCCCAGTTGTGAGTCTCCACGAACACGGCCTCGATGCCCTCGGTCGCCATGTCAGGTCTCCTTCTCGGTCGGCGGCTGCTGTTGTCGATGCGGGTCCTCGAGGTAGGCGCTCAGCGCGGCGGCGACCAGAGCCGACAGGGACGTGCCGGTCTCGACGGCGCGGATCTTCACCTGCTTGATCAGGCCGATCGGCAGGTAGACGTTGAACTGTTTGACTTCCTCGGCACCCACCGGACGAAGCTAGCATGCTAGCAAGCTAGCCGGAAGTCACCGGACGGCACTGCGCCGGGCGACAGTGGTGGGATCGGCGATCGGGCGACCCGGGCTTGTGGTCCGGCCGGCAGCGCGCCGTACGCTCCCGGCCGGCTCTCACCGTGGTCATTCCGCTCGGACAATCCCTTCGACCGTCGCGAACGGCCGTCTTTCCGATAGCGCGTTCGGCCGGTCGGGGCGACCTCAGCCGTTCGGGGGCTCGGCGGACCCGGCCGATATGTGAGTTCCCGGCCGCTGAGCCGATCCGGCTGTCGACGGGACCGGGTACGTTGCTGATCCCCACGTGCCCGAGGATGGCTCATGTTGCGTCTGTCCCGCTCTGTCGGCGGCCGGCCGGTTCGCCCAGCCGAGTTGAGCTCCCGGCGCATCAGTTCACGCAAGGTCGTCCTGACGGCCACGTTTCTCGCGCTGGCGGCCGGCGGTGCCGCGGCCTGTGACAACAGTGCCGTCGACGAGCAGGATCACGCCGGAGAGCCGGCCTACGTCTACGACTCCGGCAGCGGCGGCAGCGGCAGCGGCAGCGGCGCCGGTGCGGTGGCCGAGGATCCGGTCACCGAGGAGGAGCCCGTCGACGAGGATGCCGCCGACGAGGATGCCGCTGACGATGAGCCCGCCGACGAGGTGTTCTACTGCGCGGACGAGGAGGGGGAGATCGTCGACGAGGAGAGCTGCGACGACGACGACACCGGCCGGTATTTCATCTGGCACTCCACGTCCTACTCCCGCGGCCTCGGACCGGGGACGTACCTGGACGGCGGCGACTATTTTCCACCCGATGACACCGCGAGCCGGCGCGCGTTCAAGCTGCCGACCGCCGGGCGGGTCTCCAACGGCACCGTGAAGACCAACGTCGTGGGCCGCGGGAGCAGCGGTTCCACGACCGGCGGTTTCTCGTCGTCGGGAGGCTGACCGGCAGCCGTCAGCTCACCTGCGGAAAGGCGCTCAGGAAGCGCGGGCCGTCCGCACGAGAGCTGCGCGGGCCGTCCGCACGAGAGCTGCGCGGGCCGTCCGCACGAGAGCTGCGCGGGCCGTCCGCACGAGAGCTGCGCGGGCCGCCCGAAAGTCAAGAAGAGATTCCTGCCGGGCGGGACGCCGGGGCAGCCCTTGAGCTGACCGCCGCCCCGGACCAGGGTGATCCGCCTGACCGGCGCCTACTGCCGCCCGGCGGCGGTGGTGAGGATCTCGGTCACCACCCGGGCGGCGGCGTCCGGCCGGCCGTGCGCCGCGGCGGTCGCGGCCATCGTGGCCCGCCGCTGCGGGTCGGCCAGCAGCGTGGTGAGGGTGGCGTGCAGGTTCTCCGGGGTGGCGGTGTCCCCGTCGAGCATGATCGCGGCGCCCGCCGCGGCCAGGTGCCGAGCGGTGATGCGCTGCTCGTCACCGGCGGAGACCGGGTACGGCACCAGCACGCACGCCTTGCCGAGCGCGGTCAGCTCGGCGACCGTCCCGGCCCCGCTGCGGGCGACGACGACGGCGGCCGCGGCCAGCACGTCGGGCAGTTCGTCGTGGATGAAGTCGACGACGTGGTACCGGTGGGCGAGATGCGCCGGGAGTGACGCGGCCACCTGCCGCATCTCGTCCAGCCCGTGGCCGCCGCACTGGTGCACGATCTGACAGTGCTCCAGCAGGTACGGCAGCGCGCCGGTCAGCATGCGGTTGATCTGCTGCGCACCGGTGGCGCCGCCGGTCACCAGCACCACCGGCACGGCCGGGTCCAGCCCGTACGCGGCCAGGCCCGTCCCGGCGTCACCCTGGAGCACCGCCGGCCGGATCGGGTTGCCGGTGACGACTGCCCGGCTGCGCGCCCGCGGCGACAGGTGGTCGAGCGACGCCTCGTGGCTGAGCAGGATCCGGGTGGCGAATCGGGCCAGGATCCGGTTGGCGAGGCCGAGGCTCAGCGTCTGCTCGTGCATCAGGTAGGGCACCCGGAACAGGGCCGAGGCCAGTCCGATCGGTACCGAGACGAACCCGCCCGTGCTGAGCACCACCGACGGCCGGGCCCGGGCGACGGTGAACGCGGCCTGCGCGATGCCCAGCGGGATGCGGAACGCGTCGACGAGGTTGCGGGCCAGGTCGCGCGGGGACAGCGAGCGGCGCAGCTTGCCGGTGGTGACGGCCTTGAACGGGATGCCGTTGCGTACGGCGATCTTGGCTTCCAGCCCGTCGGCGACCCCGACCCAGAGCACCTCGGGCGTGGTGCCGGTCTCGGCGAGCCGGGCCTGGACGGCGTTGACCGTGGTCAGCGCGGGGTAGGTGTGGCCGCCGGTGCCGCCGCCGGTGACGATCATCCGCAGCGCGTGCAGCCGCTGGGTGCTGTAGATGGACATGCCAGGTCACTTTCGGATCGCGGTCACGGACGAACCCGGGGCAGTCTAGTCAGGCAACGGACTGTCAACGGTGGGCAACTCGGCGTGGACGGCGCAGGTGCCGTCCGGTCGCATCCCGCTGCTGATCGTCCCGCCCGCGGCTTCCGCGCGCTCGCGCATGCCGGTCAGCCCGTGCCCGGTGCACTCGCCGCGACGGCCGTGCCGGGCACGTTGCTCGTCGACGTGGCGCGACCACGGACCGTTGCGTACATGCTCACCAGTGCATAATTGCGGGACCGCCGCGGCTGAAGCGCCGCCGTACCGTGACGGAGCCCATCGTGAAACCGACACCCGCGCCCCGTAACACCCGCCAGCGTGGCGAGGTGATGGCGCTGCTGCAGGAGGTCGACGGGGCCCGCAGCGCCCAGCAGCTGCACATGCTGCTGCGCCAGCGGGGCGCCAAGGTCGGCCTGACCACGGTCTACCGGACACTGCAGATGCTGGTCGACGCGGGTGACGCCGACGCCGCGCGGCTGCCCGGCGGCGAGCAGCTGTTCCGGCTGTGCAGCCGCGACGGTCACCACCACCACCTGGTGTGCCGTGACTGCGGCAAGACGGTGGAGATCGCCGGCCCGGCGGTCGAGCGCTGGGCCGACGAGGTCGCCGAGGCGAACGGGTTCACCGACGTGCGGCACACCATCGAGATCTTCGGAACCTGCCGCGACTGCACGGGTCCCGGTTCCGGGGTGGCTTGCGGCTGACCGGGCTTCGCGGCGCGTCCGGGCCGGGCCGGAAGGAAAGGCCGTCGGATGAACTGATGGTCATCTTGCCATTAGACGATTATTTTTGAAAACGATTATCGTTCTGCTCCTCAGTGACAGGAGTGGAATCGATGAAAATCCGGCACGGCATCCTTTGGTTCGCGTCCCTGACCGCCGCGACGACCGTCCTGGCCGGCTGCGGGTCCGGCGACGCGGACACGGACGCCGCCGCGGCGACGGGCGGCAAGCCGCTCGCGGTGGTCGCCACCACCCCCGAGGTCGCCGACTTCGTGCGCAACATCGGCGGCAGCGACGTCTCGGTGACCCAGATCATCAAGGTCGGCGTCGACCCGCACGAGTACGAGCCCACCCCGGCCGACATCCAGGCCATCGGTGCGGCCGAGGTGGTCGTCAAGAACGGCGTCGGCATGGAGAAGTGGCTGGACCAGACCATCGAGTCGGCCGGCTTCAAGGGCACCGTCGTGGACTCCGGCCAGGGCGTGACACTGCGCAAGGGCGACCCCGGCGACGAGGAGGCGGCCGACGGCGACCCGCACATCTGGCACAACCCGCAGAACGCCAAGATCATGGTCACCAATATCGAGAAGGCGCTCGCCGTGGCGGACACCAGCCGGGCCGCCGCGTTCGCCCAGAACCTCACCGCCTACTCGGCGAAGATCGACCAGCTCGACGCCGACAACGAGGCCGCGTTCGCGAAGCTGCCCGAGGCCGACCGCAAGCTGGTCACCAACCACGACGCGTTCGGCTACTACGTCGACCGGTACAAACTGCAGTTCGTCGGCTCGGTCATCCCCAGCATGGACACCTCGGCCGAGCTGTCCGCTCAGCAGCTCACCGACCTGGTCGCCAAGATCAAGGAGACCGGCACCAAGGCGATCTTCACGGAGAGTTCGCTGCCGGCCAAGACCGCCGAGGCCATCGCCGAGCAGGCCGGGGTCAAGGTCGTCGGCGGCGAGGACGCCCTCTACGGCGACAGCCTCGGCGCCGCCGGGACGCCGCAGGGCACCTACCTCGGCGCCGAGGCGCACAACACCCAGGTCATCGTCGCCGCGCTGGCGGGCTGAGATGACGCCGGCCCTGACGTACTCGGGGGTGAGCGTCGGCTATCAGGGCACCCCGGTGCTCACCCACGTCGACCTGGAACTCGCCCCGGGGCAGCGCCTCGCCCTGGTCGGCCCGAACGGGGCCGGCAAGTCCACCCTGATCAAGTCGGTGCTCGGCCTGGTCCCGGTGCTCGCCGGCACCGCCACCGTGCTCGGCGACCACCCCGCGGCGGCCCGGGGCCGGGCCGGTTACGTGCCGCAGACCGACACCCTCGACGGCGACTTCCCGGTCAGCGTCCGGCAGGTGGTGATGATGGGCCGCTACCGCCGGATCGGCTGGTGGCGGCCCGCCCGCAAGGAGGATCGGGACGCGGTCGCCGACGCCCTCGACCGGGTCGGCCTCGCCGATCGGGCCGGGCACCGCTTCGGCACCCTCTCCGGCGGCCAGCGCCAGCGCGTCCTGCTGGCCCGTGCCATCGCCGCCGAACCGCGCCTGCTGCTGCTCGACGAGCCGTTCAACGGCGTCGACGCGGTCAGCCAGGACGCGATCGTCCGGGTGCTGCGCGAACTCTCCGGCAGCGGAACCGCACTGGTCCTCAGCACCCACGACCTCGACGTGGCCCGGAGCCTGGCCGACCTGGTGTGCCTGATCAACGGGCGCCAGTGGGCGGCCGGGCCCCCCGCCGGGACCCTCAACGAACAAAACCTGCGCCAGACGTACGGCGGTAGCACGATCAGCCTCGCCGACGGCCGGATGGTGCTCGTCGAGCCATGATCGAACCGTTCACGGCACCGTTCATGGCCCGGGCCCTGGCCGAGATGGTGCTGCTGGCACTGATCTGTGGCCCGGTCAGCGCGTTCGTCTTCGCCCGGCGGCTCTCGTTCGTCTCCGACGCGCTGACCCACACGATCTTCCCCGGCGTGGTGATCGGCTTCCTCGCCGGTGGCCTGGACGGGCTCTTCGCCGGTGCGCTGGTGGCCGGGGTCGTCACGGCGGTCGTGCTGACCCTGCTGACCCGCGGCGGGCGAGTCTCCGACGACGCGGCCACGGCCGTGGTGCTGACCGCGATGTTCTCCGTCGGGGTGGCGATGGTGTCGCGGCGATCGTCGTACACCTCGGATCTGACCTCGTTCCTGTTCGGCCGGCTGCTGACCGTTTCGCCGCGGCAGATCGCGGAGACCGCGGTCCTGGTCGTGATCGTGCTGGTCGCCCTGCTGATCGGCGCCCGGGCGCTGCTGTTGCGCACCTTCGACCCGGGAGGCGCCGCAGCCGCCGGCTTCCGGGTCGGCTGGCTCGACCTGTGGCTCAACATCCTGGTCGCGCTCGTCGTGGTCGCCGCCGTCCGCGCGGTCGGCACCATCCTCGTGGTCGCGCTGCTGATCGTGCCCGCGGCGGCCGCCCGCATGGTCACCGACCGCCTGGCGGTGATGGCCGCGCTGGGCACGCTGCTCATCCTCGGCGCCGGTTACGGCGGACTGCTGCTGAGCTGGACCGCCTCCATCCACCACGGAGTGTCGCTGACCTCCGCCCCGGCGGTGGTGCTGCTGCTGGTGGCGGCGTACTGCCTGCTGATCCCGGTACGCCTGATCCGTGACCGCCGCCGTCGCACCGCGACCGTGCCCCGACCGAGGAGCTCCGTCCATGAACTGGTGGGATGACGCCCTGCACCGGGCGACCGCCGAGGTGATCCTGGTCGGGCTCCTCGCCGGGCTGATCGGGGTGCAGGTGGTGCTGCGCCGGCTGTCGTTCTTCACCATGGCCCTGACCCACGCCACCTTCCCCGGCGTGGTGGCGGCCTCCATCATCGGCGTGAACATCCTGATCGGTGGCGCGGTGGCCGGTGCCGCCGTCGCCCTCGGCGTGGCCGCGCTGACCCGCCGCCGCGGCCAGGACGCGGCAGCCGCCACCGGCGTCGTCCTGTCGGCCGGGTTCGCGCTCGGCGCCGCACTGGTCGCCACGCAGAGCGGATTCAGCCGCGACCTGTCCTCGTTCCTGGTCGGCTCGATCCTCACGGTGACCGTGCAGGATCTGATCACCACGCTGGTCGCGCTGGTCGTCGCCGGGCTCGTCCTGACACTGGCCGCACGCCCGCTGCTGCTGGTCGGTTTCGATCGCACCGCGGCCCGGGCAGCCGGGCTGCCGACCGGGGCGTGGGACGTCGTGCTGCTGCTGACCATCGAGGTCGTCGTGGTGACGCTGGTGCCCGCGGCCGGGACGATCCTGGCGCTGTCACTGATCGTCGCGCCGGCCGCGGCCGCCCGGTTGTGGACCGACCGGCTGCCGGTGATGACCGTGCTCGCCGTGGTGTTCGCGGTGGGCAGCGGGCTGGCCGGGCTGTGGGCCTCCGGCCGGTTCGACATCGCCGCGGGGGCCGGCATCTCGCTCACCGCGACCGCGGTCCTGCTGGTGTCCTGGGCGGTGACCCGGCTGCGGGCGATCACCGCGCCGGCGACGGTGGTGGTGCGGGCATGACCACGACGCGGCCCCGGCTGCGACCCGGACGTCAGGCGGTGCGCAGGTCGAGGCTGTGCCACCTGGTGGCCTCGGCGGTGCCGGTGGACCACCACAGCATCCCGCCGCGCGCGGATGCGGAACCGGCGGCGGGACTCAGGCCGACGGTGTTGCCGGTGCTGAGGTCGTACACCCGTAGGGCGGCGACGCCGGTCACGTCCGATCCCGGGACGGTCCGGGACAGGATCTCGAAGCGGTCCAGAATCGCGACGTCGACGACGGCGGCGAGCGCGTCAGCCCCGGCGATACGCCGCCGGTCAGCGCCACCGACCTGATCTCGGTGGCCGCGTCCGCGGCCGCCGCAATCATTCCGCGCTCGAAAGAGCGAGCGTTGTCCATTCTCCGAAGAATTGCTCATATGTTCGATTGCGCATGTGGTTCACCACTCGTGAGCGGCGGATTGTGGGCGTACGAGCGGTGAGCGACCTCGTGCAGGGCCAGGTGATGCGTGGCGACGAGGTGGTGCGGCCGGAAGCGGATCAGGCGGCCGCTGTGCCCGTCGTCGCCGGGCCGGCCGGCCTCGCCCCACTCGATCCGCGCGGTGCCGGACAGGTGGAGGCTGCCGCCCGTGGCGAAGTCGGGGAAGAGCAGCGCTGCCTCGGGGTTCACGGCCAGGTTGCCGAGGCTGTTGAACATGTTGTTGCCCGGGTAGTCGGGCCACCACAGACCGCGGTCGTCGACGCGGACGAAGCCGGGCGGGCCGCCGCGGTGCGAAGCGTCGGCGCCCCGGTCGGGGTGTGCGGTGCCGAGGAAGAACGTGTCGGCCGCGCGGATCAGCGCGAGGTCCGCCGGCTCGGGCGTGGTGCCGTGGCGCGTGTCGTCCTCGGCGGTCGCCGGCGGCGCGGCGTCGTCCGGGGCCAGCAGGCGCGGCTGGATGAACTGCGGACAGTTCCCGTACGCCTGCTCGGCGTCGACGACCAGCAGTTTCGCGGTGGCGACGGTGAGGGTGCCGTTGATCCGGACCCGCCGCTGCCGGGCGAAGTCGACGCTCGTCGTGCCGACCTGCTGCCCGGCGGCCAGCCCGGTCAACGGGTCGCCGGCCGCGATCCCGGCGTGCACGGCCAGTTCGGAGCCGGACCGGACCTCGAGCAGGCCGGGCCGGCCGGCGACGGCGGTGGTCCACAGCCGGCCCGCCCCGTCCCGGGCGGTGAGGGCCAGGAAGGTGCGCTCGGCGAGGAAGCGGGCGATGCCACCCGACAGCTCCGTCGGTTCGAGCATGCGCGAGAGGCGGGCGGCCTCGTGCCGTACGCCGGCCTGGCGCTGCACCGCGATCTCGCCACCGTGAAATCCCGTGTCCGTTCCCATCCGCCGATGGTGGCCGGGATCAGTGAAGATCTAGTGGACTTCGCCTTCCGCGCCGGGTTCAGCCCGCGCGGCCTGCTGATCACCGACGACGTGGAGCGCGACGCCACGGCCGGCTTCGGCACCGGCCCTCGCCGCCGACCTCGCCGCGGGCCCGGTCGCCACGGTGCGTCTGCCCAGCCGGGTGCCGTTCGGCTGCCACGGCAACCGGCTCGCCGAGGACGAGACCAGTTTTTCCGCGGCGATCCAGTCGAATTCCACAAGTCCTTCACTCCTGATCTTTACCGTGGGGCCTCAATTCACTCGAAGGAATCTCTGTTGACCTCTCCCAACGCGGTGCGCCTGCAGGTCATGGGCTCGTTGCGGGTCTGGCGGGGCGGCGTTGAGCTCGATGCGGGCCCGCGTCAGCAGCGGTGCCTGCTGGCTCTCATGGCTGCCCAGGTGGACCGCCCGGTCGGGATGTCCGACCTGATCGATCTGATCTGGGGCGCGGGCCCACCGGGTAGCGCGGTGAATGTCATCCACAAGTACGTCGGAGCCCTGCGCCGCCTGCTCGAACCGGGCCTGGCGCTGCGGTCCGGCGGGTCCTTCATCACGCGCCGGGACAGCGGGTACCGCTTCACGGCCGGCCCGGAGTCGCTCGACCTCGTCGAGTTCCGCCAGGGGGTCGCGCTGGCGAAGGAGTCGCTGGGGCGGGACCGGCCGGACCGGGCGCTCGACCACTACCTCGACGCGCTGCGCCTCTGCGAGGGCCCGGCCGGTGGCAGCCTCGCCGACAGTGCCGGCGCCACCGCGGTCTTCGCCGGCATCGACGGCGAGTTCCTCGACGCGGCCATCGCCGCCGCCGGGGTCGCCGTGACCCAGGACCGCCCGGCCGTCCTGCTCCCGGCGCTGCGGCTGGCCGCGCGGATCGGGCGGCTGCACGAGCCGGTGCACGCCGCCCTGATGACGACGCTGGCCGCCGGTGGTCATCAGGCCGAGGCGCTGGAGACGTACCGCAGCATCCGGGAACGGCTCGTCGAGGAGCTCGGCATCGACCCGGGACGCGAGCTGCAGGAGGCCCATCAGCAGGTGCTGACGCAGGCCTCGCCGTCGGTCGTGGTGACCAGGACGCCGGGTGCGTTCCCGGCGGCCGAGGACGCCGCGGCCGGCTCCGCGCCGCTGATCGTTCCCGCCCAGTTGCCGCCCGACCAGCCCATGTTCGTGGGCCGGACCGTCGAACTGGGTGTCCTGCACGACCTGGTCGACTCGATGCGCGACGACCGGCGGACCAGCCCGATGGTGGTCGCGGTCGACGGCATGGGCGGCGTCGGCAAGTCGACCCTGGTCACGCACTTCGCCCACCAGGTCGCCGGCGAGTTCGGCGACGGTCAGCTCTACCTCGACCTGCGGGGCAACGAGGGCGAGGACGGCAGCGTCCCGGCCGCCGAGGCCCTGCGATCCCTGCTGTACGGCCTGGGCCTGCGCGCCGCCGACGTGCCGGACACGTTCGACGCCCTGGTCGGGGCGTACCGCAGCCTGACCGCGGGCAAGCGGATCCTGGTGACGCTCGACGACGTGCGCGACGCGTCGCAGGTGCGGCCGCTGCTACCGAACTCGGCCGACGGTCTCGTGCTGATCACCAGTCGCCGCCCGCTGGTCGGGCTGGCCGCCTCCGACGGCGCCCGGCTCTACCGCGCCTACGTCCCGGACCTGGCCGAGGCCCGGCAGCTCCTCTCCAGCCGCTTGGCGTACCTGCGCAACCCGCGGGCGATCGGCGTCGAGCCGGACGTCATCGACGAGATCATCGAACTGTGCGGGCGGCTGCCGCTGGCGCTGGCGATCCTGGCCGCGCGACTCAGCGTACGCCCGCAGTTGTCCCTGGCCACGGTGGCGGCCGAGCTGCGTGACCTCGACCAGCGCCTCGCCGCCTTCCCCGAGGGGCGCGGCGTCACCGACCCGCGGACCGCCTTCTCCTGGTCCTACCGGCAGCTCAGTCCGGGCGCGGCCCGGATGTTCCGGCTGCTGTCGGTGGCGCTGGTGCCGGGCATCACGATCGACGCCGCTGCCGCCCTGGCCGGGCAGGACCTGGAGTGCGCCCGGGCGCAGATCGAGGAGCTGACCGAGGCCGCGCTGGTCGCCGAGGGGGAGAGCGGCTGCTTCACCTCCCACGTGCTGGTGCGGGCGTACGCCGGCGAGCTGTTCCGCACCGTCGACCCGGTCGCCGCCCAGCGGGCCGCGATCACCCGGCTGCTGCAGTACTACCTGCACAGCAGCTACAACGCGCAGGTGGTGCTGGAGCCGAACCGTACGCCGATCGCCCCCGCGCCGCCGGAACCGGGCGTGGTCCCGCGCCGGCCGCGCTCCTACCGCGAGGCGATCGACTGGTTCGCCGGTCAGAGCGAAGTGCTCAAGGAGGCGGTACGCGTCGGGGCCGACCTCGGCTACGGCATCGTCCCGTGGCAGCTGGCCATCACGATGCAGCAGTACTTCGAGTGGTTCGGCCACTTCCAGGACTGGGAGGACGTCATGCGGTTCGCGTTGCGGGCCGCCCGCGAGAAACGGGACGTGGTCGGCGAGGCCCACGTGCTGCGCAGTCTGGCCGGCGCACGGTGGTTCCTGAACGCGTACGAGGAATGTCTTGATCTTCTCTCGGCCGCCCTGCGGGTCTTCGTGGAGCACGGCATGCTGCTCGAACAGGCCCTGACGCACATCAACTTCCACTCGGTGCACACCGCGCTCGGCGAGCACGAGAAGGCGCTCGAACACGCGCGGATCGCGGTCGGGCTGTGCCGCGCGGCCGGCAACGAGAAGTCGGAGATGCGCTGCCTGGACTGCATGGGGCGGTCGCTGACCCACCTCGGCGAGTACGAGAGGGCTGCCGTCGAGCTGCAGCAGGCGCTCGACCTCAACCTCGCCGTCGGCCGCCGGCACGAGGAAGCCATGATCCGGGTGTCGATCGCGCACAACCTGATCGAACGCGGACGCACCGAGGACGCGGTGGCGGAACTGAAACGGGCGGTCGAGGCGGCCCGGTCGGTCGGCCAGGGGCCGTACCACTTCGAGGCGTTCCGCAGCCTGGCCGAGCTGCTGATCGAGACGAAGGACCTGGCCGGGGCCCGGGAGGCGTTCGACCGGGCCGGCGGGGTGCTGCAGTCGTTCCAGGGCGGCGGGCCGCGGCACATGCGGGCCGCGCTGAGCCGGCTGGCCGCGAAGCTGCCGGGCCGCCCGTAGGACACCGGGGTCGCCGGGCGCCGCAGCCGGGGGTCACCTGCTTGATGATCGTGCCGCTCACCCCGGGCCGGCCGGGGTGGCCAGGGCCGTTGTGCCGGCCGCGACGGCGGCGGCCGGGGTGCAGGCGAGGGCCGCGCCGGCGATCGTCCGATTCCGCAAGGTTCTTCCTTCCGTGGATGCGCTGTCGAGGCCAACGGTAGGGACTGTCGGTGAGCGATCAGTTGATCTGCTTACGAGAACTATGAAGTGGGGATACATCGCGCGCCCGTACCGTCCGTTCCGCTGACGAACGGAAGGTGAGAAGTTGACTGTCAACGTTTTCTACGACGACGACGCCGATCTGTCGATCATCCAGGGCAGGAAGGTCGCGGTGATCGGCTACGGCAGCCAGGGTCACGCGCATTCGTTGTCGCTGCGTGACTCGGGCGTCGAGGTCGTGGTCGGTCTGCAGGAGGGCTCCAAGAGCCGTCCGAAGGCCGAGGAGCAGGGCCTGACCGTGAAGACCCCGGCCGAGGCGTCGGCCTGGGCCGACGTGATCATGGTGCTGGCACCGGACACCGCCCAGCGCGGGATCTACGCCGAGTCGATCGCCCCCCACCTGTCCGCGGGCAAGGCGCTGTTCTTCGGCCACGGCCTGAACATCCGCTTCGAGCTGATCAAGCCCCCGGCCGACGTGACCGTGGCGATGGTCGCCCCGAAGGGCCCGGGTCACCGCCTGACCTGCCCCACCCATCGATGAGGACCGGCACGGGAAACACCCCGGTGCCGCCGGCACAGCGCGGCGTACCGGTGACCGCAGCCGGTGACGACGGGCGTCTGAACCCGTCCGTCCGGGTCGGCCCGGGTCTCCGGCCCGGACCACCCCGGACGGACGTACCATGATCGGGTTGTTCGTGGCCGTGAGCTCGTCCCGCTGATCTGAGGAGTGTTGCCGGCATGGCCACCCCGGGTCCGGCCTCCTCCGGCGGCGACGGGCTGTCCCTCTGGATCCTCGGCCCGCTGCGGATCTGGCGCGACGGCGCCGAGGTCCCCATCCCGCCCCGGCACCAGGCGCATCTGCTCGCGCTGCTGCTGGCCCGGGCCGGCCGGTCGACGAGCACCGACGAACTGATCGACCTGCTCTGGCAGCACGAGCCGCCGGTCAGCGCCGTGAACGCCCTGCACCGGTACGTCGGCGCACTGCGGCGACTGCTGGAACCGGGGCTGCCGGCGCGCGCGGCCGGGTCCTACCTGACGCGCCGGGGCAGTGGTTACCTGATCGAGGCCGGACCCGGAACCCTGGACCTGATCGCGTTCCGCCGGCTCGTGAGTGCCGCCGCGGAGTCGCGCGCCGCCGGCTGCCCGGAGGCGGCGCTCGACGCGTACGCGCAGGCCTTGAAATTGTGGAACGGGCCGGCCGGCGACGGACTGCGCCGCGAACCGGCTCTGGCCGCGGTCTTCGCGGCGCTGGACGAGGACTTCCTGAGCGCGTGCCGGGCGGCGGCCGAGCTGGCGAGGTCCCTGGGCCGGCCCGGGGCGGTGCTGCCCGCGCTGCGGCTCGCGGCGGTGATGGCGCCGCTGGACGAGGCGGTGCACGCGAGCCTGATCGCCACGCTCGGCGCGGCCGGGCAGCAGTCCGAGGCGCTGTCGGCGTTCAGCGCGGTGCGTCGCCGCCTCGTCGGGGAACTCGGCGCCGAGCCCGGCCCGGTGCTGCGGGAGGCACACCGGCAGGTGCTCACCGACAGCGCGGCTCCGGCGCCGGCCCGGGTGACCGGGGTCTTCGTCGGGCGGGAGGCCGAGCTGGCCGCTCTGGGGCAGGCCCTCACCGCCGCGATCGGGGGCGCGCCCGGGCTCGTCATGGTCGAGGGTGAACCCGGCAGCGGCAAGACCCGCCTGCTGGAGGAGGCCGCCGAGCAGGCCCGGCGGCGCGGGGCGCTGGTGGTCTGGGGCCGCTGCCTCGACGGGGCCGGGACACCGTCGATGTGGCCGTGGGCGCAGGCGCTGCCGGCGATCCTGGCCGAACTGCCCGCCGCCGCAGGGGCCGGGGAACTGCGCCGGCTCACCGACCCGGCCCGGCCCGCAGCACCCGACCAGGGCACCCGCTTCCGACTGTCCGAGCAGGTGGCGGCCGTGATCCGGCAGGCCGCCGCGACGCGCCCGACTCTGCTGATCATCGACGACCTGCAGTGGGCCGACGTGGCCTCCCTGGAACTGTTCGGCCACCTCGCGACCCGGCTGTCCGGCCGGACCGTGCTGGTCGGCGCGTTCCGCGACCGGGCGCCGGCGCCCGAACCTGAGCTCGCCGGGCTGCTCGCGACGACCGCCGGGGTGCCGGGGCGTCGCCGGGTCCGGCTCGGTCCGCTGAGCCCGGCCGAGGTGACCGACCTGCTGCGCGAGGAGGCCGGCACGCAACCCGATCCGGCCGTCGTCAAGAGCATCCATTCCCGTACGGCCGGAAACCCGTTCTTCGTCCGCGAGCTGTCCCGTTTCGTCGACGAGAACGGGATGCTCGCCCCGGAAGTGCCCGCCTCGGTGCGTGACGTCGTCCGTGACCGCACGGCCGGCCTCGACGCCGACGCGCGGGAGTTGCTGCAGGCCGCCGCGTTCATCGGCCGCGACGTCGACCCGGCCCTGCTCGCCCGGGTGATCGGCGCCGGCGTGCCGGACTGCCTCGCCCGGGCCGAACCGTTGCGGGCGCTCGGGCTGCTCGCCCCCGTCACCGGCACCCCGGTCGCGCTGCGGTTCGCGCACGACCTGGTCCGGGAGGCGATTGCCGGGACGACGCCGTCGCCCGGCGCGAACCACCTGCACCTGCGGATCGCGGACGCCCTGCAGGAGACGGGGGCGGGCGGCGCGGCGGTGGAACGGCTGGCGCATCACCTGTGGTCGGCCGGTCCGCTGGCCGACCCGGCCCGGACCGCCCGGGCCCTGCTGCACGCGGGTGAACGGGCGGCGTCCACGTCCGCGCTGGAGGCCGCCACGCATCACCTGGGGTCGGCCGCCCGTACGGCCCGGACCGCGGGACTGGCGGAGCTGGAACTGGCGGCGCTGACCCGGCTCACCGCGGTCGCCGGGATGCGCGCCGGCTACCACACCTCGGCGCCCGGGATGCTGCAGCGGGCCGAGCAGCTCGCCTGGTCCCTCGGCCGCGAACGGGAGGCCACCGACCTGCTGTTCTCCCGCCGCGCCGCCCACTCGCAGGCCGTGCAGCTGGGCGTGAGCGGGCGGCTGGCCCGCCGGCTGGCCGACCGGGGCAACGCGTCCGGCGACCCGGTCGTGCGCGCCTACGGCCTGCACGCCTGGGGCATCCACCAGTGGGATCTGGGCCACGTGGGCGAGGCGTTCCGGCACCTCAGCCGGATGAGCCGGGTGATCGGCGAGGATCGCGGCCGTCGTGGCGAACAGCCCCTGCGGTACGACCTGCGGCTGATGTCGGCCGGGATGCTGGCCGAGACCACCGCGCTGCACGGGGACGTGCCGGCCGCGCGGTCGATGCTCGACGCCCTGGAGGCCGAGGCCGGGGAGGACCCGTACGCGATCACGGTCGCGGCCAGTTTCGCGGCGCGGACCGCGACGATGGCCGGCGACCCGGGGTGGGCCCGGGCGGCCGCCGAACGGGGGATCGCGGCCGACCCCGGGTTCTCGTACACCTTCTTCGGCACCTATGCGCGGCTCGCGCGGTGCTGGGCGGCGGCTCTGACCGGCGACGACCCGGCCGGTGCGGCCGCCGAGGCGGAGAAGATCATCATCGGGCGGCTGCTCGACCCGCCCCGGTCCAACCTGCACCTCTGGTACGGACTGCTCGCCGAGATATGGCTGGCCGCCGACCGGCTCGACGAGGCCACCGGTGCGCTCGAGCAGGCCGGGCACTTTCTCGAGGCGCACGGTCAGCGTTACGCCGAAGGCCTGCTGCTCCTGCTGCGGGCCCGGCTCCTGCAGGCGCGGGGCGAGAGCGCCGCGACGGTCCGGGCGGCGGTGCGAAAGGCCCGCGCGCTGGCCGTCGAGCGGGAGGCGCACCTGTTCGCCCAGCGCTGCGACGAGGTCCCGGGCTCGCCGATCAAGTAGTTTTCCAGTCGCCGTTGCGAGGATGACCGGCAGCGGGAGGGGGTGCGAGCGTGGTGGGAACCGGTCGTCCGATCGGATGCCTGCGCCTGCGGATCCTCGGCCCGCCGCGGATCTGGCGCGACGGCGTCGAGCTGGACCCGGGGCCCCGGCGGCAGACCTACCTGCTGGCGCTGCTGCTCGCGCGGGCCGGCCGGCCGATCCCGGCCCGTGAGCTGATCGACCTGATCTGGGACGAGCACCCACCGGCCGGTGCGCTCAACGTCGTCCAGAAGTACGTCGGCGGCCTGCGCCGGCTGCTCGAACCCGGCCTGACCGCCCGCGGATCCGGCTCGTACGTGCAGCTGCGCGGCGCCGGGTACGTGTTCGCCGCCGACCCGTCGACGCTGGACGTGACCGCCTTCCGCGACCTGGCCGGCATGGCCGCGGCCGCGCTGGACGAGCAGCGCCCGCAGGAGGCGCTCGACGGCTGGATCGAGGCGCTCGCGCTCTGGCACGGGTCGGCGGGGGAGGGGCTCGACCACGGGCCGGCCGCGATACCGACGTTCGCCGCGCTCGACCGCGAGTTCCTCGACACCGTCGTGGCCGCCGCCGAGCTGGCGGTCTCGCTGCGGCAGCCGGGCCGGGTCCTGCCGTCGCTGCGGCTCGCCGCGAAGATCGCCCCGCTGCACGAGGCGGTCCGGGCCGCGCTGATCGCCGCGCTCGCCGCGACCGGTCAGCAGGCCGAGGCGCTCGCCGTCTTCCACGACATCCGCGGCCGGCTCGCCGGTGAGCTCGGCGTCGGCCCCGGCCCGGCGCTGGAGTCCGCGCACCGGCGGGTGCTCGACCAGGTGGCGCAGCCGGTTCCGGCGGTGGTGCCGGCCCCGGTCGTCCGTGGCCCGTCGCCGCCGGTGTCCGAGCTGGTCGGGCGCGGCGAGGAGCTGACCGCGTTGCGGCAGGCGATCGAGTCGGGGCTGACCGGCGGCACCGGGCTCGCGGTGATCGAGGGCGAACCCGGGTCGGGCAAGACCCGGCTGGTCGAGGAGGCCGCCGCCGACGCCGGGCGGCGCGGCGCCCACGTCGTCCGCGGTGACTGTTACGAGGGCGACGGCACCCCGTCGATGTGGCCGTGGGTGCGGGTGATCGGCGCGATCCTCGACAGCCTGCCCGGCCCCGCGCGCGAGCGGTGGACCGCCGGGGAGCTCGGCAGCCTGGTCGAGGCCCGCGACGACGTCCTGCCCGGGCCGATGATGCCGGAGAACGACAGCCAGTTCCGCCTCTTCGAACGGGTCGCCGCGGTGGTCGCCGAGGCGTCGCAGCTGCGCCCGCGCGTCCTGGTGATCGACGACCTCCAGTGGGCCGACCTGGCCTCCCTGCACCTCTTCGCCCACCTGATGACCCGCCTGCCCCGCGGCACCGTGCTGATCGGCACGCTGCGCACGGTCGCGCCGGCGCCCGGGCCGGAACTGACCCGGGTCCTGGCCGCCGCCGGCCGCGTGCCGGGGCTGCGCCGGGTCCGGCTCGGTCCGCTCGGCCCGGACGAGGTGGCCGAGCTGGTCCGCCGCGAGACCGGTCAGGACCCCGGCCGGGGCACCGCCCGCAGCATCCACGCGAGAACGGCCGGCAACCCGTTCTTCGTCCGGGAACTGTCCCGCCTCTTCGCCGACTCCGGGGTCCTCACCAGCGAATCGGTGATCCGGGCGGGGGTGCCCACCACCGTCCGCGACGTCGTCCGCGACCGGATGGCCGGGCTCGACGAGCACGCTCAGGGCCTGCTCCGGATCGCCGCCCTGGCCGGCCGGGACATCGAGATCGGCCTGCTCGCGCGGGTCGCCGGCCTCGACGCGCAGACCTGCCTCGACCGCCTCGAACCGGTGGAGGAACTCGGGCTGCTCGGGCCGGTGCCGGGCCACCCGTACGCGGTCCGGTTCACCCACGACCTGGTCCGCGAGTCGGTCATCGGGTCGACGCCGCGGCCGCACGCCCCCGCGCTGCACCTGCGCGTCGCCGACGCCCTCGAACAGGCCGGGCCGGGCGACGACTCCACCGCCGAACGCCTCGCCCATCACCTGTGGGCGGCCGGTCCGCTGGCCGACCCGGTCCGGACCGCCACGGCGCTGATCCGGGCCGGGCGCCGCGCCGCCGCCAAGTCCGCGGTGCAGGCCGCCGAGCAGCACCTGCGGTCGGCGGCCCGGACCGCCCGCAACGCCGGTCTGCCCGAACTGGAGCTGACCGCGCTGGCGCTCACCGCGGCGGTCGGCATGCAGTCGCGGTACGGCGCCGCCACCCGCGACGTGCTGGAACGGGCCGAGGAACTGGCCCGCGGCCTCGGCCGGGAACTCGAGGCCACCGGCTTCCAGTTCTCCCGCTGGCTGGTCCACGCCACCCTCATCGAGCTGGATCGCAGCCGGCCGGTCGCCCGCCGGCTGCTCGACCAGGGGCGGGTTTCGACCGATCCGACGGTACGGACGTACGGACTGCGGGCCTGGGGTCTGCACCAGTGGCACATCGGCAACATCGGTGAGTCGTTCCGCTACCTCACACGGTCGAGCGAGATCAGCGCCGCCGGCCGGGAGGACGAACCGGTCCGGCACGACGTCGAACTGCTGATGGACGGCATGCTCGCGGAGACCACCGCACTGCACGGGCGGATGAGCGAGGCGCGGGCGATGTTCGACCGGGCCGAGGCCGCCGCCGACGACCCGTACGCGATCACGGTCTGGTCCTCGCTGGCCGCCCGCACCGCGGCGATCGCCGGGGACCCGGCCTGGGCGCTGCACGCGGCCGGACGCGGGATCGCCGCCGACCCCGGCTTCTCGTTCGTCTTCCTCGGCAACTACCAGCGGCTGGCCCGCTGCTGGGCCCTCGCGGTCACCGGCCGGGACGCCACCGGTGCCATCGCCGAGGCGCGGCGGCTCATCGACGTGAACCTGCTCGACCCGGTCCGGACCTGCGTCGCCACCTGGCACGGGCTGCTGGCCGAGATGGAACTGGCGGCCGGGCGGCTCGGCGAGGCGGAGGCGGCCCTCGACCGGGCCGATCACTTCCTTCAGGCGTACGGGCAACGCTACGCGGAAGGCCTGATCCTGCTGCTGCGGGCGCGACTGCTGCACGCGCGCGGCGCCCCGCCCGGCGCGGTGCGGGCCGCCGCCGAGTGGGCCTTGACGCTGTCGGCCGAGCGTGAGGCCCACCTGTTCGTGTCCCGCGCCGAGGAGTTCCTGGCCACGCTGGACCGATAGCACCTATGCGGCGCGGCGCAGTTCCGGCCGCTGGTCGTCCCGCCAGCTCGCGGTTGCGGTGGCGGTTCCGCCGGCGCTGAGCTGCCCGGCCACGAGCGCCAGCGCCAGCGGCAGCCGCTCGCACCGCTCGACGACCTCCCGGACCAGCTCGGCGTCGGCGGCGAGCGCGGCGACCGGCCGGTGCGGCGAGTGCGCCAGCCGCCGGCGGAACAGCGCGCGGGCGGTCGCCGTGTCCGGCAACTCGACGTGCAGCAGATCGGCTCCCTCGAACGCGGCCAGGTCGATCAGCGGCTCCCGGCTGGTGACCAGGATCAGGCATCCGGCCGAGTTCGGCAGCAGCGGCCGTACCTGGGACACGTCGGACACGTTGTCGAGCACCACCAGGACGCGCTTGCCCGCGATCCGGCTGCGATAGGTGCCGGTCCGCGCCTCCACGGTCTCCGGCACGGCCGCCGCGGGCATCCCGAGCGCGGTGAGGAACGCGTGCAGCGCCCGGGTGGGCGACAGCCCGGCGTGTTCCGGTGCACTCCCGCGCAGGTCGAGGTAGAGCTGACCGTCCGGGAACCGGCCCGCCACGAGGTGCGCGAACTGCGTGGCCAGCGTCGACTTGCCGACCCCGCCCACGCCGTGCAGGGCCACGATCATCGGACTGGTCCGGGACTCGGCGAGTCGTCCGGTCAGCGCCGCCAGTTCCTCGGCCCGGCCGACGAAGGCCGGCAGTGCCGGGGGCAGCTGGGCCGGTCGCGCCGGTCGGACCAGCGCAGCCGCCCCCGGCGCGGCCGGTCGCCGCAGGACCCGCCGGTGCGCCTCCCGCAGCACCGGACCGGGGTCGATGCCGAGGTCCTCGGCCAGCAGGTTCCGGATCCCCTCGAACGCCGCCAGCGCCTCCGCCTGCTGCCCGTCCGCGGCCAGCGCGCCGATCAGGTCGGCGCGCACCTGCTCGTGCAGCGGGGCCATCCGGGCGGCCATCCGCAGGGCGGGCAGCACCCGGCCGGGGCGGCCCAGCTCGGCGGCGAGGACGGCGGCCCGGCCACAGGCGGCGTAGAACTCCTCGTCGAGCGCGATGGCGATCGGCGTGGTGGCGGGCCCGGGCGGCAGCGACTCGGCGGTGGAACCCTGCCACAGCCGCAGCGCCTCGGTGTAGTGGTCCAAGGCCTCGGCAGGACGGCCGGCCGCCTGTTCGGCGCGGGCGCTCCGGACCAGGTGGCGGAAACGGGACAGGTCCACGGCGTCCGGGTCGGCGGCGAGTGCGTACCCGTTGCCGCGGCGCAGCAGGTAGGCGCCGGTCTCCCGAGGAAGCAGCGCCGGTTCCAGCAGCCGGCGCAGCGAGCCGACGTACTTGTGAAGGATGTTGAGGGCACTCATGGGCGCTTCCTCACCCCAGACCATGTCGATCAGCTCGCCGGCGCTGACCGGCCGGCCGGCACCGGCCAGGAGCAGGGCCAGCACGTGGGACTGTTGCGGCGGGCCGATCTCCTGCTCGGCCCCGTCCCGCCGGAATCGCAGGGGGCCGAGGATCTGGAAGCTCGGGGCGCCGGCCCGATGGGTGTTCACCACTGCTGTCACCGGGCTGATACTCGTCGCCGTGGTACGACCGGGGAACGCCTCGCTGGGCAGACCGGCCAGATGCGCCGGTCACACTGGCCGGTGGCTAGCGCCCCGGTGCGGCCCGGGTTCCCGTCCCCGGTCAGTACAAGTTCAGTGCGGCCGTCAGTGCGGTCGAAGTGAACCTTCAGTCCGGTCGGTCAGACTCCGTCCGAAACCTAGGACGGGGGCCGAAATGGTTGTGGCGTCGACTGTGTCAGCACGAGTTTCCCGGCCGGTGGTCACCTTGGTCGGCCGTGCCGACGAGTGCCGGATCCTCGACGAGCTGACCGCGGCGGTCCGTGCCGGGCACAGCCGCGCGATGGTGCTGGTCGGCGACCCCGGCATCGGCAAGACCGCGCTCCTGGGCCACGTCGTCACCGGTGCCGGCGACACGGAGGTGCTGCGGGCGACGGGCATCCGGGTCGAGGCCGACCTGCCCTTCGCCGGCCTGCACCAGCTGGTCGGCTCGATGGACGAGCGGATCGAGAGCCTGCCCGCACCGCAGCGCAAGGCGTTGCGCGTCGCCTTCGGCAGCGAGGACGGCGACGCCCCCGAGCCGTACGTGGTCGGCCTCGGCGTGCTGCATCTGCTCGCCGGCCGGGCCCGGCAGCGCCCGGTCCTCTGCGTCGTCGACGACGAGCAGTGGCTGGACCGGGCCACGGTCCTGGTGCTGTCGTTCGTGGCCCGGCGCGTGGAGGCGGCGGTCGGCTTCGTGTTCGCCTCCCGCCGCGCCGCGCCCGAACTCGACGGGGTCCCGGCCCTGGTCCTCGCCGGGCTCTCCGCCCACCACGCCGGGGAACTGCTGGACTCGGCGCTGACCGGCCCGCTCGACCCGAGCGTCCGCAACCAGATCGTCGCCGAGACCCACGGGAACCCGCTGGCGCTGCTCGACCTGCCCCGCGGGGTCGCCCCGGCCGAGCTGGCCGGTGGCTTCCGCTTCCCCGGGGCGTTGCCGATGCCGGAGCGGGCCGAGGCCGCCTACCGTGCGCACCTCGACGCGCTGACCGGCTCCGCGCGACAGTTCCTGCTGCTCGCCGCGGCCGATCCGATCGGTGACCCGACGACGCTGTGGTCCGCCGCCGCCCGGCTCGGCCTCGACCCGTTCACCGCCACCCAGGCGCTCGCCTCCGGCCTGGTCACGATCGGCGCCCGGGTCGAGTTCCGCCACCCGCTGGCGCGGACCGCCGTCTACCGGGCCGCGGGGCTGGAGCAGCGTCGCGCGGTCCACGACGCCCTCGCCGCGGTCACCGACCCGGGTTCCGACCCCGATCGCCGGGCCTGGCACCGGGCGCACGCCGCGCCCGGCCCGGACGAGGAGACCGCCGCCGAGCTGGAACGATCCGCCGACCGGGCGCGGGCCCGGGGTGGCCTGGCCGCGGCGGCCGCGTTCCTGGAACAGGCCGCGACGCTGACCGCCGACCCTCGGGCCCGCGTCCGCCGCCTGCTCTGCGCGGCCGAGGCGGCCCGCGACTCCGGGTCGCTCGACGCCGCCCTCGCGCTGCTGGACGGTGCCGGGCTGCGGGCGCTCGACGAGCTGGACACCGCGCGGCTGATGCGGATCCGGGGCCTGATCGCGATCGAGCGGCACGGCCGGGCCGAAGCCGTCGGTCTGCTGCTCGGCGCGGCCGCCCGGTTCGCCGCCGCCGGTGCGCCCGAAGCCCGCGAGACGACCCTGGAGGCACTGGTCAGCGCGCTCTACGACGCGGAGTCGCACGACGAGCTGGTGGCCCGGACGGTCACCGCGGTCGCCGACACCGCGTGCCGCCCGGCCGACCCGGTGACGCTGACCGACCTGCTGCTGCGCGGGCTCTACCTGCGCGTCACCGAGGGGTTCGCGGCGGCGGCGCCGACTCTGCGGCGGGCGCTGCATGTGATGGCCGAGGCGCCGACCGGACGGCGGCCCGCGTTCGGTGCGTTCCGGCTGATGGCGATGCTGCCGATCGAGCTCTGGGACGAGCCGGCCTGGGGTGCGCTGGCCACCCGCCTGGTCGCTGTCTGCCGGCGCGAGGGGGCGTTGGGCGTACTGCCGGCGGTCCTGAACTTCGCGGCTTTTCATCGGCTCTACCAAGGGGACTTCTTCGCGGCCGGGGCGTTGCTGGACGAGGCCGACGCGGTCGCCGTGGTGACCACCGGTTCGTCCAACCGCTACACCGAGCTGGTGGTCCGCGCGTGGCGGGGCGACGCGGCCGGCCTGGGCGCACTGCGGGATCAGCTCGGCCGGCAGCTCGCCGGGACGGCCGGGCCGTACGCCTTCTGCGCCGGTTACGCCGAGGCGGTGCTGGCCAACGGACTCGGGCAGTTCGACGTCGCGTTCGAGGCGGCCAAGCGGGTGTTCGAGGCCGGGCCGACCGCGGCCGGTTCTGCGGTGGTCTCCGAGTTGCTGGACGCCGCCTCCCGCACCGGCGACACCGCGGAGCTGCGGACGGTACGGGACTGGCTGGCCGCCCGGGCCACGGCCGCCCCCGGCCCGTGGGTGTCCGGCATCCACGAGCGCAGCCTGGCCCTGCTCGCCCCGGAGGACAGCGCCGAGCACCACTACCTCGAGTCGATCTGGCACCTGACGCTGACCGGCGCGCGGCTCGAACTGGCCCGGTCGTACCTGCTGTTCGGGGAGTGGCTGCGCCGCCGGGGCCGTCGTGCCGACGCGCGCCCGCACCTGCGGCAGGCGCAGCAGACCTTCCAGGAGCTGGGCGCCGAGGGTTTCGCCCGGCGGGCGGCCCGGGAGCTGCAGGCGACCGGCGACGGCACGGCACGGATCGCGGAGAAGCGGCACGAGGCCCTGACCGCGCAGGAGGCGCAGATCGCGAGCCTGGCCAGCACCGGGCTGAGCAACCCGGAGATCGGCATCCGGCTCTTCATCAGCCGCCGGACCGTTCAGTACCACCTGCGCAAGGTGTTCCTGAAGCTCGACATCTCGTCCCGGGCGCAGCTGCGGCTCGCCCTGCGGGACACCGATCTAGAGGTAGCCCTCGCGTAGGGCGTGGGCGACGGCGTGCGTCCGGTTCCTGAGCTGGAATCGGACGGTGACGCCGTGCAGGACGTTCTTGACGGTACGTTCGGACACGGCCAGCCGCCCGGCGATCTCCCGGGTCTCGAGGCCGTCGGCGAGCAGCCGGAGCACGTCCAGTTCCCGGTCGGTCGGCGGCTCGGCCGTCTCCTCGCGGCCCGGTGTCTCCCGGCGGGCCCGCACGAGGGCGTCGACCAGGTGACCGACGGCGTCGCTGGGCAGGTCCGGGTCGTCGCGGGCGGCCGCCCGGACCGCACCGACCAGCCGTTCCCGGGTGATCTGGTGGCGCAACACGATCGCCGAGACGCCGCTGTCCAGTGCCCGCAGCAGTTGCTGCTCGTCGAGGCGCGCGACGACCAGCACGACCCGGCCGGTACGGCTGAGCCGGCGCAGCGCGGTCAGCACGAGACGCCCCACCCGCTCGGCGAACAGGACCGTGACCGCCGCCGGGTCCTCGCCGTCCCGGACGTCGACCAGTGGACTGGATCGCAGCAGGCAGGTCAGTCCGGCGTGGATCAACGGGTCCTCGTGGTACACGGTGACCGGGATCGGGGCGGGTCCGGCGCCGGTGCCCGGCATCGCGGCTGCTGACACCGACGTGCTCCTGACTGTCTTCGAACCCGGCTCGTTCCCGGCGGACGGAGGATAGGAGTCGCGCACTGAAGTCTCACTGACTCCGGACTGGAGTTCCCCGCCCATCGGCCCGGATGCATGCCCGATCAGGCGTGATCGCCTGGTCCGGACGCCCGGCCCGGGCCGGCCCCGTTGTACGATTCGGGACGTCGGCTACCTGCGGTGACGACCGGATGGGAGCGATCCCGGCGATCGTCGGCTCACCCGAGCCGAGTTGCCCGATCGAGCAAACGGCATCGGGTCTGGGGGTGGTCGGGGGATGGGTGACGGTGCGCCGCGCCTGGCGATTCTCGGCCCCCTGCGCGTCTGGCGCGACGGCGCCGAGCTCGATCCGGGTCCTCGCCAGCAGGTGCTGCTGCTCGGTCTGCTGCTGGCCCGGGCCGGGCAGCCGGTCAGCGTCGGCGAGCTGATCGACCTGATCTGGGGTGAGGCCGCGCCGGCCACGGCCGGGAACGTCATCCAGAAGCACATCAGCATCCTGCGGCGCCTGCTGGAACCGGAGCTCCCGGCCCGCGACACCGGGTCGTACCTGCGGCTGCACGGGAACGGCTACCGGTTCGCGGCCGATCGTGACGGGCTCGACCTCGTCGCGTTCCGGGAACTGGTGCAGGCCGCCGCGGCCGCGCTCGCCCGCCACCAGCGGGAAGCGGCGCTCGACTCCTATGTGGAGGCGCTGCGGCTGTGGCGCGGCCCGGCCGGTGACGCGGTCGACGCCGGTCCCGCCGCGAGGGCCGTCTTCGCCGCCCTCGACCAGGAGTTCTTCACCGCGTGCACGGCGGCGACCGAGCTCGCGGTCACGCTGGGCCGCTCCTCCCGGGTGCTGAGCCCGCTGCGGCTGGCCGCCTCGATGGCGCCGCTGCACGAGCCGCTGCAGGCCGCGCTGATCTCCGCGCTCGCCGCCGCCGGGCACCGGGCCGAGGCGATGTCGCTGGCCGGTGCGGTGCAGGAACGCCTGGTCAGCGAACTCGGCATCGATCCCGGTCCGGCGCTGCAGACGGCGTACCGGCAGCTGTTCGGCCCGGCCTCGGCCGAGGCGACCGGCGGGGCCCGGCCCGAGCGCGGCATGGTCGGGCGCGCCGAGGAACTGGCCGTGGTCCGCCGGGGGATCGACTGGGCCTTCGCCGGAGGCACCGGGCTGGTCGTGGTGGAGGGCGAGCCGGGCGTCGGCAAGACCCGCCTGCTGGAGGAGGCGGCTGCCGAGGCGGAGGGCCGCGGCGCGTTCGTGGTCTGGGGGCACTGCCTCGAAGGCGACGGTACGCCCTCGATGTGGCCGTGGGTGGAGGTGGTCGGGGCGATCCTGGCCAGCCTCCCCGGTGACGCGCAGGGCGAGTGGCTCGCCGGCGAGCTCGGCCGTCTGCTGGCGCGCGGTGACGCCGCGCTCGACACCCCGCTGCAGGCGGACAGCGGCGCCCAGTTCCGGCTCTTCGAGCGGATGGTCGACCTGGTCGCGCGGGCCGCGTCGCAGCGCCGCCTGGTACTGATCGTGGACGACCTGCAGTGGGCCGACCTCGCCTCCCTGCACCTGTTCGGTCACCTCGCGGCCCGGCTGCCGGCCGGTGTCACGCTGATCGGCGCGCTCCGGTCGCACGCACCCGTCCCCAGCTCCGACCTCACCCGGACCCTGGCCGGGGCGAGCCGTCTGGCCGGCCACCGCCGGGTCCTGCTCGGCCCGCTCGACGCCGGCGAGGTCACCGAACTGGTCCGCCGCGAGACCGGCCGGGCCCCGACCGCAACCGCCTCCCAGGGCATCCGCGCCCGCACCGGCGGCAACCCGTTCTTCATCCGGGAACTCGCGCGCCTGCTGATGGCCGGCGGCGGTGAGGTCAGCGAGGAAGCGGCGGTGCGCGCCGGCGTGCCCGCCACCGTCCGCGACGTGGTCCGCGACCGGATGACCGGCCTCGACGACAGCACCCGCGGCCTGCTGCAGGTCGCGGCCCTGGTCGGGCGGGAGGCCGAGGTGAGCCTGCTGGCCACGGTGGCCGAGATCGACGTTCCGGCCTGCCTGCGCCGGCTGGAACCGGCCGAGGCGCTGGGACTGCTCGGCCCGGCGCCCGGCAACCCGTTCTCGCTGCGGTTCTCGCACGACCTGATCCGCGAGTCGATCGCCCGGAGCACGCCGCCGCGGTGGGCGCCACGGATGCACCTGCGCGTCGCCGACGCCCTGGAACGAACCGGCATCGAGGGGGAGTCGGTCGCCGAGCGGCTCGCCCACCACCTGTGGGCGGCGGGTCCGCTGGCCGACCCGGCCCGCACCGCGTCCGCGCTGCTGCGCGCCGGTCGCCGGGCGGCGGCCAAGGCCGCGTTCGACGTCGCCGAACGCCACTTGCGGTCGGCGGTGCGCGTCGCCCGGCCGGCGAGCCTGGCCGAGACCGAGCTGGCGGCGCTCTCGCAGCTCACCATGGTGCTCGGGATGCAGGCCGGGTACGTCGGCGCCCCGCCCGACATCCTCGAACGCTCTGAGGAACTGGCCCTCGGCCTCGGCCGTGAGCTGGAGGCGACGACCTTCCTGTTCACCCGCTGGACCGGGTACTCGCAGGGCCTGCAGGTCGACCTCAGTGGACGGCTGGCCCAGCGGCTGCGCCGGCAGGGCGAGGCCTCGGCCGATCCGGTCGTGCGGGCGTACGGCTGGCTCGCCTGGGGCGTGCACCAGTGGGAGATCGGCGCCATCGGTGAGGCGCTGCGTTTTCTGACCCGGGCGGTCCGGGTCACCCCGGAGGGCGCGGTCCGGCGTACCGACGCCCCGCTGCTGCGTGACCTCGGGCTGCTCTCGGCCGGGATGCTCGGGATGGTCACCACGCTGCACGGCGACGTCGCCGAGGCCCGGAAGCTGTACGACGTGATGGAGTCCGACGCCGGGGACGATCCGTACGCGGTCACGTTCGGGGCGACGTTCGCGGCGATCTCGGCCGCGGTGGCCGGCGACCCGGAGTGGGCGCTGGCCGCCGCGAAACGGGGCATCGCGGTCGACCCCGATCTCACCTTCGGGTTCCTCGGCACCTATCAGCGGCTGGCCCGGCTGTGGGCGCTGGCCATGACCGGGACCGACCCGGGCGGCGCGGCCGGCGAACTCCGGCAGATGGTCGAGTCGCGGCTGCTGGACCCGCCCCGCTCCTCGATCGTCTCCTGGTACGGCGCGCTCGCCGAGATGTACCTGGCGGCCGGGTCCCTCGACGAGGCCGGTGCCGCGCTCGACCGGGCGCAGGAGGCGCTCGACCGTTACGGGCAGCGTTACGCCGAAGGGCTGATCCTGCTGGTGCGCGCCCGGCTGGCCCAGGCGCGGGGCGAGCCCGCCGAGGTCGTCCTGGCCGCGGCCGAACGCGCCCGCGCCCTGTCGGCCGAACGGGAGGCCTACCTTTTCGTCCACCGGGCCGAGGAGTTCGTGCGCCGCCGGGCCTGACGGCGCGCCCGGCCCCCTTGGTCAGGAGACCGGTCCGGCCGTCTCGAGCCGGTTGACCAGCCACCGTTCGACGCGGTCGGCCAGGTCCGGCCAGTCGTGGTCGAAGACGTACGAGTGCCCGCGCCCGGCGATCGACACCAGGTCGGCGACGGCCGGTGAGTCCCGGTACAGCCCGTGGGCGGCCCGGACGACCACCTCGGGCACCGTGTGGTCCTGCTCGGCCGCGACGATCAGCAGCGGGGCCCGGTCGCCGGTCCGGACGTCCACGGCCGCGGGCGAGGTGCGGCGCAGGTTCGCGGTGGCGATCTCGAACAGGGTCCGGGCCGGGCCGGGCATCGCGTACGCGGTGTGCAGCGCGCGTGACTCCTCCGCGGTGAGGACGTTGCCGAAGGCGTACCGGAATTGGTTCTCGGAGAGCGCGACGGCCCGTCTGGTGTTGCCGGGCCACCTCAGCGCCGGGAACGACGACCGCAGCTGCGCCACCGGCACCGGCGTGACGCCCTTGATCGGCGCCGGGCTGATCGCGACGGCGGCCCGCAGCCGGTGGCTGACGCCGAGTTTCTGGGTGATCAGGCCGCCGACCGAGTGACCGATGACCACGGGCGGCTGGTCGAGGGTGTCGATGATCCGGCCGTAGTGCGCGGCGATGTCGTCGAGGCCGTGGCCGGCGAGCCGGTCGGCCCGGCCGCGGCTCTCCTCGACGGTGTCCGCGTCCCCGGGCCAGCCGGGCGCGATCGGCCGGTAACCGGCCGCCGCGAACCGGTCGATCCACGGCTGCCACGACGACGAATGGATCCACAGTCCGTGGATGAAGACGACAGGTATTCCGGCGACGGTCATCGGGTGCTCCAAAGTTCGGCTCTGCTGTGCCGGGAGTCAATACCGGTGCAGGTGACGGCGTCTGAACGCCCGCCCGCGCGCGTTCACTCGTTCTCCACTGACGGTCGTCACGATCGGCGGTGTCAGAGCGAGAGTCGAATGGGAAACACAGGGAGCACCACATGGCGAAGCCGTCGATCGTCCTCGTGCACGGCGCGTGGGCCGATGCCTCGAGCTGGAACACCGTCGCCTCCGAGCTGCGGAGCCTGGGATTCACCGTCCTGGCGCCGCCGAACCCGCTGCGAGGTGTCGCCTCCGACGCGGCGTACCTCTCGTCGTTCGTCGCCCAGCGCACGACCGGGCCGGTCGTACTGGTCGGCCATTCCTACGGCGGCGTGGTGATCTCGAACGCCGCGACCGCCGGCGGCGACGTGAAGGGCCTGGTCTACGTCAACGCGTTCATCCCGGCCGAGGGCGAGTCGATCTTCCAGATCCTCGGGGGGTCGGGGTCGGCGCTCGACGTGCCGGACCCGACCACCGTCCTGGACGTCGTCGGCTACCCGGGCGGGCCCGAGGGTGACGCCGAGGCCTTCCTGAAGGAGGACAGCGTCTACCGCTACTTCGCCCAGGACCTGCCGGAGGAGGACGCGTGGCTGGTCGTCGCCGGTCAGCGGCCGATCACCCTGAGCGCGAACGCCACCGGTTCGGAGAAGGCGGCCTGGCGGACCCTGCCGAGCTGGGCCGTCATCGGCACCGAGGACCGGGTGATCCCGCCGGCCACGCAGCGGTCCATGGCCGAGCGGGCCGGCTCGAAGATCACCGACGTCGCCGCCTCGCACGTGTCGATGGTGTCGCACCCGGAGGCCACGATCGAGGTCATCCTGACCGCGGCCGCCGAGGCCGGGAACTGACCGCCGCGTTGCCGGTTCGTGCCCGAGCGGGCCGGCAGCGCGGATTCGCGATCCAGTTCGCGTCAAGAGGCTCCCCTTAGCGTTCGTCGGGGAGAGCAGCAAGCACGAGGGGACCGCGACGCACGATGAGCAGCAGCCGCCGACCAGGCACGCACAGTTTTCAGCACGCCGGCATCCGGCAGGTCTACCACGTCGCCGGTGCCGGCCCGGTGCTGATCGCCCACGCCGGTGGCCCGGGCGTCGAGTACACCTACCTGCGCTCGCCGGAACTGGAGAAGCACTTCACGATGGTGTACCCGGAACCGGTCGGCACCGGGACGTCCGGGCGGCTCCCGGACGGCGCGACGTACGTGGAGACGTACGCGGAATTCCTCGCCGCCCTGATCGAGCACCTGGGGGAGCCGAAGGTCCACCTGCTCGGGCACTCGCACGGTGGCCTGGTGGCCATGCGTTACGCGATCGACCACCCCGAGCGGGTCGCCGGCCTCGCCCTCTACAGCGCGACCCCGACGACCGACGCCGAGTTCCGGGCGGCCGAGCAGGCGCTGGCACTGGCCTACGCCGACCGGCACCCGGACGTTCCCGAGGCCGCGGGCCTGCTCGACGCGCTCGGCACGTTCGGCGACGCCGGGACCGACGAGGCGGCCACCGAGGTGTTGCGCCTGGCCCTGCCGCTGTACTTCGCCGACTTCTGGGGCCGGGAGACCGAATTCCACGAGCTTCGATCGACGGTACGGGCGTGGGCCACCTCCTTCCCGTCGACAAGGGCCGACCTTCGTCCCGAACTGCCGTCGATCACCGCCCCGACCGTGGTCATCGTCGGCCGGCACGACTTCATCTGCGGGCCGGTCTGGGCCGGGATGATTCACCGGGGTGTTCCGGGTTCCCAGCTGGTGATCCTGGAGAACAGCGGCCATTTCGGCCAGATCGAGGAGCCCGGCGCGTACGTCGAGGCAGTCACCCGGCTGCTCCGGGACGCCGCCGGCGGCCTGCGCACCGCGTTCCGTCAGGGCGACACCGACCGGGTCGTGCGTCTGGCCGAGGCCGAGCTGGAACGCGCCCGAGCCGCCGCCGACCCGGCCGGTGTGGTCGAAGCGCTGTACGCCCTGGCCCGCGTGGCCCTCCGCGGCGACGACCTGACCCGGGCCGAGCAGCTGGCCGCGACGGCGCTGGCGGTCGCGATCCGGGCCGGTGACCGGCGCCTGGAGGAACGGCCCCGGCACGTGCTCGCCGCCGTCGCCCGCCTCTCCGGCGACTACGAGCGCGCGCTCGGCCTCTACCGGGCCGGCATCGAGCTCAACGAGGCACTGGGCCAGCCGGAACTGGTCAACGCCGAGTACCACAACCTGGCCTTCACCGAACTTCACCTCGGCCGGCTCGACCGGGCCCGGGAGCTGTTCGAGGCCGGCCGTGACCGGGTGTTCCGCGAGGGCTGGGACGCGTTCGTGCCGTATCTGGGCGTCGCCGCCGCGGCCCTGGCCTCGGCCGAGACCGACCATGCCCGGGCCGCGCGGATGATCGGTCTCGCCGACCGCGCGTACGCCGTCGTCGGCCAGGTGCCGGACCCGGACGACGCCCAGGAGTTGTCCCGGGCCCGGGCCGCCGCCGTGACCGCGCTCGGCCAGGAGCGGTTCGACCGGGAGTACGCCCTCGGCGCCGCCCGCCGGCCCGAGGACGCGCTCGAGTACACCGCGGCGGTGCGCTCGTGATCGCGGACCGGACGGCGGCCGCCTGGTTCGCGTCGCTGGAGGCGCTGTGCCGGACCGCCCCGGGCGGCTGGTACGCCGAGTGCGGCACCTCCCGCGCGGCTACGACCGGCTCCCGGATCCCGGCGCTGAACAGCGCGTACGGCGTCACCCTCGATCCCGACCCGGCGTCGCTGGACGAGATGGCGCTCGCGGTCCGTGCCCGCGATGTCCCCTGGTCGATCAGCGTCCGCGGCCCGGCGACTTACCCGATCGTCGGCCTGGCCCTGCGGCACGGCCTCCGCGAGTGCGAGGAGTCACCGGTGCTGGGCTGCCCGGCCGGCGACGTGGTGTTCCGGGACCCGGCGGCCGCGCCCGGGGCGATCCGGCGCGTGAGAGCGGCCGAGTGGCACGTCTACACCGACGTCCTGGCCCAGGCCTTCGAGGCGTCGGCCGAGGTGTTCGGCACGATGATGGCCGGCGAGGTGCTCGACCATCCCGCGTTCGCCGGGTACCTGGCCGTGGAGTCCGGCCGCCCGGTCGGCACCGGCCTGGGGATGCCGGCGGACGGCGTGATCGGCGTCTTCAACGTCGGCGTGATCCCGTCGCACCGCGGGCGCGGCATCGGCCGGGCGATCACCGAGCGGATCCTCGCCGACGCGTTCGCCGCCGGGGCGGACACGGCCTACCTGCACTCCTCGGCGATGGGCCGCCCGCTCTACGAGTCGATGGGCTTCCGCCACCTCGAGACCCGGACCGTCTTCACCGCCCGCTGAGGTTCGTGCGGCGGGTGACCGCTCGGTACGTTTACGTCGTCCGCTGGTCCGTCGATCCCGGAGGTTCACCGGCGTGTCCGTGCGTGTGCAGATCCTCGGCCCGTTGCGCCTGTGGCGTGACGACGTTGAGCTGGACACCGGCCCGCGGCAGCAGGCCTGCCTGCTCGCCCTGCTCGCGGCGCGGGCGGGGCGGCCGGTCAGCACCGACGAGCTGGTCGACCTGATCTGGGGCGAGGACGTGCCGGGCAGCGCCCTCAACGTCATCCACAAGTACATCGGCGCTCTGCGGCGGCTGTTCGAGCCGGACCTCCCGGCCCGTGAGGCGGGCGCGCACGTGCTGCGCCGCGGCACCGGCTACATGTTCTCGGCCGGTCCCGGCACGCTGGACCTGGTCGCCTTCCGCGCCGGGGTCGCGGCGGCCCGCACGGCCGTCGCCGAGGACGCGCCCGCGGTGGCACTCGACCACTACCTGGAAGCGCTCGCGCTCTGGCACGGCCCGGCGGGCCACGGCGTGTCCCCGCAGCCGATCGCCATGTCGGCGTTCAGCGCGCTGGACGCCGAGTTCCACGACGCCTGCGTGGCGGCGGCCGGGCTCGCGGTGCGGTCGGGCCGGGCCGAGGCCGCGCTGCCGGCGCTGCGCCTGGCCGCCGCGACGGCGCCACTGCACGAGCCGGTCCACGCCGGGCTGGTCGCCGTCCTCGGTGCGGCCGGGCACCGGTCCGAGGCGCTGGCGGCGTACCGCGAGGTGCGGGCGCGCCTCCGGGACGACCTGGGCATCGAGCCCGGCCCGGCGCTGCGCGAGGCCCACCTGCGCATCCTCGCCCCGGCAGCGGAGCCGGCCGCGCCACGACCGGCCGTGATCACGCCGCGAGGCCGGGGCGACGGGCTGGTCGGGCGGGCCGGGGAGCTGACCGTGCTACGACAGACGCTGGACACGGCCTTCGCCGGCGGCACCGGCCTGGTCCTGGTCGAGGGCGAACCCGGGGTGGGGAAGACCCGCCTGCTGGAGGAGGTCGCCGCCGAGGCCGGCCGGCGCGGGGCACTCACCGTCCGCAGCTCCGGCACCGCCGGTGACGGGACCCCGTCGATGTGGCCGTGGGTGCGGGCGATCGGCGCGATCCTCGACAGTCTTCCGGCTCCGGTGCGTGACGAGTGGCTCGCCGGTCAGCTCGGCCGGCTCGTGAAACCCGGCCACCACGATGTCGCCGCCGCGCCGGTCCTGCCCGACAACGGCGCCCAGTTCCGCCTCTTCGAGCAGGTCGTCGCGCTCGTGGGGCAGGCCTCGGCCCGGCGGCCGGTGCTGCTCGTCGTCGACGACCTGCAGTGGGCCGACGCCGCATCGCTGGAACTCTTCGGGCACCTCACCGCCCGGCTGCCGCGCGCCACGGTGCTGGCCGGCGCGTTGCGGGACCGTGCCCCGGCCCCCGGAACGGAACTGTCGAGGATGCTGGCGGCGGTCAGCCGGGTGCCCGGGCAGCGCCGGGTCCGGCTCGGGCCCCTGGACCTCGCCGGGGTCGCCGAGCTGATGCGACGCGAGAACGGCCGGGAGCCGGACATCCGGATCGCACGGAGCGTTCACGGCCGTACCGCGGGAAATCCGTTCTTCGTCCGTGAACTGTCGCGACTGCTGGCCGACGGCGGCGCGCCCGGCGACGACCGCACACCCGGGTCGGGAGTGCCGGCCACGGTGCGCGACGTGGTCCTCGACCGCATGTCCGGTCTCGACGACAATGCCCGTGACCTGCTACGGATCGCCGCTCTCGTCGGCCCGGAGGTGGACGTGGTGCTGGTCGCCGGGGTCGGCCGCATCGACGTGGAGACGTGCCTCGCCCGCCTCGAACCGGTGGAGGCGCTGGGCCTGCTCGCCTACGAGCCGGAGGACCCGTTCTTCTTCCGGTTCGCCCACGACCTGGTCCGGGAGGCGGTCTCCGAGACGACGCCGCCGCACCGGGCGAAACCGCTGCACCTGCGGATCGCGGACGCGCTGGAGGGCCTCGACCCGGGCGACGAGTCGGTGGCCGAGCGCCTCGCCCACCACCTGTGGGCGGCCGGTCCGCTCGCCGGCCCGGCCCGCACCGCGAACGCCCTGATCCACGCCGGTCGCCGGGCGACGGCCAAGGCCGCGTTCGGGGCGGCCGAGCGGCACCTGCGCTCCGCCGCGCAGGTCGCCCGGACCGCCGGGCTCGCCGCGGTCGAGCTGGACGCGTTGGTGCAGCTCACCACCATCGTCGGCATGCGATCGATGTACGCCGGCGCAGCGCTGGACCTGATGGCCCGAGCCGAGCACCTGGCCCGTGAGCTGGGCCGGGAACGGGAAGCGACCGACTTCCTCTTCTCCCGCTGGGCGGCGCACGCCCAGGCCATCGAGCTGGACCGCAGCGGCCCGCTGGCCCGTCAGCTGCTCGACCGGGGTGAGGCGTCCGACGACCCGGTCCTGCGGGAGTACGGCGTCCACGCCTGGGGCATCCACCAGTGGTCGATCGGCAACATCGGTACGGCGTTCCGCTACCTGAGCCGCTCCGGCCGTGACCTGACACCGCGGGAGCAGGATCCCCTGCGGCACGACCTGCAACTGCTCTCGGCCGGGATGCTGGCCGAGACCACCGCACTGCACGGTGACGTCGACGGCGCGTGGGCGATCGTCGACGCGATGGAGAAGAACGCGGGCGACGACACGTACGTGCTGACGGTCTGGGCCGCGTTCGCCGCCCGGATCTCCACGATGATCGGCGACCCGGGCCGGGCCCTGCGCGCCGCCGAGCGGGGCATCGCCGCGGACCCGGAGTTCGCGTTCGGCTTCCTCGGCACCTACCAGCGGCTGGCCCGCTGCTGGGCGCAGGCCCTGACCGGCCAGGACCCGGAAGGCGCTGCTGCCGAGGCCGGACGGCTCATCGAGACGATGCTGCTCGACCCGCCCCGGTCGTGCGTCGCGACCTGGTTCGGCCTGCTCGGTGAGATGCTGCTGGTGGCGGGCGCCCTGGACGAGGCCGGTGCCGCACTCGACCGGGCCGGGCGCCACCTGGAGGCCCACGGCCAGCGCTACCCCGAGGGGCTGTTGCTGCTGTTCAGAGCCCGGTTGCTGCACGCACGGGGTGAACCGGACGAGGTGGTCCGCGCGGCGGCCGAGGAGGCGCGACGGCTCTCCACGCGACGGGAGGCCCACCTGTTCGCCCGGCGGGCCGGGGAATTCCTGGCCACGCTCGGCTGACCGGTCAGGCCGGCGCGGCCACCATGACCACGACGGGCCCGTCCGGCCCGGATGCCGGCTGGCGGTGCCGGCCGACGTAAAGCGTCCCCGTCTCCCCGCCGGCCGCCGGTTCGGCGGGACCGGCCGGTGCCGGGTGCCCCGCGGTCCGGCGATCCGCGCCGCTGCCGATCGTGATCTCGACCATTTCTGCCACCTGACCTCGTCGTGGCGAAGTGCGAGGGCGAGCGGGCCTCGTTGCCGGCTCACCCCCGCGGCTTCGCCTACCCAAGTTAGGCAATCCCACTTGACGTGATGTGGAGGTTCAGTGGACGTCCCCCGATCGGTTCAGGGAAACGTCCGTCCTTACCGGGCTCGGTAGCGATGCGGGTCCCGGCCTTCATCGCCGCCGCGGGGATGCCGATATCCATGCGGCATGGACAGCGGCCCTGGCGGCTCGCACAGGAGTTACCAGGAAGGGACGGCACGGCATGAGTGTGACCTTGGAGCAACCGCAGCCGTGGGCTGTGCCGCTGGTCAGCGTGTCGCTCGGCGGCGGCGAGGGACGTACCTGCCGGGTCACCCGGCAGGCCGACGGCACTCTGCACCTCGGGCTGACCTGCTTCGCGATGGTCGGCGTCGACGCGACGCTGCTGTGGACGCAGAACAACCGCGGGTGCAGCATCGACGGGACGGTCATCGCCCCGCCGCCGGGCGGCCTGCCCGGTGTCTACCTGCGGGTGGACGGGGCCGCCGGTGGCATCCAGCGGCGCCGGACCGAACGCGTGCGGGTGCAGCTGCCGGCCGCGGTGCGGCTCCCGTCGGGGCAGCTGTTCCCAGGCCGGACGGTCGACCTGTCCGCCGGTGGCGCGCACGTGACCGTCGACCTGGACGAGATCAGCGACGACTCGCTGCTCCAGCTCGTCGAGGACCTGGAACGCGACGCGCTGATCGACGTGCAGATCGGTCTGCCGGACGGGCTGGCCTCGCTCACCTGCCAGGTGAAGGCCGGCGGCGAGGAGCCCGGCGACGTGCGCCTGCTCTTCGTGAACGTCAACCCCGAGGTCCGTGCGCGGGTCGACCGCTTCGTCAAGGCGAGCCGGACGGTCGCGGTCGGCTGACCGGTCGCTCAGGCGGCGGCGGTCGTCGCCGCGGGCCGCCGGCCGAGCGCGGGAGCGACCGGACACGAACAACCACCGTGAGCGCCGGCCGGACCCGAAGATCAACTGCTTCGCGCGTACGTCGTCAGCACCGCTCCCGGGCCGGTCGCGCTCAACGGTTGCCCCGCCGGCCGGCTGATCGCGGCAACGCGCAGGTCGGCCAGGACGCCGCGGGTCTGGGTCAGGTCGGCCCGGCCTCTCCGTGGGCCGGTTCACCGGGGACGCCGGCGATGGGACCGGCCGGCTCCGCGCCGAACTTCAGGCGTGACCGGCGGCACACGTACTGCAAATTTGAAATAACTGGGGACGCGGTCCGGTTATGGGGATCGACGGTCCACGAGGGACCGAAAAGATCCAGGGAGTGGTTCTGATGGCGAGCAAGACGATCGCGGTTGTCGGCGCTACCGGTGCTCAGGGCAGCGGTGTGGTGCGGGCCGTCCTCGCGTCCGGAGGGGAGGAGTTCACGGTCCGGGCACTGACCCGTGACGTGAACTCGGCCAAGGCGCGCGAACTGGCCGCCCTCGGTGCTGAGGTGGTGGCCGGTGACTATTCCAGTCCGGAGGGCCTGGCGGAGGCGTTCGCCGGCGCGGACGGGGCGTTCCTGGTCACCGATTTCTGGACGCACATGGATCCGGAGAAGGAGCAGGCGTACGTCCGCAACCTCATCGACGCGGTGCAGAAGGCCGGCGTGAAGCACGTCGTCTGGTCGACGCTGGAGGACACCCGCGAGCTGATCCCGGTCGACGACCCGCGGATGCCGACCCTGCTCGGCAAGTACAAGGTGCCGCACTTCGACGCCAAGGCCGAGGCCGACGAGTTCTTCCGGGCCGCGAACGTGCCGACCACGTTCCTGCGCACCACGTTCTACTACGACAACCTGGCCGACGCCCTGGCCCCGGCCCGCGACGAGCAGGGCAACCTGGTCCTGACCATCCCGATGGGCGACGCACCCCTGGCGGGGATCGCGTCGGCCGACATCGGCCGGGTCGCACTGTCGATCTTCCGCGGCGGCGACCGGTTCGTGGGCCGTACGGTCAGCATCGCCGGTGACGTCCTGACCGGTAAGGAGATCGCCGAGGCCCTGGGCGACGCGCTGGGTGAGCCGGTCGAGTACCGCCCGGTCACCCACGACCAGTTCCGCGCGTTCGGGTTCCCGGGTGCCGACGAATACGGCAACATGCTGCAGTACTACACCGAGTTCGCCGACGAGTTCACCGGCCCGCGTGACCCGGCCCGGGTTCGTGAGCTGACCCCGGAGGTCCGGTCGCTGCGCGAGTGGCTGGCCCAGGAGGGTTACCGCCTCCCGGCCGCCGCCTGACGGACGAAAAGGGGCGGGGACGCAGAGTCCCCGCCCCTTTTCCGTGCGGGAGACCTTGGTGGTGAAGCTTCAGAACCTCTTCGTCTGCAGGCCGGTGTAGCCGCCGCTGCTGGTGATCTTGCCGTTGTCGACGCTGATCACGCCGAACCTGCCCTGCAGCTCGAACTGGCCCGAGTCGCCGGCCGGCACGATCGTCCAGATCTGGGACGCCCGGCCGGCCACGCAGGTCTCCAGCTTCAGCGCCGTGCCGGACGTGTCGGCGACGCACGAGCCCGCCCCGAGGTCCTCGTCGTAGAACGGCGGCTTGATGACCACCCGGTTCTTCTGGCTGACCGGCGCGGCCTCGAGCGACATCATCGTGGCGTCGGTCGCGCTCGTGCCGGTGAAGTCGACGACCCCGTTCTTCCCGACGGCCAGGTAGCGGTCGAGGCCGTCGTCGGCGACGTCGATGAGCACGCCCGCGCCGAGCGTGACGCCGATCCGCCTCAGTTCGCTGAGGTCCGAGGTGGCCGACCCCGGCTCGGCCGGGGTGGTGGTGGCCTTCGTGGTCGGCGTCCTCGACGGCACGGCCGCGGTCGTGGTCGTGGCGGCCCCGGTGGCGTCCGGCCCGGCCGAGGACCCGATCGGGGCCGCGGAAGGGGGGCCGGACGGCGCGCTGACCGGCGTCGAGCCGGCATCCGAACACGCGGACAGAGCCATGGCGCTCGCGAGGGCGACCGCTCCGGTGATGATCGAGCGCATGCAAGGTCTCCTTGTCGGGGGATCAGCGGTGTCACCGCGATCGTGCGTGACCGGGGTGCAGATCCACTGGACGGACGTCCGCCTCCGGCCGGCGGGAATGCACTGTCCATGAAGTCGGCCGCGCGGCTGCTCTCCGGTGCCGCCGTGGGGATGCTGACCGCGACCGCCACCGCTTGTCTGATGGAGCTGCACACCCGGGCGCGTCCCGGGGCCGGCCGGCGCGCCGGGCTGCTCCGGGCCGGCCGGAGTACCGGGAGCCCGTCCGGTGGGTGATCGCGTGTTGTATCAACTGTGCTGTGGATATGAACTTGCTGGTCTGCGGGCGGCGCGGCCATCTGACGTACGCGCCGGCCGAGGACGACCTTCGTGCCCGGCTGCACGCCGAGACGGCGCTCGGCGCGGCCTGGCGGTGCCTGCGCTGCGGTGACTTCGTGCTCGGCGCGCCCCGGATGACCGGCCCGGCCGCCGACGCGCCGCTCGTGCCGCGGGGCCGGGCGCTGCGCGACGCGATCATCCTGCGGCTGCTGGCCTTCGAACGGTTCGTCAAGGGGGTGTTCGTGCTCGCCGCCGGTTACGGCGTGATCCAGTTCCGGGACAGCCGCGACGCCATCCAGCGCGCCTTCCACGAGGACGTTCCGCTGCTGAAACCGTTCACCGACAAGATCGGCTGGAACCTGGAGAACTCGGCGGTGGTGGAGACGATCCGCCGGGTCATCGAGGCCCGGTCGGACACGCTGCTCTGGGTCGGCATCGCCCTTCTCGCGTACGGCGTGCTCCAGCTCGCCGAGGGCACCGGCCTCTGGCTGCTGAAACGCTGGGGCGAGTACTTCGCGCTGATCGCCACGTCGTTCGGCCTGCCGATCGAGGTCTACGAGCTGACCGAGCGCTTCACCTGGTTCCGGGTCGCGGCCCTGGTGATCAACGTGGCCGCGGTGGTCTACCTGCTGGTTTCCAAGCGTCTGTTCGGGCTGCGGGGTGGCCGCGCGGCGTACGAGGCCGAGCGGCACGAGATGAGCCTGATGGAGGTCGAGCACGCCGCCGAGGGGCAACCGGCCGGCGTGCCCGGATAGTCACCCACCCGGTGCAGAACCGGGCACAGGGTCTGCGGCTCGCGGGTGACCTCGCCGGAGCCGTATCGGCTGGCTCCTCACCGGCGGGGCGGCCACGTCGACCCGGATCCGGCTCGGGCGCCCGACGCGTGACTCCGGTCGAGAAAGATCGGCTCGCCCTCCGCCCTCCGCCCTCCGCCCTCGGCCCTCCGCCCTCCGCCTCCGGCTCGGGCGCACGGGCGACGCGAGCGGGCCGTGGCCGTACGGAAGCCCGGTTTTGCGGGTTCTGAAGGTTCTCCTCGAGCATCGGCCCGCGGATTGATCCCGGGGGCAGCCGCTCCCCGTACTACCGGGCAGCAAACGGAGGTTCACGGAAGGACGGTCGCGTTCGTGGCGCCCGCGCACCTGCATCAACCGGCGGCATCCGCCACGGTTCCGCGTCCCCGCGTCGCGTACCTGCAACCCGGGAACGACCCCGAGCAGTGGCTCGGGGATCGGCCGAACATGTACGAGACGGACTGGACGCCTCGCCGTCGCCACCGTCGCCGGCGTTCCGGCCGCGGCCGATCGGTCGTGCTCGTGATGACCGCCCTCGCGGCTGCCGTGGGCGGGGTCTACGCCGTCGGCCGCACCGACCGGCCGGCCACCGCGCCGCTCGCGGTCGACGCCGCGTTCGCCACCGCCCGCCCGGAACCGACGACGCCGACGGCGCCGACACCGACCGCACGCCCCCGGGCCCGGGTCTCCTCGGCCCCGGCCCCGCGGGCGAAGACGTCGTCGCCCGCGCCCCGGCCACCGCGGCCGGTCAGTGGCCTGAACCAGGCGCAGATGAACAACGCCGCGGTCATCGTGCGGGTCGCCCGGGACCGCGGGCTGCCCCGCCGGGCGATGCTGGTCGCGATGATGACCGGACTGCAGGAATCCGACCTGCGCAACCTGGCCAACCCGACCGTCCCGGCCTCCCTCGACCGGCCCCACGAGGGCAGCGGCGACAACTTCGACTCGCTCGGCGTCTTCCAGCAGCGCCCGAGCCAGGGCTGGGGCAGCGTGGCCGAGCTCATGGACCTGCGATATGCGAGCGGCGCCTTCTACGAGCGGCTGCTGCGCGTCGACGACTGGGAGTCGAAAGCTCTCGGCGATGCGGCGCAGGCCGTGCAGCGGTCGGCGGTGCCCGGCGCCTACGCCGATCACGAGGACCGAGCGGCCGCCATCGTCGACGCCCTGCTCTGAGCCGGCCACGCCCCGCGGCCGAGCCGTTCTGGTCGTGTCGACGCCGATGAATCCTCGGTCATGGCGGTCACCGTAGGCCGTCGCCGCCCGCTGCCCGGCTCCCTGCGACACACTCCAGGGATCGGAATGTGACCGCTACCACACCTTGCAACCGGCGGTCGGACCCGGGCGTCAACCTCCGACATCGGCCGGCCGGGCCCGTGGAAGGTGAAGGAACAGGACATTGCCAGGTAGGTCGGACTTCGAGGACTTCTACGCGGCGTCGTCCGCGCGAGTGCTCGGGCACCTGTTCGTGATGACCGGGAACCGGGCGGAGGCCGAGGACGCCGTCGCCGAGGCCTACGCCCGGGCCTGGCAACGATGGGCGACCGTCTCCGCCGCGGACAGCCCGGAGGCCTGGGTACGCCGGGTGGCGTCCCGCATCGCGATCAGCAGCTGGCGCAAGGCCGTCACCCGGTTACGGGCGCATCACCGTTACGCCGTCGACGAGCGGATCGACGGCCTGAGCCCGGACCACGTCGCCCTGATGCAGGCACTGCGCGACATCCCGGCCGCGCAGCGCCGTGACATCGTCCTGCACCACCTCGTCGGCCTGTCCGTGGAGGACGTGGCCGCCGAGACGGGTGCCCCTACCGGAAGCGTGAAAGCCCGGCTCACCAGAGGACGCAGAACCCTCGCGGCCCTGCTCGCCGATCAGGACCCGAGGAGCGTGCGCAGTGAATCCGCAGCCTGACCTGCATGATCAGTTGTCCGCCATCGCCGAGCACGGCCGCCGTACGCTGCGGCCCCGCCCCGTCGACGCGATCATCGCCCGTGGTGGCCGGCGCCGGCGCCGTGCCCGGGCCGCCGCCGGCGCCTCCGCCCTCGCCGTGATCGCGATCGCGGTGACCGCGGTGACCCCGTGGTCCCCGCGGCGACCGGACCCGCTCTCGGCACCGGCGGACGCGCCGGCCCAGGCCCCGGCCAGTCCGGCACCGGCCCCGGATCTGACCGGCCGGGCGCCGGTGACGCTGCAGCTGGCCGCCGGCGCCGGCAGCACGGTCGTGGCCGGTGCCGACGACGACGATCACGTGCTGGCCGACACCGGGCAGACCAAGCAGTACCGGGACGAGGACGAGACCGCGCGCAGCCGCTGGTTGCTGCAGCCCGACGGGACGACCTTCACGATCGCCCTGGCGAAGGCCCGCCCGGCCGGGAGGGTCTGCATGACCGGCGCCGCCGACGGCAGTGTCCGGGTCCGGCTGTGTGGGGCCGGCCGTGACCAGCGGTTCACCCTCACCCCGATCTCCAACCGCCAGGTGTACGTGCTGAGCCTGGACGGGTCACCGGTCCGGCTCAGCACGAACGGCCAGCTGACGACCCGCGGCACCAGCAGCCGGGTCGAGCTGCTCGTCGCCCCCGCGGAGTAGGGCGCCGGTCAGCCCGCGGCGTCGAGGCCGTCCAGTGCCGCGACGTCCTCGGGGGCGAGCGTGAGGCCCGCACCGGCGATGTTCTCCCGCAGGTGCGCCACCGACGAGGTGCCCGGGATCAGCAGGATGTTCGGCGACCGTTGCAGCAGCCAGGCCAGGGCGACGGCGATCGGTGCGGCGCCGAGCCGCTCCGAGACCTTCGTGAGCGCCGCGGACTGCAGCGGGCTGAACCCGCCGAGCGGAAAGAATGGCACGTAGGCGATGCCGTCGGCGGCGAGCTTGTCGATCAGCTCGTCGTCCTGCCGGTGGGCGAGGTTGTACCCGTTCTGCACGCAGACGATCGGCCCCAGCGACCGGGCCTCGGCCACCTGTTCCGCGGTCACGTTGCTCACCCCGAGGTGCCGGATCAGGCCCTGCTGCCGCAGGTCGAGGAGCGTCTCGAACGCCTCGGCCACCGATGCGGGCCGAGGTCCCCGCGCGTCGCCGAGCCGCAGGTTCACCAGGTCGAGCGTCTCGAGACCCAAATTCACGAGATTTTCCCGTACGGATCGGCGCAGGCTTTCCGGGTCCCGGGCCGGCGGCCACCCGCCCTTGTCGTCCCGGACCGCGCCGACCTTCGTCACCACGTGCAGTGACTCGGGGTACGGGTGCAGCGCCTCGCGGATCAGCTGGTTGGTGACGTCCGGCCCGTACGCGTTGCTGGTGTCGATGTGGGTGATGCCCAGTTCGACCGCCTCGCGCAGCACGGCCAGCGCGCCGTCGCGGTCGGCGGGCGGCCCCATCACCCAGGGACCGGCGAGCTGCATCGCGCCGTATCCGAACCGGGTGACGGTCAGGTCGCCCAGTGTCCAGGTGCCGCCGGGAAGGGTTGTCATCGTGGTGCCTTTCGTCCAGGAAGTAACTTCACTCTGGCGCGGTAACGTTCTGCCGGGAAGTACGCACTTCAAAGTTCGTTAGTCACCCCACCGGAGGACCGGGCGACGATGGCCACGACCACCGCAACGCAGAAGAAGACCCAGGCCAAGGCGGAGTACGACGCCTTTCTGGCCGGCTGCCCCAGTCGCAAGCTGCTCGACCGGCTCTCCGACAAGTGGGTGGCGCTGATTCTGTCCGCCCTCGGCAGCGACGGCTCCCACCAGGTCGACATCAACTGCGCCGGCACGCCCCGCGCCATGCGCTACTCGGAGTTGTCCCGCCTGCTGGCCGGCGTCAGCCAGAAGATGCTCACCCAGACGTTGCGCGCCCTGGAACGCGACGGCCTGATCAGCCGCACCGTGACGCCGACGGTGCCGGTGACGGTCAGCTACGAGCTGACCGAGCTCGGCCTCTCCCTGCACGAGCTGATGCGCGGCCTCAAGTCGTGGGCACAGACCCACATGGACGAGGTGCTGGCCCACCGCGAGACCTACGACCAGCGCACCACCGCCTGAAACACAGGCCCCGCGCCGTCCGGAAGGTGATGCACCGCCGGCTCGTCGGTGATCCTCTCCTCGACGGCGACGTCCTCACCGTTCCGGGATCGGACCTGAGAATCACCGTCTACACCGCCGTGGCGGGCGGCGCTGACGCCGAAAGCCTCGAGTTCCTGCGGGTCAGCGCCGTGCACACGGTCACGGGCTGACCGCTGCCGCCCGCCGGGCGCGCGCGGGGCCCGTCGGCGGCGGGTAGGGCTTACCCCCGTACTTCATCGGGGGTTGTCCTCACAAGGAATCGGGTGGTCAGCGGGATCGGACGGCGGGGCTGCGGAACCAAGAATTGATCTTGTTCCGATCCGCTGTCTGCGAGGAAAACCATGAGTGCACCGATGTCATCTCGTCTCCGCCGGGCGGTTCTCGCCGTCACGCTCCCCGTGCTCGCGGCCGGGGCGCTCGCCGCCTGCGACGACTCCACGCCCGCAGCGGTGGCGGCGTCACCGGCGGCGTCGAGCGGCGCGGCGGCGGTCACGGAGACCCGCATGGTCACCAACCAGGGGCACCGGCTGGCGTTCTACGTCACACCCGGGCACCTGCCGGCGATCGTCCTGGACGCGGGCGGCGGCGAGGACGCCACGCAGTGGAAGGACCTGGTGCCGCGGCTGTCGGCGGCCACCGGTTCGGAGATCATCACCTATGACCGGGCCGGCCTGGGCCACAGCGACGAGGTCAAGGGCGCGTGGGACGTCCACGCTGCGGTGTCCGACCTGGAGGCCGGCCTGCGGGAGCTGAAGGTCACCAAGAAGGTGATCCTGGTGTCGCACTCGCAGGCCGGCGAGGTGGCCACCTATTTCGTGCGGGCCAACCCGAAGCTCGTGACCGGCGCGGTGCTGGTCGACGCGAGCCTGCCGCAGTTCTACACCGACGCGGAGATCGCCCGCGTGGTGGCCGCGACCCAGCCGCAGGTCGACGCGGCCAAGGCGGCCCCGTCGACGAAGGAGACGCGTCAGCTGATCGCGACGGCGCAGAACTACGCGCCGATGCACCACGCGTACCACAAGGTGACCTGGCCGGGCGGTGTGCCGGCGACGGTGATCGTCTCGGAGAAGACGCCGTTCGACGGCTCGCCGGAGGACGCGCAGTGGTGGCGTGACGCCGCGGCCGCGGTCGCGGGGGCCGGCCCGGACCGCACGCTGGTCACGGCCGTGGGCAGCTCGCACGAGATCCCTCAGGACCAGCCCGATCTGGTCCTGAGGGAGATCGAGAAGATGGCTCAGCGCTCCTGATCAGCGGGCGACGATCACCTGCGATCCGCGTACGGCCACGCTGGCCCTGACGGACGCCGCGAAGCTCGGTTCCGGCGAGTCCGTCCTGGTCATCGGGGCGACCGGTCCGGTCGGCCGCACCCCGGTCCCGGTGCTGGCGGCGGCCGGCGCCGAGATCGTGGCGACCGCCCGCACGACGGAGGCCGCCGAGTTGCCGCGCCGTCTCGGCGCTGACCGGACGGTCGGCTGCGCGGACTGTCCGAACGGCGTCGACGTCGTGTTCGACCTGGCCCTCTACGCCGACGGTCTGCCGTCGGCGGCCCGCAGCCTGCGCCCGGGCGGCCGGCTGATCTCGATCATCTTCCCGCCACCGGAGCCCTCGCAGCTGGGACGCGACGACGTGGAGCAGGTCTACCGGATGCACGCGGGCGAGCTTCGGCGACTGCGCGGACAAGTGCCTGGCCGTCACTCCGGGTCGGAGCGGTTCAGGATCCGGACCCCGGCGGCGTAGCGCAGGAGGTCGGCGTCGCTGACGGTGAGCCCGCCGCCGACGGTGATCTGCAGGGTGGCGTTCCAGCCGGGCACGTCGACGGCGAGGGTCACCTGGTCGTTCCGGCGGGTCAGCACGGCGTCGTGCCCGCCGACCTTCTGGTTGACGCCGGTGAGTTGCTGCCGCTTGCGCAGCACCGTGGCGAACTCGCCACCACCCGGCCGGGTGAAGATCATCCGGGAGGCCGTGACGGTGTCGCTCCGCAGGCCGTCCGGGCTCAGACCGAGATCAAACGGCGGTAGTACGGCGACGGCCCCGCCGGTCATCGCGTCGGCGAGCGCCACCACCTGCGCCGGCGTGTACGTGTCGTCGGTCGCCAACCGGATCCACCGGCTCGGCGACTCCTTCCAGTACACCGTGAGCTGCTTGGCCGGCGCCACGTCGACCGTCCGCAGGGTCGCGGCGTGTCCGCGTACCGTAATCGGGGTTTCTGATGCCTCGGTGGTGAAGACCGGTTCGTGGCCCGACACGGTGATCGTGACGTCGGCGTGGTGGCGGTTCTCGGTCGCCTCGAAGAACGCGATCAGGTTCCCGTCGTCGATCGACGCGACCGGGGCGCTCATCCCGTCGGTGGCCGGCAGCGTGTACGGGAACACCGGCGCCGTCCACCCGGCGCTCAGCGTCACCGCGTTCGCGGTGGACGAGGAGTGCGCGGACGACGGCGGCGCGACGGACGGCCGGTTGCTCGCCGCGGGCGCGGACGACCGGGCCGGGGCGGACGGCGCGGCGGTCGCGGCCGGTGGCGACGCGACCGGCGGCATGACCGGCTGCGGACGGGTGACGAGCATGGTGACGACGGGGATGCCGGCGACGACGACAGCGGCCGCGGCGGACACCGCGGTGACGGTGACCAGGCGGCGCCGGCGGTAGCGGCGGGACCGCTCGTGCACACCGCCCAGCAGACCCGACCCGGACGGGGCGTCGTCGGCGGCGTCGTGCAGCGTCTCCGCGAGCATGCGGTTCAGGTCATCCATCGCCACCGGCTCCTCTCTGGGTCAGGGTGGTCCGCATCCGGTCGAGCGCACGGGCGGCCTGCGACCGAACCGTCGACTTGCCGACGCCCAGCAGCGCGGCGATCTCCTCGTCCGGCAGGTCGCAGTAGAAGCGCAGCACCAGCACGGCCCGCTGGGCGCGGGGCAGCCCGCGCAGCAGCTGCCACATCTGGTCGCGGGCCACGACCCGGTGGTCGGGCGCGTCGGACGGGGCCGGTTCCGGGACTTCGGCGAGGACCGCTTCCCGGTACGCGCGACGCCGCCGCCAGGACAGGAACTGCCGCACGATCGCGGTCCGGACGTACGCCTCGGCGTTGTCCATCGCGGTGATCCGATCCCAGCGGCGGTGCAGTCGCGCGAGCACCTCCTGCACGAGATCCTCGGCGAGGTGGGCGTCGCCGGAGAGCACGTACGCGAATTTGAGCAGCGCCCGGCCGCGGCCCTGCACGAAATCGTCGAAGTCGGTGGTCATCGTGGCCCGTTCGCCTCGACGCCGGAAACCTCCGGACGCCTGGTCGGCGCCGGAGGTCTCGGAGGCGTTGCGGAATCGGGACAGCGGTTCAGCACGCCTCATGGACGTACGACTTCGAACCCGGAGTGGTGACGTCGACGTCACGCAGCACGATCGACAGGCGGCTGCCGTAGGAGTTGCACGCCTTGGTGAAGCCGCTGCGCGAGTACTCGATCACGATCACATTGTTGCCGTACGAGGCGGTGTAGGCACCGCACTCGTCGTAGTCCGCGCATTCCTCGGCAACGGCGAAGTCGAAGCCGATCTTCTTGACGTTCGCGCTGCTCAGGTCGGCGGTGTTCTTCTGCCCGATCGCGAGGCCCTTGGCGTGTGCGCGGGTGGACAGCGCGGTGGCGTACGCCACCGCCTGGGCCTGGGTCAGCAGGTTTTTGGACCGGCTGTACGAATCCAGGTTGTCGGGCTCGACCGCCCGGAATCCCTTGGCCGCGCACTGGTCCATCCAGCCGCCGACGATGCCGGTCAGCGCGGTGCGCTTGGCCTCGGTGGAGAAGTCCAGCATCAGCTCGTCCCAGTCCTCGTCGATCACGAGGTTGCCGGCGGCGTCGTGCAGCAGCAGGTCGGGGTGGTTGGTCTTCCACCACGACTCGGCGCCGGGCTGGGCCTGGAACGCGTTGACGTAGCAGATGTTGTAGATCCCGGCGGCCGGCGCCGCTTCGCTGTCCCGGCTGACCACGGTGGTGCCGGTGGGCGGGGTGTAGGCGCCGCCGATCTGGTAGTCGAACGTCGCGTTGGCCGGCGGCGGCGTCCATGTGCCCGGCTTCGCCGTGGCCGTGGCCGTGGCCGCCGGCGTCGCGCTCGCCGGGGCGGACGACGGCCGTGCCGAGGTGGCCGCAGGGGAGGCCGCCGTCGGGGATGCCGTCGTGGGCGATGCCGTCGTGGGCGATGCCTTCGTGCTGGTAGCGGCCTTGGTGGGCGCGCTCCGGGTCGGCTTGGCGCTGTGCCAGGGGCCACGGGTGCCGGCGTTCGCAGTGCCGATGCCGATGCCGGCAGCGACGACCACGACGGCGGTCATGGCGAAGCCCAGTTTGAGCTTCCGGCGGTCGATGGCCATGACGGTGACTCCTCGGGGTGGGGGAAGGGTTCCTCCCTCTGAACGCGATGGACCGGCGCTGTTGCTGCTGACTTTTCGAGATTTCTTTGGGTGGACCCGCGATGACTCCCGGTAGTCAGCCGCGTTCGTGGGAACAAATTTGTTCGCGATCGAGGTCGCGCGGCAATGAATGGTGACCGCCGGAATGGTGATCGACGCTTGAGCCATGGTGCCGAGCGAACTAGACGACCGGTCTACTCATGATCTAGGCTGACGGCATGACGCAGAACGCTCTCGCCGTACGCGGTGTCGTGTCGCCAGGCCCGGCCGCCGCCCATCGGGCCTGGCTGGGGCCGGCCGCCGGTGCCTTCGTGGTCGCCTGGGGCGCCAACATGTTCGCGGCGCTGCTGCAGACCTACCGCGCCGACTTGAGCGAGGTGCAGGTGCTCGGCCTGTTCGGGGCGTACGCGGTGGGGCTCATCCCGGCGCTACTGATCATGGCCCGGTTGTCGGACCGGCTCGGCCGCCGTCGCGTCCTGGTGGCCGCACTGGTGCTCGCCGCGCTCGGGTCGGCGACGATCCTGCTCGCGCACGGGGCGTTCGCGGTGATCCTGACCGGTCGCATCATCGTCGGGATCAGCGCCGGCGCCGCGTTCGGGCCGGCCACCGCGTGGATCAAGGAGCTCTCCGACGCCACCGGGCCGGCCGGCGACGGGCCCCGGCGGGCGGCGATCGCGCTGACCGCGGGCTTCGCGGCCGGGCCGCTGCTCTCCGGCGCGGTCGTCCAGTGGTTGCCGTCGCCGCAGGTCACGGCGTACGTGATGCACCTGGTCCTGGTCGCCGTGGCGTTGCCGTTCGTGACCCGGGCGCCCGAGCCGGCGACCACCCGCGGCACGGTCGACCCGGGCGACGCGGACCGCGGCTCGTTGCGGTCGGTGCTGACCAGCCGGATCTTCCTGACCGCCGTCGTGCCGACCGCGCCGTGGGTGTTCGGGGCGGCAACCGTGGCCCTGGCCGCGCTGCCGGTCCTGGTGCCGCTGGGGCACTACGGCCCGATCGGCAGCGGCGTGGCCGCGGCGGTGACCCTGGGCACCGGCATCGCAGTGCAGCCGTGGGCCCGGCGGCTCGCCCGTCGCTCGACCGCCGCGCCGTTCCGCGCCGGCGTCACGGCGGTGATCGCCGGCATGCTGGTGGCCGCGGCGACCGCCGCCACCGCCTCGCCGGTGCTGCTGCTGACCAGCACCGTGCTGCTGGGCTCGGCCTACGGGTTCTTGCTGGTCAGCGGGCTGCAACTGATGGAGCGCCTGGCCCGCCGTGACGACATCGCCACACTGGTCGCGGTCTTCTACGCCCTCACCTACGTCGGCTTCGCCTTCCCGGTCCTCGTGCAGGAGCTGGGTGGCCTGTGGAGTCCCGCGCTGGTGCTCACCGGCGCGTCCGGCCTGGGGCTTCTGGCCATGGTGGCCACGCTGTTCGCCTGGCCGCCGCTGCGCGGCGTTGCGCAACTTCGCGCGGGACACCTTCCCGGTCGACGATCACACCCCACGGCTGGCGCAGTGGCCGGTGACCTCGGACGCCGGTGACCTGGTGGAGTCGGCCGTCGTCGCGGACCTGCGCCGGGCCACCGGCCGTTTCCCCGGGGACCGCGGGCCGGCCCGCCCCGTCAAGGACCTGACCGCGGGCAACGAACGGTTAGATGCGCCTCGCCCTCGTCGCCGGCGTGCCCGACCCCGCCTTCGACTGACCCGGCAGCTCAGACATCCGCAGGCCGGCGGTGAAGTCCGTGGACAGTTTCACGCCGTGCGCGTCGACCACCGGGCCAGGACGTCGTCCACGTCGGCGAACTCGGGTGGATCCGCAGCGGTCGGTGACGAACATGGCGCCGACCCTCACCGGACAGCGTCAGCAGCCTGTCGAGGTCCAGTCGTCGCGGGTCAGCTCGTACCGGACGTCGTCGGCCGTCGCCGAGACCAGGCGCATGCCCAGACGCCGCATCAGGGCCTGCGACGCCGTGTTCGCGGGGGAGCAGGTGGCGGTGACCCGCGGTGGCGCCAGGGTCGCGAAGACGTGCCGGAGGAGGGCGTGCACGGCCTCCCGGGCGTAACCCCGGCCGTGATAGGCCGGGTGGAACTGGAAACCGGCATCCGGGGTGGCGGCGGGATCGGCCGGCAGCCAGACCCCCACGTCACCGATCACCCGGTCGTCGGCGACGTGATGAACGGCAAGAGCGTGCCAGGCGTCCAGCTTGCCGTCGTCGAGCGTGGACTGGGCGGTCAGATAGTCGGCCGCCTGGGCGGGCGTCATCGGCTCGCCGGGCAGGTGACGGCGTACCACGGGATCGCCCTGATAGTCGAGGAAGTCCTCGAGATCGCCGGGCGTGAAACGACGGAGCAGCAGACGTGCGGTTCTGACGGTGGTCTCCTCTTCGCGGAGCGGCAATCCTTCCAGCCACGGCGGGCCTGAACAGTAGCGCTGGCACCACCATTTTTCCGGGCCACAGCATTACTGCCTGACCCTCGCCGCGAAAGACATCCTTACCCTGCTCGGTTCGCCGCACGGCGGCCGTGAATCACGGGGGAGGACATATCATGCCGGAACTGGGAAGCCGCGGAGTCAGCCGACGGCTCGTGCTGGGCGGCGCCGCCGCGGGCACGGCCGGAACCCTGCTGGGCCCGGCCGGCCCCGCGCACGCCGCACCGCGCTCGATCGACCAGGTGGCGCGCCGGCTCGACCGCCACCTGATCGAGCTGCGCCGCGACCTGCACCACCATCCCGAGACCACCGGTCAGGAGTCCCGCACCTCCGCCGTGGTCGCTCGCGAGCTGCGCGCCGCCGGGCTGGACGTCACCACCGGCATCGGCGGCCACGGCGTGGTCGGCGTCCTCACCGGGTCCCGCCCCGGCCGGACCGTCGCCTACCGCGCCGACATGGACGCGGTCCCGCCGCAGGACCAGATCGAGGGCGGTGCCGAGGCGGCCCACCTGTGCGGCCACGACCTGCACACCACCGTCGGGGTGGGTGTCGCGCTGACCCTGGCCCGGCTGCGTGACCGTCTCGCCGGCCGGCTGGTCTTCGTCTTCCAGCCGGGGGAGGAGTCGCTGGCCGGCGCCCGCGCGATGCTCGACGACGGCGTGTTCGACCGGGTGCGTCCCGAGGAGATCCACGCCCTGCACTGCGGGCCGTTCCCGGTCGGGACGTTCGCCACCACGGCCGGGTTCGGCCTGCCCGGCCAGGACCGCGGCACCGCCACGCTGACCGGGCCGGACGCTGCCGCGAAGGCGAACGCGCTCGCTGCCGACCTGGCCGCTCTCAGCACGGTCGCCCGGCCGGCCAACTCGTCGGACCTCGAACAGCTGGTCGCCGAGATCGAACGGCCGGGCACCGCGCTGTCCCGGTTCGTGTTCATGCAGGCCCAGCCGACCGGCACCGGCGTGCGGTTCTCCTACCGCTGCTGGCCGCAGGACCGGTACACCGAGGTGCGCGCCGCCGTCCGCCGGCTGGCCCAGTCGTACGGCGCGACCGCGGTCGACTTCCCGGCCGACCCGTTCCCGGCGATGGTCACCCCGCAGCGGGAGGGCCAGGCGCTCCACCGCTACCTGCGCCGCACGATCGGCACGAGCAGAACCATTCCGACGTACGCCGCGGTCCCGTTCAGCGGTGAGGACTTCGCGCTCTTCCTGGACCGGATCCCCGGCACGTACACGTATCTGGGTGTCCGCCGTCCCGCTGCCGACATCAAGACCGCCTATCCGCACTTCGGTGCGTTCGACCCGGACGAGCGGGCGATCGGCCACGGCGTCCGGGTCATGGCCGGCTGGCTGGACCACCGCGCCCGGTCCTGAGAGCGAGCCACGCCGGTTCTCTAGCATGGCCGGGTGACCTTCTCCGCCCGGTTCTCGGCCATCCGGACGGCCCGGGAGCAGCTCGACGAGCAGGAACTGGAGCTCATCGACCGGGCCCGGCACGCGGGCGCGACCTGGGCGCAGATCGCGCAGGGTCTGGGACTGGGCAGCCGGCAGGCCGCCGAGCAGCGCCGGCGCCGGCTGGCCGCGTTGCGCTGGTCGCGACGCAAGCGGCTCGACCTCGCGTACTCGGAGAGGATCGCCGCCATCCGGGAGACCGTGCTCACCCTGCAGCGGTGGATCGAGGCGGACCGCCGGTGGGACACCCGTTTCCGCCGGGCCGCCCTGGTCCGCAGCACCTCGGGGATCGCTCTCGACGCCGATCCGGGCGCGCTCTACGAACTGGCCCGGCACATCGCCGCCGACCTGACGCGGGCGCGGGAACAGCAGTTGCCGCTGCCCGCGCGGGACGCCGCCTCGCTCCTGAGGACCCTGCTGTCAACAGGGAATTGACACCCTTGTTCCGCCCCGGCTCAAGTCCGAGCATGAGGATCTCCCGCCTCGTCCTTGGAGAACCCATGCGCCGTCCCGCCGAAGTGGGGCTGACCGACCTGCTCCGATTGCGGAACTCGCGTGTCTACTTCACCGGGACACTGCTCTCGCTGTTCGGCGACAACATCCTGACGCTGGCCGCGGGCGTGTGGATCAAAACGCTCACCGGCAACGACGGCGCGGCCGGGCTCACCTCGTTCTTCCTGTACGGGCCGGCCCTGTTCTTCCCGTTCTTCGGCGTCTGCGCGGACCGGTTCCGGAAACGCCCGATGATGCTGGTGATCAACCTGGTCATGGCGCTCACCGTGCCGTGGCTGCTGGTGGTGCACGACAGCAGTCGGATCTGGGTGATCTACGCGATCCTGCTGGTCCAGGGCTTCGCCGTGGTCGCCCTGGCCTCGGCGTCGAGCGGCCTTCACGTGGAGATGTTCCCGGGACCCCTGCTGGCCACGGCCAACGGCTTCATGACCTCGCTGCAGGAGGGCTTGAAGGTGGTCGCCCCGACGGTCGGCGCCGCGCTGTTCGTCCTGGTGGGCGGCGGTGGGATCGGCGTGATCGACGCGGGGACGTACGCCGGTGCGCTGGTCGCACTGTGGACGATCCGGGTCGACGAGCCGGCGCCCGCGAGAAGCGGTGGACGGGCCGGCCTCACGATCGGCCTCAAGTATCTGTTCGCCCGCGCCGGCCTGCGCCGAGCCGCCCTGTCCGCCTGCGTCGTCACGCTGACCGGTGGCCTCCTCACCTCCGCGCTGTACGGCGTGCTCGACACCACCCTGCACCGGCCGCCTGCGTACCTGGGCATCGTGGTCGCGGCCCAGGGCGCCGGCTCGATCGTCGGCGGCCTGCTCACCGGCAGGCTGTCGGCGCGCTGGGGTGCCCACCGGCTGGCGAACACCGGCATCGCCGTGACCGCCCTCGGCACCGCCCTGCTGCTGGTGCCGGCATGGACCGGGGTGCTGGCCGGCAACGCGATCCGCGGAGCCGGTCAGACCTGGGTGCTGGTCGGCGTGATGACCCTGATGCAGCAGGTCACCCCACGCGAGATGATCGGCCGCGTGTCGTCGTCGCTCTACCTGATCGTCTTCCTCCCGCCCGCCGTGGCGGCCCTGTCCGGCGCGCTCCTCATCCAACTGGTCGACTTCCGGGTGCTGATCGCGGCCGCCGCGTCGGCCTGCCTGTTCACGGCGACAGTGAGTGCTGCCGATGCGACCGCGAACCGTCCGCGATAGCTTTCCCCCATGTCCCGTACGCGCCCTGACGAAGTTCTCAAGCTCCTCCAGGAGTTCGTCCACCGCATCGACCAGTTCGACCGCGACGCCCCCGAGGTGGGCGCCCTGGAGATCGGCTGGCGCGGCGAGACCGAACGGCTGACCATCCGCCAGCCGGTCGCGCGCGCCCTGGCCGAGGCCCTGATCGCCTACCACGACCCGCGCGACAACGGTGCCTGCGCGCACTGCGCCACCGGCCGCCTCGACAGCAATCTCACCTGCCGTGACTGCGGCATCGTCCAGGGTGTCTTCGGCCAGACGCTCGCCAGCTTCTTCCAGCACCAGCAGACCACCCTGGACGGCCCCCGGCCGGACCGTGCGGCGCTGGAGGGCTGACCAGGAAGAGTCCATGGTGGACGAGAGCGGTGCGACCGTGAGCTGGCCGAGCGGCTGCGGCCGGCCCCTGACGTCCCCGCGCTGGTGCTCTGGGGCAGCTGGACCAACCGTCCACCGATGGCCGAGCCGACCCGCGCCACCTTCCAGCTGGTCCGCCTGACCACCGGCGAGTGGCTTCTCGAGCAGCCGATCGGCACACCCCGGCTCGCCGGCCGCAGCCAGGTCCCGCCCACATCCCGGCCCGCCGGGGGTCAGGTCCGGCCGATGATTGGCGCGGCTGCCGCCCCTGTGCGGATCGGCGCCGAGGCTGGCTCGAGGAACCGGCCGGCATGATCGCCTCCCCGCTCTCCTGGTTCCCGCGAAACCGCCTCCGTCTGAAAACCCTCATTCCGGCGTACGTGTCGAGCAGCCCCCGCCTCGGAGATCCGTCACGTCCCGTCACGCCTGTCGAGGCGACGCTTGCGTGCGGGTTCGACATCTGTCAACCTCGACGCATGTCGAAATCGCCGACCGTGTCATCCGTCGCCGAGGATGTGCCGTGCTGCGCGCCGATGGCGGACGAACGGATTCCGGCCGAGGTGTCCGGCCCGCTCGCGCAGGCGTTCAAGGCGCTCGGTGACCCGATCCGGTTGCAGCTCATGTCGATGATCGCGTCCGCCGAGGGCGGGGAGATCTGCGTCTGCGATCTCACCCCGGCGTTCACCCTTTCCGGGACGACGATCTCGCATCACCTGAAGGTGCTGCGCGAAGCGGGCCTGGTCGACGCCGAGCGGCGTGCGAGCTGGGTCTACTACCGCTCCCGCCCCGGCCTGATGCGACAGCTCTCCCTGCTGCTGGCGGTCGACGAGCCCGCCGAGGTCTGACTCTCGCCGAGGTGGATCACAGGTGCGCGCTGCGCCGTTCGATGAACGGCGGTGTGTGCGAAGCCGGCCTCGCGCTCGCATCCGCACCGTCCCTGCGGCGACGCGTTCGAGGCCGTCTACACCGACCTGGCCGGCCGCATCGACCGGATCGCCCCCGCCGCCCACCCGAGCTGACGAAACCGCCGCCACACCTCCGCCCGGCCAGGTGAACTGTCGGGTGGGCCAACCCTGTCCACAACCTCGACCGGAGCTGCACTCACATGCCTTCCCACCCACCCTGGCGGCGGCTGCTGGCCGAATTCCTCGGCACCGCCCTGCTGGTCACCGCCGTCGTCGGCTCCGGCATCATGGCCACCACCCTCTCGCCGAACGACGTCGGACTCCAGCTCCTGGAGAACTCGGTCGCCACCGCGTTCGCGCTCGGCGCGCTGATCCTGACCTTCGGCCCGATCTCCGGCGCCCACTTCAACCCGGTCGTCTCCGCCGCCGACTGGTTCCTGGGCAGGCGTGCGGGCACCGGGATCAGCGGCAGCGACCTGGCCGGGTATGTCGTCGTCCAGATCCTCGGCGCGATCGGCGGCTCGATCCTGGCCGACCTGATGTTCGACTTGGCCCCGGTCACCTTCTCGACCAAGGACCGCGCCGCCGGCCATCTGTGGCTCGGCGAGGTCGTCGCCACGGCCGGGCTGTTGCTGTTGATCTTCGCACTCGGCCGATCCGGGAAAGCCGCCGTCGCCCCGGCCGCGGTCGGCGCGTACATCGGCGCCGCCTACTGGTTCACCAGCAGCACGAGCTTCGCCAACCCGGCCGTCACCATCGGCCGGGCCTTCACCGACACGTTCGCCGGTATCGCCCCCGGCTCAGTGCCCGGCTTCATCGTCTTCCAGGCCATCGGCCTGATCGTCGGCATCGCCCTGGTCCTGGCGCTGTATCCCGGCACCGGGCAGACCGCGGACGACATCGTCGTCGAACACCCCGCGACCGCAGCCTGACCAACCCCAGTTCACCCCACCCACCGCGAGGAAGTCATGACCGACACCAAGCCCACCGTCCTGTTCGTCTGTGTCCACAATGCCGGCCGCTCCCAGATGGCCGCCGGATGGCTGCGGCAGCTCGCCGGCGACGCCGTCGAAGTCCGCTCCGCCGGCTCGGAACCCGCCGACCGGATCAACCCGGCCGCGGTCGAAGCCATGCGCGAAGTCGGCATCGACATCACTGACCAGACCCCGACGAAGCTGACCTGGGACGCCGCCCAGGAATCCGACGTCATCATCACCATGGGCTGCGGCGACGCCTGCCCGATCTTCCCCGGCAAGCGGTACGAGGACTGGAAGCTCGACGACCCGGCCGGCAAGGGCGTCGACGCGGTCCGCCCCATCCGCGACGAGATCAAGTCCCGCATCGAGGTCCTGCTCGCTGACCTGAACGCGGCCCTCTGACGTGGATCAGCGCGTCGCCGGCGGTGATCGGTTCCGACCTTCGGCTGCACCGCTTTCCGGCACCTCGATCGCGTTCTTGCCCTCCGCACCGTCGGGTCGGTGGTCGGCGAGGAACGGCCGGGTCCCCGGCTGACCTGGGCGGCGTGGTGCTGGCCGAGGCTGCGACGGAGAAGTTCGGCGGTGACCCGGTTGCCGAGATCCGTCGCAACCTCAGGTCGTACCTCGAAGATCTGGTGATTCGCTGATGACGCCGGCCGGGCTCGCGTGAAGCAGAATCAGCCGAAGAGGGCCTTGGCGATGTCGGCGTAGAAGACGGCGGGGTCGCCCGAGAGCGACGCCTTCACGTTGGCCGTCGGCTTGTCGGCGATCACTTCCAGTTTCCCCGCTTCCAGGCCGTCCAGCGCCGCGATGACCACCTCGATCGGCGGCAGCTTCGGGATGTCGTAGCCGGCCATCATGTCGGTGTCGGCGATGGCCAGGGCCAGTGCGGTGACCTGGGTCTTCTGCTCGGCCAGTTCGAGGCGGATGCCGTTGGTGAGCGACCATTCCGCAGCCTTGGAGGCGGCGTATCCGTTGCTGGAGGGCGCGAAGGCGTACCAGCTCAGCGCCGAGATGACGTTGAGGATGGCACCTCCGGCGAGCCGGGGCGCGAAGGCACGGGTGACGTTGAGCGTGCCCCAGAAGTTGGTGTCGAACTCGCGGCGGATGTTGTCGGTGGAGGGGCCGAGCAGCGGGGCGTCCGTGGAGATGCCGGCGTTGTTGATCAGGATGTCGAGTTCGCCGACCTGTGCCGCCGCGGCCTCGATCGACGCCGGGTCGGTGATGTCGAGTGGGAGGGGGACGACGCCGGGGATGTCGATGGAGTCGGGGCGGCGGGCGGTGGCGTAGACGGTGGTGGCGCCGCGGGCGAGGAGTTCCGTCGCGAAGGCCTTGCCGAGTCCGCGGTTGGCGCCGGTTACGAGAGCTTTTGTGCCGTTGATCTGCATACCGCTACGCTAAGACCTCACGTTGACGTCAGAGGCAAGTATTGCGAGGTGGATCACTGTGCGTATCGGGGATCTGGCCACGAAAGCGCAGGTGAGCGTGCGGGCGTTGCGGTACTACGAGGAGCAGGGGCTGCTCGCCTCGACCCGCAGCGACAGCGGCCAGCGGCACTACGGTGACAAGGCGGTCAACCGGGTGCAGCTGATCCAGCAGCTGTACGCCGCGGGCCTGTCCAGCAAGACGATCGCGGAACTCCTGCCGTGCGTGGACGCCGGCGTGAGCACGCCCGAGTCGCGGGAGCGGCTGCTGGCCGAGCGCGACCGGATCAACACCCAGATCGCCGACCTGATCCTCACCCGCGACCGGCTCAACGAGATCATCGACGTGACGTCGAGGCCCAACCCGCAGTGCGACTACGTCTGACGCCGCCGCCGGGAAACACCAAGGATCAACCCCGGGTGCGGGTACGGCCTCAGCCCCGCACCGTTGCCCCGACCCGGCGTTCCGGCGGGCACCACCGCGTCAACGGCGCACCCGGTAGGTCAGGTGGAGCACCCGGTCGCCCTGGATCACCACGTCCGGATCCTCCAGCCGGTGCGGCGCGCCGACCGGCCCGAAGAAGCGCTTGCCGGCCCCGAACACGACCGGCACGACGTCCATCCGCACCTCGTCGACCAGGCCCGCGGCCAGCACCTGACCACCGACATCGCCCGCCGCGACCTCCACGATGCGGTCACCCGCGAGCTCCCGCGCCCGGGCCACAGCCGCCTCCACCCCGTCGACGAAATGGAACGGCGCCCCGGAGTCCCAGCCGTCGGGCGGCGGCCGGTGCGTCACCACGACCACGTGGTCGATCCCGCTCGGCGGCTTGCCGTCCCAGCCGTCGGTCAGGTCGAAGACGTGCCGGCCGGCGATCGTCACCCCGATCCCGTCCCAGTACGGCCGCACGTAGGCGTAGGACGCCGGCGACACCTTCAGCCCGCCGCTGTCGTCCAGCGCGACGTCACCGCTGGTCAACCAGTCGAACAGCGGACCAGGCTGATCGTTCTCGTCCGCGACGAAACCGTCCACCGACACCGAGGCGTACAGCACCACCTTGCCCACGGGGCTCTCCTCTGCTGGGGAATGCCCCCAAACTAGCGTGGTCCGAGCGGCCGTCCTTGTAAGAAATCAATCGGCCGGCAGCGGCCAGTTGTCCAGCGTGTGACCGGGATGCTCGCGCAGGAAACGCTGCCGGACCTCGGCGTACCGGGTCGGCGTCAGCCCGGTGAACGCCCGGAACTCGTGCCCGAAATGGGCCTGGTCGAAGTAGCCCGCGCCGGCGGCGACGCCGCCCCAGTCGACCGGTGCGGTGAAGTCGATCGCCAGCATGGTGGCGGCGAACCGCTGGGTGCGGGCCAGCCGCTTCGGCGTGACCCCGACCAGCTCCTTGAACCGTTGCGTCAGATGAGTGCTGCTGACCCCGGCCGCCGTTCGCAGGTCACCGATCGCCACCGCGCCGCTGGTCGCCGCGATGACACCGCTGGTGTGTCGGACCAGCCCCAGCCCGGAGACCTCACCCAGCCGGCGCAGCAGCTCCTGCTCGAACAGGGTCAGCATCTCGTGCGGTCCGTTCGCGCCCGCCAGCCGGTCCCGCAGCTCGGCGACGGCGGGGCGGCCCCAGACCTGCTCCACGGTCAGCGGGCGGTCGACCAGCTCGACGGCGGGCATCGGCAGGAACGGCGCCAGCCCCCAGGGCTTGACGTGCGCGCCGGCCGACCGGGTCGGCGACGGGTAGCCGAACTCGTACGCGCGGGTCGGCGTGGTGATGACACAACCGTCGGCGAACGCGCCGGTGCCGATGCGGAACGGCGCCCCGAGGTTGACGATGAGCAGCGCGCCCGGCATCGGGGGCAGGACCAGCCGGGCGTACGGCGGGGTGCCCTCCAGGTAGTAGAGGTCGTCGATCAGCCCGTCCAGCGGCGGGCGCGGCACTCGCGACACGTACTCCATGCCCACAGCATCGCCCCCATCCGGCTCACCGCGGCGCTGTGGGTCCTGCTTCTCCGGATGCAGCTGCCGTCCCGCCGGGCGCGATGACGATCGCCGCCCGGATCCGGGCTTGCAGTTCGACCGGATGACCCATGATCATGACGGCGGATCACCGCGGAGGAGGACGGCATGACCAAGGAGTACGACACCTTCGGTCCTTGGATCGACGAGGTCCGCACCACCGCGGACCTGCCGCGCCTCTACCGTGACGCCGGCCTCGACCCCGCCGCGTTCGAGCTGGTGTTGAAGGTTCCGCGCAACATCGAGCGGCGCAATGCCACCCCCGGCATGCACCTGTACGACGCCTTGATCGCCCTCGACGTGGAAACCCTCACCGTGCTGCACCGCCGCGACGACACGTTCGACGCCGTGCGCGTGCCGCTGGACCGGATCGTGGCGATCGAGGAGAGCGTCCAGCTGCTCGACGGCCGCCTGACCGTCCACACCACCGACGGCGGCGCGCTGGTCGTGAACTTCAACGGCTCGGCCAAGGAGCCCATCCGCAACCTCGTCCAGCTGGTCCGGCAGCGCTACCTGCCGGCGTTCGCCCCGGAGCCGGCCGAACCCATCGGGCCGGAGCCGCGGATGGGTCCCGTGGACGCCGGACTGCTCAACGACTATCGCCGGATGGTCGCCCGGGAGCCGCGGTTCCGCCTGCTCAACAGCTCCGCGCGGCAGCGGGTCGTCGCCGCGGCGTGGCAGGAACGGCTGTACCGCAGGACCTGGCCGCTGCACCTGCAGGCCTCGATCGTCGGCACCGACGACCGGGAGATCGTGATCGTGCATCGCCGTAACTGGTTCACCCGGCACGGCGACGAGGTGTCGATGGCCCGCACGTTCCTGCCCCGGGCCCGGATCAACGCGTTGTCGGTGTGGCGGCACGAGCACTTCCAGGGCGTACACGAGATCGTCGCGCAGGCCGGCGACACCGTTCTCCGGTTCCCGGTGGCGGCCGGCCCGGTCACCGAGGCGCTTCTCGCCGGCTGACCGGACGTCAGTCGATCAGGTCGTACTCGGGGCAGCGGGCCTGGTACGTCGTGTTCGCCAGGTTGCCGGCCAGCGCGGCGGCGATGCCCCGCAACGGGTGCGCGTGGCCCTCGGCGTTCTGGATCTCGTGCCGCGCCCCGGCCGCCAGCCACGAGATCGGCGGCATCGGCAACGTTATGATCCACTGCTCAACTCGCCGGTCGGGCCACCGAAATACGTGCTCGACGGAGTCACCTCGAACGCACGGACGGATCCCGATGACCGCTGAACCGCAGAACAACGGCTCCTGGCAGCCACAGCCGGGCTACCCCCAGCAGCCCGGTTACGGCCAGCCGCAGGGTTACCCCCAGCAGCAGGGTTACACCCCGGAACCGGGTTACGGTCAGCAGCCCGGCTACGACCAGCAGTATCAGGCGGGTCAATACGCGGCGCCCGCCCACACCCCGGCTGCTCCGGCCGGGTATCCGCCGCAGGCATACGCCCAGCCCGGTTACGCCCAGCCCGGTTACGCCCAGCCCGGTTACGCCCAGCCCGGTTACGCCCAGCCGGCGCCTTACGGTCAGCCCGCATACCAGCAGCCGCCGATGGCCGCGCCGTACGGCGGCTACGGCGCCGCGCCTTTCGGGGCCATCGCCGAGGCGCCCGGCATCGGCATGGTCATCGTCATCACGGCGATCTTCGGCATCTTCGGCGCCATCCCCGCGTCCCGGCGGGCCAAGAAGGCCGAGGCCCTCGGCCTGCCCACCGGCAAGTACTGGCAGGCGTTCGGCATCACCCTGGTCGCGGCCTGGCTCCTGTTCTTCGCCCTCGGCAGCCTCAGCGGCTGACTCCCGAGGCCCCGGGCGTGATCGCGCCCGGGGCCTCGGGTCAACTCCTGCGGAGATCGCCGCCGAGCGGTCCGCCCGGCCCCGTGACGCGGCCGGCATCGACCCGGCCGCCCCGGTCGTGCCGGCCCGCATCGCCCCGGTCACACCGCCGGCATCGCCGGAACCCGGGCGGCGCCGCTCTGCTGATCGAGCTACACCGGCGTAAAGCCGGCGCCGGGACTCGAACCCGGAACCTGCCCATTAAAAGTGGAAGTATCCGATGCCTGCGCACCGGGAACCCACATCTGAAATTGTTTTCTCTCCTGAGATCAGAGCGCTCGCCGGTGTGTTTTCGCCAAGAGGAAGTAACCGTCGAGCGGCGCACCAGGAGGTGCGCGAAGAACCTGACAAGACACCTCGCAGGAGAGCCAGCCGATTTGTGGCCGTACGAACCGGAACGGGATCGATTCGCACCCGAACGGCTCTGACCCCTTTCGTTGAAGGGCCGTGCGCGGCGCCGAATGAGGAGGCACATCCACCGGCAATCACGAAGGGCCCGGCCTCCATGCGTTCCGTCACCCCAGTCGTCGCTCGTTCCCTCTCCCTGCTGCTGGCGGCAGGGGCGGCGGTCTCCTCAGCGACGACTCCGGCGTCCGCGGCCACGCCCTCGGCGGTCCGCACTCTCGCGCAGGGAGCCGTCCTCGCCTCCACGATCGTGCCGGGAACGCAGGTCGCTCTCACGCCGGCCCAGCGGCTCGCCGCGGTCCGGTCGGCCAAGCAGATCAACTACTACCCGGCCGGTGGCAGCTGGACCCGGATGTGGACGGATTTCGACGCCAAGAAGATCGACGCCGACCTGGCCAAGGCGCAGGCGCTCGGGGCGGACAGCGTTCGCGCCATCGTGTTCCCGTCGGTGTTCGGCTACCCGACCGTGAAGACCGAGTACAAGAACAAGCTGGCCCAGTTCGTGTCGCTGGCCGCGGCTCGCGGCATGACCGTGAAGATCACGCTGTTCGACTGGTGGGACGGCTATGCCGACGTCACCGGCAGCAGCGCGTGGGCGACCGCGCTCCTCGCCCCCTACCGCAACGACGAGCGGATCATCTCGATCGAACTGCAGAACGAGCTCGACCCGACCGACGCGTCCGCGATCGGCTGGGTGAAGAAACTGCTGCCGGTGATCCGCAAGGCCGTACCGGGGGTTCCGGTGACCATCCCGATCAGCTCCTCGGCGGGCATCGCCGGCCTGGCCACGCTGAAGTCGGCGATGGCGGCGACGCCGCTGGACTACTACGACTTCCACCTGTACGGCAACTCGGAGCGCGCCCTCGCCTCGATCCGCCGGGCCCAGGCCGCCGTGGCCCCGGCCCCGCTGGTGATCGGCGAGACCGGCACGAACACGCTACAGGCCGGCGAGGGTGAGCAGGCCGCCTACCTGGCCCGGGTGTTCGCCGCGGCCGAGGTGGCGGGCGTCAACGCGGTCGCGCCGTGGACGCTGAACGACTTCACCGCCGGCAGCATCCCCGATTCCGGCGTTGCCCGGATCCCCGAGCAGTACTGGTACGGCCTGTACCGGGCCGACAGCACGGCCAAGCCGGCCGCCGCGGTGGTCAAGGCCGAGTGGACCGGCGCGCCGTCCCCGGCCGGTCTGATGGACCCCGGATTCGAGAACGCCGCTGGTCAGACGCCGTGGCGTTCCTACCTGTCGGAGCTCGGCACACCCACCCGCACGCAGACCGCCGCGCGGTCCGGGGCATGGTCGGTGATGCTCACCAACACCGGCAGGACGGCGGCGGGCTCCCCGTCGTACCGGATCTCGCCGATCGCGCCGGTGCAGCCCGGCCAGCGCTGGCACGCCGAGGTCTGGGCGCGCGGCAAGAACGAGACGGGCTCGACGCAGATCGCGCTGAGCTGGTTCGACGTGAACGACCGCTGGATCGGCGGCGGCTCCTCGGCCGATCTGCCGTCCGGCACGAGCGACTGGACCCGGCTCTCGGTCGACGGCGTTGCCCCGGCGGGCGCGGCCAGTCTGCAGGTGCACCTCAAGTCGGGCGCGAACACGGGGTCGGTCTGGTTCGACGACGTCGCCGTGACAGCCTCCTGAGCCCCGCAAGGACGATGTGCCGGTACGGGTGAGCCCGCTCCACCCGTACCGTCGAAGGGTTTTGCCGGAACGGGGTATTTAGCAACTGACCTGCAGCCCGCCCGGTCTCACGCGTGGGGCCGGGTCGCCGAATCAGAGGGCATGATTCGTGGACGGCGTGAGGGCAGCGGCTTGCGGAAGGTGCCGGGCAAGCGGTGGACGGCCGGGCAGGTGTCGGCCGCCGGATACGGGTCGATCATCGGCGTGCTGGCGCTCGGCGGCGCGGCCGCTCACCTGGGCATCGGTGCCGCACAGGCACATCGGGCGCCGATCGACCGTACCCATCAGGTGCTGGACACGATGTCGAACCTGCGCGGCCAGTTGCAGGATGCGCAGCGCGGTGAGCGCGGTTTCGTGCTGACCGCCGACGAGCACTACTTGCAGCCGTTCACGTCGGCGGCGGTTCAGGTACCGCAGACCCTGGCGCGTCTGCGTCAGCTGTTCGGTGCCGACACCGCGCAGCAGCCGATGCTCGACGATCTGCAGGCCTCGGCGACCGCCACGGTCGACTACCTCGGCCTCGCCGTCACGCAACTGCAGAACGAGGGCTTCCGGGATGCCCGGCCCGACGTGCTCGGCACGGCCGGCACCGAGACCCTGGACCGTGCCGAGCAGATCCTCGATGCCCTGCGCCACGACCAGCTGACGGTGCTGCGCGCTCAGGAGGAGCAGGCGCAGAGCCAGGAGACGCTGGCGCTCTGGCTGGCCACCGCGGCGCTGGCAGCGGCTGCGGGGATCGCGATGACCGCCTGGCGGGCCACCCGATCGGTGACGCAGGCCGTCGCGGCGGGTCCCGCCCCGGCTCCGGGCCCCGTCGCGGCTTCGGCTCCTGCCGAGGTCGAGACGGAGGTGAACTGGCACACCGCGCTGCGGGTGCTGCTGGCCGAGGACGACCCGGTCAACCAGAAAGTCGCCCAGTTCATGCTCGGCAAACTCGGCCACCGCGTCGACACCGTCGCCAACGGCCTCGAAGCCGTCCAGGCGTTGCGGGCCGCCGACTACGACGTGGTGCTGATGGACGTGCAGATGCCGATCCTCGACGGACTCGAGGCCACCCGCCTGATCCGCTCGGAGTTCCCGGCCGACCGGCAGCCGCACATCATCGCCATGACCGCCAGCGTGCTCGCCGAGGACCGGGCCGCGTGCCGCACCGCCGGCATGAACGACTACCTGCCCAAGCCGGTCCGGCTGCCCGAACTGACCAGCGCCCTCACCCCGCTGCTCCTGGACTTCGGCCACGACGAGCCTGCCGACGATGCCGTGACCGCGACACCGCTCGGTGTCCATCGGGAGGCGGAGGTCCGCGCCCGCCTGGCCGACATCAGCGACGGCGAACCCAGCGGACCCGAACGGACCCTGCTCGCCCGGCTGCTGCGCTCGTTCACCACCGGGACCCCGGGCGGCCTCGACCGGCTAGCCGAGTTGATCACCGCCGGCGACGTCCCCGGGGTCCGGAGCCAGGCACACGCCCTCAACGGCTCCGCCTCCAACATCGGCGCCGGTCACCTGGCCGGCATGTTCGCCGCGGTGGAGACCGACGCCCGTGCCGGCCGACTGCCCAAGGGCCCGGCCACCATGACGGCCATCCGCGCCGAGTACGCCGCCGTCGTGCCGGTGTGCGAACTCATCGCCGACGAACTGTCCCTGGCCGCGACCCACTGACCTCGCGGGCCGAGCCTTCCTGCTCGGCCCGCCACCATTCGTGGCCTCACCGAGAACGGTGAACGCCGTCCGGACACGCCGGTGGTCCAGCCGGCAGCGCGCCGCATCCTTTTCGGCTGGTGCTCACCGTGGTTGTCCGTCCCTCACGACAGCCAGGGGAGGGGCGCCGGCCTCTGCGGCGGTATCAAAACTTTCCCGGAGAGTACGAGACGTCGCCGTGCCGGGTGGCCGGACCGGTGTCTTCACAAACACGAAATGATTCTGTTCAATGTGTGGGAGCGCTCCCAACCATCTAAGGGGTAGCCGTGCGCCGTGTCCTCGTCCCCCTCCTGGCTCTGCTGACCGCCCTGGCCGTGCTTCCGCTGATCGGTGGCCCGGCCGCCGCCGCGGCCGGCTACAACTACGGTGAGGCGCTGCAGAAGTCGATGTTCTTCTACCAGGCGCAGATCTCCGGCGCGAAGCCGTCGTGGAGCCAGGTGTCCTGGCGCGGCGACGCGGCGCTCAACGACGGGGCCGACGTCGGGCGGGACCTGACCGGCGGCTGGTTCGACGCCGGTGACCACGTGAAGTTCGGCTTCCCGATGGCGTTCACCACCACCATGCTGGCCTGGGGCGCGGTGGAGTACCGCGACGCGTATGCCTCCTCCGGCCAGCTCACCTCGCTGCTGAACAACCTGCGCGTGCCCAACGACTACTTCGTCAAGGCCCACCCGTCGGCGAACGTTCTCTACGGCCAGGTCGGCAAGGGCGACGACGACCACAAGTGGTGGGGGCCGGCCGAGGTGATGCCGATGGCCCGGCCCGCGTACAAGATCGATGCCACCTGCGGCGGCTCGGACCTGGCCGGGGAGACGGCCGCGGCCATGGCCGCCAGCTCCATCGTCTTCCGGCCGACCGATCCGGCGTACGCCGACAAGCTGCTCACCCACGCGCGGCAGCTCTACACGTTCGCCGACACCGTGCGGAAGGCGTACAGCGACTGCATCACCGACGCGGCGGCGTACTACAAATCCTGGAGCGGTTACCAGGACGAGCTGGTGTGGGGCGCGATCTGGCTGTACCGGGCGACGGGCGAGACGGCGTACCTCAGCAAGGCGGAGACCGAGTACGACGCGCTCGGCACCGAGCCGCAGACCTCGACGCACTCCTACAAGTGGACGATCGCCTGGGACAACAAGCAGTTCGGCGCGTACGTGCTGCTCGCGAACCTCACCGGGAAGCAGAAGTACATCGACGACGCGAACCGCTGGCTCGACTGGTGGACCGTCGGCGTCAACGGCGAGAAGGTGCGTTACTCCCCGGGCGGCGAGGCGGTCCTGGACAGCTGGGGGTCGCTGCGCTACGCCGCCAACACCGCGTTCGTGGCGCTCGTCTACAGCGACAAGACCGCCGATGCCACGCGCCGGAGCCGATACCACGACTTCGCGGTACGGCAGATCAACTACGCGCTGGGCGACAACCCGCGGCAGTCCAGTTACCTGATCGGGTTCGGGGCGGGCTCACCGAGGAATCCCCATCACCGTACGGCGCACGGCTCCTGGTGGGACAACATGACCGTGCCCGCGGAGACCCGGCACGTGCTCTACGGCGCGCTGGTCGGCGGGCCGTCCTCGCCCGACGACGCGTACACCGATCAGCGCAGCGACTACGTCATGAACGAGGTCGCCACCGACTACAACGCCGGGTTCACGTCCGCGGTGGCCCGCCTCTACCAGGAGTACGGCGGAACCGCTCTCGCCGGGTTCCCGCAGGCCGAGAAGCCGGACATGGACGAGATCACCGTGGAGACGACGGTGATGCAGGACGAGCCGCGTGACACCGCGCTGAAGGTGATGATCTACAACAAGTCGGCGTATCCGGCGCGGGCGCTGACCAGCGCGTCGTACCGGTACTACTTCCGCCGGGAGGGCACCGCGGCGATCCAGGTGACCCCGGGTTACACGCAGGGCTGCCCGTCACCGTCGACGGCCCGGCAGGTCTCCGGGGACCTCTGGTACGTCGAGGTCAGTTGCGCCGGACACACGATCGCACCGGCCGGGCAGTCCGCGTACCGGATGGAAGTTCAGTTCAAGGTGGGCGTGGCCGACGGCGGGACGTGGGATCCGTCCAACGACCCGTCCTACCTGGCCGGCACCGGGCTGAACCGCAACGTCCCGCTGTACGAGGCCGGCAAGCTCATCTGGGGCAGCGAACCGGGCACCACCTCGGCGTCGCCCTCGCCGTCGGTGTCCACCTCGCCGTCGTCCTCGCCGTCTTCCTCCACCTCGCCGTCGTCCTCGCCGTCTTCCTCCACCTCGCCGTCGTCCTCGCCGTCTCCCTCCACCTCGCCGTCGCCCTCCACCTCGCCTTCGCCGTCGACCAGCCCGTCGCCGAGCGCCGGTTGCCGGGTCACGTACACGACCAGCGACTGGGGGAGCGGCTTCACCGGAACCCTCACGATCGTCAACACCGGGACGACACCCTGGACGGCGTGGACGGCGGGCTTCGCCTTCCCCGGCTCACAGAAGCTCGGCCAGGGCTGGTCGGCGGTGTGGAGCCAGACGGGCGCGCAGGTGACCGCGGTCAACCAGTCGTGGAACGGCGCGGTCCCGGCCGGTGGTTCGGTCAGTGCCGGCTTCAACGGCACCTACACCGGCAGCAACCCACCGCCGACGGCCTTCACGGTCAACGGCCTGACCTGCGCCGCCGGATCAGCCTGACCGTGCTCGTCGCGGTGAGTCGAGGCGGCCGGGTCACGATGGCCAGGACCGGCCGGGTCCCCGGTGCGCCTCCGGTGGCCTGGCCGGCCCGCCCGGCATCGGAGGGCATCGAGGACCAGGACCGGCCGGGTCCCCGGTGCTCCTCCGGTGGCCTGCCCGGCCCGCCCGGCATCGGAGGGCATCGGTGCCGCAGGGTCAGCGCAGGCCGGTGTCGATCGCGCTGAGCAGGGTGCCCTGTTCGTCGTCGCCGCTCAGGGCCCACACCCCGATGCCGCCGAGGGTGTGGGCCTTCACGTAGGCGGCCTTCACGCTCATCGTCTCCGCGTCGTCGAAGGTCCAGAACGTGCTGCCGTCGAACAGCCAGGCGGCCGCCGCGATCGGGTCCCAGTACCGCTGATATCCGCTGTCCCGCAGGCTCTTGACGGTCCGGTAGTCGAGCGGGGCGGGCTCGGTGATGACCGCCGCGGTCTGGAACAGGCCGTTGCCGGCGTCGGTGACGCCTTTCCAGCCGCGGCTGTAGAACGGGACGCCCAGCACCAGCCGGTTCGGGGCGACGCCGGTCGTGACGAAGTTGTCGAGATAGAGGTCGACGTCGCGCCGGGTGACGTTCGAACCGGCGGCCGTGTTCGGGTGCAGCGCGGCCTGATGGTTGGTCTTGTGCGGCGTCTCCCGGGCGTTGTGCATGTCGTAGGCCATCACCAAAGCCCAGTCGAGGTAGGTGAAGATCTTCGGCAGCTCGTAGGCCTGCGCGACGATGCTCTTGCTGCCACCCAGCGCCGCGGTGAGGAGCAGGTAGTCGCCGGTCGCCGCGTAGATCTGGTCGAGCTGGCGGCGGAACTCCTTCAACAGCAGCGTGAAATTGGTCTTGTCGGCGGCGTCGACCGAGCCCGGGTACTCCCAATCGATGTCGATGCCGTCGAAGACCCCGGCCCCGGCGCCGGGCGTGGCCTGCGGCAGGTTGCCCTTGATGTACAGGTCGATGCAGGACGCGACGAACTTCTCCCGGGACTCCGCGGTCGCGGCCGCCGTGGTGAAGTTGGCCGACCCGGAACCACCGCCGATCGAGATGGAGGTCCGCAGGCGGTAGACGGCCTTCAACTTCTTGATCTGGTTGAACGTGCCGGCCAGGGCCTGGCCGGGCTGGTCCGCCGCCCCGTCCAGGGTGTCCGTCGCGGGGAGCAGCCGCTGGTAGTCGTCGGGCACTGCCAGGCATTCCCCGGTGCTGGAGACTCCGGCGAACGCGTACTGCAGGTTGGTCAGCTGGGCCGCGGAACCCTTCTGTACCAGGTCCCGGACGGTGAAACTGCCGGCCGCGCGGGAGAGGTAACCGACCCGCCGATAGGTGGTGGTCGCGGCGGCGTCGGCCGCGGGTGTCGCGACGGGCAGGAACAGGCTGGTGGCGACGACCACCATCACCGACATGACGCGATGGATCCGCACAGGATGAAGCCCTCTTGGTAATTTTTCCGGATCTTGATGGAGTGCCGCAATCATATCGGCCGATATGACACGGGCCGTCAGCCCGCCAGCAGGAGCGTCCGAGTCAGCTGGTAAGGACAGCCCGCGGCCTCGAACGCGCCCGCGGTGGCGAGAACCCCGTCCCGGTCGCCGTCGAGCAGGGCGGCCGCCCGGTCCAGCAGCGCACCGGCGATCGGGTTCCCGGTGACGGCCGGACGGGTCTCGGTCAGCAGCCCGGTGGCGCCGGGGTCACCGGCCAGCACGGCGGCCTCGACCCGGAGCGCGACGTGCCACTGCTTCAGGATTCCGGTGCGCCACGCGCCCGGGGCGTCCAGCCGTTCCCGGGCGAGCGCCGGCTCCCCGTGGTGCAGCCGCGCGATGGCGTCGAAGGTGGGTGCGTAGCCGGCGCGGTCCTCGGCGGTGACGCCCATCCGGTCGAGGACGGCGAGCCACTCGTCCCGGGCGGCCCGGTCGCCGCGCAGGTCGTGGACCAGCGCGACGGCGGCGGCGGCCGGGCCGAAGTTGCGGGCCGGTGGGCGGCCCGCCCGGGTCCAGCCGTCGAGGAACCGGCCGCTCGTGGCGAGCACGTCGGTGTCGTGGCCGGCGAGGGCGTCGGCCATCAGGATCCGGGACGTCGCGACGTGCCCGGCCTCGGCCAGCAACGGCAGGTCGCGCAGGTGGCCGCCCCAGCGCCGGGCCGCGACCAGATCACCGGTGCCGATGCAGGTGGCGGTCGCGATCAGGAGTGCGTCGATCAGCTCGTCGGCGACCGCCGGGGTCAACTCCAAGGGTTCCAGCAGTTCGACGCGGCGGCGGGCGCTGGCCGAGGCGGCAAGCTCGTCACCGGTGCGGCGTTGCGCCCCGGTCAGGGCGAACAGCGCGGCCGCCTCCCCGACGGGATCGTCGAGGCGGTGAGCCAGGTCCACCGCGTGCTCGGCGAGGGTGGTCATCCGCGATGCGGCATCCTCGTTTCTCTCGGCGAAGAACGCGTAGCCGGCGGCCGCGCAGTCGGCCAGGGCGACCGCGGCCTGCGCGGCGAGGTCGTCCCCGGCGAGCTCGCGGGCCCGGGCGAGCAGCGCCGCCGGCTCGTCGCGCGGCGGGCGTTCGGTGAAGGCCCCGGCCTTCCGGAAGTAGGTGGTGGTCGCGGTCGCGAGGTCACGCGCCGCGCCGGCCGCTTCCCCGGCGGCCCGCCACAAGCGGTACGCGTCGTCACCGCGCATCCGGCACGCGGCCACGCTCGCGGCCTGCCGCAGTGCGGCGGCGGGCTCGTCGGTCAGCGCGGCGGCCTGCTCGTACCGCTGCTGGGACTCACCGATCAGATTGCGGTCGAAGGCCAGCCGCCCGAGCAGCCACGCCAGCCGGTGAGCGTCGGCCCGCCGGTCAGGCCGGTCGGCGGCCCAGCTCAGCGCGGCCCGCAGGTCGTCGGCCACCGCGTCGAAGCGGACCCGCCAGCCCTCCTTCTGCGAGGCCGCCAACTCCTCGGCGGTCTGCAGGCACCAACGCAGATGCCGCGCGGGTGCGGTCTCCTGCTCACCGGCCGTCGAGAGCTGCTCGGTCCCGTACTGCCGGATGGTCTCCAGCATCCGATAGCGGGTGCCGCCCGCCGGCGCCATCACGCTGAGCAGGCTCTGCTCGGCGAGCCGGGCCAGTCCGTCGGCCACGTGCCCGGGCGTCAGGGGCGCGAATCCGGCCACCGTCGCCGCGGCCGCGGCGGTGAACGGCGAGACGAACACCGCCACCCGGCGCAGCAGGGCCAGATCGTCGCGGCTGAGCAGTGCCTGACTCCAGTCGAGCATGGCGCGTACCGACCGGTGCCGGTCGTCGGCCCGATATCCGCCGACGAGCAGTCGCAGATGGTCGCCGAGGCCGGTGACCAGCCCGTCGAGCCCCAGCGTGGGCAGCCGCGCGGCGGCCAGCTCGATCGCCAGCGCCACCCCGTCCAGCTTCCGGCACAGGTCGGCGACCTGCTCGGCCTGCCCGTCGTCGACGGTCCGGCCCACCGCCGCGGCCCGCTCCCGGAACAGGGCGATCGCGTCCTCGTCGAGGGAGAGCGGCGGCACCGGGTAGACCCACTCGAACGGCACCATCAGCCGCGCCCGGCTGGTGGCCAGCACGCTCACCCGCGGGCAGCGCGCCAGCAGCCGCTCGATGAACGGCGCCACCCCGTCGGTCAGGTGCTCGCAGTTGTCCAGCACCAGCAGCGCCTGCCGGTCGGCGAGCGCGGTCGCCACCGCGTCGTCGAGGCCGCGTCCCTGCTGCTCACCGATGCCGAGGGCGGCCGCGACGGCCGCGACCACCATGGCCGGGGCGGTGACCGGGACCAGGTCGACGAACCACACCCCGTCGCCGAAGTCGCCGGCCAGGTCGGCCGCCACGGACAGTGCCAGCCGGGTCTTGCCGACGCCACCTGGCCCGACCGCGGTGACCTGGCGGTGCCCGGTGACGGCCGCGCGCAGCGCCCCGCGTTCGCAGACCCGGCCGACGAACGGGCTCACTGGCGCCGGCAGGGGAGCGGACGTCCGCGCCGGGCGGGCCCGGCCGGCCAGCTCGCGGCGATCGGCCGCCCCGAGCTTGCGCAGCAGCGACGACACGTGGGTCTCCACGGTGCGCACCGAGATGAACAGCGCGGCGCCGATCTCGGCGTTGGTGCGATGCTCTCCGAGCAGGGCCAGGATCTCGGCCTCACGGGGTGAGATCCCCGGCGTGGCTGGCTGCTTCGACACGCGGGCCATTCTCACCTACCCCGGCTACGCGGTGCTCTCCGTGGTCAGCACGGATGCCGGCGGCCCCCGCCCGGCGGCAGGCTCTTCCCATGTCCATCAAGACGATCATTTTTCCCGTACGCGATCCGGCCGCGGCCGGCGCACTGTACCGGGCGGTGCTGGGCGTGGAGCCGTACGTGGACGAGCCGTACTACGTCGGCTTCCGCGTCGGGGACCAGGAGATCGGCCTGGACCCGAACGGTCACCACCACGGCATGACCGGCCCGGTCGGCTACTGCCACGTCGACGACGTGCGCGCGATTCTGCACACCGCCGTCGCGGCGGGCTGGCACACCCGGCAGGACGCCAAGGACGTCGGCGCCGGCCGGCTGGCCGCCGTCGTCGAGGACCTCAACGGCAACGTCCTCGGCCTCCTGCAGCGCTGATCCCACCTTTCGAGAGGAACACCGTCATGACCAGCATCGAGCACCTCACCCTCGAAGTCGCCGACCCGGCCACCGCCGAGGCGTTCTACACCGACGTCCTCGGGCTGGGCGCCCGGGTCCGGGTCCGGGCCTCGCAGGCGCCGACGACCGGCTTCCGCGGCTTCACCCTGTCGCTGATCGCCGCCCAGCCGGCGAACGTCGACGCGTTGATCGACGCGGCCGTCGCCGCCGGCGCCACCACGCTGAAGCCGGCTGAGAAGTCCCTGTTCGGCTACGGCGGCGTGGTCCAGGCGCCGGACGGCACGATCGTGACCGTCGCGTCGTCGTCCAAGAAGGACACCGCCCCGGCCGCCCCGGAATTCGACGACGTGGTCCTCCAACTGGGCGTGGCCGACGTGGCCGCCGCCAAGCGCTATTACGTGGCGAACGGCTTCGTCGTGGGCCGCAGCTTCGGGAGCAGGTACGTCGAGTTCACCGCGCCCGCCCGTACCGTGAAATTGTCGCTCTTGAAGCGAAAAGCCCTGGCCAAGGCGGCCGGAGTGGCCGTCGACGGCACGGGATCGCACCGGGTGGTGATCGGCGGGGGAGGGCCGGGCACCGACCCGGACGGCTTCACCCGGGAGGCCGCGTCCGCCTGAGCCGCCGCGGTCGGCCGGTCAGTCCGACCAGGTGCCCAGTGCGGCGATGACGGCGTCGACCAGGCCGGGGCCGGCGGCGGCGTGCTCGATGGTGCTGCGGTAGTACAGCGGGCCGATGGCCAGGGCGGCGGCATCGCGGCTCGCGGCCGTCAGGGTGACCTCGCCGCACCGGACGGCACGTGGTGGCGATCGGTCTTGATCGCGGGTGCGAGGTGGTGGCCCTCGTCCGCCGGCGGCGTCGAGATGCACGTCGCGCTCGACTACCTCGCCGCTTACGGCCTGATGACGCGGCTCGCGGACCCACTGCGGCGTGGCCGGGCGCGGCGCCGCACACCGTGTTCCCGCTGACCTTCGACGACCTGCTGAACGTCACCGGCGGCCGGTCGCTGCGGGTCGCCGCCGACTGACCGCGCCGCCTGCCGGTCACGGCGACTCCCGATACGAGGGCCGGCCGTCGCACGCCCGGCGGCCACCACGGCGGCGCCCCCCCGGCGGCCGGGGCCCGGCCACGGCCCGTCCGGTGCCGTTTTCCCTCTCAGATGTGCCGGTCGCGCTGGGCGACACCGAGCGGGCCGTACGGGTACTCGCCGACCACCGGGGTGCTGGCCTCGGTGAGCAGCGCGGTCTCCTTCTCCGACAGGTGCAGTCCGGCGGCGCCGAGGTTGTCGTCGAGCTGCTCCAGCGTGCGGGCGCCGAGGATCACCGAGGTCACGGCGGGGCGGTCGGCGAGCCAGGCGAGCGCCACCTGCGACATCGACGCGCCGCGGTCGGTGGCGACGCTGCGGACCGCGTCAAGGATGTTCCAGGTACGGGTGTCGGAGTTGCGCGGCCCGTACGCTTCCATGCCCCGGCCCGGGTCCTCGCCCAGCCGCGTGGCGCCGGTCGGCCGGCTGTCGCGCTGGTACTTACCGGTGAGCCAGCCGCCGCCCAGCGGTGACCAGGGCAGGATGCCGATGTTCTCGTTGCGGCACACGTCGACCAGCTCGAACTCGATCTCCCGGACCAGCAGGTTGTACTGCGGCTGGAGCGTGACGATCGGGGCCAGCCCCCGGAACCGGGTGATCAGGGCCGCCTTCTGCAGCTGCCAGCCGAGGAAGTTGCTGACCCCCACGTAGCGGATCTTGCCGGCCCGGACGGCGTCGTCGAAGAACGCGAGCGTCTCCTCGAGCGGGGTCAGCGGGTCCCAGGCGTGTGCCTGGTAGAGGTCGATGGTGTCGACGCCGAGGCGGCGCAGGCTGGCGTCGAGCGCCCGGGACAGGTTCACCCGGGTCAGCCCGGCCGAGTTCGGGTCGTCGCCCATCGGGAAGCGCCCCTTGGTGGCGATGACGAGCTGATCGCGTACGCCGGATCGGGCCGCCAGCCAGCGTCCGATGACCTCCTCGGAGATCCCCCGCGAGTAGACGTCGGCGGTGTCGACGAAGTTGCCACCGGCCTCGACGAATCGATCGAGCTGGGCGTGCGACACCTCCTCGCTGCTCTCGTTGCCGAACGTCATGGTCCCCAGGCACAGCGTCGAGACGATCGTGCCGGTGCCGCCCAGCGTGCGGTACTCCATCAGTCAGCCCCTCTCTCCGAGAAGGTCTCAGTATTCCTCCGGCCGGGCGGTTCAACCGTCCGGCGCGTGCGCAGGATCGGACCGTGGCTGCGGGAACGGCCGGAACGCCCCGTTTTGCCGCGACCTGTATCGTGGCGTCCGGCCGGGCAGTGATCACGATGAATCAGAGGTGCTGATGGACGCCGCTGTGCTGGCAGTGCAGCAATGGGTCAACGCCACGTATGCCGGGGTCTCCGGATATGTCGCGATCACCGAGGACGGCAGCGCCGGACGTCAGACGATGGCCGCGCTGACCCGGGGGCTGCAGCACGAGCTGGGGATCACGGCGCTCTCGGACAACTTCGGCCCGGCGACGCTGGCGGCGCTGACCGCGCACGGCCCGATCGGTCCCACCGAGACGAACCGCAACCTGGTCCGGATCGTCCAGGGTGGCCTGGTCTGCAAGGGCTATGCCACTTTCGGTCTCGACGGCGTCTACGGTACGGCCGTGGCCGCCGCTGTCGGGGCGCTGATGACCGACGCCGGGCTCGGTGCGCGGATCGACGGCACGGTCGTCCCGAAGGTCTGCAAGGCGCTGTTGTTCACCGACGGCTACCGGTTGGCGTCCGGTGCCTCCGCGCCACTGCGCGCCGCCCAGCAGTGGATGAACGACCGCTACCTGAACCGGTCGGCGTTCGTCGTGCTGGCCTGCGACGGCCGCCGTTCCCGCGAGTTCCTGACCGCGCTGATCTTCGCCGTGCAGTACGAGGGCGGCCTGACCGACGCGCAGGCCAACGGCAACTTCGGCCCGCTGACCCAGGCCGGGGTCAAGGCGAAGGGCCTGGTCAAGAAGGGTTCTTCCGGCCCGTGGGTACGGTTGTTCTCGGCCGCGCTCACGCACTACCCGGCGACGCCGATCTTCGCGGGCGACTTCGACGAGCCGCTGGCCGCCGCCGCCCGCGCGGTCCAGGAGTTCTGCGGGCTCACCGGGAACGGCGAGGGTGACTTCGCCACCTGGGCGTCGCTGCTGATCAGCACCGGTGACCCGGCCCGCCCGGGCACGGCCGCCGACACCGTCGACGAGGTGACCACGGCCCGCGCCCGGGCCCTGGTGGCGGCCGGGTACCGCACGATCGGCCGCTACCTGACCAACGTCGAGGGCAGCGACTTCGACAAGAAGATCAAGCCCGGTGAACCGGCCACCCTGGCGGCCAACGGACTGCGCCTGTTCCCGATCTTCCAGACGTACGCGGATTCGGCCTCTTATTTCGGCTGGGCACAGGGCTACGCGGACGCACTGAGCGCGCACGACGCGGCGGTCGGGCACGGCATCGACGCGGGGGCGGTCGTCTGGTTCGCCGTCGACTACGACGCGACCGACACCGAGGTGACGCAGCGGGTCGTCCCGTACTTCCTCGGGGTCGACGCCGGTTTGCGGCAGCGTGGCAGCCGGTACTCGCACGGCGTCTACGGCGCTCGGAACGTGTGCAGCCGGCTCGCGGCCGAGGCGTTCCCGCGGTGGAGCTTCGTCAGCGGGATCACCTCCGGCTGGACCGGAAACGTGGCGTATCCGCTGCCCACCAACTGGGCCTTCGACCAGATCTCGACGATCGACGTCGGCACTCTCGAGATCGACAAGTGCGTGCAGCGGACCGGCACCGACGCGGGGGAGGGCGCCTTCGGCTCCACCGCGACCGGCCTGGCCGCCTACCTCGACTGGATCGACCGGCTGCACGAGCTCGCGGTCGCCTACGACAACGGCGACCCGGGCGAGCGGGTCCTGGAATACCTGCGGGCCGGCCGCTACGACAACTGGCAGACCCGGAGACTGGCCGGCGGCACGGACGCGGCATTCGCCGGCTACGTCGACGCCACCGGGCTGGCGCGCGTGCGCACCTACCGCGACCCGGTCGCCGGGGTGGACGTGGACGTCAGTCGATGGGGTGCGGCGACCCTGGCCGAGCTGCGCGGACGTGGTGACGCCGGCGGCTGGGGCGGTGACCTGATCGCGTTCTACGGCGGGTGGCGGTTCACGGCTCCGGCCGTCGCGGCCCGCGACTACTGCGCGGCGTACCTGGCCACCAGCGCGAACCCGGCCGCGCTCGACCTCGCCGGGCTGGTCGCGGACGTGGACGCGTACCTGGCCGCGACGGCCCTGCGCGCGGGTGCCACGCTCGGCGCCCACCTGCGCGGCGCCGACCGCGGTGTCCGGTTCAGCCTGTTCTACCGCGGCCGGTTCGGCAGCGACCCGACGGCGGCCGCCACCGCCGCGCAGAGCCTGCTCACCGACACCGGCGACGACGTGGTGACGGCATACCGCACGCTGCTGCTGCGCGGGCTGGCCACGACCCCGGTGACCGTGGACGACCAGCTGCGGCAGTTCTGCCGCGGCTTCGCCGACCGGCTGGTCGCGCTGACCGAGAACGAGCAGATCCAGATCCGTCGAGGAAAGGTGTCCTGATGCGGCGACGTACCCTGCTGGCGTCGGCCGGAGCCGGAGCCGTGCTGACCGTTCCCGGGCTGCCCACCGCCCCGGCCGAGGCCGCGGTCGGACCCACCCTGCGGACGTACGCCGTGCAGGGCACCGACCTCACGGTGGCCCTGCTGCCCGGTCCGGCGGCGACGGTCCTGCTCTACGCGGCTCGCCGCTTCCACTACGAGATCGACGCCCTCCGGCCGGGCGATCTCGTCACCGACGCCTCCGGCACCGTCCTCGACGTCCGGCCGGGGTGGTACCCGGCGGGGGCACGGGACGGCTTCATGCCGTACCAGCAAATCGTGGTTCATGACATCGTCGCGCAGTGCGACGGGATGCTCGGCTGGGGCGGGGACGCGCGCACGCCGCGCGAGGGCCGCTTCGAGATCGCGGTGCCGCCGGCCGACCACCGCCTGCGGGCGCTGGCGAAGCGCCTGGACACCGAGGCCGCGTCGCCGAGCCGCCGGGTCGGGGCGGGCACCGCCCTGCCGTTCACGGCGGACCGGCTGCGCCGCGCGCAATCGGTCCGCCGCAGCATGGCCCGCTGACCCTTCGCTCAGCTCCTCACCAGCGTGGACGTGCCCGATTCCACGGTGTACGACGCGGTGGTGCCGACCGGGGCGTCGCGCACGGCGATCGTCTCGACCGGGCGGGACTGTGGTCGAGGCCGTGGAGCAGCCGGCGCTCCTGATCCTCACCGGTCGTGGGCGACCTGTCAGTCGACCTCGACGGCCCGGCGCGGCAGGCCGTGGTCGCTGATCAGGCGGGTCCACAGGACCACCCCGGCGGGCAGCGGGTCACCGCTGGTCACGCCGAGGGGGAAGAGGCCGGCCGGCGCGGCCGCGCCGGCGGCGCCACCCGGGAGAGCGACGGCACCTGCGGCGAGGGCGGCACCGGAGAGAAGTTGACGACGAGTAGCCATGCGGATCACCCGATCCCGCGACGGTGACGCCGGGTGACGCCGGAGCGGATGATGCCCTACCCATTGACGGCTTTGCCTGGCCGTAGGCTGTGTGCTGATGGCTACGCGAGGTGTTGAAGGTGCTTACCAAGGGGCGCTTCGGGCGTTTCAGAATCCGATGCTCGCCTTGCTCCACCAGATGCACGCGCCGTTCGTCGTGACGGTATTGGCGATGGTCTTCACCGCCGAGCGCCCGACCGTCGTGGTGGCGGACGCGCACGCGGAGATCAACGACGCCCTCGACCAGTTGCGGGCGGCCGGGTACGGCGACGAGGACAGTCAGCCGCTTCCCGCCGGCAACGCGCGTGATCTCTGCCGGCAGTGGGTGCAGGCGGGATGGCTGGTCCGGCAGGTGTCCGACGCCGACGCCGAGGTGTACCGGCTCTCGGCGTACGGCGTCGGTGCTCTCGAAGTCGCCGGGCGGGTCGGCGGCTCGCGCACCAGGGTGTCGGAGTCACGGGTCCGGACGTTGCTGGAGGCGATCGAGCGACTGTCGCAGGACGCCGATCCGGATCTGATGTCGCGGATGGTGCGCCTGCACGAGGAGATCCAGCGGCGGCAGAAGGAGCTGACGCGGCTCGAGAAGGGCGGGGCGGTCGAGACCGCCGACGACGAGCAACTGCTCGAGGCGGCCGAGAACGTGCTGCACCTGGCGCGGGAGCTGCCCGCCGACTTCGCGCGCGTGGCGGAGTCGATCAAGGCCATTCAGCGCGACGTCGTCGCGGAACTGCGCCAGGACGTACGGCCCACCGGGGAGGTGCTGCGTGAGTACCTGGCCCGTGGCCAGCGGATCCTGGACGCGACGCCGGAGGGTCGCGCGTTCGCGGGGGCGTTGCGGCTGATCGGCGACCCGGCGCAGATCGACACCTTGTGGGGTCAGCTGCGGATCGTGCTGCGGCACCGGTTCACCGAGTTGCTGCCGGAGCAGCAGCGGCGCGAGCTGACGGAGATCTCCCGGCGGATCGAGCAGGGGGTCAAGGAGGTGCTGGCGGCCCAGCGGCAGGCGTCGCACGTGATCACCACTCAGGTCCGCAACCACGATCCGATGCGGGACCGCCAGGTCGACGAACTGCTGCGGGACGTGATGTCGGGCCTGCACAAATGGGTTTCCGGCTCGCGCCGGGGCGAGGCCGTCGAGCCGTTGCGCCGCCTGCCGGTCGCCGACGTCGGTCACCTGCGTCAGCGGATGAGCGACCTGCGGCCCCCGCAGCCGCCCGCGCCGTTGCCGAACTGGGACGAGTCCGAGGATCCACCGGACGCGGACACGCGCGCCTGGGGCGGCCCCCGGTACGCCGACCTGCGTACCCACTGGGAAGTTTTTGCCGGTGAGGCGGCGAGTGTCGACGTGGTGGCGGCGTTCCGCGCCGCGGCCGAGGAACTCCGGCGGCCGGTCGACCTGCTCGGCCTGCTGGAACTCGCCGACGGCGCCGGGATGACGGAGACGGACGAGGTCGCGGTGGTCGAGACGGTGCGCCCGGACCGGACCCGGCGACGGTTCGCTCTCGGCGGTGTGGTGGCGGCGAACCCTGCCGGTGCGGACGGGAGTGGTGACGGTGAGTGAACCGGACGGTGCCGGCAGCTGGGCGGCGGGTGTGACGGCGGGGTTCATCGACCCGCTGTCCATGGAGGAGGACCCGGCCGAGCTGTTCGCCGGCGACGCGGGCACCCTCGACATGGACGTACGCCGGGTGCTGGTCCAACTGCTGCGGCGTAAGTTCCTGGTCGCCGAGAAGAACCCGGCGCAGTGGCGCACGCTGCTGGAGAACCAGCAGATCATCGAGTCGCGGATGCACGACCTGTTCGTCCGTCTCGTGGTCGACCAGGACCGCGGCGTCGCCTACAAGCAGCAGGTGCGGTCGATGGAGCTGGACGTGCCGATCCTGCTCAAGGACGACCCCTACAACCGGGCCGAGACGCTGGTCCTGGTGCACCTGCGGACCGTCTTCCAGCGCGAACGCGGCACCGGGGAGACGTCGGCGCGGGTCGACATCGAGGAGCTGGAGCAGACCGTGCTGACCTACTTCGACCCGCACGACCTCAACCTGGCCCGGCGCCAGCAGGAGGTCCGCAACGCGGTGCAACGCCTGGTCACCGAGGGTCTGCTCGCGGAGGAGTCCGCGGGCCGGTACCGGATCACCCCGATGGTGGAGGTCGTCCTGAGCACGGAGAAACTCGCCGAGCTGAACCAGTGGCTGCGCGAACAGAACGAGGCCACGGCGTGAGCATGATCGATACCCTGTTCGGGCTGATCCCGGCGGCGTCGCGGGGCCAGCAGTGGGTGGCGCGGGACCTGCAACTGGTCAACTGGGGCGGCTACGACGGGTACCACCACCTGCGGCTCGCTCCCGGCGCGACGCTGCTGAGCGGCGGTTCCGGGTCGGGTAAATCGACGCTGATGGACTCGTACATCGCGCTGCTCATGCCGCACACGACGCCGTTCAACGGTGCGTCCAACGGCGGCGTGGTCGGCCGGCCCAGGGGCAAGGATCAGAGAAACATTCTTTCGTACGCCCGGGGCAAGCTCGACGAGTCACGCACCGACGGCGAGACGAAGGTGCGGGTGCTGCGGGGCGACGGCCGTGACACCTGGTCCGCCATCGCGATGACCTGGGTCGACCACACCGGTGCCGAGTTCACCGCGCTGCGCGCCTGGTACGTCCCGTCGTCCGCCCGCATCCTCGACGACGTCGTGACCGTGCGGGCCACCTGTGACCGCGCCTACGACCTGCGGGCGCTGGAAGGTCCCGCGGCCCGCAAACTCGCTCGTCCCGAGGTCCTGGCGACCGGCCTGAGCTGGAGTGACACCGATCGGGACTTCACCGCGCGGCTGCACACCACGCTCGGCATCGGCGCCGCCGGCGACGGGAACAAGGCGGTCGCCCTGCTCGGACGGATCCAGGCCGGCCAGCAGATCACCACGGTCGACGCCCTCTACAAGACGATGGTCCTGGAGGAGCCGTCCACCCTGGCCACCGCCGACGCCGTGGTGCAGCAGTTCGACGAGCTGTCCGGCACCCGGACCCGCATGATCACCGCCCGCCAGCAGGTGAAGGCGCTGACCCCGATCCGCGAACACCGGCGCATCATCGACGACGCGGCGGACCGGCTGCGGGCGATCGACGAGATCGGGTCCTTCACCGACGCGGCGTCCCCGGCCGCGTTGTGGCGGCACCAGCGGCGCCTCGACCTGCTGCGCGCGGCCGAGAACGATCTGGATCAGCGGCACCGCCGGGCCCAGGACGAACTGGCCGAGACGAACTCACTGGTCACCGCGGCCGAATCGCAGCGCGACGGGGTGTCCGACACGATCCGCGCCTCCGGTGGCGACCGCATGGACACCGCGCAGCGCGAGATCCGGGTCGTCGAGCTGCGGCTGGGCGACGTCGAACGCGCCCGGGAACGACTGGACCGGGGGCTGGGCACGATCGGTGCCACGGTCGCGACGGCTGAGGACTTCGCCGGGCTGATCGAGACGGCGCGCCGGTCCCTGGCGGACGCGGACGCCCGGAAGAACGCTCAGAACGCGTACGCCGAAGCGGTTCTGCAGGAAAAGGAAGCCAAGCGCGAGCTCAACGGGCTGCGTGCCGAGCGCGACGCGGTCAAAACACGCCGCGGCAACATCTCCACGGAGCTGCACGCGGCTCGCGCGGCGCTGGCCGAGGCCGCCGGGCTCACCCCCGACGACCTGCCGTTCGTCGGCGAGCTGATCGAGGTCCGCACCGAGTTCGAGCCGTGGCGCGACGCGTTCAACCTGGCCCTCGGCGGATTCGCCACCCGGATGCTGATCGACATCGGGCGCTTGAACGCGTTCCGCGAGGCGATCAACGCGGTCCCGACCGCACGACGGATCCCGTTCGAGGGCGTACGCACCGGGCAGCGCGACGAGGTCGGCCTCGACAGCAACACCCTTCCCGGGCGGCTCGACTACCGGCCGTCGCCGTTCACCGCCTGGCTCAAGAGCGAACTCGCCCGCCGGTTCGCCTACGTCTGCGTCGACACGCCCCGGCTGCTGCCGCAGTACAGCAAGGCCCTCACGATCACCGGCCAGACGTCGGACGGCAGCCGCGGCGCGCACGGCGGGCAGGGCCGGCCCAACGTGCTCGGCTTCACCAACAGCCGGACGCTCGCCGACCTCGAGACCCGGATCGACCTCGCCCGCAAGCAGCTCGACGACGCGGCCGCCGGGGTGGTGCGAGCGGAGGAGGACCTCAACTCGCTCGAAGCGCGCCGGGCGGCGTACCAGTCGTTGACCGAACTGTCCTGGGAGCAGGTGGACGTCGACGCGGTGCGCGCGGAACTGAATCGGTGGAACGGTGTCATCGACGAGATCCGCGCCGGCAACCCGGAGATCGACCAGTTGCAGCACCAACTGGACACCCTGAAACAGCAGGTCAGAGAGCTGACCGAGCGGGTCGGCCGGCAGAAGGACGCCGTGGAAGCCCTCGGGAGGTCGTGGGCGTCGATCGTCGACGAGGTGGATCGCGCCCAGACCGCGGTGGACAAGGCCGCCGACTCCGGCGTCGAGGTCGGCGAGGAACACCGGCACTACCTGGAGACGCTCTTCGACGGCGACACGGACGGGCTCGACCAGTTCGACGCGGCGGCCAAACACGCCACCGAGCGGCTCCGCGCCGATCGGCAGAACGCGACCGAGTCGATCGGCCGGTCGAGGAAAGCGCTGCACGACACGTTCTCGACGTTCCTCGAACGCTGGCCGAACCCGAACCTCGGCATCGACCCGGACGCCTCCTACCGCGACTTCGACCACCTGCTCACCGACCTGGAGACGAGCGGCCTGCACGAGCTGGAGACGGAATGGCGGGACAGTCTGCTCAACCTGTCCGGCAACGACCTGACCGGTCTGGACAGCGAACTCGCCGCCGCCGTACGGGAGATCCGCGACCGGATCGACCCGGTCAACCGCATCCTCGCCGACCTGCCGTTCGCCGACGACAACCATCGGCTGCGCATCGACCCGCAGGAGAGCCACTCCACGGCGCGGGCCCGGTTCCGCAAGGAGTTGCGCGACGTACGCGCCGTCATCGACAAGGCGGCGACCGAGGACGACCGGGAACGCGCCTACCACCGGATGGCCAAGGTGATCGACCGGATCCGCCGGTCCGCGCCGGACTTCGCCGACCTCGTCGACGTACGCAACCACGTCCGGATCAGCGCCGAGAAGATCGACCTCGACGGCCGGCACGTCGCCGTCTACGACCACATCGGCGAGAAGTCCGGCGGCGAGTCGCAGGAACTCGTCGCGTTCATCGTCGGCGCCGCGCTGCGCTACCAGCTCGGCGACGCCGGCGCGGCCCGCCCCCGCTACGCCCCGGTCTTCCTCGACGAGGCGTTGATCAAGGCGGACGCGCACTTCACCGGCCGTGCCATCGGCGCGTGGCGCGGACTGGGCTTCCAGCTGATCATCGGCGCACCCAACGACAAGCACAGTGCGATCGAGCCGCACGTCGACGCGGAGTACGTGATCCTCAAGAACACCCACGGCCGGTCCCGGGCGAAGCTGCTGGTCGGCGTGGAATGACCACCGACCTCCCGGTCACGCTCACCGCAGACCTGGACGGGGCCGCCGTACGCCGCTGACGTCGCGGGTGGCGCATGCGGAGAGCTGGAGGTGCGACCTGAGTCGTACGCCCCGGTTCATCATCGCGGCGGACGCCGGGAACCCCGCCGAGCCTTAGCGTTGCCGCTGTCCCTGGTTCCTCGGCCACCGGAGTTGTCCATGTCGTCGCACCCCTCGAACACGCCGGCCGGCATCCTGTCGCACGTGCCCGCCCGCGGCCGGAGTCTGCTGGTGGACCTGCTGGTCTCGGGTTCGGTGGCCGCCCTGTCCACGTGGTGGTGGCATCAGTTCCGCATCGGCGGCCTGATCTTCGGGGGGCTCACCGGGTCGGTGCTGTTGTGGCGGCGATCGCACCCGATCGCCGTCGCCGGCGCAGTGGCGACGTTGACCGCGCTCACCGCGACCATCGAGGTGAACGGGTCGAAACTGCACGACGGCGTGCAGCTGATCACGATCGCCGTCGCGATGTACTCGGTCATCGTGCACGCGGTGACACTGCGGCGGGCCGTGGTGGGCGGGTTGGCGACGTGGCTTTTCGCGTCCCTGCTGCTGCCCGTGCAGTCCGGGCCGCCGTTTCCCCTGGTCGAGCTCGCGCACAACTTCGGGCTGATCTTCGGCTACGGGGCGGTGATGTGGGCGGTTGCCCTCAGCGTGCGGTATGTCCGCCAGATGCGGATGAACGCGTCCGAGCGACGGGCCGGCGCCGAGCGGGAACGCCGGCACATGGCCCGTCTCACGGTCGCCGAGGAACGGGCCCGCATCGCCCGGGAACTGCACGACATCGTCGCCCACTCGCTGACGGTGATCATCCTGCAGGCCAACGGCGCGGCGTACGCCTTCGACCGTGATCGGGAACGCGCCCGCGAGGCGTTGCGGACCATCGGCACCACCGGCAGCGACGCCCTGGAGGAGATCCGGCAGCTCGTCGAGTTGCTCCGGGCCGACAGCGACGACCCGTCCGACCGCGTGCCGGTCACGCTGGACCAGCTCGAGACCGTGGTGCAGCGCGCCCGCGACGCCGGTCTGACCGTCGAGTCGGTCGTGCACGGCACGCCGCCCGAGGTGCCCGGCGGGGTGGCGCTCGCCGTCTGCCGGATCGTGCAGGAATCGCTGACGAACACGGTGAAGCACGCCGGCCCGGACCCGTCGGCCACCGTGACGGTCGACTACCGGCACGACGCCATCGACATCGAGGTGACCGACTCAGGCCCCGGCGGTGCGCCCACACCCGCGGGCGGGCACGGTCTGGTCGGCATGCGCGAGCGGGTCGCCCTCTACGGCGGAACCTTCGAAGCCGGGCCGGGGCCGGACGGCGGCTGGCGCGTGCATGCCGGCTTGCCGATCGGCGCGGCGGCTCGTGAGATTGCTGCATGATCAGGATCGTTCTCGTCGACGACCAGCATCTGGTCCGGGCCGGCTTCCGGATGGTCCTGGACTTCCAGGACGACATGACGGTGGTCGGCGAGGCCGGCGACGGCGCCGAGGCGCTGCGTCTGCTGCGCACCACCCCGGCCGACGTCGTCGTGATGGACCTACGGATGCCGGTGCTCGACGGGGTCACGGCGACCAGGCGCATCTGCGCCGCCGGCCGGCCGGATCCTGAGCAAACTCGGCCTGTGTGACCGCGTACAGGCGGTGGTCTTCGCCTACGAGTCCGGGCTGGTGCGGCCCGGCGGCTGGTGCGCTGACCACGACCATCTACCGGGCCGGTGAGTCGTCAGGATCGCTACCTGAGGCGGCGCCGGGGACGGGTGATGGTGCGGAGGACCTCGTCGCGGTCCTTGGCCGATATCACGCTCCGTGGAAGTCCCCACCTGCCTCGGTTTCTCGCCCGATCGACGCGCGGACGCATCGCTGCTCGAATGCGACAGCTGCGATGCACGCCTGGTTGTGCGCCTCGGATTCCGGAGCCCGTCAGGCAGCTTCTGGCCGTCCTGTACCGCCTGATGGCAAAAGGTGTTTGCCGTACTGCACGACATCGGCGACTCGCGTCCCCGGGCCCCAAAATTTCGGCCGTAGAAATCACGACTCGAAAGGTGGGACCCGAACCTGCGGCGAGGTGGGCTCGGCACTCGCGCGTGAAGCCACCTGCCCCGCTGTCGTGGTGAGCACTTGGCGATCAGATCGCTGGCGTCTCCTCCGCGCTGGTACCAGCATTTCGGGAGTCGGAGGTGCGAGATGATCTGGCCTCGCAGTATCGGGCGAGTTTCGGGCCACCTGGTAAACACGATGACGGGCCGGGCGCGCTCGGGAACGATGGCCGACGTGAATGGACACGAGTCAGAGGTCAGGTTCCGTGATCCGCCGGTCTGGCTACAGACACTGGCGATCGACGACATCGACGTGGTGTGCCCGCACTGCGGATGCCGTGCCGTGGTCAGCGCCGAACCCGTCGAGGGCGCTGTCGCGATGCACTGGCCGCGACGGTTTGTCTGCACGGGTTGTGTCTCCGCTTCGGAGTGGCAGCCGAAGGGCGGAAGTTCCTGCTGGGGCGGGCCGGTCGATCCGTACTTCCGCCTTCCGTTGTGGCTACAGGAACGATGCTGCGGCGGACAGACGCTCTGGGCGTTCAACGAGGCGCATCTTGCCCTGCTGGCCGACTACGTCAGGGCAAAGCTCCGGGAACGTAACCCGCAACGGCCCGGCCTGACAATGGTGGCCCGGTTGCCGCCGTGGTTGAAATCGGCCAAGAACCGCGACGAGATCCTCCGCGCGATCACCCGTCTCCGACGCCGCCTCAGGTAGCGATCCTGACGACTCACCGACCCGGTAGACGGTCGTGGTCAGCGCGCTGGGTTCTGTGTCGAGGCGGGCCCTGGGGCGGTGAAGTACTTGAATTTTTCGATCGTGAGATTCAGCCGGGCTGACGGCGTCGGGGGACTGGAATTCGATCTTCATCGAGCTCGCGCACGTGACCGCGTCGTTCCACCGGCCGTCTTCCTCGGCGCGGGCACCGATCCGGTGGCCCCACCGCTGAACGGCGGGCCACCGGATCACTCCCGGTGGGTCAGATCTTGGCGCCGACGGCGGAGCCGTTTGCCGGCACGAGGTAGTTCGAGGCCGGGACGGAGCCGTCCGCGGCGCGCGCGCCGGTGATCGTCGACGAATCGGTGCTCAGCAGGGTCCAGGTGCCGCCGATGTTCCACGAGTTGCCGGAGGCGGTGGAGGAGCCGAGCGCGACCGCGGTGGCGTTGCCGACCGCCAGGTTCGCGGTCAGTTTCGCGGTCGAGCCGCCGTCGAAGTCGAAGCCGGTCTTGACGTTTTTGTACGCGGTCGAGCGGTTCACCGTGATCGCACCGGTGTTGCCGTTGTCGGTGAAGCCGTGCGCCGCGTTGCTGAACGCCATGCTGTTGGTGACGGCGTGGGCTGCCGCCGGGCCGGTGCCGCCGCTGCCGCCGAGCTTGAACCCGTTGCCGTCACCGGAGAAGTTCGGGATGCTCCACCGGTTGTACCCGTTGCCGTACGCGATCGAGTTCTGGATTCTGATCGGGGATGTGAAGCTCCAGGCGTCGAAACCGTCGTCGATGTTGTTCCACAGGCGTGCGCCCTGCACCAGGTTGCCGGTGCCGCTGCCCTCTTTGACGCCCAGGCCGTCGGCGCTCTCGCCGTTCTTGCGCGGGTCGCGGTTGTTGTAGCTGTCCAGGTTCAGGATCGTGTTGTTCGCCGAGGTGCCCTGCAGCTGGAAGCCGGTCTCGTAGTTGTCGTGGGTGATCAGCCGGTCGAACGTGTTGCCGTTGCAGCCGTCGCAGTACACCCCGTACGGCCCGTGGGCGATCTCCAGTCCGACCAGTTTCCAGTACGACGCCTGCATGTGGATCGCGCCGCGCTGGGCGCTGGGGATCGTGGAGCCGACCGCGCCGGGGGTGTAGCCGAGCGCCTCCCCGTCGATGATCACCTTCTCGGTGCCGTACCGGGTGAGGGTGATCGGGGTGGTGGCGGTGCCGTTCTTGGTGATCTGCAGGTTGGCGGTCAGGGCGTACGTGCCGCCGCGTACCGCGATCGTGCCGCCGGCGGTGACCGTGTCGATCGCCTTCTGAATGGTGGCGAACGGCGCTGCGAGCGTGCCGGCGTTGCTGTCGCTGCCGGTGGTTGCCACGTAGTACGTGGTGGTGGTCGCGGCGTCGGACGTGCCGATCGCGGCGATGCTGGCGCCCACCATGGTGACCATGAATGCCGCGGTGATCGTCGCCCGCCGCAGCAGCCTGCGTCCGGAAACTGCCGTCATCCGAGACTCTCCTTGGGGGATGGGGATGGGGGTTACCTGCATCAGTGGCCGGCCGGCGACAAAAGGTTGCTCGCATCGAAGAACAAAAATGAGAGTCCCCGTCTCCCCGGGTCGTCGGCCGTGCGGCCCGCTCAGTCGGACCAGAAGACCTCGACCCGGGAAGCGTCGTCCCGATCGATGACGCACGGGAACTTGTCCGTGCCGGCACCGACCCGGCCGGCCTCGATCGAGTTCAGCGAGTCGCGGATCGTCGCCTCGTACGCGGCACCGTCCTCGGGGTGCACCTGAAGTCTGAACTCGTAGACCGTGTTCTCGTTGAGCACCGATCCGGTGTCCTGAACCGACAGCACGTCCGCGCTGCAGGTGCGACCGCCGCGGATCTGTTCATCGCTCAGGTGATCGATACCCATCGCCTTGTAGGCAAGCCAGAAGGCGCCGCCCATGAATCCGAGAAATGCGATAAAAATGACACCGAACATAATGGGGAACCGCTGGAACCGCTTCGTACTCGACTGCGACACCGATATCGACCCTTCGCCTCAACCTCGACGGCCGTAGCGTAGGTGACCGGTCAACATGTTTCTGTACCGCAGCCGAACGTATCGCGACGGGCAGGAAAACGGCTCGGATTTTCATCCGGATTCCATTGTTCGCGGGGTATGGCAGCACTTCCTGGGCCTGCTGCGGCAGGGGCGGCAACTGCCCGGGCGGCTCCGGAGGCACCAGGCCTGGATCGTCGGCGGCATGCCCCGCACGCGGCGGCCCGGCATCGCGGAACTGATGATCGCCGTGAGTTCGCCGCGTGACGATGACGCGTGATGGGCACCCGCGACACCGTGCCGATCCACGGCGGCGCCGGCTCGTTGCACGGCCCGGATGGTGGTCTCGTCGAGGAGCGCAATTGCGGTGACGGTGGCCTCGACGTCAGGTAGCGGCCGCGAGCTCAGCCCGCGAGGGCGGCGGCGAGCTCTTCAGGAAGCGGCCGGCGTCGGCGCCGGTGGGCAGGTCAGGCGCCGAGTGGTAACGGCTCTGCACGGTTCGTGTCGTTACAACTACGGTCATCCCGGGTACCGGCCTGACTCGTTGCCCACACCGGGGCCGCGGAAGCTTGGAGGCCAGTCCTGTCCACGATCCACCCTGTCCGGAATGCGATCCGGCGGCGAAGCCGTTCAGCAACGACGCGGCTCAGGCAAGCAGCGGTGCCGGCCGGCGAGGCGATCCTGGCCGCCGTCCTGGCCTGGGTCGTCGCCGCGCACGTCATCGGCCATCCCGCGCCGGTCTTCGCCCCGTCGGCCGCGCTGGTCGTGCTGGCCGAGGCGCGGGGGCGCCGGCTGCGGCAGAGCATCGAGATCGTGCTCGGCGTCGCGGCCGGTGTGCTGGTCGCCGACCTGGGCGTGCAGGCCCTCGGGCCGGGAACCGTCACGATCGCTGTCGTGCTGCTGCTGACCGTCGGTCCGATGATCGCCTTCGGGGCCAGCACCACGCTGATCGTGCAGGCGGCGATCTCGGCGATCTACCTGGTCGCGGTGGCCGAACCGAGGATCGACGTGATGCAGTGGCGCTGCCTCGACGCGCTGATCGGTGGCGCGCTCGCGCTCGCGGTCAGCCAGCTCGTCGTCGCCCGCAATCCGCTCGCTCCGTTGGTGCGCGAGGCCCAGCGGACCTTCACCGGCCTGGCCGGCCTGCTCGACACGGTCGATGAGGCGCTGCGCGACGGTGACCGCAGCGCCGCGGACGACGCCTTGCGCCGGGCCCGCGCGGCCCGCACCAGGGTGGAGCGGCTGCAGACCGAGGTGCTGGCGGCCGGCGAGGCGGTCGGACTGCGGGTCGGCCGGCGGCGGTACGTGCACCAGGTACGACAGGTCGAAGCGACCGCCGCCGAGCTGGACCGCGTCGTGGACAACATCTGGGTGCTGGCGCGCAACGCTGTCACCCTCATCAGGCTGGACGTGCCGGTGCCGGTCGAGCTCGGCCGGGCGTTCGGGGCGCTGAGCGCGGCGATCCGGGCCGCGGGCGAGGCCCTGGCCACCGACCTCACCGGCACCGACGATCCGCAGCAGCACGCCGGTCTGGCCGATCACACCGCCCTGGAGGCGGTGCGGATCGCCGCGAAACTTCTGGAGTCCGAGCCGGCCCTGCCCCTGACAATGATCATCGGGCAGATCCGGGCCACCGCCATCGACCTGCTGCGCGGTGTGGGACACGATGACGACGTCCTCGATCGGGTGGACGAGGCGGTCGGGCTCACCGTGCCCTGACCCGGAGAGCCTTTCGTCGGACGTCCGGGGCAGCATCTACCGCTTGGCCGTGTCGGGCGTGTTCTCGGACAGGTTGATGCGCTGTGTCGGCACGCTGCGGGCCGCCGCCTCGGCGTCGAGCTGCCAGAGCAGCGCTTTCGGGATCTCCCGGGTGATGTCGCCGGCGTGCCGGGGCCCGGGTAGGAGCCCGGCCGGAGCGGCGACCACGAACGGGCGGTCGGCCACCGTCGGGTCGGCCAGCCGGGGGCCCAGCCGCCAGATGACGATCGGCATCGCGCACACCAGCAGGCTGGTGCAGGGCCAGAGCAGGGCCGCGCCGCTGGCGTAGTGCCGGACGAACGATACGGCGACGGCGACGAGCAGCACGGCGCACCACCCGAGGTGGTTGCGGAATGTCCGCAGGCCGTCCTGGCTGCTGCTGGCCCCTTTGGGCGTGACCACGAACTTGGCCGGGCGGCGCAGGATCGTGCTGACCAGCTGACCCGCGTACAACGGGGCGGCGATGATCGACATGAGCATGCCGGTCAGGCCCCATGAGTCCGGGGGTTCGTAAGGGCTGACGTTGTACCGGCGGTTGTGGATGTAGAGCCACAGCGAGAACGCGGTCGCGTCGGTGTACAGCGCCAGCCAGGTCTGTGGGGCGATGGTCATGCCGGTGACGCCCAGGCCCAGGAACAGGACGGCGTTGAGGATGCCGAGCAGCCAGCCGATCGCCATCGACGGGTAGAACGTGGTGATCAGTGTGTAGTGCAGCATCGCCGGTGGGGACAATTTGAAGAGCCTTTTCCAGTACGTACTGGAAAGGATCTCGAAGGTGCCTCGTGACCAGCGTCGCTGTTGGCTGAAATAGTCACTCCAACTGGTCGGCCCCTCACCCGCGGACAACACGTCGGGGGTGTAGACGGACTTCCAGCGGTTGCCGGTGGCCGGGTTGCGACTGGTGTGCAGGCTCAGGCCGGTGGCCATGTCCTCGGTGATGGAGTCGCTGAGCCCGCCGATGCTGCGGAGCGCGGCGATGCGCATGGCGTTGTTCGTGCCGACCAGCATCGGTGTGCCGTAAAGGTTGGCGGCACGCTGGATGACGCTGTGGAACGGGAACTGCTGCGATTCGGCGGCCCGGGTGACGAATTCGGTGCTGTTCTTGTAGCACTGCGGGCCGACGGCGTAGGCGACGTCGGGATCCCGGAAGTATCCGAGGATGCGTTCGGCGAAGTTGGCCAGCGGCACATGATCCGGGTCGACCGAGAGCAACACGTCGTACCGGTCGCCGTGTTTGTCGATCCAGGCGTTGTAGTTGCCGTGCTTGGTCTTGGCCCGGAACGCGCCGACCGGCTGGTTGTACTTCTCGATGCCCTTGCGCGAGAAGTGCCGGACCCCGATCTCGGCGCAGACCGCTTTGACCTCGTCGTCGTCGCCCTCGTCGAGCAGCCAGATCTCGAACGGGCCGTCGTGCCGGATCCGGGTGGCCGCACGCAGCGTGTCGCGGACCACGTCGATCGGTTCCTTGCTGGGCACGATCGTGGTCAGGAACGCGACGCGCATCGCCGGGTCGGGAACGACCGGGATCGGGTCGCGGGCGGCGATCGAGGCCAGCGACAGTGAGATCACGTTGACCAGCCGCAGCAGTTCGACCACGGCGATGAAGCCGATGACGGCGAGGTTGGCGATGCGGGCGGCCTCGGCGGCCGGCCCGAGATAGGTCGGGCCGATGTGGTCGGGTCGCAGGAGCCAGGCAAAGAAGAAGATCTCGAAGAAGACATTGAGTACGGCGATGAACAGCGCTTTCGCGTGCCGCCACCGTCCGTCGACCTTGCGCTGGTTGCGGAACTGGACCCGGTACGGCTGGTCGGCCGGCGGGACGGTCAGTGGTCCGGCGAGGCGGCTGAAGTGCTCCAGTCGCTCCCACGAACCGTGGGGCGGTGACTCGGGTGACGGCACCAGGATCCTTTCCTCAACATGCGTGCCGCCCCGAACGTCGGCCGTGGGCGGATCGCCGCGCCACCGTAGGCAGTTCGGCTCACCGGCCACAGCGGACAAGCGGCGTTGTGAAGGCTTATGCCCGCTTTGGGTCACCCGTCGGGAGTACTCCATTACGCTGGCTTTCTTCCGGATACCGGGGCTGAAGGGGAGCATGTGGGGACGAAGAACCGACGTCGGTGGTGGCGGCTGACCGCGGCGGGCGCAGCCGCCGTCACGCTCGGAGCGGCCGGGTGCGGCCGCGACGAGCCGGAGCCCCGTCCGCGCCCGGCCGAGTCGGCCGCGACCGCACCGGCGCCCATGGCGCCCGCTCGCTCCGGCAACCCCCTGGCCGGCGGCAACCCGCTGGCCGGAAAGATCCTCTACACCGATCCGGACGGGGATGCCGCCGCGCAGATCCGGCAGTGGGCGGCGCAGGGCCGGCACGGCGACGCGCGGACCCTGGCCAAGATCGCGGAGCAGCCCATCGCCACCTGGGTGACCGCGGGCCCGCAGCCGGTGCGCGAGCGGGTCGCGACGCTGGTCACCGCGGCCGCCGCGAGCAACCGGGTGCCGGTCCTGGTGATCTACCACATCCCGCAACGCGACTGCGGCAGCTACAGCGCCGGCGGGGCCGGGACGGCGGCCGAGTACCGGGGCTGGATCCGCGAGGTCGCCGCCGGCATCGAGCACCGCCCGGCCGTGGTCGTGCTGGAACCCGACGCGGTCCCGCACCTGGTCGACGGGTGCACCGCGGACGACGGGCAGCGCGCGGCGCTGCTGCGGGACGCGATCGCCGTGCTCAAGGCGACCGGCTCGGCCACGGTGTACCTGGATGCCGGCAACCCGGGCTGGATCACCGACACCGACCGGCTGGCCGGCGCTCTGAAGCGGGCCGGGATCGGCCAGGCCGACGGCTTCGCGCTCAACGTGTCGAACTTCGTCACCACCGACGAGAACGTCGCCTACGGCACCGAGGTGTCCGATGCGCTCGGCGGCAAAACCCATTTCGTGATCGACACCAGCCGCAACGGGGCCGGCGCGGTCGACGACACCGAGATCGACGGCGGGCCGCGCTGGTGCAATCCTCCGGGCCGCGCGCTCGGGCCGGCGCCGACCACGGACACCGGCCGGCCCCGGGTCGACGCCTTCCTGTGGGTCAAGAACCCGGGGGACTCCGACGGGGCCTGCCGCCCCGGCGAGCCGGCCGCCGGGGCGTGGTGGCCCGATTACGCCCTGGACCTCGCCGGCCGGTCGGCTTGAGCGGGTGCGCGGGTCACGACACCATCACCCAGTGGGCGACCGAGGGAACGCCGTTGCGGTCGACCGCGAACAGCATGTACGGGCCGGGTGGCAGCAGGGTGCGCTTCGACGGGACGGTGATGGCGATGCCGGTCGCGCCGGCGGTGAAGTCCACGGCCACCGAGCGCTGGTCGACGTTGAGCATGTGGGTGGCCGCGCCCGGCCGGATCAGCCGTACCGATGCGATGTCGGCCGGCGCCGAGGTGGTGAACGTGGCCTTGCCGCCGTAGGTGAGCGCCGACGGCCCGCCGGTGACGGCCGGGCGCTCGCCGCGGAACAGGTAGGGCGGGGTGTAGACCTCGAGGCGCTGCTCGAACGAGCCGGCGATGGTGTTCTTCTTGTCGGCGTAGAGCGGGTCGGAACCCGAGGTCAGGATCCGGCCGTCCGGCAGCAGCAGTGCCGAGCTGTGGTAGTTGCGGCCCACGGCCGGGTCGGCCGCCTCCGACAGCGTGTTGGTGTCCGGGTGATAGATCCGGGCGATGTGGTTGTCGCTGGCCCCGCGACCCCGGTAGTCGCGGGCGCCGTTGGTGATCAGCGTGGTGTCGTCGGGCAGGGTGACCAGATTGGGGTACCGGGTGCCCTCGGGCAGGTCGGGGCCGGGCCGGAACCGGGGCGCCGGGCCGCCCAGGTCGACCAGGTCGATGCGGCTGGTGGCCTTGTCGGACTCGCCGACACCGCCGCCTCCGACGACCATCACGCTCTGCTTCTGCACCGGACCGGACCAGGCCGACATGCTGGTCTCGAGCTGGTCGGCGTCGCGGATGCCGGGGACGGGGCGGAAGCTGTTGTCGGTCAGGTTCCACAGGCCCGGGTCGCGACCCTTGTCGGCCGGCCCGTAACCGGAGTTGGAACCGGTGTAGAACAGCACGCCCGGCTGGGCGGTCTGGAACAGGGTGGGGTAGGTCGGGAAGTAACGGTTGAGATCCTTGCGTACCGTCCAGGCCTTGGTCTTGGGGTCGAAGATCTCGTTCTGCGAACCGTCGACCACCTGACCGCCGCCGTCGAGACCGGAAACCGCCAGTACGGAACCGTCGGGCAGACCGGTCAGGGTCGGGTACCAGCGCTTCTCGTGCATGTCGGCGACCCGCTGGTACCGCTCGGTGACGGGGTCGAACTCGTACGTCTCCTTGCGCCCCTGATAGTCCTGCTTCTCCATGCTGATCTTCTCGGCCAGCCCGTAGATGTTCTGCACGTCGGCGCCGGTCAGCGCGTCGATGCGGTACTGCCCGCGCTGGGTGGTGGCGTAGCGGGCCCCGGCGTCGGCGGCGTCGACCCAGACCGTCGTGGTCGCGGCCGTCACCGTCACCTTGCCGCCCTTGACGCTCTTGGTCGCGGCCGGGACGGTGAACTCGGCCGCGGCCAGGTAGCGGTGACCGTTGTCGGCCACGAACACGGTGCCCTTGGGGAAGCTGCGCGGCTTGTCGGGCGACTCGTTCTTGACCGTCATGACGCCACCCGCGTGGGTGACGTCCGGTTCCAGCACTTCGTAGCGCAGCGTGCCCCCGGCGACCAGGAGTTTGCCGTCGGGCAGGAACGTGTGCCCGGCGCAGAACAGGTCGGTGGGCGTCGGCACCAGCGTGGCCTTGCCACTGACCGGGTCGAACACCAGGGTCTTGAAGGTGCCGGCCTTGAACTGCTCGAGCTTGTTGCCGGAGCCGGCGATCAGCAGGATCCGGCCGGACGGCAGCAGCGCCGCGTGGATGGCGTTGACGCGCAGGCCGGCGGGCAGTTCCACGGTCTGCCAGAAACCGTGCGTGGTCTTGTACGGCATGCTGTTGACCAGCCGTTCGTGCTCCCATCTGTGATACGCCGACCAGACCGGTGGCACGTTGACGAGGGTTACTGCGGTCAGGGCCAGCATGGGCACCAGAGCTTTGCGGACGAACCAGTTGCCGGTGGAGCGAGTCACGGCGGGAGACCTCTCGAGTGGGCGACCCGGAGAACGGTAGAAGCCCTACTATGTAGGTATCAATCCCTCGATAGTGGACAGTCTTCGGCGCGCCGCGTTGCGGCGAGCTGCCGGCGAATGTATCGGCGCTGTATGCCCGCTCCCTAGCCTGACGTGCTGTCATCATCGGCATTCAGGAAGGCAGCTCAGGTGAGATTACGCACGGTCCTGGCGAGTCTGGCCGCGGTCGTCATGGGTGGGGCCCTCCTCGCCCCGCCTGCCGCTTCGGCGGCGGCTACCACCGCGACGATCGAGGATTCCGCGCAGGGCACGGGGGTCGGGCAGGTCGAGTTCTCGTCCGGCTGGAGCAAGTGCACGACCAACTGTGGGCTGGCCTCGGACAACAGCTTCCGGTGGACGTCGACGGCGGGCTCGAAGCTGACGATCCGCTACACCGGGCAGCAGATCACGCTCTACGGCGTGAAGGAGCCGTGGGCCACCATCGCGACCGCGCAGATCGACGGGAACGCGGCCACCGATGTCGACTTCTACGCCGCGACCTCGTCCGACGAGACGGTCGAGGTCTTCCGATCGGCAACCCTTCCGCAGGGTACGCACACGCTGGTGCTCACCATGACGGACCGGCGTAACCCGGCGTCGGCCGGTGGGTCGTCGATCACCTTCGACAGTGCGGTCGTCACGGGCGACGACACCCCGGTCGTCCCGGCCGAGACCGTTGTCGAGGACACCGCGACCGGCACGACCGACGGCAAGGCCGAGTTCTCGTCCGGCTGGAGCAAGTGCACGACGAATTGCGCCCTGGCCTCGGACAACAGCTTCCGGTGGACCTCCACCGCCGGCGCGTCGGTGAAGGTGCGGTTCACCGGTACGCAGATCACGGTCTTCGGTCTGAAGGAGCCGTGGTCGAACATCGCGACGGCGAAGATCGACAGCAACGCGGCGACGGACGTGGACTACTACGCGGCCACGGCCACCACCGAGACGGTCGACGTCTACACGTCGCCGGTCCTCACGCAGGGCTCGCACACGCTGACGCTGACCATGACCGACCGGCGTAACCCGGCCTCGGGCGGAGGTTCCTCGATCACCTTCGACAGCGCCCTGGTCGTCGGCAACGGCGGCGCCACCGAGCCGCCGGCCGGCCGCGACCACCGCTCCGGCCTGCCCTGGTCCGACGGCGGCTGGTTCAGCCACAACGGATCCCAGGCCAAGGCGTTCGGTGATTGGCGCGGCGCCCCGGTCGACAACATCGAGGCGTTCACCGACCGGGCCAACTGGGACAAGCAGCTGAACTCCTGGTGGGGCGACCTCAGCCTCACCGGGTCGGGCTTCCAGAAGGCGACCGACGACTTCATCCTCGCCGTGCCGCTGTGGACCGATGACGGGGACGAAGGCACGGACGACCAGTGGACGACATTGGCGCGGAAGATCGCCTCGTTCGACCCCGACGGCTACGTGCGCCTCGGCTGGGAGATGAACTGCTGCTTCTCGTACGCCCGGGACCGCGACGAGTGGCGCCGGCAGTACTCACGCGCGGTCGACCTGATCCGCGCGGCCGCCCCCGGCCTCAAGATCGTGTTCAACCCGAACGAGGGCGTGAGCAACAACGACACGATCGCCGACCCCCGGACGCTGTTCGTGGACGGCAAGGCGGACGTCATCGCGATCGACGCCTACGACTGGTGGGAGCCTTACACCAGTGACTACAACGTGCGCGGCGTCGACGGCGACGGCGACGGCGTCGGACACTTCAACAAGGCGTACGGCTGGGACTTCTGGTACGACTTCGCCCAGTCCAAGGGTCTGCCGTTCGCCCTCGCCGAGTACGGCGTGATCTCCGCGAACGTCGCCTCCAACCACTCGGGCGCGGACAACCCCACGTACCTGACGTACGTCTACAACTGGCTGTCGGCGAAGAACACGGCCAAGCCCGGCTCGATCGAGTTCGTGTCCTACTTCAACGACACCGACGCGAAAGGCTGGAAGTCGAGCGTCTACCCGACGACGACGAACCCCAAGGCCGCCGCCCGGTACAAGGCGATCATCACCTCGCTGAAGAACTGATGGCTTCCCGTAACAACGACCGCGTCTGCTCCGCGGCGTTGACGAGTCCCATCTCGCGGTAGCCGGCCTCGGCCGCGGTCAGCAACGGGACCGCGGCCGCGGGCCGGCCCTTGATCAGCTCGATCCGCCCGGCTGCGCGCCGGGCGGACGCGACACCCCAGCGGTGTCCGGCCGCCAGGGCCCTCGCGAGGCACTGCTCCGCAAGGGCCCGGGCATGCTCGACCGAGCCGAGCTCCAGGTAGACGTTCGCCAGCACGATCTCGGCGACGGTCAGCTGCATCTGGTCGCGCAACTCGGCGTACGTGTGCACTGCGGCCCGTGCGTGCCGGGCCGCGACGGCGGGCAGCTGCCGGCGCCGGTAATCCTCGGCCAGGAACGTGTGCGCCTCCGCGCCGCCCCAGGTGTCGTGCGCGGCCTCGAAGATCTCCAGCGCCCGGTGCAGGGCAGCGGACTCCTCCTCCGGCGTGGAGCTGATCGGCCGGCGGAACGCGAGGTGCACATAGCCCGGTGTCGGTGTGCCGTCGAGCACGGCAACCTGCCGGACCGCCCGGTCGTACGCCGCCAGGGCCTCCGGCAACCGGCCCAGCTGCTGCGCGGCCACGGACCAGCCCAGCGCGGCCCCGGCCATGCCCGCGGCGTCACCGAGTTCGTCGTACAGGTGATAGGCCCGGCGCAGATGCGGCAGGGCCGTGGCGTTGTCGTCACGGAAGCGTTGGAGGCTGCCCACGCTGAGCGCCAGCAGAGCCGCCGTCGCCGGGGTCAGCTCCGCGCCGGCCGGGATCGCCTCGTGCGTGGCGGCCCAGTCGTCGACCCGCCCGCGCAGCACACAGAAGTTGACTGTCGCCGTGGCCAGCCGCGCCGCCAGGTCCACGTGACCGTGCCGGATCAGCAGCGGGATCAGCGCCCGGATGCCCTCCAGCTCCGTCTCGAACCACTCCACGGGAGCGGCCGAGGCCTCCACCACAGCTGTGGTGGGGGCGGGCAGCGCCATCGGCCGGCCGGGCAGCCGCCGGTTCGCGGAGAGGGCCGCGGCCAGGTACACCCGTCCGGCCGCGGCGACGAGTTCCTCGGCCGGTGGTCCGGCCTGCTCGCTCGCGGAGAGCCGCACCAGGTCGTGCATGGCGTAGCGCTCGTCGCCGGTACGGCTCAGCACCTGCGCCTCGCAGAGCTGTTCGGCGAGGTGGTGGGCTCCCGGCTCGCCGATGCCGAGAAGGGCCGCGGGCAGCCACGGCGAGAACGTCCGCATCGGCAGGATGCTCATCATCCGCAGCAGGGACAGGGCTTCGGGGCGCAACCGGCGGTAGCTGAGGGCGAGGCTGGCCCGCAGGTCGATGTCGCCCACGGTGAGCCGGTCGAGGCGCTGATGCTCGTCGGACAGCCGCGCCGCCAGCCGGGCCAGGGAGAGGGCCGGCCACGCCGCCGAGCGGACGCCGACCGCACGGATGCCCAGCGGCAGGCCCCCGCACAGCTCGGCCAGCGCGGCGGCGGCCTCGGGCTCGGCTGCGACGGCGTCCCGCCCGGCGATCCGGTCCAGCAGCGCCACCCCGGCCGCGGTGTCGAGCGGCCGTAGCTCCATCAGATGGGCACCCGGCACGGTCAGCACCGCCCGGCTCGTCACCAGCAGCGCGCTTCCCGGCCCCGGCATCAGCTGCCGCACCTGTTCCGCGTCCACCGCGTCGTCGGCCACGATCAACACCCGTCGTCCGGCCAGGAGCGATCTGAGCTGCGCGGCTCGCTCCACCCCCGCAGGAGCCAAACCCTCTTGCGGTACGCCGAGAGCGCGCAGAAACCCGCCGAGCACCCGGCTCGGCGGCACCGGGGTGCCGTCCGACTCCTGCAAGCCGGCGTAGAGGCACCCGTCCGGGAAGGAGCCGGCGACCTCGTGGCCGACGCGGACCGCGAGGGTGCTCTTGCCCGTGCCCGCCATGCCGGTCAGCACCGCGGTCAGTCCCGCTCCCGGCACCGGCTCCCGGTGGCGCAGCAGCCGCTTCAGGTGCTCGATCTCCGCCTCGCGACCCACGAAGTCCGCCACTGAGGGCGGCAGCTGGAACGGCACCCCCAGCCGACTGTGCTCCCCGGCCAGCAGCCGGTCGTCGTGGCGCAGCACGGCCCGATGCAGCGCCGCCAGCTCGGGGCCGGGATCGATGCCCAGCTCCGCGGCGAGCGCCGCCCGTGCCTCCTGGTAGGCGGCCAGCGCGCCGGCGGGGTCACCGCTCTGATAGATGGCCAGCACCAGCAGGCTGCGCAGGCGTTCCCGCAGCGGATGCTCGCGTACCGTGGCCCGGAGCAGCGTCCGGGCGGCACCCGTGTCCCCGGCGCGCAGCAGCAGCTCGCAGTAGGTCTCGACGGCCGCGAGATAGTCGTCCTGGGCGGCGGCGGCGCGTGCTTGCAGCACCGGTCCGATCGGTTCACCCTCGAACGGCTGCCCCCGCCACAGGCTCAGGGCCTGCCCCAGCCGGTCGCGTGCCTCAGCGGGCCGGTCGGCCGCCCGCGCCCGGCCGGCCGCGACCAGCGCGGAGAACTCGGCGAGGTCGAGCTCGCCGGCCGCGACGGCGAACCGGTAGCCGCCCGGCTCGGCCTCGATCCGGCCGGGCAGCAGCCGCCGCAGTTGTGAGATGTAGGTCCGCACGTTCGCCAGGGCCGAGGCCGGCGGTCGCTGTGCCCACACCTCGTCGATCACGTTGTCCAGTGAGACGACCCGGCCGCCGCTGGTCAGCAGCAGCAGAGCCACCAGGCGCGGCTTGGCCGCCATGCGAACCGGGCCGGCCCCGGACCGGAGTTCGGTCGGGCCGAGTACCCGGAACAGCATTCGTCCCTCTTCCCGCGGCCGCCATGATGATCAGTCCATTCTCGATCATTCCGGCGGCCGTGGGCTCAAGGGGAGTGCCAACTCACACGTCGCTGCGATCCCGCGGGCGCGTCATGAACAGGTGCCCGGGCCGGCGAAGACCCAGCGCAGCTTCATCTTGCGGAAGACGATCGAGCGGTGCGAGGTCGCGCTGGCGTCCGTGTCCTCGTTCACCTCGACCAGGGCGCCGATGGTGAGGTCGGCGGTCTTGGCGATGCTGGAGTAGCCACCCTCCTTGACCGCGAGGCTGCCCAGGCCCGACCAGCCTGGCGCCGTGTGCGACGGCAGGGGCGCGTCGTTGAGAGAGCGGTAGCAGGGCCAGGTCTTGCCCTCGTCGTTGCTGATCTTCACCTCCATCTTCGTCCGGCTGATGGTGCTCGCGGAGTTGAGGAAGACAATGCGGGCGGGGGAGCTGAGGTTGTAGCGCATCGTGGAACCCTCGGCCGGAGGGTCCAGCAGGCGGTTGTCCGGCGCGTACGTGTCGAAGCCGTCCTCGATCGTGCCGCGGCTGACCCAACGGCGCTGGGTCGAGGGCACGTCGCGGTCCCAGTAGGCGCCGGTGGCCCGGTCGTTGCGGTAGAGCCGGCCGTCGGTGAGCTCCAGCACCGTGCCCTCGCTGGTGCCCTCCATCGGGTTCCCGGTGCCCTTCTCGGTGATGACCTGGGCCTTCCATGTCACGCCGTGATCGTCGCTGTAGATGTTGCGGTTGATGGCGGGGATCACCAACCGGCCCGCGTGCTCGCCGCCGGCGATTTGGATCCCCACGCCGGGCCCCACGGCGTCCCAGGCCCGGACGGTGCCGTTGCCGAGGGTCCTGGGCTTGACCGCATCGCTGATGTCGACCGGCGTGGCCCAGCTCACCCCGTCGTCGTCGCTGGAGGTCACGTAGACGCGGCGCTGGTCCCACTCGGTGATCTCGGTTGTCCCGGACAGGCCGTGCTGGCTGTAACCGGCCGGGTTCCACGACATGAACAGCCAGATCTTGCTGTTGCTCTGGTCCACCACCGCGGTCGGGTTGCCCCAGGTGCCGGAGCCCGCGCCGACCACCTCACTCAGCGCCGACCAGCTGGCACCGTTGTCGGTCGAGCGCTTGTAGACCAGGTTGATGTTGCCCCAGTCGGAGTTGTCCGCCGCGCGCCCCTCGGCGAAGGCGAGCAGCGTGTGCTTGGTGGTCTGCACCAGCGAGGGAATGCGGAACGAGTGGTAGGTGATGCCGTTGAGGACCTCACTACCACCACCGTCGAAGAGCAGTCTCTCTGTATGGTCGTCCTCCGCGGCACCTGCCGGTGCCGGTGGGATGACGGTGGCGACCCCGGCCGCCAGCAGCGAGACGGCCGCCACGATCGCAGTACTGCGCCGTCCCAGCTTCCGGATTCGACGAAGAGAACCTGCCGTCGGCACTGACAATGTCATCCCTCCCGTAACGGTGTCCACGAAGGACGCCGGTCGACTCATGATCGACTCGGGTAACTGTATGGACGCCGCATGGCCGGCTCAAGTGCCACCGGGCCCGGGCCCCGGACGCGGGTCCTGATACCGGTCGCAGCCGACGGCCGTCGTCCTTTCGGAAGGCGGCGGTCGCCTCGGCGGCCGACGAGCGGGCGGACGCCGGCGACGGGGAGCGGACCGTCTGAACGGCAAGCGTTGCGCTCGGACGGGTCGGCGTCAGCCGGCGGACTTGCGCTGGCCGTGGATGCGGATCAGGCCCTCGATGCCGCGGAGGAAGGTCTCGACCGCCAGGGCGGGGTCGGCCAGGCAGCCGGCGGCCATGGCACCGTCGCGGAGCATGACGAAGTGACGCGCGGCTGCGTCCGGCGAATCCTCGGCGACCTGCGTCATCAGCGTGGTGAGGGTGTCCAGGAACCACTGCCGGTGGGCGATGATCTGCTGGTGGACGGGGTGGCCGGCGTCGGGGAACTCCGCGGCGGCGTTGAGGAAGGCGCAGCCGCGGAATCCCGGACGCTGGATGCCCGCGGCGATGGTGTTCGCGATGGCCAGAAGTGAGCCGGTCGCCGTCGTGTTGGCGGCGATGGCCGCGGTGACGGCGTCGCGATCCATCTGGTGCACTTCCTGCAGGTAGCTGACCACGAGGTCGTCCTTGCCGGGGAAGTGGCGGTAGAAGGTCGCCCGGGTGATCTTGGCCTCGGCGATGATCCGGTCGACCCCGACGGCGTGGATGCCGTCGGCGTAGAAGATCTCGATGGCCGTGGTGAGAAGCCGTTGCCGTGCCTCGGAAGGCCGGGCCTTGGAGGGTGGGGTGTCGGCTACGCCACGCGTCATCCACCCATCTTAGCGGATAGAACGTTCGGTCTTAAGGCTGTGGCCGACAGTCGGCGCACCCAGCACCGCCGCGCCTCGACGCTGATCTGACGCTACCGGAGACGCCGCCACTGGCACGGCCGCACCACCGTCCGGCGGCGGCGCTTTCGCCGCCCGGCACCGTGGGCGACCGGCTCGGGAGCTGGAAGGTCTGCTGACGAAGGCTCGGCCGCGTCGTGTGCCCTGTCGTCCCATCGCGATATGACCCATCAGGGATGAAAAGTTTTATCAGCGAGAGAAGACAACCATATAGATTGATGCAAATTGATGTACGTGCGTCGGCTCCCGAACCTTCCCCGATGGAGGGTCAGCCCGGGGGCGTCGATGGCCGGGAAAGGAAACCACGTGCGCATCTCTCGACCTTCGCTCTGGGCAGTGTGCCTCGCTGTCGGGGCGGCCGTTCCGGCGGCCGCCACCGTCGGGGTGGGCGCGGCGGCAGCCGCCGGTAACGCCGGTCTCACGGCGACCGTCCAGATCGGCCAGGTGACCGGCAACGCCCTCGACGTGCGTGTCACGATGCGGAACACCGGGTCGTCGGCGGTCGACGTGCTCTCCCGGGACCTGCCGCAGGCCCGCGAGACCAAGGCCGTCCTGGCCGTGACCAGAGACGGTGTCCCGGTCCCGTACCGGGGCAAGGTGGTCAAGTCGGCGGCCGAATACACCCACATTCCCGCCGGTGGCACCTACGCCGTGACCGTGAATCTGGCGGGCGACTACGACCTGTCGCGGCCGGGGACGATCGCCGTCGGGCTGGCATCGACCCAGGTGCGTTCCCTGGCCGGGGCGAAGACGCTCCGGGTCGACGCCGGTCGCGCGACCGTTCGCACCGGCACCGGCATCCGGGCCGCCGCCGGCCCGGCCGCTGCCGCGCCGACGACCACCGAGCAGGTGAAGGTCGCCGCCGCCCGTGCCGCGGTCACCATCACCTACCGTGGTTGCACGACGAGTGAGAAGACCGCGCTGGCGACCGCCGTCACCAACGCCGCGACGTACTCGCAGAAGTCCCAGACCTGGCTCGCGGCGAACCCGTCCGGTGGGGGCGCCTACACCACCTGGTTCGGTACCTACAGTTCGTCGCGGTTCTCGCGGGTGACCTCGGCCTACAGCAAGATCACCAACGAGCTGACCAGCAAGACCGTAACGCTCGACTGCACCAGCGACGAGGACTACTACGCCTACGTCTACCCGGATGACCCGTACGTCATCTACCTCTGCAACGCGTTCTGGACGGCGCCGGCCACCGGTACCGACTCGAAGGCCGGAACCCTGATCCACGAGTCGAGCCACTTCACCGTCAACGGCGGGACCGACGACCACGCGTACGGCCAGACCGCGGCGAAGCAGCTCGCCGCGTCGAACCCCGGCAACGCCGTCGACAATGCCGACAACTACGAGTACTTCGCCGAGAGCCGCTGACCGACGATCGGCACAAAGCAGTTCCTACCGATTCTGTAGGCAATTGGTCGACTGCACGAAGAGTCCGGGAGCGCCGTCCGAGTGAACTCACTCGGACGGCGTTGTCGTGTGCGCGGGCCGATCGGGCGAAACCGGTCGCCGATCAGGCCGACCCGGCAGAACGCTTGTTCTCGCGTCGGTCATGCTCGCCTTCAAGCGGGATAGAACGTTCGGTCTTGACACGGCGATTGTCGCTCGCCATGCTCTGCTCGACAGAACGTTCGATCTCCTGAGAATTCGACCGAAGGGGTCACCGTGACCACCACCGCTGCTTCGCCCGGCATCGCCGCGACCGCGTCCGCGCTGCGCCGGCTGTACTTCGTCCGCTTCGCGTTCGCCATCGTGTGGGCCGTCGTGGCGACGACGACCGCGAAGGAGATCGACCCGTTGACGGTGACCCTGTTCGTGCTCTACCCGCTCTTCGACGTCGGCGCCGCCGTCTACGACCTGCGCTCGTCGCGGACCACCAACTCGCCGGCCCTGCTCTCTGTGAACATCGCGGTCAGCCTGCTCACCGCTGTCGGACTGGGGGCCGCGGCCACGTCCGGCATCCCGGCGATGCTGCGCGTGTGGGGCGCCTGGGCCGTCCTGGCCGGCCTGGTCCAGCTGATCGTGGCGATCCCGCGCCGCAAGATGGGCGGCCAGTGGCCGATGATCGTCAGTGGCGGGATCTCGGTGCTCGCCGGTGGCTCGTTCATCGCCGGTGCCTCCGCGGACAACCCGGCGCTGACCAACGCGGCCGGCTACGCCGTGCCGGGCGCCGTCTTCTTCCTGATCGCCGCTCTGCGTCTCGGTCGTGCGGCCAAGGGCAACTGAAACTGCCGCCCGGCGTCTTGCCGCGCAGCCAAGGGCAGCTGGCCTGACTCCGGCACCGGCCGGTCGGGAGGGCAGGTCGCTGACGCGCTGCCTGCCGGGACCCGGCAGGCGGCGGTGGCTACGCCGGTTGAATCGACCGGCGTCGCCCCGTCGCGTGCTCGCGGCGGGGCGAAGTCGTCGTGACCGGACCGCGCGTCCTCAGCGTCCCCGGCTTCCTCACCTTGCTCGGCTTCCTCACCTTTCTCACCTTCCTCACCTTCCTCACCTTGCTCGGCCGACGAGCCGGCGCAACGCCCAGCGAGCGACGGGCAGGTAGCTCAGCACCACAGGGGCCGGACCGTCGACGGTCAGCCCGGTCCGGGTGCCGGCGTCCACCGACTCGACGGTGTGTCGCAGCACCAGCCGCAGCCCGGCCACCGACACGGCCCACGACCAGCTGCGGACTGGTCCGGTCGGATCGACGGCCAGCACCCGGAAGCGGACGCGGAGACCGGCCGGGCCGTGCACGACCCCGCCGGTGCCCGGGCGCAGCGTCTCGCCGGGATAGTCCACCGCCCGGATCTGTGGCGACCACTGCGGCCAGCGTTGCGGACGCACGTAGCTCTCCCACACGGCGTCCGCGGCGCGCGGGCCGCGGACTTGGATGTGGCGACGTGTGGCGGGCCGGCGCAGCTCCATGACTCCGGATTCCCTCCACCGTTCGAACCAATCCACCGGTCGGAGCAGGCCGTTCACGCCGGGCAGCCGGGCCGTCCTGCCCTCGAGGAACGCCCGTCGGCAGACGTTTCTCAGTGATCCACGTGAGGTGGCCCGGTGGATCCGTGCGGGCGGGCAGGTCGCGGCTACTTCGCCGTGGCGAGCGCGGCGAGCACCGGGCCCGCGTCCCAGCCCAGACCGAGCCCCCGGTCGTCGAGTTCCTCGGGGACCTCGGGATGGTCGCGGTTGATCCGGATCAGCCGGGCGTTCGGATATCCCACGGCCAGCCGTTCCATCGGCCGCCGCACCACGGTCGGGGTGTTGTAGCCGGTGCCGATGTCCAGGACCACGATGTGCTCGTCGGACGGCAGGTCGCGCAGCCACTGCTGCATCCGGCGGCCGGTCGGGAGGTACGGGTCGACGATGAACTCCGGTCCCTTGCGCACGTTGAGGAACACCTCGCCGCCGCAGCGTGGACAGGCGGGGATCGCCGCCGGGTCGGTGACCTGACCGGACTCGGGGTCGTAGGCGTCCAGGGCGGCCTCGACGATCGGTTCACTGTCCCAGGTCTCGCGGCTGCACGGGATCTCGCACTGGTAGCGCGCGTAGTCGCCCTGCGGCGTGAACACCCGCTCTGCGTCGAAGCCGTTGCGGGCGAACAATCCGTCGACGTTGCTGGAGAGTACGTAGTGGTCGCGGTCGCCGGCCAGCGTGCGAAGGTTCTGGTAGACCGGGTGCCGCCCGAGGCCGAACCGGATGTCGGCGACGTGCGTGGCCCAGTAACCCCACATCAGCGGTGGCGGCAGCCGGCGGCCGATGAGCTGATAGCGGGCGCGCAGCCCTCGGCGGTGCATGGCCGGGAACAGTTCCTCGAACCGCCGGGTGTCGGTGTAGTCGAACCCGGCCGCCGCGGACAGGCCGGCCCCGGCGCCGATGACGATCCGGTCCGCCTCGGCCAGCCACTGACGGGCCTGGTCCAGTGATGCTTGGTTCACAGCGCTTCCTCATAAACAGCCAGGTCGTCGGGGGAGAAGGCGTCGAAGACGACCCGATCCAGCACTCCGGGGTGCTCGTCCAGCCACGCGGCGGTGGTGTCCAGGGCGATCCGGGCGGCCGGCGCTTTCGGGAAGCCGAACAGGCCGGTGCTGATCGAGCAGAACGCGACGGTGCGGATGTCGCCCACCTCCGCGGCAAGATCCAGGCAGGAGCGGTACGACGAGGCGAGCGCCGCCGCGTGCCCGGCGCTCAGCGACCCGTCGACGATCGGGCCGACGGTGTGCAGCACGTACCGGGCGGGCAGGTGATAGCCGCGGGTGACCTTCGCACCGCCGGTCGGTTCGGGGCCGCCCTGCGCCGACATGATCGTGTGGCAGTCCTCGCGCAGCCGGGGGCCGGCCACCGCGTGGATCACGTTGTCGACGCAGCGGTGGCTGGGCTGGAAACAGCCGAGCAGGGCGCTGTTGGCGGCGTTCACGATCGCGTCGGCGCGCAGTGTGGTGATGTCCCCGCGCCACAGCACCCGCGTCCCGTCGGCGGTCGGCAGGGTGCGCACGTCGACGGTGGGACGCAGCGATCGTTCGCCGCCGAGCAGGGCGTCCAGCGGACGCTGCCCGGACGGCATGAGAGCGCCGGGCTCGCGGACGGTCAGCATCGAGCGCAGCGTCTGCCGGTCCCGGGTCCGATCTCCGGTGATCTCGGCGATCAACTCCTCGAACCGTTCGGGCGGTGCTGGATCGGCCGTTGGCCGGAACGGCCGATCCAGGTCGATGAGCTGCCGATAGTCGTCAAGTACCAAGGTCGGCAAGGAGGTCTCCAGGCGCGGCTGGTGGTCCGAGACCGGGCAGGCCTCGGGCCACGGGAGATGTTCCGGGCCCCGGGCCGCGAGCGATCAGAACAGGCCGTTGTCGTGCGGCAGGTCCGTCTTGATCTCCGGTGTGATGTCCCAGTGCTCGACGATCTTGCCGTTCTCCACCCGGAACAGGTCGTAGAAGGCGGTCGGCGTCGGCCCGAACGAGCCCTCCGAGACGGTCACCACGAAGTTGCCCTCGGCGATGACCTTGTGCACCGTGTGGTAGACCATGGTCACGCCCTGCTCGGCGAGCGCGGTCAGGGCGGCGCCCAGGCCGTCGAGGTTGTCACCGATGCCCACGTTGTGCTGCGCGTACGACTCGGCGCTCAGGTAGTCGGTCAGGCTGCTGACGTCCCCGCCCTTGAGCACGTTCTCGACGAAGCCCTTGACCAGCGCCCGGTTGGCGTCGGTCCGGTCCAGGCCGGTGACCTCGATCGGGCCGTCGGTCTGCGAGCGGCCGGATACGGTCTTCTCCACCACCGGGGTCAGCGCGTCCCAGTGTTCGGCCAGCTTGCCGTCCTCGACCCGGAAGATGTCGAACGCGACGAGCGGGTCCGGGCCGAAGCCGTGGTACGTGCCGTGCAGCGCGACCAGGTCGCCGTCGGCGATCACCCGGTGCAGGTCGTAGCTGAAGCCGTCGGGAAGGCTCGCCACCAGGCCACGCAGACCCTCGGGGCCGTCCGGGGCCAGAGAGCTGTGCTGCTTGTAGGTCGGCGCCACCCAGCGGTCGACGGCCGACGGGTCCTTGTCACCGAACAGCTGTCCCGCGGCTGACAGAACGGTCTCTTTGGCGGTCATCGACGATCGCTTCCCCTCATGGTCATGTCCGAGATGAGCTTGCTGGTCAAAGGTAGGGGCGCCAGAACGGGCCGAGGGGGTACGGTGGCGACTCGTGATGGTAAAAAACCGACACACCCGAGCCGGAGACATCCGGGATCTGGACTTCTCGGCGCCCGCCGGGATCCCGGACGAGGTCGAGGTGATGAGCCTGCGGCAACTACGCTCGCGCACCGGCCGCACGGGCCTCGGCACACCCCAGCGGCCGACCTTCCACCACCTGCTCACCCTGGAGCGCGGCGCACTGCACCACACCGTCGATTTCACCGGGTACGACCTGGTCCCCGGGGCGTGGCTGTGGGTGCGCCCCGGGCAGGTCCAGCAGTGGGGCGACCTCAGCGACGTCGACGGCACCCTGATCCTGTTCGAGCCGGCGTTCCTCGAACCGTCCACCGCGATCAGCGCCGGGCTCGACGACCCGCACGCGCCCACCCGCTACACCTTCGCCGGCGCGGATCAGCAGCGGCTGTCGGTCGCCACCCGCCACCTCGCCGGTGTATTCGCCGGCCCCGGCTCGCTGCCGTTGGAGGTGCGGCGGACCATGCTGCGGCACCTGCTGGCCGTCCTGGTCCTGCAACTGGCCCATCTGGGTGCCGACACGGTCGGCCCGACGCCCGGATCCGACGACACCTTCCAGCGCTTCCGCGACGCGCTCGAACGCAGTTTCACCCGTGTCCACAAGCTCGACGACTACGCCCGATCGCTCGGCTACTCCGCCCGCACCCTGTCCCGGGCGACGCAGGCCGCGGCCGGGGTCAACGGCAAGGAGTTCATCGACCAGCGCATCATCCTGGAGGCCAAGCGGCTGCTCGCGCACAGCGGCCACACCGCCGCTCAGGTCGCCGCTCGCCTCGGCTTCGTCAGCGCCACCAACTTCAGCAAGTACTTTCACGCGCGTACGGGCCTGACCCCGATCGCCTTCCGCGCCGGCCTGACTGCGGCGGCGAGGTCCGGTCAGACGGTCCGGGAAAGATGAGCGACCCGGGCGGCCAGGATTTCGTGTGGCCCGATTCGAGGCCGTTTCTCCGACCCCGATCGGTGGGGCAACGACGGGTTGCCTTTTGACAACAGGGTGTCGCGGGTACGTTGGTCATTGTCCACAAGGGTTGGCAAGGTGGAGGTCAGGCGTGCCGGTCACGGGCCAACGCGTCGTGCGGCGGGCATTGGGGCGGCGGCTGACGCGGCTGCGCACGGCGTCCGGGATGAGCCGGCGTGACGTGGTGGAGGCGCGGCTGGGCATCTCGGAGCCGACGCTGCACCGCATCGAGACGGGCAAGGTGCCGGTCACCGGGGCCAACGTCCGCGCGCTCTGCTGGCTCTACGGTGCGGACCCGAGCATCACCGACGCGCTCGCCGATCTCGCGCTGGGCACGTCACAGCAGGAGTGGTGGGACGCCAGTCCGGTGATCCCCGAGTGGTTCAAGCTGTACGTCGGGCTGGAGGCGTCCGCGTCCCGGATGTTCGGATACGACGGCGAGGTCGTTCCCGGCGAGCTGCAGACCTCGGAGTACGCCCGAGCGGTGTTCGGCGCCGACCAGCCGGTCGACTCCGAGATCGCCGAGCGCCACATCAACCTCCGCCTGCAGCGGCAGAAGACGCTCTTCGCCCGCAACCCACCGGTCCGCCTCGTGGCGGTGCTCGGCGAGGGGGCACTGACCCGGGCGGTCGGCGGGGAGCAGGTGATGAAGGGGCAGATCGAGCATCTGCAGCGGCTGTCCCGGGAGGACGCGGTCGACATCCGGGTGCTGCCGTTCTCGATCGGGGCGCACGCGGCGATGGCCGGCGCCTTCCGAATCCTGGAGTTCGACGACCCCGAGGATCCGGACGTGGTCTACCTCGAGTCGCACGTCGGCGCGCTCTACCTGGAGGAGCAGGTCGAGGTCGACGAGTACCGGCGGATCTTCGGTCTCATCAGCAAGGCTTCCGTACCGGTCGGGGAATTCAGCTGACGCCCTGCTCTCGGTCGGTCAGGAGCTGGTCGAACTCGCCGCGCTTGGCGCCGAAAAGGAACGAGTCCCACTCCTCGATCGTGAACACCACGGTGCCGGCTTCGCGAGCCTTGCTGTTGCGGACCTCGATGAGCCCATGCCGGCGACGGGCCTCGACGCAACTGCCTCCGTTGGCTGTCGACATGCTGGACATGATCCAGCCGGTTTCACTACTCATCAGCGTCCCTCCCGGCCCTGCTTACTGTGAGTAATTGTTTCGCCACCGAATCCCCGCCAGGAGCAGTGTTCAAACCCTGTCTGACGTGCAAAATTGGGATTCCACGTCGCAAGGCGAATCTTTCATCACGAAAGTGTACGTACTCAGAGTAGCTGACGACCCTTCGGGGGTGCATCACGTCACCGTGACAACTGTCGCCGTGAAATCTTGCACGGGCCTCGGTCGACTGTCATGATTCCACTGTGGCGCTCGGCGATCACTCGCCGTCGACTGACAGCTCCCGCTGGTACGCCGCAGTCTGAGAGGACGGCCGATGCGGATCCTCGATCCTGCCGCCGCCGACCCGGGCGGCGCATTGCCAGACGACGATCAGGCGCGGATCGAGCCCGACACGGCCCGCCTCCAGGCCCGCATCGATCAGCTCGCGGCGCACGTCCAGCGGCTGGAGCAGGAGCGCGCCTCGCTGCGCTGGATGGCCGGTCACGACGAGCTCACCGGACTCGCCAACCGCCGCCTCTTCCACGCGCTCGCCCCCGGGCTCCTGCGCGGCGACGACTGTTCGTCGGCCGTCGTGATCCTCGACCTCAACGGCTTCAAGCCGATCAACGACACGTACGGGCACGACGCCGGCGACGAGGTCCTCCGCGTGGTCGCCCAGCGCATGGCCGCCTGCCTCGGTGATCACCTGGTGGCCCGGTTCGGCGGGGACGAGTTCGCCGCGCTGCTGCGCGCCCCGCGCGCCGACGTCCCGGAGGCGTGGTGGCACGACGTGGCCGCCTCGCTGAGCGCCGCCATCGCACCCCCGATGGACGTGAAAGGCCACACCGTGTCGGTCACCGCCTCGATCGGCGTCGTGCCGGCCGAGGGCTCCGCCGATCTTCCCCATCTGTTGCGCCGTGCGGACCAGGCGATGTTCAGTGCCAAACGGAGCGGGAACGTCACTGACCGGGCCGGCATCACCTGGGTCGTGGCCACCGGGAACGGAGACCACATCCGGACGTACGAGCCGGGCCCGGCCACCTCCGGAACCGTCGAAGCATGCCGGCCCGGCGACCCGGTATGGGTGCACCGGAACAGCACCCGTCGCGCCGGAGTGGTCGAGAGCGCCTGCGAATGGGCGGCCCTGGTCCGCTACCGATCGCCGAACGGCGCCGGCACGATGGTCGACACGATCCCCACCAGCTGTCTCTCGATCCGGGAGGAAGCCGATCCGTACCTGGATCGGCAGTCACTCCCGTACCGGTGATCGCTGGCGTCGGCCGTCAGCCCACCGTCAGCACGATCTTTCCGCGCAACCCGCCGGCCAGCACCCGCCGGTGAGCGTCGGCCGCCTCGGTCAACGGCATCGTGGCCGCCACCCGCGTGCGCAGGCGACCCGCCGCCACCTGACCCACCAGGTCGGCCAGCAGCTCGCGGTCGAGCCGGATGAGTTGCAGCTCCTGGCGCACCCCACGGGCCGGAATGATGGGCGCCGTGGGCCGGGTCGCGACCACGATGCCCCGGTCCTCGACGGCAGCGGCCACCGCCTCACCGACGGGAACCGCGTCGTACACCGCGGCCACCGGCCCCACCGTGGCCAGGTCGGCGGAACGAGAGATCACCTCGTGGGCGCCGAGACCGCGCACCCATTCCTCGTCCCCGTGGCTGGCCTGCGCCACGACACGGTAGCCGGCCTGAACGGCGAGCTGGGTGACGAAGCCGCCGACACCGCCGCTGGCCCCGGTCACCAGCAGGCTGCTCCCGGCCGGGAGCAGGGCCAGCGACACCAGGGAGAGCCCTTGGTGTGCGGTCTGGGCGTTGAGCGGCACCGTGGCCGCGGACACGAAGTCGAGCCCGCCCGGCAACCGCACCAACCAGTCCGTGTCGGCGGCCACGAACTCGGCATAACCACCCGGCGCACCTCGGGTCAGATACCACGGGATCATCCCGACGACACGATCACCCACCGCGAGATCGGCCGTGCCGGGGCCGACCGAGGCCACCTCGCCGGCGATGTCCCAACCGGGCGCGAACGGCGGCGTGTCCGGGCCTAGGGGAATCTCTCCGGTGGTGGCGGCGACGTCGGCCGGGTGCACACAGACCGCCCGGACGCGCACCACCACCTGCCCGGACCCCGCCTTGGGCTCCGGTAGATCGGTCACCTGCAACACCTCAGGACCGCCGAGCGCGGTCGCGACGACTCCCCGCATTCGTCCACTCTAGACCGCCGCCCCTGGATGCACAGCCTGTGACCCCTCCGGGCGTTTCCTCTTCGTGGCCGCTCGGAGGGTGTGCCCGCAGGCAGCACGACCGCGTACGTCAGTCGCGGTGATCGGGTCCGCCGGCGGTCCGCCGGAGGGTGGGCCGGGAATTCCCGGTACGCCAATCCGACGCCGTCCGATGGGTGACAGTCCGGCGCGGACGCATCTCATAGCCTCACCGTGATCGAAGTCGATCTATTGAGGAGAGTTATGCGCATCGGCAGACTGCTTACCGCTGTCACCACCGTCGCCTTGTCCCTGCTCGCCCTGCTCGTCGCCCCGGCGGCGGCGCAGGCCGCCGGCCCGATCTACATCAGCGTGCTCAAACCGACCAGCATCAGCCCGACCCGGGTTCTCGACATGACCGGCTGGTCGATGGACGACCTGACCCAGGCCCAGCTGTGGATCTACCGGAACCAGGACGAGGTGCGTAACCAGCGCTGGTATGTCGACCTCATGTACAAGGACTCCGGCATGGGCGTCTACCACCTGCGCAACGCGCTGAGCAACAAGTGCCTGGACCGCCGCCTCGACGGCTCGCTGGACAACGGGGACGTGGTACAGCAGTACACCTGCAACAACTCGAGCAAGAACCAGCAGTGGCGCGCCCACGTGATCCCCCAGCAGACCGGTGACACGAACCTGAACTGGGTCCGTCTGGAGAACATGTCCGACGGCCGGTGCCTCGACGTCACCAATGCCAGTCACACCGACGGCGCGAAGCTGCAGGTCTGGGACTGCGGCTGGGCCTGGAACCAGCGCTGGAACATCTACTGACCGGGGATCACGAAGGTCACTGGCGGCAGCCGGCCGTGGACGCGTCGGCACGTCGACGGTGATCCTGCCCGGCCGTGACGGGTCAGAGCAGGGCGTTCTCGTAGGCGTAGATGACGGCTTGAACACGGTCGCGGAGGTCGAGCTTGGTCAGCAGGTGCGAGACGTGGGTCTTGACCGTCTGTTCACCCACGTACAGGCGGGCGGCGATCTCGGCGTTGGAGTGGCCGCGGGCGACCTCGATCAGGATCTCGCGTTCGCGGGCGGTCAGGCGGTCCAACTCGGCCGGGGCGTTCGTGGCGGGCGTGGGGGCGAGGCCGTCGGTGAAGCGAGTGACCAGCCGGCGGGTCACCGACGGGTCGATCAGGGCGTCGCCGCGGGCCACGATGCGGATGGCGCCCAGCAGTTCTTCGGTCGGCATGCTTTTGAGGCAGAAGCCGCTGGCCCCGGCGCGCAGGCCGCGGTAGATGTAGCTGTCGTCGTCATAGGTGGTCAGCAGCATGACGCGGGTGGGTCCGCCGCCGGCCAGGACGGTCTCGGCGGCGGCCAGCCCGTCCATCCGCGGCATGCGTACGTCGAGCACCGCGACGTCCGGCCGCAGCCGCTCGATCTCGGCCACCGCGGCCCGCCCGTCGCCCACGTCGGCAACGCAGTCGAGGTCGGGCTGGGTTTCCAGGGCGTTGCGGAAGCCCGAACGGTAGAACTCGTGGTCGTCGGCGAGCAGCACGCGGATGGCGGTCAACGGGACTCCTGAAGCGGAAGGGTCAGCCTGGTGCGCCAGGTGCCTGGCACACCAGGGTCGGGCCCGGTGGTGGCCGAGCCGCCGAAGAGCGCGACTCGGTGGCGAATGCCGTCCAGCCCCCGGCCGGTGCCCGGGGCACGAGGCGCACCGTGGTGGTCGTAGCCGTTGGCGGCGGTGACGTGCAGGTCGGTGGGAGTTTGTGTGACGGTCAGGGTGAGCGGACCGGTGCCGTGGCGCAGGGCGTTGGTGAGGATCTCCTGGACGATGCGGTAGGCGGCCAGGTCCAGCGACGGGGGCAGCGACTTCGGGGTCAGGCCGTCGAGGGTCGACTCGACGACCAGGCCGGCGCGGCGGGTGCCGTCGACGAGGTCGTCCAGAGTGCCGAGACCTGGTTGGCGGACGTCGTCGGACCCGTCGCCGTGCAGCAGGTCGAGCATGCGGCGAAGGTCGGCCAGGGCGGAGCGGCTCGACGTCTCCACCTGCTCCAGGGAGGCCACTGTGCGCGGCTGGTTGGCGGCCAGGCCGGAGGCCAGGCCGAGGCGGGCTGCGGCGGCGTGGACACCGACCGCGCTGACGTGGTGGGAGATCGTGTCGTGCAGGTCGCGCGCGATGGCCACCCGCTCGGCCTCCACGGTCGCCGTGAGGGAGTTGGCGGCGGCGCGGCGTTGCTCCTCGGCTTTGCGGCGGACCTCGGCGATGTAGCCGCTGCGGCCCGTGGTGTGCCGGCCCAGCATCCACGGGATGACGGTGTTGGTGACGGTGAGCAGGAGGTTGTCGGCAGTGGCGCCGAAGCCCTGCACGATTTGGGTGGCGGTCATGCCGAGCACGAGGGCGCCGAGGGTGACCCAGGAGCGGCGGCCCCGCACCCAGGCGCCGGCCCGGTAGCCGGCGACGACCAGGCCGGTGGCGTTGCCGATGCCGTTGTCGTGGATGCCGGTGGCGGTCAGCAGCAGCGCCGCCACGCCGACGCGGACGATCGCGTGGAGCACGGCCACCGGGCCGGCCGTGCGGGCCGGCAGCGCGAGCGCCAGGTCGGCGACCACGATGGCGGCCCCGGCGCCCCAGACGGCCGGGTGGGCGGGCCACTGGGACGCCTTGAGCAGGAAGGGGGCGCCGTCGCCGAGCAGGCAGCTGATCGCGATCAGCAGCGACCACCGGCGCAGGGTGCGGTTCTCGTCCTGCTGCGGGCGCACGGCTCCCCTCCCCGTCAAGCGCACGATGCTCCTCGGTTCTCAGCCGCGGATGAACTGGATGATCTCGCGTACGCCCTCGGGGGTGCTGGCGGGGGTGTGGCCCGCGCCCTCGATCACCTTTGTGGTGGCGTGGCGGAATTGGGCCGCGGCGGCCTCGCCCGACTCGATGGGCGTGTTGGCGTCCAGGTCGCCGCTGAGGACCAGCACCGGCACGTCCGGCATGGCGGCGCCGGGGGCGAACGGGGGACGCGCGGTGCGGTCGGCGGGCCACTGCAGGCAGGCGCCCGTGTCGTAGTCGGCGCGGGTCACCCAGGCCTTCGCCGAGAAGGGAGCGAAGTCGGCGTCGCGCAGCTCGGCCTGAGCGGCGTCGTACTGCCGTTCGCGCTGGGCGACAGGGGCGCCGTAGTCGAAGTCGCGCAGATAGTCGTGGCAGCTGACGGCCCAGGACTGGGTGTCGGAGACGATCCCGGCGCCGTACGAATAGATGTCGGCCGACGCGATCAGGCTCTTGCTCACCAGGGCCCGTACGGCGGAAAGGTCTCCCCGGCGGGCGGCGGCCGCGGCCGAGACCAGGGCGAGCTGGGCCTGGAGGTCGGGCTTGTTCGAGTAGACCAGGCCGGCCACCGAGGTCATCCGCCACTCGTCGAGGGCGACGCGGTGCTCGGTGCCCTTGTAGGTGACGTCGAGCGTCGCGGGGTGAGCGCGAAGCCGTTTCATCAGCGCGGCCAGGTCGGCCAGCGCCTGGTCGCCGGAGCACTCAGCGGTGCGCCGGCAGACCAGGCGCACAGCCCGGCGGAAGGCGGCGGCGCCGACCTGGCCGGTGGTGTCGACGTTCACGGCGTACGCGCCGGCCAGGCTCACCGTCCGGACGTGCCGCGGGTGACGCTGGGCGTAGGCGGCCATCAGGTAGGTGCCGTAGGAGACGCCGAGCAGGTCGAGCTTGCTCAGGCCCAGGGTGGCGCGCACGGCATCGATGTCGTCGGCCACGGCGATGCTGGTGTAGTCGGCCGCCCGGTCGCCCAGTTGCCGGCCGCACTGGCCGATCAGCCGGCGCTGCCGTGGCAGCGGGGCGAAGACGCGTGTCGGCCCGTCGAGCGCGGGGCAGGTCAGCGGGGCCGAGCGGCCGACCCCGCGGGTGTCGATGAGAAGCAGGTCGCGCCGATCGAGCAGTGGGGCCAGTGCCTCGGCGAAGGCGGTCCCGCCGAGGTCGATGGTCGAGCTGCCGGGGCCGCCCGGGTTGGGGACGATCGTGCCCAGGCCGGGCTGCGACGTGTCGGTGTGCGGGACGAGCGCGAAGGCGATGTCGACAGTGCCTCGCGCCGGCCGGCCGCGGTCGAGCGGCACGGTGATGTGCCCGCAGCGTGCGGTGGGCAGGCTGTCGAGCTCGGGGCATGCGGCCAGGGTGGCCACTGTTTCGGCGGACGCGCTCAAGGCCGGCTGCGCGCCGGGCGGGGCACCGGGCGAGGCGGCGCAGCCGGTGACGAGGGCGGCCGCTGCGGCCAGGACCACGGTCAGTCGTGCTTTCATGAGGGTCAATCCTCGGGCCGCCGGGCGGCCGAGTCGTCACCTCGCGGCGGGAACTTCCCTCACTCTCCAGGGGGAAGACCGGGACCCTCCCCGAGGTGACGACGCTCCCGTTGTTCGCGGCCCGGGTTGACCCGCGGATCAGGGCATGTCGATTTTCTGACGGGGGCGTTCCAGTGTGATCCTCTCTTCGTGGTCCGTCCTCGGCGGGGGAAGAGTTGACGGAACCGGAGCCGGGGAGAGTCCTTGAAACGTCTTCTGTTCGTTCTGCTTCTCCTCGCGGCCGGCGGCAGCTGGCTGATCGCGGGGGCCGGGCACGGCTTGCGTCACGCTCATGTCATGTCGGCCGGTGTTCCGCTCGACGAGGTGCATCCGTCCGCGAGCGGCCGGCATCCCGGTGTCGTTGTCGCGCACGGCTACGCCGGGTCGGCGAAGCTGATGGCTCCGTTCGGCGACTCGCTGGCGGCCCGTGGCTACGTCGTCGTCCTGCTCGACTTCGCCGGCCACGGCGCCAGCACCAGGCGCCTTCCGAACCAGGACTCGACCGAGGTCCTGCAGCACGATCTCGATGTGGCATCGGCCCACCTGCGATCGTTGCCGGACGTCGACGCGTCGAAGGTCGCGCTGGTCGGGCACTCGATGGGTGCCGGTGCCGTCACCCGGTACGCGGGCGCCCACCCCGAGGTGACCGCGACCGTGGCGATCTCCCTGCCGGATGCGGCCGACGCTTCGGCCGGCCGGCCCGCGCGGCTGCTCACCATGGCCGGCGCGCTGGAGTTCCCCGGCTTCCGGTCGGTCGCCGGCAGCGTTGCGGCCGGCCACGGCGACCGTGCGGTCCGGATCATCCCCGGCGTCGAGCACATCACCATCCTGTACGCCCCGGAGACGCACCGGCAGATGGTGGAATGGCTGGACGGCGCGTTCGGCGGGCCGCGCAACGACCATGCGATCCCGTTTCCCGCCCGGCGTCTGATCGGCACGGTTCTGCTGGTGCTGGCGTTCTTGCTCGGGTTCTATCCGCTGGTGGCCTGGCTGTCCGGCGCGTCCGCCCGCCCGGGGCCGCGATTCTCCGGCTTCTCCTGGCGTGCGGCGGCTCGGATGGCGGCGGTGACCGGGGTGGCAGCGGTCGTCGGGGCGGTGGTCGCCCGCTTCCTGCCCACGACCCGGCTGCCCCTGGCGATCGCCGGGTACGTCGTCGGCTATGCGGCCGTCACCGGGGCATTGCTTCTCGCCTATGCGAGCAGGCGTTCCGGGTATCGGCCCGCGGCTGCGATCAGCCGTCCCCGGTTGCTGCCGGCTGTTGCGTACGCGATCGTCTCCGTCGCCGTACCGGTGCACTGGGGAATGACTCATGCCTGGCCGGTCGGCGATCGCTGGTGGCTGCTGGTGATCGTCTGGGCGGCGTTCGCCGTGCTCGCCTACGGTTCGGAGAGGCTTGCCGGCGGCGTCGCACTCAACCTGGTCCCGATCGCGGCAGTGTTCGTGATCGTCCTGGTCGCCGCCGCCGTCGCCGGCCTGACCAGCGGCTTTGTGTTGCTCGTGTTGGTCCCGCTGATCGGTTTGCTGTGCTGGCAGGCGTTGTGGAGCGCGTTCCTGCACCGCTTCGCTGCGCCCAGGTGGGCCATCGCCCTGACCGGCGCCGCCGTCGTGGCCTGGCCGCTGGCGCTCACCCTGCCCCTCGCCGGCCCCTGAGACCGGGCCGCGGCCGGGGCACCGATCGGTCTCGGCCCGAGCCATGTCGGGGATTTTGAGATACGGCTGAGGAAGGCGCGCCACTCGCATCTGTCATCGCCGATGAGCACGGCCGCGCTGCGGTCGACGTGCCGACTCATCGGACCGGTTGACCGTGCCTGGTGCCGGATGCGGCGCCCGTCGAGGCAGCCACGACGCGGTTGCGGCCGGCGGCTTTGGCGGCGTAGAGAGCCTTGTCGGCGGCACGCAGGAGGTGGGCCGGGTCGACTGACGCGCCGGGGGACCAGGCCGCCCCGATGGAGGCGGTCACGGTGATCAGGGTGTGCTCGGTGGCCTCGATCGGCAGGTCGGCGAGACTGCGCCGGATCCGCTCGGCGAGCGGTACCAGCTCGTCCTGGTCGACGTGCGGCACCAGCACGACGAACTCCTCCCCGCCGTAACGCGCGAGCACCGTCCCGGCCCGCCGTCCGGTGAGCAGTCGCTGTGCCATGTCGTGCAGTACCCGATCGCCGGCTTGATGCCCGTACGTGTCATTGATGTTCTTGAAATGATCCAGGTCGACCATGAGCAGTCCGATCCCGTGGCCGCTCCGAGCCGCCCGCCGGCACTCGGTGACAAGCTTGGTCTCGAAGTGACGGCGGTTGCGCACCCCGGTGAGGGCGTCGGTCACGGCCGCGCGGTGCTGGGCCCTGATCAGTTCGGCCATGCGCATCATGACGAGCATGAACATGCTGATGCAGCTGACGCTGGCCACGGTGACGTTCAGGTCGGTGCCGAACAGGTGCTCGACCAGTTGCAGGCCGGGCACCATGAGCACGGCGACGGTGAGTCCCGCGAACCGCACCACGCTGTCTTCGCGAGCGGGCGTGGGGCTGCGCTGGTCGAAGTCGCGCATGGCCGGGTGCAGCGCGCATGCGGCGAGCATGCCGAGGGAGAGCATCCAGAGTCCGCCGAGGTAGGCCTCGGAGGCATTCTCGCCGCCGACGATGCCGACGACGGCGTAGGCGCTGTCGGCGGCGAACATCAGCACCAGGTATCCGAGGAGCAGACGCAGCACCGTGCTGCGGTTTCCGGCGCCCAGCACCAGCCGCACCGCCAGGATCAGGAGCATCAGATCCAGCATCGGGTACGCGGCCTCGGTGAGTTTCGCGGCCATCGGCATACTGGTCGCGGCCAGTGGCTGGATGAAGAACACCCACGTGAGCAGACCCGCGCTGAGTGCCACGATGAGCGCGTCGACCGCGGTGGCGAAGTTCCAGCCCGGGGTGCGCCGCCGGATGAAGCCGAACACCGCGACCCCGACCAGCGCGTAGCTGCTCAGATAGCAGATGTCGGCGGGCGCCGGTTCGACGAAGTCCCCGGTGCTCCACACGTCGAAGATGGACAACGCGTCTCCGGCGGCGTATGCGGTCTGGCCGGCGCACAGGGTCAGCCAGCCGGAGCGCCGCGGCGGCCGGTTCAGCAGGACACCGGCCGCGATGATCACCGGTGCGCCCGCCGAGACGACCAGGTAGGGGATCTCGTACTGCAGGTAGGAGGCCCCCAGATCCGGGAGCACGACGCGCATCAGCGCACACGCGGCGACCAGAGCCAGCCACAGCCGCCATGCCAGGAGCCTCGGGCGTACGGCGCGCCGGGCAGAGGTCATCGCTCGTGGCATCGTGACGCCGGCTTCCTAGGACCGGACCGCGACGGGGGACAGCGGAGCGACCAGGGCGATGCCGATCGCCGGACGGATCCGGACCACGACGTCACCGACGTCCACCAGCAGTTTGCGACGTGACGGGCCGCCCTCACCACGGGGCAGAAGAAGCAGCCCGGTCAGCATTATCGGATCGAAGGCCATCATCATCGGGCCGGCCACCGCTTCGATGTCGCGCTGACCGTGGAAGTCCCCGAGCAGCAGGTAGCCGACAATTGCCACCAGCAGGCCGCTCGCCACGCCGTAGAAGACCACGGACCGCCATCGGTAACGCATCGACACCTCGGTTCTGAACTCGTCGACGTTCCCATCGGCGCGCAACAGCAAGATCTGAACGGCGCAGGGACGCTGCACCCGGCGCGCAACCGGACCGTGGCAGAAAGCCCCATCGCGGGCGACCGGCCGGCGCGGCATCGCCGCACACGCCGACGACGCCGAGCCGGTGGTCGCTACCGCGCGCCGGCCGGGACCAGTTCGACGCCTGCGGCGTCAACCTGAGCGGCGCGGGTGCTGGTGGCAGGAAAGGTGGAATCTACGACATTGCTGTCAGGGCCGGCGGCCAGGATGCTGGGTTCGTGCCAGGCCGCGACGTGTTGATCATCATCTTCGAGGGTGTGCAGAGCCTTGATGTCACCGGTCCGCTGGAAGTGTTCGCCGGCGCCGGTCCAAGGGCCTACCGGGTCACCACGGCGAGCCCCGACGGGACGCCGGTGCGCACGTCGAGCGGCCTGACCCTGCTTCCCGACCTCGACCTCTCCGCCGCGCCGCCGCCGGACACGGTGGTCGTGCCCGGCGGCGAAGGAACCCGCAGCCACGACCCCGCGGTGGTGGACTGGTTGCGGCGGCACGCGTCGCGAGCGCGGCGAGTGGCCTCCGTGTGCAGCGGGGCGTTCCTGTTGGCCGAAGCGGGGCTGCTCGCCGGCCGCCGGACAACGACCCATTGGAGTGTCTGCGACAGCCTGGCCCGGCGCTACCCGGACGTCGAGGTGGACCCACAACCCATCTTCGTACGGGACGGGCCGATCGCCACCTCGGCCGGCGTCACTGCCGGCATCGACCTGGCCTTGGCACTGGTGGAGGAGGACTGCGGCCGCGAGATCGCGTTGGAGATCGCCCGGCATCTGGTGATGTTCCTGCGGCGGCCGGGCAATCAGGCACAGTTCAGCACCCAATTGTCGGCGCAGCTCGCGGCGCGGCCGGGGCTGCGTGAGGTGCAACGGTGGGTCGCCGACAACCCGCACGCGGATCTCAGCGTGCCGGCCCTGGCCCGGCGGGCGAGCCTGTCACCACGCCAGTTCGCGCGCGCCTTCGCCGGCGAGGTCGGCCAGACACCGGGCCGCTACGTCGACAACGTACGGCTGGAGGCGGCCCGCCGTCTGCTGCTCGACGGTGACGACGGGCTGGAGCGCATCGCCGCCCGCTGCGGGTACGGCACGGCCGAGACGATGCGCCGCGCGTTCATCCGCGAGTTGGGCGTCTCGCCCGGCGAATACCGGCGCCGGTTCTGACCGATCAACGGAGGTTCTCATGCAGATTGCCGTCCTGCTCTTCGACCGGTTCACCGCCCTCGACGCGGTCGGCCCGTACGAGGTACTCGCCCACCTGCCCGGAGCGCATGTCGTGTTCGTGGGCGAACGACCCGGCCCGGTACGCACCGAGGTCGGCAGCCTGGCGCTGACCGCCGACGCAGCCCTGTCCGAGGTGGGCCGGCCCGACGTGGTCGTGGTGCCCGGCGGGCCCGGGCAACGCCACCACATGGGCGACGGGCCGATCCGCGACTGGCTGCGCGCGGTGGACACCACCAGCACCTGGACCACCTCGGTCTGCACCGGCTCGCTCCTGCTCGCCGCCGCGGGCCTACTCACCGGCCGGCGCGCCACCACACACTGGCTGGCACATGACCAACTCGCCCCGCTCGGAGCAGTCCCGGTCGCACAGCGGGTGGTGACCCACGGCAAGTACATCACCGCCGCCGGAGTGTCCGCCGGACTCGACATGGCCTTCACCCTGGCCGGCCGCATCGCCGGAGATGCCGTGGCCCAGGCCGTTCAGCTGGCTCACGAGTACGACCCGCAGCCGCCCTACCAGGCCGGTTCACCGGAACGGGCGCCACGCGAGGTGCTCGCCGCAGTGCTCAGCCGCAAGGATTTCATCTTGACCCGAAGCTGACGAGGAGCCCTGGACAGCATGCTCGTGAGTGATCAGCTCCAGCACCAGGGCGTCCTTGTCGCCGGCACGCCGGTGCCGTTGACGAGCCCGGTACGGCTCCGGCCGGGTCCTTGTCCCCCGAGCGAGCTACCGGCAAGTGTCCACCGAGCGGTGACGATCTCCGGGCCATTGACCCATAGCGTTCCTTCCAGCCGCGGCGCCCCGGCGCGGACCTGGTGAAGGAGTCGACATGCGTTTCGTGAAGCAGTTCCTGGCCGTGCTGGCGGTCATGGTGGTGTGCGGTCAAACGACCGCCGCGGTGCAGGACAACCCGTGGCTGACCCTCGCCGCCGGCCTGCTGTCGGCGATCCTGACCATCGTCACCTACCGCTGGGTGGTGCGGCGAACCGAGCACCGCGATGTCACCGAATTGGCCGCCGGTGGTTCGCGGTTCGCCGTGGGGGCGCTGATCGGCGCCGCGATGTTCGCGTCGGTCGCGGTCAATCTGAGTCTCAACGGCAGTTTCCACGTCGGCGGCATCGGCTCGGTGCCGAACACGTTCGGCATCCTCGGGTTCATGGCGGCCGCCGCGGTGACCGAGGAGGTGCTGTTCCGAGGCGTACTGTTCCGGATCGTCGAGGAGCGGCTCGGCACGTACCCGGCACTGGTCCTGACCGGTGTGGCCTTCGGCGCGATGCACCTGATGAACGACAAGGCCACCCTGTGGGGGGCGCTCGCCATCGCCGTCGAAGCCGGGTTCATGCTGGCCGCCTGCTTCGCTGCCTTCCGCAGCCTGTGGGTGCCGATCGGCCTGCACTTCGCCTGGAACTTTCTGCTCGCCGGCATCTTCAGCCTCACGTCGTCCGGCAACGGCCTCGGCAAGGGCCTGCTCGACGTCACGATCACCGGCCCGGAGCTGTTCACCGGCGGCGAGTTCGGACCCGAGGGCGGCGTGGCAGCGGTCGGCGCGGGCACCCTGCTGACCCTGGTCTTCCTGGTTGTCGCCCACCGTCGCGGTCATGTCGTCCGGCCGGGCGGCCGGAGCATCGCCGTCGCTGCGGACGCTACGGTTGCCCGATGATCGACGTCGGGTGGGCGGTGGAGCGGTGGCGCCGGCTTCCCGTTCCGGTTCGTGACCTTCCGCTGGCACTGGCGCTCGCCCTCGCCTCGCTGGCGCCCGGGGTCAACAGCCACGGCACGCAGCTCGGCGACGTGCCCACCCGGCCGTTGGACGCGTTCGCGGTCGCCGTCGTCGCCGTGGAGTGCCTGCCGCTGGCGATCCGTCGCCGCTGGCCCGCCGCCGGCCTGGCGCTGGTGTCACTCGGGTTTGCCACCGACCAGCTCCGCGGATATCACACCCTCGCCGCCACAGCGCTGACCATCGCCGTGTTCAGCGCGGGCGCGCACCTGGAGCGGTACCGGCGCCCCACCGTCCTGCTGGTCACCGTCGCTTACGTGCAGCTGGTCGTGGCACTGTCCGGGACCGGAGCGGCCGAGAGCCCGGCCGGCTTCGTCACCTTCTACGCGGGGATGGCGGCGCTGTGGTGGTTCGGCGCCAACCTGCGGACCGGCCGCGCTGCCGAGGCGGAACGCCGCCGGGCCGTGGCCGAGGCGAGCCGCGCGGCCGAGCGGGCCCGCATCGCCCGGGAACTGCACGACGTGGTCACCCACCACGTGACGGCCATGGTGGTGCAGGCCGAGGCGGCTCGCTACCTGACCGCCCGTCCGGAACGCCTCGAGCAGACCTTGGCCGCGATCACCGGTACCGGTCGCCGCGCCGTCTCCGACCTGCGCAACCTGCTCGACCTACTCAACCCGGAACACGGCGGCGAGCCGCGCACCCCGTCCGTCGGGGAGCTGCGCGCCCTGGTGGAACAGACCCGGCAGGCCGGGCAGCCCGTCGAGTTCACCGAGGACGGGGGACCCCCGCAGACGGCCGGCAGCACCGAGGTCGCGGTGTACCGGGTCGTACAGGAGGCATTGACGAACGCCCTCAAGTACGCGCACGGCAGCCGCACCGTCGTTCACGTGCTGCACGCGCAAGGCGGGACGACGGTGGAGGTCAGCACCGAGGGTGCGGGGTCGGGGCATGCTTCTCCGGGCGGCAGTGGCCGTGGCCTGGCCGGGCTGCGCGAGCGCGTCGGCGTGCTCGGCGGCGAGTTCAGCGCCGGCCGCGGTGTGGACGGCGGATTCGTCGTGCGGGCCCGCATCCCCGCCGGGAGCCCGTCGTGACGGCCCCGGTCCGGGTCCTGGTCTGCGACGACCAGGCGCTGATCCGGACGGGTTTCACGACGATCATCGACGCCCAGCCCGACCTGGAGGTGGTCGGCGAGTGCGCTGACGGCCGCGCCGCCGTCGGCCTGACCGCCCGGGTGCGGCCCGACGTCGTCGTGATGGACGTGCGCATGCCGGTGCTCGACGGCATCGAGGCCACCCGGCTGCTCGCGGGCGCCGGCGTCGCCGAACCCGTCAAGGTCCTTGTCGTCACCACCTTCAACCTCGACGAGTACGTATACGAGGCGCTGCGCGCGGGCGCGAGCGGCTTCCTTCTCAAGGATGCCCCGCCGGCCCAGCTGCTGCACGGCATCCGCACGGTGGCCACCGGCGCCGCGCTGCTGGCGCCCGAGGTCACCCGGCAGCTCGTCGGCCGGTACGCGGCGCGCATCCGGCCCACGGACGACGCCACGGGCGACCCGGCGCTGACCCCGCGCGAGCTGGAGGTGCTGCGCCTGATCGCGAACGGCCTGTCCAACAGTGAGATCGCCGCGACGCTCGTGATCAGCCAGGAGACCGTCAAAACATACGTGTCACGCATCCTCACCAAGCTGGGCCTGCGCGACCGCGTGCAGGCGGTCGTCTACGCCTTCCGCCAGGGTTTGGTCACCTGAACCACTGGTCGCTGCAGAGCGGCGCCGGCGAGCTTCGGCTCGGCAGCCGTCGGCGACGATCACGCGTACCGTGCCGCTCGCCGCTGATCGGCTCACCGGGCCGAGGCAGGCCCTTTCACGCCGGGCCCGGGCACTGTCACGTCGTACAGCTCGGCGAAGCGGGCGCGGCGCTGCGCGTAGTGCTCGGCATACGCCGGGCGCGGCTCGTAGGTCGCCCCGGTGGTCCGCTGCGAGCGTTCGACGTCGGGCGCCAGCACGTCGAGCGCGAGCAGGGCCGTGCCGCGCTGCGTCGCGCGTCGCCGGGTCACGTGGGTGACCGGCCGCCCGAGCACGTCGGCGAGGATCTGCAGCCATTCCGGGTGGTCGTTGCTGACCCGGCCGGCCGCGGCCACCTGCACGACTTGCGGTGCGGCCGGGCTCAATTCGTCAGCGACCCGCGCGTACGTCATGGCCACGCCTTCGATGACGCCGCGGAACATGGCGTCGGCGCCGGTGGCCGCCGACACTCCGCCGAACAGAGCGCGCGCGCCGCCGGCCCAGCCCGGCGCCCGTTCCCCGGTGAGGTAGGGCAGCACCAGCGGCGTCGCGTCGCTGGGCGCCGCGGTGAGCACGTCGGCGAGACCGGGGCTCAGCCGCAGCGTGTCCTGCGCCCAGCTCACGGCGCGGCCCACGTCGTTGATCGCCCCGCCGAGCAGGGACCGGCCGGCGTCGACCCGGTAGTTCCACAGGCCGAACGGCAGCGGATCGGCCGGCCCGTCGAGCAGCACCCGCAACGCGCCGCTGGTCGCGGTCGCGGCGGTGAGCACCGTGGCGTCGGTCGCGCCGGCGCCGATGTTGCTGGCGAAGCCGTCGGTGATGACCGGAAACCACACGGCCCGCGCGAGCGCCGGCCAGCGCGAGAGCGTCACCGCGGGCGCCGGGTCGCTCAGGTCGCGCGGCGGGCTGAACTGCTCAGGGCGAGCGCCCACGGCGTTCAGCAGCTCGGCGTCGAGTTCACCGGTACGGCGATCCACCAGGCCGGTCCACGCCACCGTCGAGGTGCCGGCCAGTGGCTGCCCGGTCAGCCGGAACCACACGTACTCACCCAGCGACCACCAGGACGCGGCCGCGGAGGCGACCTGCGGCTGCGTGGCCGCGAGCCAGCGCAGCCGCGGCGCGTGATAGCTGGTGTGCAGGCGGGTGCCGGTGCGTTGCTGCACCGCGTGCTCGTCGAGCTGCTGCCGCAGCGCCGTGACCGCGCCGGCGCTGCGCGAGTCGGCGTAGGTCAGGCACGGGGTCAGCGCGTGGCCGGTCCGGTCGACGGCGATCAGCGAAGCGGCGAAGGTGTCCATCGCGACGCCGGCGATGCGGTTGCTCAGCCGCGGAGCGCCGGCCACCGCGTCGAGTACCTGCTCGACTTCCGCGGTCACCTGGTCCGGGTCGATGACCGACGTGCCGTCGGGCGCGACCGTGAAAGCGTGCGGAACCTTGTGCTGCAGGCCGTGCACCCGCCGGCCGGTGGCGTCGTGCACACCGCCGCGGGTCGCGGTGGACCCGATGTCCATCGCCAGCACCAGCGGATCCACCGCCGCATCGAGAGCGACGTCGTCGTTGCGGGTCATCGCACTCCTCGTCGTCGGCGGCACCTGTTCTCACCGGCCCGGCGCGCCGTGAAAGCCCGGACCAGGCCGATGTGCCCGCCGGAGCTGCTCGAGAAACCGGCCCTCGAGGAGGTGAAGCCCGCCAGTTCCGCGACGCATCCCCACAGAGATCGCCTCGTATCAGTGCCCTCGTCGTGCTCGGCAAGCCGGCATCGGCCCCCGCGCCGCCCACCCCGGCATCGGGGTCCTCGCCGGAGACGATGCGTGGTCGTCTCCGGCAAGGCCACGATCACCTGTGCCCGACGGCAGCCGAGGAGACCGGAGTCAGCGCTGATTCCCCGCGCGCAGCCAAGCGATGTAGTCCGCGGCGGCGGTGGCGGTGTCGTACCGGGGCTCGAATCCGGTGTCCTCGCGCAGGCGTGCGATGTCGAGCCAGCTCACCGGGCGATTTCCGCCCGTGGGGAGTTCGCATCGGAACCCGGGCTCGACGGACTGGATCGCGGTGAGGACGTCGGCGTTGCTCGTAGCACGACCGGAGGCGATGTTGTACGTGGAGTGCTGCAGTTTCGGCGCGAGTTGGAGCAGCGCGAGCGCGCGACCGGTGTCCTTGACGTAGAGCAGGTCGAGGGCGTCCTCGGCGTGCGGCGGCGCGATGAGACCCGACAGGTCGGGTTCGTCGTGCCGGGCTGCGGCGTGGAGCAGGGACGGGGCGGCGAAGAACGGGTCGGGCAGGTGCCCGCCGGGACCCCAGGTCCCCGAGATGCGTGCGTTCACGATGTCCACATCGGTCACCTGCGAGAGGTGGCCGGCGAGGAGCTCGGTGATCTTCTTGAAGGTGGGGATGGCGTGGAAGTGCTCGAAGGAGATCGGCACGTCCTCGGTCAGCGCGCCTTCGGACGTGAGGCCGTACACGCCGATGGTGCTCGCAGTCACGACACGGCGCACACCCCAGGCCTGCGCGGCGCGGGCGATGTTGAGGAACGCCTCCAGGGCCGCCCCCGTGGCCTCGATCGGGTCATCGTCGGTCACCGGCCAGGGCAGCGCGACGGCGAGGTGCACGATCCCGGTGATCGGGTACTGCCGGCCGACGGCGAGCAGGGCGTCGAGGTCGGCGACGTCGGCCTGGACGACGTGGACAGGCAGGTCCGCGAGGTGCGGGGGAACCTGCGGAGTGCGGCGCTGGAGCAGGACGCACTCCTCGCCGGCTTCGGTGAGGGCACGGACGGTGTGGGAGCCGATGAAGCCGGCCCCTCCGGTGACGAGGATCATGGTGTGCCTTTCATGGAGAGCCTGATCGTCATCTAGACAGATGATCAGTTCTACTGACGATCAGTCTAAGCCTAAGATGAGGGTCATGTCCACCGAGCCGAGCACCAGTGCTGACCCGCGCGATGTCCTGGGGTACCTCCTCAAGCACGCGGCCATGAAGCTCACGGCGTTGACCGACGCGGCACTCGAACCGTTGGGGATCGACAGCAAGGATTTCGGGGCCCTCCGGGTGCTGGCTCACCGTGAACCGGCGTCGCAGCTACAGGTGGCGCAGACGCTCGGCATCGACCGCACCACGATGGTGGCGCTGCTCGACGTGCTCGAACGCAAGGGCATCGTCACGCGACGACCCGACCCCGCGGACCGGCGCAGGAACGTCGTCGAGCTCACCGAGCAGGGATTGCAGACCTACGACGCGGCGCAGGTCGCGCACGGGAGGGCCGAGAGCGCGTTCCTGGCCGGGACCAGCCCGAGCGCGTCGGATCAACTCCGCCGGACGCTGCGAACCCTCATCGAGAACTGACGCGAGCCGTGGCGGTGACCGGTCGCCACGCTCGGTCCACGTGCATCGACGAAGTGGGCGGTGCGCATCCCCGTCGCCCCATCCTGGGCGTTGGCCGATATGGCACGACCACTCGGTCGTAGCTCCCGGATTGTCGCGCCACAGCGGGGCAACGATCCATCAGCGGGGAACGGGACGCCAGGCGTGGTGAGGCGCACCGGTGGCGGAGATTGCGGTACGGACGAAGGCGGCGATCTGTCGCGAGGTGGATGCCTGAGGCCAGGCGATCACGAGTGTGGCCGGCTCGGCGTCTACCACCGGGCGGCTGACCGTGCCCGACGGCAGGCGGTCGCGGACGGATTCGGGGAGCACCGCGACCATGCGGCCGAGCAGGATGAGCTGCAGCAGGTGGTCGGTGTCGGTGATGGGGTGGCCGGTCACTCCGGGGCGGGCTTCCGGCCAGCGGGGCTGGGTCTCGTCGCGGAGGTCGGCCATCGACACTGCGGTGCGCGCGGCCAGCGGATGGCGGTCGGGAAGCACCACGACTTGGCCCTCGACGTGTAGGTCGTCGCTGTCCAGACCGGTCAGGTCGTTCTGCGGCCGGTGCAGGAGCGCGAGGTCGGCGCGACCGTCGCGGACCATCGCGGCGCGTTCGCCCACGCTGAAGGCGAGGTCGACCGGCAGCGCGCCGGGGGCGGCGGCGTAGCGGTCCAGGATGGGGCGCAACAGGTCGGCGTCAGCGCCGGGTTTGAGCGCCAGGACCAGGCGAGGAGTGGTGGCGGCCGCCCGTTGGGTACGACGTACCGCGGCGGTCACCGCGCCCAGCGCGCCGCGCCCCTCGGCCAGGAGCATCGCGCCGGCCGCAGTGAGGCGTACCTCGCGACTGGTGCGTTCCAGCAGGGTGACCCCCATCCTGCGCTCGAGCAGACGGATCGCCCGGGACAGCGGCGGTTGGGCGATCCCGAGCCGGCGGGCGGCCCGCCCGAAGTGCAGCTCCTCGGCGACGGCGACGAAGTAGCGCAGTTCCCGGGTCTCGACATCAATACCGTGCGGGTATCGCTTGGGACCGGTCCGATCCTGGTCTACGGAGTCGGGCAGTGGTCGTGTGGACACATGAGCAATGATGCAGCACTCGCGTTGGTGACCGGAGCGAACAAGGGCATCGGACGGGCCGTCGCGGGCCGATTCGCGGAGCTCGGGATGACGGTGCTTGTCGGCGCCCGGGACTTGGACAAGGGCGCCGCGGTCGCGGCCGAGATCGGCGCGGCGGGCGGAAAGGCGTACCCGGTCGGCCTCGATGTGACCGACCAGCGCGGCGTGGCCGCGGCGGCCGAGGAGATCGGCGGCCGGTTCGGCCGCCTCGACGTGTTGATCAACAACGCCGGCATCGCCGGCGACCTGGAGGCGCAGTCGCCGGGCTCGGTCCGGCTCGACGGGATGCGGACGGTGTTCGAGACGAACCTGTTCGGTGTCGTCACCGTGATCGAGGCGATGCTGCCGCTGCTGCGCCGCTCACCCGCGGCCCGGATCGTGAACGTCTCCAGCGGCACCTCGTCGATGGCCTGGACGACCGATGCCACCCATTACCTGAGCCGGATGCCGGGGTCGCTGGCCTATCCGGTGTCGAAGGCCGCGCTGAACATGCTTACGGTGCAATACGCCAAGGCTCTGTCCCGTGACGGGATCCTGGTGAACGCGGTCGCGCCCGGCGCGTGCGATACAGATTTCGCCCGTGGCCTGCCGTTCCGGCTGACCCGCACCGCAGCCGACGGTGCCGCGATCGTGGTGCGGCTCGCCACGCAGGGGCGCGAGTGCCCGACGGGCGGCTTCTTCGACGACGGCGGCAGGGTGCCCTGGTGAGCGGTTCGACGGGGCAGCGAACCCATCCACAGATCTCGGGTCCTCGTTCACCTCGATCCCTATTACATCAAACCAGTTTGATGTAATCTGCGGGCGTGACCCCAGAGTCGCTCGACGCCGCTGATCTCCCCGGGTTCGTCACCGCCGCCGGCCACCCCGTGCGATGGCGGCTGCTCGGTCAGCTCGCCCGCGGTGACCTCGCCGTGCGCGAGCTGACCGCGTTGCTCGGCCAGCCGCAGAACCTCGTTTCGTATCACCTGGGCAAACTGCGCAAGGCTGAGCTGGTCACCGCGCGGCGCAGCAGCGCCGACGGCCGTGACACCTACTACTCGCTCGACCTTGCCCGCTGCGGTGATCTGCTGTCCGGCGCCGGCGCCGCCCTGCACCCAGGGCTGCGGCTGACCGGGGCTGCGCCCGCCGTCCCGGGGACCGGGCGGGTGTTGTTCCTGTGTACGGGCAACAGCGCGCGGTCACAGATGGCCGAAGCGCTGTTGCGGGACCGTACCGACGGGTCCGTGCAGGCATTCAGCGCCGGGAGCAAACCGAAGCCGATCCATCCGCGCGCGGTCAGCGTCATGGCGGTCCGCGGCATCGATCTGGCCGCGGCCCGGCCGAAACACCTCGATGAGTTCACCGGCCACCGGTTCGACATGGTGATCACGCTGTGCGACCGGGTCAAGGAAGTCTGTCCCGAGTTCCCCGGCCATCCCCGGCCGTTGCACTGGAGCATCGCCGACCCGGGCGCCGCGCCGGACGGGCCCGCCGCGTTCGAGCGCGTCGCCGACGAACTCGCCAGTCGCATCGGCTTCCTCCTGCACACCCTCGCCCATCGTCTGGAGAAGACGTCATGAACGATCCGTCCGAAGACGGCACCGTCAGCGTGCGTTACCTCGTCGACGACGTTGCCGCCGCGCTCGACTTCTACACCGCACATCTCGGGTTCACCCCGATCACCACGTTCCTGCCCGCGTTCGCCGACGTGCGGCGCGGCAACCTGCGGCTGTTGCTGTCCGGCCCGGCCAGCTCCGCCGGGCGCGCCATGCCCGACGGACGCCGTCCACAGCCTGGCGGCTGGAACCGCATCCACCTGATCGTCGCCGACATCGACGCAGAAGTGGCTCGGCTCCGAGCGGCCGGCGTCGGGTTCCGCTGTGAGGTCATCAGCGGGCCTGGCGGCCGCCAGATCGTCATGGACGACCCAGCCGGCAACCCGGTCGAGCTGTTCGAGCCCGCCCGTGCCTGATCTTCCCGCCACCACGCACCGCGCTGATCTGCGGACGGTTCTCGAGGAATGGGGCCGGATCGGCTTCATCGGTTTCGGCGGCCCGCCCGCGCATATCGCCCTGCTGCGCAAACTCTGCGTCGACGACCGGAAGTGGCTGGACGCGCAGGAGTTCGAGGACGCCATCGCGGCCTGCAACCTGCTGCCCGGCCCCGCCTCCACGCAGCTCGCGATCTTCTGTGCTTGGCGGGTCCGCGGCCGAGCCGGTGCGCTGGTCGGCGGGGCGGCGTTCATCCTGCCCGGCCTGATCGCGATCCTCGCGCTCGCAGCGCTGTTTCTCGGCGACCCGCCGACCTGGGTCAAAGCCGCCGGAGCCGGTGCCGGCGCGGCGGTCGCCGCGATCGCGTTGCAGGCCGGCACCAGCCTGATCCCGGCCGGATGGAAACGGGCAGCCCAGCAGAGCAACCGGGTGCGGTGGTCGATCTACCTGCTGATCGGCGGAGCCGCCGCAGCGGCCGTCGGGCCGTGGCTGGTACTGCTGCTCATCGCTTGCGGCATCGCCGAGGTCCTGGCCCAGCGCGCACCTGCTGGCGAACCTCGGCCGGTGGTCGCCGTTCCGGTGCTCGCCGCGGCAGGCCTCGGCGGCGGGGTTCTGCTCCCGTTGGCCTGGACCGCCCTGAAAGTCGGTGCGCTGTCGTACGGCGGCGGATTCGTGATCATCCCGCTCATGCAGGCCGACGCGGTCGGCCGGCACCACTGGATGAACGCCGGTCAGTTCCTCAACGCCGTCGCGCTGGGCCAGATCACCCCTGGCCCGGTCGTGCACACCGTCGCCGTCGTCGGCTACGCCGCCGCGGGACTGGGCGGCGGCCTGCTCGCCGCCGCTGTCGCATTCAGCCCGTCGTTCACCTTCATCCTGCTCGGCGCCGACCGCTTCGACCGGCTCCGCGGCAACCAGCGCGTACGGGCGTTCCTCGACGGAGCCGGGCCCGCCGCTGTCGGTGCGATCCTTGGCTCCGCCGTTCCGCTGATCCGCGCCCTGAACGAGCCATGGCAGTACGCGGTGCTCGCCGGCGCCGCCATCCTCACGCTCGGCCTGCGGCGGGGCCCGGTTCTGACGTTGCTGGCCGCCGCGGCGGCCGGCGTCATCATCGTTGTCGGCGGTGCCGGCCTTCCGCGGTGAGTGTTCACCCGGCGGTGAGCGGCCGCGGTGGCGCGGCCGCTGCCCTACCGGGCATTCCCCGGCAGGCTGCGCCGATGACGCCGGGCAGGCGCGTCGGTTGCTGCTGCTTGTCGGCGAGAAATCGCAGCGTGGGATCGTGCCGCCCGGTCACGACTCCCCGCGCTCACATACCCTAGGGGGGTACGGGTATGGTGGTGGTTGGAGGGCGGCACTGTGCCGTCCGTCGTCCAGAGCTGAGGGAGATCGTGATGGCGACCCAGACCTACACCGTGACCGGCATGACCTGCTCGCACTGCGTCAACTCGGTCAGCACCGAGATCGGCAAGCTGCCCGGCGTGACCGATGTCCAGGTCGACCTGCCCGCCGGGGCGGTCACCGTCACCAGCGACCAGCCTCTCGAGCAGGCCGCGGTCGCCGCGGCCGTCGACGAGGCCGGCTACGCCCTGGCGAGCTGAGCCGTGAACACCGCCGGCAAACTCGGCGGCTTCGGGCTCGGGCTGGCGGCCGTGTTCACGGCCGCCCTCGGCCTCGGCCACGTCGCCGGGCCGACCCGCGCCGCCGAGCCGTCCGCAGCCCACGCCGGGCACACCACTCCCGCCGCTGCGGCTGAGCCGGCCGGTGCACTGCCGGCCGGGCTTCAGATCAGTCAGGACGGCTACCGCCTCACCCCGCTGACCACCCTGTCCACCGGGGCACCGCAGGACTTCCGGTTCCAGATCACCGGGCCCGACACCCGGCCGGTCACCGGCTACACCACCAGCCACGACAAGGACCTGCACCTGATCGTGGTCCGCCGCGACCTGTCCGGCTTCCAGCACGTACACCCCGCACTCGGCGCCGACGGCACCTGGTCGGTCCGGTTGGCGGTGCCCGCCGCCGGGCAGTACCGGGTCTTCGCCGACTTCCAGCCCACCGGCCATGACGGTCTCGTCCTCGGCGCCGATGTTCCCGCCGCCGGCGACTACCAGCCCACCCCACTGCCGGTGGCGTCGCGGACCACGACGGCCGACGGCTACACGGTCACCCTCACCGGTGACCTGACGCCCGGTACGTCGTCGCAGCTGACCCTGTCGGTCAGCAAGGACGGCCGGCCGGTCACCGACCTGCAGCCCTACCTCGGCGCGTACGGGCACCTGGTCGCGCTGCGCGACGGCGACCTGGCCTACCTGCACGTACACCCGGACGGGCAACCCAGCGACGGCCGCACCACCGCCGGCCCTGACGTCGCCTTCCAAGCCGAAGTGCCGTCCACCGGCGCCTACCGGCTGTACCTGGACTTCCAGCATGACGGGAAGGTCCGTACCGCCGAGTTCACCGCCGTTGCCGGAACGGTCACCGGTGTGCCGAGCCCGGCACCACCGGCCGCCTCCGCCACGCCGAGTCCGTCCGGGCACGGCGCCGACGGCCACACCCACGACTAGAAGGAGAGCGTCATGGCATCCGTCGCCGGGCCGCTGCCCCTGGCCCCGAACCGGATCGAGCTGTCGATCGGCGGCATGACCTGTGCCTCCTGCGCCGCGCGGATCGAGAAGAAACTCAACCGCATGGACGGCGTGGTCGCCACCGTCAACTACGCCACCGAGAAAGCCAGCGTCGCCTACCCCGACGGCGTGAGCGCCGAGGATCTGATCGCCACCGTCGAGAGGACCGGCTACACCGCGAAGCTCCCGCCGCCACCACAGCGACCCGGCGACGATGCGGCAGAACAGGCGCAACCGGTCGACGAACTGCACGCCCTGCGGACCCGGCTGCTCACCGCTATCCTGCTCAGCCTGCCGGTGGTGCTGCTGGCGATGGTGCCGGCCTGGCAGTTCACCTACTGGCAGTGGCTGTCACTGACCCTGGCCGCGCCGGCCGTCGTCTGGGGCGGGCTGCCGTTCCACCAGGCGGCCTGGACCAACCTGCGCCACGGCGCCGCGACCATGGACACCCTCATCTCCATGGGCACCATCGCCGCGTTCGGCTGGTCACTGTGGGCGCTGTTCTTCGGCTCCGCCGGCACGCCCGGCATGACGCACCCGTTCACCCTCGACATCGGCGCCTCCGACGGGGCCGGCGCCATCTACCTGGAAGCCGCCGTCGGGGTCACCACGTTCATCCTCGCCGGCCGCTACTTCGAAGCCCGCTCCAAGCGCCGTGCCGGAGCCGCCATGCGCGCCCTGCTGGAGCTCGGTGCCAAGGACGTCGCGGTGCTGCGCGACGGCACCGAACGCCGGATCCCGGTCGCCGACCTCGCTGTGGGGGACCGGTTCATCGTGCGGCCGGGCGAGAAGATCGCCACCGACGGCGTCATCGAGGACGGCACCTCGGCCGTCGATGCGAGCATGCTGACCGGCGAGTCCGTGCCGGTCGAGGTCGCCCCGGGCGATCCGGTGGTCGGTGCGACCGTCAACGCGGGCGGCCGGCTGATCGTGCGTGCCACCCGGATCGGCGCCGACACCCAGCTCGCGCAGATGGCGAAACTGGTCGAGCAGGCCCAGACCGGTAAGGCCGCCGTGCAACGGCTCGCCGACCGGATCTCCGGCGTGTTCGTGCCGATCGTGATCGCCCTCGCGGTCGCGACGCTCGGCTGGTGGGTCGGCACCGGCGCCGGGTGGACCGCCGCGTTCACCGCCGCCGTCGCCGTGCTGATCATCGCCTGCCCCTGCGCGCTCGGCCTCGCCACGCCGACGGCGCTGCTGGTCGGCACCGGACGCGGCGCGCAGCTCGGGATCCTGATCAAGGGCCCCGAGGTGCTCGAGTCGACCCGGACCGTGGACACCGTCGTGCTGGACAAGACGGGCACGGTCACCACCGGCCGGATGAGCCTGGTCGACGTGGTGCCCGCCGCCGGCGTCGACCGTGAGCAGTTGCTGCGCCTGGCCGGGGCGGTCGAAGCCGCCTCCGAGCACCCCATCGCCCAGGCGATCGCCTCGGCCGCCGCCGACAGCGCGCCGCTACCACCGGTCACCGGGTTCGCCAGTACCGAAGGCCTCGGTGTCACCGGCACCGTCGACGGTCACACCGTGCACGTCGGCCGCCCGGCGCTGCTGCGCCAGGCCGGGCTGAGCGTGCCCGCCGACGTCGAGCACGCTGTCACCGCCGCCCACGCGGCGGGACAGACCGCCGTGGTCGCCGGCTGGGACGGCCAGGTCCGCGGCGTCCTCGCTGTCGCCGACACCGTCAGAGCGACCAGCCGCGACGCTGTGGCCCAGCTGCGGACGCTCGGCCTGTCGCCGGTGCTGCTCACCGGCGACAACGAGACCGTCGCCCGGGCCGTGGCCGCGCAGGTCGGCATCGACGAGGTGATCGCCGAGGTCCTTCCGGCCGACAAGGTCGACGTCGTCAAACGGCTGCAGGAGCAGGGCAAGGTCGTGGCGATGGTCGGTGACGGCGTCAACGATGCCGCCGCCCTGGCCCAGGCCGACCTCGGGCTGGCCATGGGCACCGGCACCGATGCCGCGATCGAGGCGTCCGACCTGACCCTGGTCCGCGGCGACCTGATGGCCGCCGCCGACGCGATCCGGCTGTCGCGGCGCACCCTGCGCATCATCAAGAGCAACCTGTTCTGGGCCTTCGCCTACAACGTGGCCGCCCTGCCGCTGGCCGCAGCCGGCCTGCTCAACCCGATGATCGCCGGCGCGGCGATGGCGTTCAGCTCGGTGTTCGTCGTCGCCAACAGCCTGCGGCTGCGCCGCTTCACCAGCATCACGACGTAAGCCGTACGACAGCGCCGCCTGCACCCACCGAGACGGGTGCAGGCGGCGCTGTGTGAAGCCCGGCCGCGAAGCGTGGTCCGTCGGGAGGACCGACTCAGACCAGGCGCCGGACCACGTAATTCGTGCTCCAGATCTTCTGCTTGGTCACCGTCTTGCCGGTTCGCGGGGCCGCCCACATCTTGCCGCCACCGGCGTAGATGCCGGCGTGCGTGCCGCGCGTGCCGGACCGGATGATGATCAGATCACCGGGACGGGCCTGGGACTTGGCGACGGCCTTGCCGTATCGCTGCTGCAGGTTCGCCTTGTGCGGCAGCTTCTTGCCCGCTGCCTTCTTGTAGACGTACATGGTGTAGCCCGAGCAGTCGAACCGCTTGGGCCCGGCGGCGCCGAACTTGTACTGCTTGCCCTTGTGCTTCGCCGCTTCGGTCATGATCCGGTTCGCGGCCATCCTGGACGCTGCCGCCTTGGACCGGGCGGCCTGGTACGCCGCCGCCTTGACGGTGATGCCGCTCTGGCTGAATGCCACGCTGGTCTGCGGAAACACCTGCGTGGTGGCGACGGCCGAGGACGGGGTCGCGGCGGAGGCCGACTGCGGTGAGCCGATCCCGCCGGTGAGAAGACCGAGACCCACGGACAGGGCGATGGTGCCGACTCCCAGGGTACGGGCGGGCCGGCTCAGGGTACTTACGCGCACGGTGAAGGAATCCCTCCGGCACGCCTGCGAGGTTAGCTGTCGGATTCGGGCGCGAAGGTTGCCCGGCCGCACGCTGGCGGCTTCACCCCGAGGTCCTCATGTCCCGGTCGCCGCAGTACGGCGTGCCGGTCGAGGACCGATAGTGGTTCCCCCGTCCCTGCCCCCGATTGCCTCATGACTCGTCATGCGGGTTCGCGCCGCCGGACCGGGGCAGGGCTCGGCGTGGTCCAGGTCGGCGCGACCGGCGAGCCTGTGCCCGCCGCCCTTCCTTGATAGCCCACCTCGCGACCGCCCCGGTTCCCCAGAATGCTCACTCATAGTGACGGCCATGCCGATGTGTGTCCGTTTCGGAAGACCGGTGCGAAGTTTGTCAGTACGTTCTGCTCACGGATGGTAGACCCAGAGTGGTTTTGATCTGTGAAAGGGAACACTTCAAATCTGTGCGGTCGCTGTGAGTAGCCTCGGCTGGGTTCCCCGGCACGGCGCGTTCCAGGCGACCGTCGGCCCGTTGATCGTGGCCGACCGTCCGGCCCTCATTGCCCGAACCGATGACCTCCCGCAATCGAGGGTCACCGAGTGGGATACGCAGGTGATGTCCGTTGCGCCGAGGATCGCACCCGAAGGCGGTCGCCGCCGCGACGCAACCGAATCGCCACAACAGGACTTTTCAACCGGTCGTGCCGTGCCCGACTGCACAACCAGCGCACACCGGTCCCGGCTGCGGCCGCACCGATCGTCACCGCACCCCACGAGGGCAGACGGCAGCAGCACGCGATCGGGCCGGTCGGCCCGGGCCGGACCGCGCAGCAGCCCCGCGAATGGATTGGACCCGGCTCAGGACTTCACGAGCCGGGCGATCGCCGCGCTCGCCTCCTTGATCTTCGAGTCCACGTCGCCTTCGACGGCGGCGTGGACCACGCAATGGCGCAGATGGTCCTCGAGCAAGCCGACGGCTACCGCGTGCAGGGCGCTCTTGGCGGCCGAGATCTGGGTCAGGATGTCGATGCAGTAGGTGTCCTCGTCGACCATCCGCTGGAGTCCGCGGATCTGCCCCTCGACCCGCTTCAGCCGGGCCATCAGCGCTTGTTTCTCCGCCGAATACCCGTGCGGCCCGGCCGGTTTCGCCTCACTCATGCCGTGCAAGATACCCGGCACCCGTATCAGCCCGGCTCGGCTGCGGACACGCCCTGGCGGTAACGCGCCCGCTGGGGTGACCAGCCGACCGTGCCCGCGCACCCGGCCCACGCCGAACCGAATCAGCGGGGGCCAGGAAGCTCTGCAGGGATCGGAGTCGTCGGGAACGGCGAGGAACCACGCCCCGCTTCCTACTCTCCTGGACGACGTCCTCGGCGGTGGGCAGGTCGTCGACCAGGAACCCTTACGCACCCGAGCTCTGCTTCAGCACAGCGAGCTCTTGCGCCGGAAAGGGACGGTTCCCCCACAGGCCGCCGTAACTGTCTCCGGCACCTGCGTCAGATACGGCCTGCGTCATACGGATGGTGGCCCGGATAAAGGCTGCCACAGAGATCCGCTCGTCCCAGACCCGAGTGACGCCGATCCAAGGGTCGTCCTGTCGGAGGTCCGGCATGTGAAGGATCTGTAGGTACACGTCCTCCGCCGCTCCACCGAACTGGAACATGTAGCCGTTGGGCATGCCGTATATACCGGCGGTCGTAGCACTGGACCCTATCTGCAGGTCCCGTGCCGCCCGCAAGAGATTCTCCAGGCTCCTGTCGAGGTATGACGTGTTCATCCTCAGCTCGTAATCGTCTGCTTGCCACGTGAACCGAGCCCAAGCGGAACTAGTGATGGTCCAGCTCATGTCGAAGCGCGCAACAGCCACTGAGACTGTCTACCCCATGATCATTCCCGTTGCGAAACGGAGCGCCGCGGTGAAAGGCCCGGGCCGAGGACGAGTCCGTGGGTGTCGGCCAGTTCGGTGGCCTGTCGGCGCAGTTCTTCGAGCCTGTTGTAGCAGTCACGGGTGTCGTCCGGCCTGTTGCTCTGCGTCGGCCCACGCTCGCCAGGTGCGCGACCATGGCGTGAATGCGGCCTCGACTCCAGCGTGAATGGTGCCGGCTTCGCCGATGTCGTCGAGCGTCGATTCGGGTCCTTTCGAATCGTCCCGGGTTATAGGTGCTTGGCGATGGTGGTGGCGGCTTCGGCGCGCATGGGGTCGGGGTTCGCCCAGGTCCAGTTGGGGTGAGCGCGGTTGGTGAGCAGGGACAGCACCAGTTTGCGGCTCGGGTCGACCAGTAGGGATGTGCCGGTGAAGCCGGTGTGCCCGAACGTGGTTGCGGACGAGAGAGTGCCCATGAACCATGGTTGGCGCAGGGTGACGCCCAGTCCGTGGTAGGAGGGGCGGCCCGGCCGTTCCGGGTCGACCGCGGGCAGTCCTTTGTTCTGGTTGGTGAGCATCTCTTTGACGATCGCGGTGGAGAGCAGGCGTTTGCCGCCGTAGGTGCCTGCGTTGAGCAGCAGCTGGCCGATGACGGCGACGTCGTAGGCGGTGCCGAACACTCCGGCACTGCCGATGATGCCGCCCATCTGGTTCGCGACGTCGTCGTGGACGACACCGCGTAGCAGGCCGCGGGAGGTGCGGGCGTCGGTGGCAGCCAGCCGCGCGGCCTGCTGGGTTTTGCTCAGCCATGTCAGTGGGGTGAAGCCGGTGCCGCGCAGCCCGAGTGGTGTGGTGATACCGGTCTTCAGGGCTGCGTCGAGGGTGGTTGCGGTGACCTTCTCGACCAGTTGCGCCGCCACCATCAGTCCCACGCTGGAGTAACGGAACACCGTGCCGGGCGTCGCCCCCTTGACCAGTGGGGTGGCCAGGACCGCGGCACGTTTGGCGGCCTGCGACGGCAGTCCCTTGATGCTCGCGCCGACGGGCAGGCCGCTGGTGTGGGTGAGCAACATCCGTACCGTGATCTTGTTCTTGCCGGTACCGGTGAAGCCGGGCAGATACCGCACGACCGGAACGTCGAGGTCGACACGACCCTTGTCGACCTGCTGCAGCAGCAGGATGGACGTGTAGACCTTGGTGAGCGAGGCAAGGTCGAAGATCGAATCGGTGCGCATCGCCACCCGTTTGGACGCGGGCAGCTGAACCGGACCGGCGGCGTAGCGCAACGCGTGACCCACGGCGAGAGTGGCGGTCACCTTGCCGTCGACCATGACGACGGCGGCTGCCCCGGCATAGGTGGGGTGCTTGGGGTTGGCCTCGGTGGGTTTCAGGTATTTGGTGAGGACCGCTTTCAGCGGCGCGACATAGGGCGCAACTGCTGTGCTGGCGGCCACCGGTGTCGTCGCTGCATCGCCTGCGGTGCCACGAGCTGTCTGCGAGGGTGAGGAACTGCTCTCGCAGCCGGTCATCAGGGCGGTGGCCGCGGTGAGCCCGGCGCCGAGCAGGCCGCGACGAGTCATCGGCATAATCGCGCATCATGCCAAGCCGGTTCGCCTTCGGCAATCACCTCAGCTGTTCGCATCAAATCTGTGTGTTCCCGCAGGCAGGTGGATCAACAGCATCGCCTGCGACGCGTTCGACAAGTGGACCCGGAACCTGCCGAGCAGCCGATGCCGGCCGATCGCGTACCGCAGAAAGTGGCAATGGTGAGCAAGAAGAAATCCAGCAACCTTCTCGTTCTCGGATTCATGTTGGTCCTGACCGTGATCCTGCGACCCAGCGTCATCCACGACGGCGGCTGGCGCGCATGGGTCGCCACGGGCGCGAGCTTCTTCGTGGTCGGATTGTTCGTCACCGAGCTGAGCACACCGCTGCGCCGGCGACGACCGTCGGAGTCGGCTCACGACGAGCAGGACTGACCGGGCCCGCAGCACATCGCAAGCCGACGATTCCGACGATGACGGCGACCACGACCGCGATACCGATGCCGCCAAGGATTTGGTTCTGACACTGAAGTCAGCCGGCGACATTCTTCTCCGGCGGGTTGCCCGAACGGTGCCGGCCGAGCTGGATCTGATGCTGGTCCCGGATGCCCACCTGGGGCGCATGCTGCTGGCGTGGTCGGGACCGGGCCGACCTCGGTGACGCCGGTGGCGGTGAAGGGTGAGTTGGAGAAGCTGGCCTACCTGCGTCGGCTGGACGCGCCCACGCTGGATCTGTCGATGCGGCCGGCGGATCGGCGCCGGTTCCTGGCCGGGGCGGGCCGGCGGTTGACCGGGCAGGCGTTGCAGCGGCGCGAGCCCGAGCGGCGGTATCCGATCTTGCTCACGCTGATCGCGCAGTCGGCGTTCGGCGGCGTCACCGGCGCGGGCCGGCCCAGGCATCCAGGGCGGTGTGGATGGAGGCGAGTCGCGCGTCATCCCACTTGGTGGCCGGGTCGGGCTCGAGGAAGGTCATCGCCGTGCTGGCCATGGCGAGCGCCGGCAGCGACCATTCCTCCTCGGTGGCCGCGCCCGACGGCCGGGCGAGGGTCACCCGGGTCGCGACCTCTGGGGTCGACAATGAGGTGATCACCAGGCCGCGCATGGCGGCGCTGAGCAGTGTCGCGACGGTGTCGAAGCCGCAGCCGAGCTCGGGGCGCAGCCGGTAGCCGAGTAGGCCGGCGAGCTGCTCCCAGGCCTTGGCGATGAGCGCGGTCTGGCCGGCCTCGGCCTGGGCCAGGGCGGCCTGGACCTGGTTGCGCAGGTCGCCGTCGGCCAGGCCGGAGAAGGTGGCGTGCAGGGCTAGGTAGGTGCGCCAGCCAGGCGAGCTCAGCACGGTGCGGAAGTCAAGCAGGGCGAGGCGGCGGACCAGCTCGAGGATGAGCCCGTGTCTGCCCTCGGGGGTGCTCAGCCAGTCCTCGTGCTCGACGACGATGTGGCGGATCAGCGTGACCTCGTCGGCGATGATCTCCGGGCTGGCCGACCGGGCGAGCTCTTTGATGAGGTCACTGAAGAACAGATCGCGGTACGGCCAGTGCCGGTACGCGGTGCTGCGTGCCACGTCCGCGTCGCGGATGACGTCTTCGAATCGGATGTGGTCGAGGCTCACCGTCAGTCCGGTCCGCTGGATGGTGTCCAGCGCGGCCCGCAGCATCCTGGCTCGCGTTTCCTCGTCGGACAGCCGTCGGTGCCGCCGCCCGAGCCCGGAGGGCACGGGGCTCTCGTTGCGCATGCCGACAATCTAGCAGCGGGACTTTAGACTCTGTGTCTCAAGTCTAAACCCATTCAGAATTGACGATGACCAGAGACGACGAGGAGCGCACCATGAGACTGTGGCCGTACGGGGAGAGCGATCTCCGCGCCATGTACCGCGGTGGGCGTGGCAACGCCACCGCCCGCCGCTTCGCCCGCTTCTGGGCCGTCGTGCAGGGTGCCGGCGTGCTACCCCGGCGCTGGGTGACCCTGGAGGTGCCCGGGCGGCGGACCGGGCGCACGACCCGCTTCCCACTCGGCATGGCCGACTGGAACGGTCACTGGTATCTCGTGTCGATGCTCGGCAACGACTGCAATTGGGTGCGCAACGTACGCGCCGTCGGCGGCGCCGTGACCATCCGGCACGGCCGCGCTCGTCCCCGGCGGCTGGTCGAAGTGCCGCCGGCCGAACGCGCCCCGATCATCAAGCGCTACCTGCAGAAAGTGCCCGGCGGCCGGCCCCACATCCCCGCGCTCCCGGACGCCCCCATCGCCGACTTCGAGGCGATCGCGGCCCAGTACCCCGTCTTCCGCATCGACGCCGTCGAGGAGCGTGTCGCATGAACGCCGAGACCTCCGCGCTGCCCCGGCGCAAGCGGCACTGGCTGCGCTGGACCCTGGCCGGCGTCGCGGCCCTCCTGGTGCTCCTCGTGGCCGGCGCCGTCGCGGCCGTGAAGCTGCAGCCGGTGCCGTCGCCGCTGACCCTGCCGGTGAACCCCGCTCCGTCCAGCGGGCCCCTGAACGGCGCTTACCAGCCCACCACAGGGTCGCTGGCCGGCTTTCGCATCCAGCAGTCCTTCCTCGGCGTCACGAGCGAGATGGTTGGCCGTACCCCCGACATCACCGGCACGGTGACGGCAACCGGCGACCGGGTCACCGCCGCGAGCCTGCGTATCAACCTGCTCGCGCTCACGTCGGGCGGCAAGAAGCCCGCGCCGCAGTACAACATCAGCCTCGACACCGAGCATTACCCGGACGCCACGGTCACCCTGACGCAACCGGTCGCGCTCAGCCAGGTGGCCACGGCGACGGGAACGCTCACCCTGCACGGCGTCACACGGACCGTCACCGCGACGATGTCGATCCGCCAGGACGGCGCGGGCCTGGACGTGGCCGGCTCGCTTCCGGTCGCCTTCGCCGACTACCGGTTGGCCCAGCCGACAGGCTACGGATCGCTGGGCTCCCTCGCCGACCATGGCACGGCCGAGTTCCTGCTCCTGCTACGTCGGCCATAAGTCAGTAACCACCGGCGCTCGATCACCGCGGCCTCCGGGCCTCGGCGGCTCGTGAGCGGGTCGACGAGGTGTCGTTCCCGGGCAGTCACGTGGCCTGGAGCGCCCCACCTACCGCTACCACGTTTGTGAAGTCAGAGACGTCGACGGAGTTGGCCCCACAAATCGACTACTCACGGTTACCGCCGAATGTGAGACACAGCCGTTCTCTTTGCAGACCCGCTCGATTCCGCGGACCGGTTACTTCATGGTTGCTGAGAGGGCAGCGGGGACCACGCCAGGAGCGGTGTTTCCGGCCCGGCACGCCGAGCTGACAAACCTCGCGGGATGGGCGCCGTGGAGGGCGGCCGCTGTCGCCGGAGCCGGCCGCTGTGGCGTCGACGGTGGCCGACCGAGACCCGCGATGGGGAGCTGGCCTTGATGCGGTCCGCCCAGCATGACCTCGAACGGATTCGAGCGAGTTTCGCTCATGACGCGTGCCGTCTGAGCGCGCCCCGTCCGGCGATTTCGTCGCACGTCCGGCCCTGGTATACCGATACCATCTGGGCCGGTAGCGGATGCCGTAGCCACCGACGGCCGGGGCACGGGTCGACTTCGTGGCCCGGTGCCCGGCGTACATCTGAGATGTGGTGGTGTGCAAACCGGGGGAGCGGCTGGGCACTCGGACCGCATAGACCCCGTCATCTGTCGATGATCATGGCGGACCACACCTCTACAGGGCCGCCGGTTCGGGTCAACCTGTCGGCAGAGCCACATCTAAGGCAGATCTGCAGTGAGGCGGTCCGCGTCGCGTAACAATGCTGTCCGCGCCCGGGTCATCGTGGTGATGGCGTCGCTGACCTGGTCCAGACCGTCGGGGTCGGTGATCGCGGGATGGTGGGCGAGCTTGTGGAGTTCGTCGAGGGCGTGGGAGATCTGCAGAGCGCCGTGCAGCAGGTGATTGACCAGGTCCTGGACCGCGTCGCCGTCTGGCGCCGGCTCCGGGGTGTCCGGAATGCCGTCGGTATGCACGGTCAGGCGAGGCGGTGCCTGTCGAGAATCCGCATGATCTCGGCAGCACCCTGGGTGAGGACGTCGAGGTCTTCCTCGGTGAAGTGCCGGGGTGTGGCGTCGAGGACGCAGTGCGCGCCCAGGACGTGTCCGCTGTCGTCGGTCAGGGGTACGCCGGCGTAGCTGCGCAGGCCGGTCATGTTGAGCAGCGGGTTGTCGGCGTGCCGGGGGTCGGCGGTGTTGTCGGTCAGCAGGAACGGGGCTCCGGCGAGCACGGTGTGGGTGCACAACGCCCATTCCGCCGGGGTGCCCTGCAGGTCGTCGCCGGTGTCGGGCAGGCCGTGGCGGCCGATGATCAGTTGGGCGCTGTCGAGCAGGATGGATGCCATGGAGACCGGTGCGTTCAGCTTGTGCGCACTGTGGGTGGCGATGCGGTCGAGGTGGTCGCGCAGTTCCGGGTGCAGCAGGTCGTAGGCGGCGAGGTGTCGCATGCGGGCGGGTTCGCCGAGCCGGTCGAACAGGTCGGTGTTGGTGGTCGAGTTCACGCGGGGCTCCTGGTGGCGAGGTGCGCGGCGGCGAGGTGGGTGTGGGAGGTCATGCGGATGCGCAGGGCCTGGGCGCACAGCCGGCTGACCGGGTCCAGATGCGTCATGGCCTCGATCAGGCGCAGCAGGGACGGTTCGTCGGTCTCGGCGCCGGTCAGTTTCGCGGCGTCCAGCAGGGATGCCCAAGCCGAGCGGCCGGTGTGGCCGTGCACGCGGTGCATGGCGTCCTGGGCGTCGGCCATGGTGGGGCGCGACAGCCCGTAGGCGGCGCCAGTTGTTTCCGGTGTGGTCACGTGGACTCCAAGTGCCCGTGGGCGTCAGTGGCGGAAGCCGCCGACGAGGTTGGTCAGGTCGCTGGCGAGCCGGGTGAGGTCGGAGGCGGCCTGCTGGGTGGCTTTGGCGCCGTCGGCGGTGGCGGCGGCTACCTCGGCGACTCCGGAGACGGTGCGGGCGACGTCACCGGAGTTGGTGGCGGCTTCGGCCACCGAGCGGCTCATCTCGGCGGTGGTGGCGGTCTGTTCCTCGACCGCTGAGGCGATGGTGGTGGTGTAGTCGCCGATCTGACCGATGACCTCGGTGATCTCGCCGATGGCGGCGGCGGCCGTGCCGCTGGAGGTCTGCAGGGCGCCGATGCGGGCGGTGATCTCGTCGGTGGCGCGGGCGGTCTGCTGGGCCAGCTCCTTGACCTCGCCGGCGACCACGGCGAAGCCTTTGCCGAGTTCGCCCGCGCGGGCGGCCTCGATGGTGGCGTTGAGTGCTAGCAGGTTGGTCTGTTCGGCGATGCTGGTGATCAGGCGGACAACGTCGCCGATCTCCGCGCTGGCCGAGCCCAGTTCGGCCACCTGGGAATTGGTGCGGCCGGCGACGCTCATGCCGCGCTGGGCGACCTCGGCGGCCTGTCCGGCGCTGGAGGCGATCTCGGTTATCGACGCGCTCATCTGCTCGGCGCCCGCGGCGATCGACTGGACGCCGGCGTTGACCTGCTCGGAGGCGTGTGAGGCGGAGTTGGCCCGCTGGGCGGCGTCGGCAGCACCGGATTGCAGCTGGGCGCTGACCGCGGACAGTTCCTCGGAGGCGCTGGCCAGCGTCACCGCTGATCCGCCGATGGTGGTCACCGTGTCGCGCAGGGTGGTCAGGGCTTTGTCCAAAGCCTGGCCCATCTGGCCGGGTTCGTCGCGGGACCGCAGGCCGGTGCTCTGGGTCAGGTCGCCGTGGGCCAGTGCCTGGCATACGTTCTTCACTCTGCTCAGCGAGCGGACGATGGTGGTGGCGGCCCAGGCGCCGAGGGCCAGCGCGGCCGAGCAGCCGAGGATCAGGATGATGATCGAGGTCAGGCGGCTGTTCTCGTAGCTGGATCGGGCGGCTGCGGCGTTCTTGGCGGCGTCAGCGGTTTCCGCGGCGCTGAGCGTGTCGATGTCCTGCTTGATCTGGGTCAGGTGCGGCAGTGCCTCGGTGTCGCGGACCTTCTGCCAGCCCACCATGTCGTTGGCCTTGCCGAGCGCCAGGAACTTGGTCTTGACGAGGTCGGTCCACGCGTTCCAGTGCGTTTGCAGGTCGGCGAGAACGGCGGGATCACCCGATGGCTCGCTGGCCTGGTAGGCGGCGACTGCGGCATCGACCGCGGTCAGGTCCGCGGTGAATGCGTCGGTGTACTTCTGCACGGTCGGCGCGTCCTGAGAGATCGCCTGGTTGCTGACGTCCAGGCGGGCCTGCCGGGTTGTCGCCTCGATCTGACCGATCGTCTTTATGCTGGCCACGTTGCTGTTGTAGAGAACACCCGCGGAGTCGCTGGCGTTGCCCAGCGCCTGCAGCCCGACAACGCCGATGACGACGGCGACCAAGACCGCTACACCGATCCCGCCGAGGATCTTGGTCTTGACGCTCAGATCGGCCAGGGAAAACCCGCTACGGCTGTTCACAGGACTGTTCGTGCTCACGGCGGTTCTCATCTCGTGCGCGCCAGAGGCAGTGGCCCGACCAGCACCGGACACTGTCGCGGCCGGTGCGGGACCGTCCGCATCAATCCGATCGACTGAGACTCGAATTTGCTGAGGAGCGCCGACGGGCAGACTGAGCCGATGACCGGCCGGCACATGCAGATCGGCGAAGCCGCGGAACGGGTGGGCTTGAACATCCGCACCATCCGCCACAACGATGACGCCGGGCTCATCGTGCCGTCCGCTCGCAGCGACGGCGGCTTCCGCCTCTGCACCGAACCCGACCTCGACCGGCTCCGCGTCGTTGAACGCATGAAACCGCTCGGGTTCACCCTCGACGAGATGCGCGACCTGCCGCAACTCCTGGGCGACCTGTCCGCCGGCACCGGTGACCGTGATGTCCTGCTCGAACGGCTCGCCGGATATCACGAAGCAGCCCGAACCCGGGTGCAGACGCTGCGGGACCAGCTCAGCAATGCCGACGGCTTCGCTCAGCAGATGAGCGAGCACCTCGACCAGCACAGCCGCTGGATACCGGGCGAGGCCACTGCGCCGACGCCCGATTCTGCGGCTCACCGCTGGCTGAGGCCGAGCAGACCCGCCGCGTCGTGGTACTCACCCTTGCTGCCGCAGGACCTCCACCTCGCCGTCATCGTCCTTGATGGGCACGTTGACTCCGAGGGAGCCTGCATCGCTGCGGGTCTGCGGGTCTGCGGGTCTGCGGGTCTGCGGGTCTGCGGGTCTGCGGGCCTGGTCGGTCAACGGGGTGGCCGACGTGTGCGACGCGTTGTGTCATCGAGCCGGGAGGCGGCCGCTTGTCGCCGTGATGAGTTCGCTGCGGACGCGCCCGCTCACCGCCATGGCTGGTGATCGGGTCGGAAGCCATAGTCGGTAGCCAGGCGGCCAGCGGTGGCTGATGCGCTTGATCACGGTCGGTTGATGGGCGGACTGATAGGTTGATCGCGGGTGTGCCGGGAAGTCTGGTCGGCGAGTGGATGACTGCTGTCCGGATCCGAGAGGCGCTCGCACCATGACCACGCTTTCCTGGATCGCTGTCGCGGTGTTCACCGTGGCGTACGTGCTGATCGCCACCGAGAAGATCAACCGGGTCGCGGTGGCGCTCGGCGGGGCGTCGATCATGCTGGCGCTGGGCGCGACCGACGCCGAGCACGCGTTCTTCTCCGAGGACGCCGGCATCGACTGGAACGTCATCTTCCTGCTGCTGGGAATGATGTTGATCGTCGGCGTGCTCAAACGCACGGGTCTGTTCGAGTACGTGGCGATCTGGGCGGCGAAGAAGGCCCGCGGCCGTCCGTTCCCGATCATGGTGATCCTGCTGATCGTCACCGGCGTCGTGTCGGCCGCTCTGGACAACGTCACCACGGTTCTGCTGGTCGCCCCGGTCACCCTGCTGGTCTGCGAGCGGCTCGGGGTGCCGCCGGTGCCGTTCCTGATCGCCGAGGTCCTCGCCTCGAACATCGGTGGTGCCGCGACGCTGGTCGGTGATCCGCCGAACATCATCATCGCCAGCCGGTCCGGGTTGACCTTCAACGACTTCCTGAGCGTGATGGCGCCGTTCGTGCTGGTGGTCTTGGTGGTCCTGGTCCTGCTGTGCCGGATCATGTTCCGCAAGGCCTTCCGGTACGACGCCGAACGCGTCAAGCGGGTGATGGCGTTGCGGGAGGCCGACGCGATCCGGGACCGCCGGCTGGTGGTGATCAGCCTGGTGGTGCTCGGCGCGGTGCTGGTCGCGTTCAGCCTGCACACCGTGCTGCATCTGGAGCCGTCGGTGGTGGCGCTGCTCGGCGGCCTGTTGCTGCTGGCCCTGTCGCGGCTGGACGCGACCGAGGTCGCCAAGGACGTGGAGTGGCCGACGCTGGTGTTCTTCGCCGGCCTGTTCGTCATGGTCGGTGGCCTGGTCGAGACCGGGGTCATCGACGCGATCGCGCGGTCGGCCACCGACGCGGTCGCGGGCAAGTTGTGGCCGGCCACAATGTTGATGTTGTGGGCCTCGACCGGCTTGTCGGCGATCGTCGACAACATTCCGTACGTGGCGACGATGAGCCCGATCGTCAGCGAGCTGGTCAACGCGGAAGGCGGCATGGGCAAGGCGCAGGTGCTGTGGTGGGCGCTGGCGATCGGGGCCGATCTCGGTGGTAACGCCACCGCGGTCGGTGCGTCGGCGAACGTCGTGGTGCTGGGCATCGCCGAACGCGCCGGCCACAAGATCAGCTTCTGGGGCTTCACCAAGTACGGCCTGATCGTGACGGCGATCTCGGTGGTGCTGGCCGTGCCGTACCTGTGGCTGCGGTTCTTCTAGAGCAGCACCCGGTCGAGCAGCCCGTCGAGGGTGATCGCACCGGTCATCACGCGGGCGGAGTCGACGACGGCGACGAGGGGCACGTTGGAGCGAGCCATCACCGACGCGACTTCCAGCAGAGTCGCGTCGCCGCTGACCGCGGGTAGTTCCGGCCGATTTTTCGGCAGCAGGTCGGCGACGGTGCGTTCGCCGATGCCGGCCAGGATGACGTCGGCGGCGGCCTCGTCGATCACCCTGGCCAGGGCAGGGTCGTCCTGGCAGTAGGACGGCAGCGCCATCCGTAATACCTGGGTGCCGGCCAGCACGGTCAGCGGCCGGCCCGTCGCGTCGACCACGATCAGCCCGGGCAGGTCCTGCGCGGCGAGCAGGCGGGCGGCCTCCCGGGCCGGCGTGCTCTCGACCACAGTGCTCATCGACGTTGCTACGTCGCTGCACGCATGACCCGACCCTACGCCCGGTCAGCTCTGGTAGACGTCGGGGATATCGTCGTTGTCGTGATCGACCTGCTCCGCCTCGTGGATGCGCCGGTAGGTGCGATCGCGGGCCCGCAGGACGACGGCGGCCAGCACGGCCGCGATCAGCGAGCCGAGCAGGACGGCGACTTTCACCCGATCGTCGGCGCCGCTGTTGTTACCGAAGGCGAGTTCGCCGATCAGCAGCGAGACGGTGAACCCGATTCCGGAGAGCACTGCCAGCCCGGCCACGTCGATCCAGGCCAGGCCGGTGTCGAGTTCGGCGCGGGTGAAGCGGGCGGTCAGCCAGGTCGCGAGCAGGATCCCGATCGGCTTGCCGAGGACCAGGCCGAGCATGACGCCGACCGCGATCGGGTCGGTGAACACCGCGGACAGGCCACTGATCGCCACCCCGGCGGACATCAGCGCGAATACCGGGACGGCGATCCCGGCGGAGATCGGCCGGAACCGGTGCTCGAAGTGCTCGGCCAACCCCGGCCCGTCCCCTGCGCCCGGTGACCGCAGCACCGGGACGGCGAAGCCGAGCAGCACCCCGGCGACGGTGGCGTGCACCCCGGAGGCGTGCACCAGTGCCCAGGTCGCGAATGCCAGCGGCAGCAACAGCCACCAGGCACGCACCCGCCGCTGCACCAGCACTGTGAAGACGGCGAGCGGCGCCAGCGCGGCCAGCAGCGGCAGGATCGACAGGTGGGCGGTGTAGAACACCGCGATGATCACAATGGCCAGCAGGTCGTCGACCACGGCCAGGGTGAGCAGGAACGTGCGCATCGCGGTGGGCAGGTTACGGCCGACCACGGCGAGCACGGCGAGGGCGAACGCGATGTCGGTCGCGGTCGGGATCGCCCAGCCCCGGACCGCTCCACCCCAGTTGACCAGGGTGTAGAGCAGCGCGGGCGCAAGCACTCCGCCGACCGCGGCGGCCACCGGCACCGCCGCACGCCGCGGGTCACGCAGGTCACCGGCGACGAACTCGCGTTTGAGTTCGAGCCCGGCCACGAAGAAGAAGATCGCCAGCAGCCCGTCGGCCGCCCACGTCCCCAGGGACAGATCCAGGTGCAGAGCGTGCGGGCCGACGACGAACCCGGTCATCGCCTCGTAGCGGTGCGCCCACGGTGAGTTCGCCCACCCGAGGGCGATCAGGGTGCCGACCAGCAGCAGCGCGCCGCTGATGGTCTCCTTGCGCAGCACGTCGGCGATCCGGCGGGCCTCGGTCCACGAACCACGGCCCAGGACACGGGGTGCAGAGTTCACAGGGCATGCCTACTTTCGGGGTCGGCTCAACTCAACTTGCCGACCAGGCTTCCCGGCACACCGACACCAACCTTACCCGCACTGTCGTGGTCCCACCGGCTACTACGGTGCCGGCGGGCGGTGATCCGCGGCTCGTAGCAGACGGTTGCCGACGCCGAGGATGGCCGCCATCACGATCGCAGGTCCCGTCTGCGGTACCCGGCGACACCGCCCGCGGTCAGGAACCCCGCCAGGACGGCCATCATCGCGGTGGCAGGCCAGTCGGCGGCGGTCAACGGCACCGCCGCGAGGTGGGCGAAAGGTGACAAGCCGCGCACCCAGCCGGGTGCCGACACGCTCTCGGCGACGACGAGCAGCAGGAACCCTCCGGTCGCGGGCAGGGCGCCGACGACACCGACCCATCGTGGCGCCCAGCCGACCGCGAACACGGCGGCGCCGAGGCTGAGCCCGACGATCGGTAGCGTGTTCCACGCCCCGGCCAGCGCGGCGGCGAGCCCGAGCTCGCCACCGGCCATGGTCACCCCGGACCAGGTCACCAGCCCGGCGATCGTGACCAGAAGGGTCGCGGCGGCCATCGTCACCGCGACCTCCGCGCCGAGCAACCTGGCCCGGCTGATCGGCGCAGCGGTGAGCAGGACCAGCCTCCGGTCCGTCTCGGCCGTGACGTAAGCGCCCATCCGTACCGCGGTGAAACCACCGGCCGGCACCGCAAGAAGGGCGAACAGCACAGCGGCGAAGCCCGCCACCGCGCCGAGCCCGTCGAAGCCGGCCTCGGCTGCCTGGCCCGCCATCGCCGGGTTGTCGGCGAGGAACTCGGTGACCGACACCGAGGTCAGGCCGATCAGCAGGTAGTAGGCGCCGATGCCGATCGCCCAGCCGGTCAGCGGCCGCAGCACCCGGCGGACCGCGAACGCCTCCACCGCGCCGAGCAGCGCCAGCCGGGGGCGCCGCCCGGCGCCGGCCGGCACCAGGCCACCACGAACCTCCCGCCGGCCGGCGAGGGCCACCGCCACTGCCGTGATCGCCGCTGACGCGGCAAGAAGGATCAGGAGCGGAAGACCCCGATTGTGTACGAAGGGTCCGCTCAAGGCCGTCAGCCCGAACGGTGACAGCCGGCGGATCCCGCCGAGCCGCGGGACTCCGTCGCCGATCATGCGCAGCAACAGGGTCACCCCCAGCACCGCGACCGCCGCCCCGGTCGCCACCGACCGCACCGGAAACACCTGAGCGGCCAGTGCCGCCACCGCGACGAAGACCATGCCGAGCAGACCGGTGCCGGCCCCGTGGACCAGCGCGCCGCCGACCGGTGTTCCCGCCAGGATCAGCACCACGGCCAGCAGGCAACCGGTGACGGCAGGGACGAGCATGACGGCGACGACGTGCCGCAGGACGGCCTCGCGCAGCGGAACGCGCCCGGCGCGATCCGAAGGGCCTGGACAGCAGAAAACCCCGGTAGGAATCGCGTGAAACGCGAATAACCTACAGGGGTTTAATGTGTCTAGATATGACACCAGCCAATGAAAATTCGATCACACGAACTCCGGCCCCTGGCGTACGAGGGGGCCGGAGCCGTGAATGGCCGGGTGCCGGTCCCGGTGGTTCAGGAGCAGGCTGCTCCGTTAAGGGTGAAGCCGCTCGGCGCACCGGTGTTGCCGCTGTGGTCGGCTTGGAAGCCGATGGTGGTCGAGCCGCCCGGCGGCAGTGAGCCGTTGTAGCCGGCGTTGGTAGCGGTCACCTGGCCGCTGCTGGGTGAGTACGTCGCGTTCCAGCCGCTGGTGATCGTCTGTCCGGAGGGCAGGGTGAACTTCAGGGACCAGCCGTTGATCGCGCTCGATCCGGTGTTGGTGATGGTGATGGTGTCGGTCAGGCCGGTGTTCCAGGCGTTGACCGCGTTGGTCACCCGGCATGCGCCGGAGCCGCCCGGGTCGGGCGGGGTGCTGCTCGGCGGGGTGCTGCTCGGCGGGGTGCTGCTCGGTGGCGGGCTGCTCGGACCGGAGGCCTCGCTCACCGTGATGTTGGAGCTGCCGCTGCTCTGGTAGCCCTCGGTCGCCATGATCTGGTAGTCGAAGGTGCCCAGGGTCAGGCCGGCCTGACGCCACGCGTTGAAGTGATTGGCGACGGTGATCGTCCCGCTGCTCCGGTGCTGCCGCCGGACGCTCCAGTACTGGTAGAACGTCGAGCTGTTGCCCTCGATCGAGGGCTGGTTGACGCGCTGGGTGCGGTAGATGTCGTAGACGCTGCCGTCGCTGGTGACCGAGCCCAGTGACTGGGTGCCGGTCGAGGGGTTGTAGCTGCCGAAGTTCTCGACGATGTAGTACTCGATGAGGGGGTTCCTGGTCCACCCGTACAGCGCCAGGTACCCGTTGCCGTTCGGGCTGAACGTGCCGGAGTAGTTGATGGTGTGGCTGGATCCGGGCTTCCAGCCCTTGCCGACCACGGCGTTGTTCATGTTGCTCCACTGGACGCTGTAGTTTCCACCTGCGCCCAGGGTCATCGTGACGTTGCCGTTGTCCTTCCAGTACGAGAAGAAGTAGCCGTTGTGGTATCCGGTCTCGTTCGCAGTGACGGTCCGGTTCGCGTCCGCGTAGGCGATGCCGGTGACGGTCGTGACGGTGATCGCCAGCACGGCGGCGGTGACACCGCCGGCCAGCAACCGCCAACGGGGACGTCCGCGTTCGGGGGAGAGAGCGGGTTGGTCGTTCACACTGGTTCGTCCCTTCTGGTCACGGCGGTCCGGCGACGGGCCTGAGAACGGAACCCGCGCACGCCGGTGGATGGGGCCGGCCCGCCAAGGTGACGACGTTCATCGATGTCCGAAGTATCCGAGAGGTTGCGCAAGATTGCAATGTGTCGCGGAAGTTTCGGAGGTGTGAATGCATCTCGGAGACGGCGAGAGAGGGCAGCTTGGGCGCCTGGATGCCTGGGGTGATGACCGCGGAGTCTTCGGGTTCGATCGCGCACCGATCGGAGCAATGTCGGAAGTTTCAGAGAGCGGAACGCCGGCCCCGGCGCGCTGCGCAACCGAACAGGTTTCCGCCAGACCGCCGAGGCGATGCTGCAGACCACGGCGCGCTGCTGATGCTGGACCTCAACGGCTTCGAACAGGTCAACGACTCTGGTCCGGGTGCGGGGTGTACACGACCAGGGCCGGCCGATCCAAGATCCGCCCGACGAGCTCGCGCACGAACGGCGCGTCCATCGCACCTTCCGGACACAGGCCGATGACCACGACGTCGGGCGCCTCGGCGTGCAGCATCCGCAGGGCCTGCGAACGGGTCGCCGCCGTGCCGACCACCTCGAGGTCCGGCTCACCGGTGAGCAGACCGGCCACTCCGTCGCTGGTCAATGGGCGGTCATCGTAGATCAGGACGCGTAATGTCATCGGAACCTTTCCGGGAGTCGGGGCCACGGCACGCGTTGCCCAGGCGCGCCGAATCTGCGCTCAAGACCCGCAACCCGCTGCCCTATGCCCGTCCACAGTGGCCTGTATCGATGTACTTGTCTGGAGCGCCGCCCTACCGGCGGACCACCGCAGCGCCCTCGGGCCGGACTCGCCGGGAACGCACCGTCAGCACGACGATCGTCGCCAGCGCGGCAAGCATGACCAGCGAGGCCGTACCACAGACGACCGCGAATGCCGCCTCGAACGCCGATCGCGCGTGGGCTATCAGGTCGTCGCCTCGCGTACCGGGCAGGTCACCGGCGACGGCGAGGGCATCACCGAGTGTCTGACGCGCGCCGGTCGCGGCGTCGGGCGCCAGCCCGTCGGTCGACCCGGCAACCACGGTGCGGTAGACGGTGACCCCGAGCGATCCGAGCAGCGCGATGCCCAGCGCTCCACCGAGCTCGACCCCGGTCTCGGCCACCGCGCTCGCCGAACCCGCCCGCTCGGGCCTGGTGTTGGCCACGATGAGGTCGGTCGACATCGTGTACACCGGCGCCAGACCGAACGCGAAGATCACGCTGGCGGTGACGACCACTGCCAGGTTGCTGACCGGGCCCAGGATCACCGCGACGAAGACGGTGCAGCCGGTCACCGAGGTCAGCAGGCCACCGGCCAGGATCTGCAGCCGGGAGAACCGGGCCACCAGCACCGGCCCGATCGCCGTGCCCGCCAGATAGGAGACCACTGAGGGCAGGGTCCACAGCCCGGCCTGCAGCGGCGACAACCCGAGCACCCACTGCAGGTACTGCGCGAGCAACAGGTTGGTGCCGTTGAGCGCGAAGAAGGTCAGCGTGCTGGCGAGCAACGCGTACCGGACCAGCGGGCTGCGGAACAGATCAGGCTCGATCATCGGAGTCGCGGCCCGGCGTTGGCGCCGGATGCAGATCACGGCTAGCCCGATGCCCACCACGGCGGCGACCGCGGCGGTCATCAGTCCACGGCCTTCGGCCACCCGCTTGATCGCGTAGACGATGGCCAACAGCGCCAGCAGGCTCTGGGCCGCACCCAGCACGTCGAAGCGAGTGGCGGCCGGGTCACGAAACTCGGGCAGGACCAGCGGGCCGATCACCAGCAGCAGCAGGGTGACCGGCACCGCCAGCAGGAAGACCGAGCCCCACCAGAACCGGTGCAACAGCAGGCCGGCGACCACCGGGCCGAGCAGCCCGCCCAGGGAGAAGCTGGCACTCCACACCCCGAGCGCGACGGTACGCTGCCGGGCGTCGGCGAACATGCCGCGGATCAGCGCCAGCGTCGAGGGCATCAACGCCGCTCCGGACAGGCCCATCAGGACCCGGCCGCCGATCAGCTCGGCCGGCGTGTCGGCGAAGGCGGCGACCAGTGACCCGCCGGAGAAGAAGGTCACGCCGATCAGCAGCAGCCGCCGCCGCCCGATCCGATCCCCGATCGCGCCCATGGCCAGCAGGGACCCCGCCACCATGAACACGTAGCCATCCATGATCCACAGCAGCTGGGAGCCGCTCGGACGTAGATCGGTGACGATCCGGGGCGCCGCGAGGTTGAGCACATGACCGTCCATCGAGACCAGGAAGCACGGCAGGACCAGGGCGAGCAGTCCGATCCAGTCGCGCCGGGTGGCACGCTGCACGGCCGGCTCATCCTCGACATCGAGCGGAGAAGTGGCGCTCACTCGGCACCTCCGTAACGTAAAGGCCGTCTTCATGACGTTACGACGCCCTCCACGGCGGCGCAACGCGAACTCGGCATTGATGGCGTTACTATCGAGGCGTGACCACGCTCGTCCGACCCCTGCTTCCCGAGGAGGTCGTCGCCCTGGTGAACGACTGGGGCACGTCTCCCCGGCGCGTCGGCGCGCGGCCGGAGGATCCGCAGTCGACATCGTCATACCCGCGAACGGATCCGGCCACCGCGATCGCGGTGGCCGATCGGGTCCACGTTGTCTTCGCCGCCACGGAGCCGGCCGAGCAGGCCCGGCTCGTCACGGCCATGCTCGACGAGGCAGCCCCGCGCCCGGTGATGACCGTGGCCGGCGGCGAGGCCATCGCCGCCTGGTCCGTGGCCGGCCCGGGCGATCAGCTGCTCGCGGCGGCCTCTCTGGCGCTGCGCGAGCATCTCACCGACCACCCGCATCGCCTGGGGGTCTGCGCCGATCACCAGTGCGCCGACGTCTACGTCGACGCCTCGCCGGCCGGCCGGCGCCGGTTCTGCTCCTTGACCTGCCAGAATCGCGCTCGCGCCGCGGCCTTCCGGGAACGCCGGCGCGCCGCGAGCGACGCACCGGGCACCGTGTCAGGCGGTCAGCAGGAGGCCCGGTGACCGCGGTGCGGGGCGGCCCGGCGCGGCATGGCACCAGCCGGCCAGCTGCCACCGCTCGGCGTCGAGCGCGTCGCGCGCGACGGTCGCCTACGGGCACAGCTGATGCCGGGCCGGACTTCTCGTCCGGCCCGGCGATCGCCGGTCAGGTGCCGCTGAGTGCTTCGGTGGGCATGAGGCGGGCGGCTCGCATCGCCGGGTAGGCGCCGGCGACCGCCCCGATCAGCGCTGCCCCGCCGAGGCCGGCCAGCGTCGCTCCGGCGGGGATGACCACCGGCCAGTTCTGCGACCAGGCGTATCCGGTGGTCGCGGTGATGCCGAGCGGGGTTCCGCCGATGCCGCCCAGCGCGGACAGCACGACCGCCTCGGTGAGGAACTGGGCTCGGATCTGACCGCGGTGGGCACCCAGTGCGCCGAGCCGGGGCACACCCGGCTGCTGTCGACCACGCTCGGCCCGGTCGAGGTCACCCGGATCGCCTACCGCCATCCGGTAGTGTCCAATCTGCACCCGGCCGGCGCCCGGCTCGCCCTGCCCGTGGGCCGGTACTCTGTGGTGGTCCGGAAAACATGACAATCATGGCGGCAACATCCAGGTCGTCACCGTGCCCGACGGCTGGCCGATCTGGACCTCGGACGTGCGACCCGGCCGCGAACACGACATCACCGCAGCCCGCACCCACGCAATCCTGCCCGCGCTCACCGAGGCCGGCGACGACCAGCACACGCTCGGCGACCTTGGCTACGACGGCGAGCCCGGCATCATCACTGTCGGCTTCAAGAAACCGAAGAACGGCCGGCTGACCCCTGCCCAGCAGCAACTCGACAAGGCCCACAACAGTCTGCGAGCCATCGGCGAACGCGGAACTCCCTGCTCAAGATGACCTTCAAGGCTTTACGCAACATCAGCCTAAACCCATGGTGCATCGGCAAAATCGTCGCAGCGGCCCTGGTGATCCTCCACGTCGAGCATGACCGCACCACATGACAACCGTCAGTAGTCACAACCTCGCGCGGAATGGCTCACTGAAGACGGTCCGGCTCAACGTGGTTAATAGAGCATCGGTTCGGGCTGCTGGATGCGATCACCCTGCCCACACCACCATCGTGAGATAGGCGAGTCCGACTGCCCAACTTGAACTGGCCCCGTCCGTACTCGATGGGATGATGTTGACGGCCTAATCGGGTCCCTCCCAGGAGGCCGGTGCGGGGATCGGCAGGACGCAGCCGGGAGGCGGCCGGAGGTGTGGCTGCGGTCGCGAGCAGGAGCACCACGTCGAGGACCATTTTGGGGTGTCGCGGGTGTCTGATGGTCACGGGAACTAACACCACGATCGAAGTGGTACGCGCCATGGCGGCCGCTCTCCAGCCTCCAGCTAATCGCCGGCGGGAGCGGCTTATTTGGCGGAGTTCGGGTCGGCCAGGTGTCCTGCTGGTGCGGCGCACGAGTGAGGCGCACCGCGCTGCTGTCGAGTCCGACGACCGCGGACACGGTGCTCTTTCAAGCCGGGTGGGACGTCGAGGGCGAGAACGACGAACCTGCTCGCCCCCGGAGAGGATGATCGCAGCGACGTAGACGGTGCGAGGTGGTAGCCGCGGGCCGATCCAGCCGGCAAGACCGACAGCGAGGACGGCGCATACGCCGCAGATGCCGCGGAGCAATTCGCCCAAGCCGGCGGTGCAGCTATGAGCCTGCGCCCAAACCGTGACCAGCATCGCGAGTAGCGCACTATCCAGGAACTCGTGATCACAGATGTCGTCACGATTTCGCGCAGCGACCGTTCGAGGCTCAGGAATACGGTACCGGCCCGCATTTTGCTGCCAGTAGGTTCCGCTCTCAGCGGCCGTGGCCGCGACGTAGCGGGTGGCGCAGGAGTCCTCCACCATGGCGGTGACGCTGGCGCCCAGAAGATCGAAGGCCGTCATCTGGCCGGCACGGGGCTGGTCGACCTGCATCGATCCGGGCGCTGCTCGGATTCTGGGGTAGTAATGCAAGGACGACCGTCGTCTTTCTGACGTTGCCGCTCCGTTGGCGATGGCAAGGCGGCGCGGCTCAACCTGGAGAACGCATCGGGGCAGTATGCCGCAGTCAGGACTCAGACCCCGTCGAGCGCCTGATCGTTGGTCAGCGCGCCGGACCGCGCCGGCCTGGCGTTGTTCGCGGTACGGGCGTCGAACCTTCGCAACACGAACAGGCTGGCCAGCACGGCGACGCCGGGTCCAGACAGCGACGCGGACAGCCATACGTGGCCGCGCAGCCCAACCACCACCGCGGCGGTGATCATGCCGATGACCACTACGAATCCCGCGCCCAGACCCCAGGCGAGCAGGGCGTGGGATCGGGCGGCCGCGGCCTCGCGCACCCGGCTACGTTCCTGTTCCATCCGTAGTTCGTGGTTACGGGCCAGTTGCGCCTCGGCGGTCTTCAGTGCCAGCTTGAAGTGATCGGGAGGCAGTTGGGCCAGGGCGATCATCCACCCTTCGAACTCTTGAGGCCCACCAGGCGGCGCGGGTGTGGGCGTCATCGGTCCCGCTCCGACGCCAGCGCCGCCACCTCACGCACAGCGCCGATGGTGTCCACGAGGGCTTGCCGTACCTCGGCCTGCCCTTCACGAGCGATCAACGAACGGAGTTGCTCCAGCTGCTGGGCAACGACGATGGATTCCGGTCGCCCAGCCAGTGCGCCTTGGGCTTGACCGGAGTCCTCGAACTCGACACGCCATAAGTCAAGATCGGGCATGACGCCGGGTTCTCGTTCACCGCGTGCAGGTCTCTCGTCGGTACGGCTCGCGCCGAGGCCGATGCCGCTGTAGACCTGCGGGCGGGAACCCTTCAGGAACAGGCCCCAGATGATGCCCAGGACCAGGACCACGCCGAACGACGCCGGGACGATGATCGCCGGGTTGCTGCCCAGCTCGACGCCTAGCAGCGTGGCGATGTTGTCCAGCGCCAAGTACGACATAGTCACCAACAGGATCGCAGCGACAGCCGGGGCGACGACCCGGTGCATTAGGTCCTCACCCCTGGGGTGTGCTTGGAAGTAGCCGATGACCGCGAACGCGGTGAGCGTGATCAGCAGCAGGACGCCGAGGCCACCACCGGTGCCGCCCCAGAAGAAGAGCTGGACCAGCGGGTCCCAGCCGGCCACCGCGTACACCACAATCACGATCAGGCCGACCGCGGACTGGGCCAGCGAGCCGTTCTTCGGGGCGCCGGTGCCCGGCACGGTCCGGCCGAACAGGCGCGGCAGCACGCCCTCACGACCCAGCGAGAACATGTACCGCGAGATGATGTTGTGGAACGAGATCATCGCGCCGATCAGCGAGGTCAGGAACAGGATGTGGCCCAGGTGCAGCGCGATGCTGCCGAGCGGGCCGGACGCCAGGTTGAAGAAGAACTCCGGGCCCTCCTCCCTGGCACGGGCGACGGCCTGGTCGGCGCCGGCCGCGGAGATCATCGCCCAGGACGCGAATGCGTACAGGACGGCGATCAGGGCGATCGCGATGTACGTCGCGCGGGGCACGGTGCGCTTCGGGCCGCGGGACTCCTCAGAGAACACCACCGACTGCTCGAAGCCGACGAAGCCGGTGATCGCCATGACCAGCAGCGCGCCGGCGCCCGCGCCGGTCAGCTGGGACACGTCCACCGGCTCCGACGAGGCGTGGAAGCCGCTCGACAGGATCTCGGCGATGCTGAACACCACGGTCAGCGCGATCTCGGCGACCAGCAGGGTGGCCAGGACCCTGCCGTTGACGGCGACGTCACGCACGCCCAGGATCGCGACCAGCGCCCAAGCGACCAGGCCGAAGGCCCACCACGGGGCGTCCAGGCCGAACCAGTCGACGAAGAGCGGCTGGGCGATCGCGCCGAAGCCGCCGTACGAGGCGACCTGGAACATGTTGTAGGCGAGCAGCGCGACCCAGGAGGCACCGACGCCGACCGGATGGCCGAGGCCCCGGGAGACGTACGCGTAGAACGCGCCCGCGTTGGAGATGTGCCGCGCCATCGCGACGTAGCCGACCGAGAAGATCGCCAGGACCAGCGCCACCGCGACGAACGCGACCGAGATGCCGGTCAGGCCGGTGACCGCGAGACCGGTCGGCACCACGCCGGCGACCACGGTCAGCGGGGCGGCCGCGGACATCACGAAGAAGACCACGGCGGCGACGCCGAGACGATTCTGGGCCAGAGTATTCCGCAGCGGATTCTGCGGATCTGCCGCAATGGTGGCCACGAGCGTCGGGGACTGGACGGGCTTCTCACCCGCGGAGCCCAGCTCCGGAGTTCCAGAATCGCTCACGGGCGGAATTGTCACGTGGCGGGCCGCCGCCGTCAACATTGGTGCATTCGCATGCGTTGACAGACGTTCGAGTCGACCGGGAACCAGTTCGTCGCCGACTGAGCACCCGTGACAGCAGGGCTGCGGGTGTCGAAAACCTCATCCACCCTGGTCAAGCCAGCTTGGGTCATCGACGCGTGGACCTCGCTCAGGGCCGGTTTCAGCGACCGGACCTCGGCGGTGCGTGGTGCAGAGTGTTCCGCGAGGATGATCGTTTGTGTTGTTGCGGCTGGCCTGTCTCGGCGTGACCAACGCGCTGGCTCTGTTGCGGCTGTTGCCGATGAGCGACCGCGACAAGGACGCTGAGATCCTCGCTCTGCGGCACCAGATCATGGTGCTCGAACGACAATTGCATGGCGAACGGGTCCGGTTCAACCCTGTAGACCGGGCTTGGCTGGCCGCTCTGCTGCACCCGCTACCCCGAACGGCGCTGCCGTGGCCGCGGCTGCTCGTACGCCCGGCGTCGAAGAACGGCGGTTGGGGCTACCGCCGTATCCACGGCGAACTACTCGTTCTCGGGGTGAAGGTCGCCGCGTCCACGGTCTGGGAGATCCTCGGCGACGCCGGCGTCGACCCCGCGCCCGAGCGCACTAACAGCACGTGGGCAAGGTTCCTGCGCTCGCAAGCCCAGACTATCGTCGCCGCGGACTTCTTCGAGACGGTGACGTCGACCGGCGCCCGCCTCTACGCCCTGGCGGTCATCGAGCACGCCACCCCCGCATCCGGATTCTCGGCGTCACGCCCCATCCGAGCGCAGCCTGGGTCACCCAGGCTGGCCGGAACCTGGTCATGGACCTCGACAACACCGGCTGCCAGGTGAAGTATCTGATCCGCGATCGCGACGGCAGGTATCCGGCCCCGTTCGACACGATCCTCGCGGAACAGGATCGAGGTCGTGCTCAGCGGCGTCCGCATGCCCCGGATGAACTCGATCATGGAACGGTGGATCCAAGCCTGCCGCCACGAGGTGCTCGACCGCACCTTGATCTTCAACCAGGCCCATCTACTACGTGCTCTGCGCGAGTACGATCACCACCACAATCAGCATCGGCCGCACCGGGCATCGCCGACACCCGGCCGCTCACGCTGTTACCCGAACCGATCACCGACCACGACCGGCTCGCTCGCCTGAACATCCGCCGACGGGACCGGCTCGGCGGTGTCCTTTACGAATACGAGCACGTCGCCTGGCCAGCACGGATGGCATTATCGGCACCCGCAGGGCCGCGGCAACGCCGACGACCTCGAGCGCCTGCCGGAGCACGTCAACGGCCACATGGTCGGTCAATAAATGCCTTCACGATGTGCTGGATCGGAGAAGCGGTGAGGTGCATGGAGCTTTACCGATGTGGTGGAGGATCTCAGTTTCGTCAGGCCTCGCGCTGACCGTCTCGCTGAGGTGGTTCCGTATTTGCGGTTTCGCGTTGTTCGAGGTCGTGTTCTCTGGCGTTGGCGAGGTCCTCGCGGATGTCTTCCCACCGCTGGTGCTCTTTCACTCGGTGAGCTCGTTCGTCCAGGAGCCGGCCCCGTTCCCGATCGAGCAGGTCCCGGTCGTCGGCGCGCCGATCGCGGTCGTCGGGGGGCTCGGTCGGGTGGTGCCCGGCAGTCGGGGCACGCAGTGGGGTCGGTGTGTTCTGCGGCCAGGGTGTCGGTTGATCGTCGGCGTCATCACTCTCGCCGGCGCCGATGACGGCGCGGTCGTCGAGGAGAAGATCCGTGGTGCCGGTGCGGCGTAGCAGCCACACGACATGTGAGGGTGGGTTCCGAATGGCCAGAGTGCCACCACGTTCGCCGGCGGCCTGATACACCTGAAGCAGGGCGCGCAGCCCGGCCAGGTCGCAGAAGCTGAGTTGTGCCATGTCGAGGCTCAGATGCCGGACGCTGGTCGCGGTGTTCAGCAGTTGGACCAGGACAGGGGCGGTGAGCAGATCGAGTTCGCCGGTGAGTGTCACCGTGCAGTGGTCCTCGGCTGACTCGACGACCGTGTGCAGCCGTGGAACGTCCTGGTGATCTGGTGCGTTCATGGGAGGGGTCTTCCGCCGATCGCGAGAGTGGCCCAGACGGTCTTGCCGTCAGGGCACGGCAGGGCTCCCCACGCCGTGGCTGCCTCGGTGACCACCCGTAACCCACAGCCTCGCGCGAGCAGGGCCGTCGAAGCCGGCCCGGGGCCGGCCTCGATCAGGTGGGGCTGCTGTGGGTCCTGGTCTCGGACGGCCAGATGCAGCAACGGGCCGCGGACTGACACTTGCACCGCGAAGTCGGTTTCCGCATGCTCGACCGCGTTGGCGGCCAGCTCGGAGATGATCAGGCGAGCCGGGTGGATCAGATGGGCCAGGTGGTATTCCACGCACGCCGCACCGGCGAGGGCCCGGGCTGCTACCACCGAGGCAGGCTCCGGCGGCAGACGCAACGCGAATCGACGATGATTCCACCCTTGGAACGGGCCCAGCAGAACGCGTGCTGCGCCGATACTGTCGGCTACCGCCACCGGGTAGCGTGCGGACTCGGCTGTCAGCCGGCGCCGCACCCGCGGTGGCGCCGCACACACCAGTATCCTGGTCGGTATCCGGCTCTCCGACGCGAAGCGCGCCGCGGTCTGCCATGTCTGTGCCGAGTTGCCGGCCGGATCACCAAGATCGCTGAGGTCGGCCAGCACTGCCCGCGGTGTCTCGGTCACACATGCTCGCAGCGCCCGTGCTGTCTCGGTACGCAATTCGGCGTCCCACTGCCCGCGTACGGCGATGCTGGTCAACGCTTCATCAGGATCACTGGTGCAGCTCACCCGTGAGGTCTGAGCCACCAGGAACGTCTTCTGCACGACGACAGCCTTCTGTGAATCCGTCCGACACCCCCTGTTGGGCTCTCACCTGCGACACTAGCCACCCGCACCATCCCGGGCGTCGAGCGCGCGACGGATTCACCGTGACCGCGATTTACGCATCCTATGGATACTGCTAAAAGCCGCAATCTCTGCATTCGTATCGGTCAACGGATGTGTGTGGCAATGCCGAGTGTCGGCAGCGCCGTCTTCGCCTGACGGCCTGCGGACCTCAGGCCGGATGGCCCCGATGCGGGGTCCGAGGACTTTTGCCCCTGGCCCCAAAGGTGCGGGACGGCTGACGATGCGGGCGGAGACACGGTGTGGCGGGCGGGGGTTTCTCGCTGGGGGAAGTCGCTGTGAGATCGGGATGCGAGGCTGCGCCGGCGGCGCGCACGACCCGGGCAGGAGGCGTGATGGCACCGATGAACAAAATCGCGGCTGGGCTGTTTCTCACCTGGGCGCTCAGCGATCTTGAGGAGTTGTGGACGATGAGCCGCAGCAGCCGGTATGTCTTGCCGCGGTTGCCGGCGGTGTTACCGATTCCGCAGCGACTGCGCCGTGACGGTGTCTCGCAGCGGCATGTCAGTGCGAGTATCGCCATGATGGGTCTGCTGATCGGCGCTGCTTCGGTGGAGGGGGCCCGAACGCAAGGGCGTTCACCGTTCTTCCGCGGAGTTCTGCTGGCCTATGGGCTGCACGGATTCGGCCATCTCGGGATGGTCGCTGTCGCACGCCGGTACGTCTCGGGCGCGCTCACGGCACCGGTGATCGTCATCCCGTACTGGCTGTGGGCTCGCCGGGAGCTCACCCGGCAGGGTGTTGCCGAGGTCGACGTGGCTGCGGTGGCCGTCGCGGTGGCGGGCCCGGTGATGTTGATGGGTGTCCACGCGCTGATGTACCGGCTGATGCACGACTGACCCGGCATCTGCCCTCGGCCGATACGGTCGCCGCGAGTCCAAGGCGGCGCTGTAAAAGCCGATCGAACTGCGCTGAGTGCGTTGATGCGGGCCCGCACCCGAACACGATCCACGCGAAGTGGGCCCGCAGGCTGCACTGCCTGGAGGTGGGTCCGGTGACGGCTCCGCATGTGCAGCGGATCTTCGCGTGCCGACTCGACGGCTGCAGTGCTGGGGGGATCGCGCGGGAGCCGAACGAGCGGCAGGTGCCCCCGCCGGGGCGTATGACCGTACGCGCAATCCTCACCGGCTGCAGGCGGTGTTGACGTTGCGGACGGTGGCGACCATCCTCGCCAATCCGCGGTACACGGGCCGGCAGGTGTGGAATCGGCAGTTCACTGATCATCGTGAGGCCAGACCCGGTGACAAGCGCTCTGGCCAGGGCCGGAGCGGGTGTCGAATCCGCGCGCCGACTGGGTGATCTCCACTCGGCGGACGCATGCCGCGCTGGTCAACGATGCTGACTTCACCGCCGTGCAGCGAATCACGGCGTTGGCGATGCCACAGGACGGGCAGTCCCGGCGCTACGCTCTGACCGGCCGCTCGGCGGCATCGGCAGGTCGGTGCCGAGCGCCACACCGCTGCGGGGCGCTTCGTGGCCTTGTGGCTCCGTCCCGCTCGGCGGCATCGCCAGGTTGATGCCGAGCGCCACACGATCTCCTCCGCGGCAGATCAAACTCTTCACCCCCGGGATCCACTCGTTTTCGACCGCCTCCCGCAACGCGGTGTACTTGGCCCGGACCGCGTCACGCAGCGACGCCAGGTCCAGCGCCTCGGGGCCGCCTTCAACCCCGACCGCGATAGCCTCGGCGAGATTGCTGGTCAACGGGTCGATCTCGGAAGTGAACAGCATGTCTCGCCCGCCTGCGAGCAGCGACATGCGGTCCGGTTCGGTGTCGACCAAGCGGAGGAAATGCGACAAGGAGAGAGCGAAGTCCGGGCAGTCCAGCAGCACCACCAGGCGGGTGGCCGCACTGTCACGCATGATCTGCGCGACGGTCGCCAACTCGGACTGGTCGCTGATCGGGCCGGTCACGCAGTAGGAGAACAGCAGGGTGTCGGACACCGCTGCGGCAGCCCCGCGCATCGCCTCGATGACCTCGGCCGGGGAGGAATTACCGACCAGCTCCGCGACGCTCGTCGTCGCGAAGGTCTGGTGGGCCGGTGAGAGCAGGACCTGACTCAGCTGCGTCGTCGCCAGTTCGGCCGACTCCCAACCGCGGCCGAGACCGTAGTCGACGTCCGGCTCGGGTACGTCCCGGCCGACCAGAACGGCCCGGGAACAGGCGAGCACGGGCAAGAGCGGGTTCCGCGGCATGACTCCATGATGAACCAGCTCTGCCAGGCCGCCCGGCAGGGATCGACATGAGCCAGACCTCCCGGACCCGAAACGCCACGACACAAGACGGCAGGGTCAGCCCCGTTCGCACCGCACGCCACAACTCAGCCGAAAAGCTTCAAAGCGATCAACCAATGTCAATCGCACTCCACTCTCGCGTCATTGACCTCTACGGCGAGCCCTCGCCAAATCGCTGAGACATCCTGATCTGCCGCGAGACTCGGCCGGGCACCGGCAGGTCGTCGCCGGAGGCCGAACATCGCGCTGACAAGCTGTCCGCATGTCGGCAAGCACCGTGGTCAGCGTTCTCGAACTCGCCGGCCTCTACGTCTTCGCCACCTCCGGCGCCCTGATGGCGATCCAGAAGAAGTTCGACGTCGTGGGAATCGTGATCCTCGCGCTGCTGACCGCGCTCGGCGGCGGCATCGTCCGCGACGTCGTCATCGGCAACACACCACCGGCCGCCTTCAGCAATGGCATCTACCTGATCATCCCGCTGATCGCAGCGGCGGTTACTTTCTTCGCCCACCCGCTCGTCCACCGGTTGTCCTTTCCGGTGCTCGTCTTCGACGCCGCGGGGCTCGGCCTGTTCTGCGTGACCGGGACGCTGAAGGCTCTGGAGTGCCACCTCGGCCCCGTCCAAGCGGTGCTTCTCGGCGTGGTTACCGCAGTCGGCGGTGGTGTTCTCCGGGACATCACCGCCCGCGAGACTCCGGCGCTTGTCCGGGTCGAGACCGACCTCTATGCGATCCCGGCCGGCGCCGGCGCGACGATAGTCGCCGTCGCCGACCGCGCCGGGCTGCACATGCCCGTCATCGCGACGAGCGCGGCGCTCGCCGTTTTCCTGTTCCGGATCCTCGCCATGGTCCGCCACTGGACCGCCCCGACCGCCCCCGCCGGGCGGAAACGATAAAGCCACCGCCCTTCTGTTTGACCGGCGCGACTCGGCCCCGCTTGCAGGCACAATCGCTCGTGCGGATCCGAGCCGGCCGACCCTGGATATTGCGCTGTCCGTGCTCGCCCACCGGGCACCCTTGAACGCTTTCGGTCGGGCAGTTCACCCGGGCAAGCGGTCGAGTATGGGGCCGGTGCGGGTGTGGAATTCGCGGTCGGATGGGGTGGTCTCGGCGGAGCAGACGCATCCGGTCTGCGACCGCAGCCTGGCGGCTGCACCTGCGGATTTAGCTGTGTCGGTGCACTGAGCGTGCCTTGGTGGGAGCCGCCTGAGGCGGGTAATGCAGGTAGCGCCGGGGCTCACAGCCACTTGCCGTATACCCCAGGGGGGTATAGCTTGGGTGGTGGAGGTGGTCGACATGATGAGCGAAGACCACAACGACCACGGGTTCCGCGATTCGGCCGTGATGAGTCCGCAGGGCCGTGATCAGAGCATCAGAGCAAACACCCAGGACACGCAGACGTCGGTGTCGCACGCCGCCCATGCCGGCGCCGTGTCGCACGATGCCGTTCACCATGCCGGGCACGACAAGCATGCGGGCCACGACCCGGAGGTGTTCCGCCGCAAGTTCTGGCTCAGCCTGGCCCTGACGGTCCCGATCGTGGCGACCAGTCACATGATCATGGATTGGTTCGGTTACACCCTCGACTTGCCCGGGTTGTCCTGGGTGGGCCCGGTGCTGGGCACCGCAGTGTTCTTCTACGGTGGCTGGCCGTTCCTGGCCGGTGCGGTCACCGAGGTGCGTGACCGTGCGCCGGGGATGATGCTGCTGATCTCCATGGCGATCACGGTGGCCTACACCGCGTCGCTGGTGACCAGCTTCGGCTGGTTCGATCTGGACTTCTGGTGGGAGCTGGCCGCGCTGGTGACCATCATGCTGCTCGGGCACTGGCAGGAGATGAAAGCGATCGGTCAGGCCCAGGGCGCCCTCGCAGCGCTCGCCGCGCTGCTGCCCGACGACGCCGAACGGGTCACCGCTGACGGCGGTGTGGAGCGGGTCGCCGTGGACGTTCTGACGGTGGGGGACACCGTGCTGGTGCGCTCCGGGGGCCGGGTCCCGGCTGACGGGCGGATCGTCGACGGCACGGCGGAACTGGACGAGTCGATGATCACCGGCGAGTCACGGCCGGTGTCGCGGGGCCCCGGTGATCGGGTGGTGGCCGGCACTGTCGCGACGGATTCGGCGATCCGGGTCCGGGTGGACGCGGTCGGGGAGAACACGGCCCTGGCGGGGATCGGGCGTCTGGTCGCGCAGGCTCAGGCGGCCGGTGGTCGGGCACAGGTGCTCGCGGACCGGTTCGCGGCGATGCTGTTCTACATCGCCACTGCGGCCGCGCTGGTCACGTTCGTGGTGTGGTGGGCGATAGGTGACGTCGACCAGGCTGTCGTGCGTACCGTGACCGTGCTGGTGATTGCGTGCCCGCACGCGCTCGGCCTGGCCATCCCGCTGGTCATCGCGTTGTCGACGGCGTTGTCGGCCAAGGCCGGGATCCTGGTCAAGGACCGGCTGGCCCTCGAGCGGATGCGTACCGTCGACGCGGTGCTGTTCGACAAGACCGGCACCCTGACCAAGGGCGCCCACGCGGTGACCGGCACTGCCGTTACCCGCGGGTTCAGCCAGGACGAGGCGTTGCGGATCGCCGGGGCGGTCGAGGCCGACAGCGAGCACCCCCTCGCTCGGGCGTTGACGGCGGTGGCTCACGAGCGCGAGCTGCACGCTGCCGCGACCGGTTTCCGGTCGCTGACCGGTCGCGGTGTGCAGGCCGTCGTCGACGGCGACACCTACGCCGTCGGCGGCCCGGCACTGCTGCGCGAACTCGGCGCAAGCATGCCCGACGACTTGCGGGCCGTGGCACAGCAGTGGTCCGGCCGTGGTGCGGCGGTGCTGCACCTGTTACGCGTGCAGGAGCCCGGTGAGGCGTCGGTGATCGCCGTGTTCGCGCTGGAGGACGAGGTCCGGCCGGAAGCCCGGGAGGCCATCGCGCAGCTGCGCGCCGCTGGGATCGGCAAGATCGTCATGATCACCGGGGATGCCCGGCCGGTTGCCGAGGCGGTCGCTGCGGACCTGGGGTTCGTTGCGGGGGCCGATGAGGTGTTCGCCGAGGTGTTGCCGGCCGACAAGGACCGGGCGGTGGCCGAGTTGCAGGCGCGCGGTCTGCGAGTGGGAATGGTCGGTGACGGTGTCAACGACGCCCCGGCGCTGGCCCGCGCGGATGTGGGCCTGGCCATCGGCGCCGGTACCGATGTGGCGATCGAGTCCGCCGGCGTGGTGCTGGCATCTTCGGATCCGCGTGCGGTGACCGGGGTGATCCGGTTGTCGAAGGCGTCGTATCGCAAGATGATCCAGAACCTGGCGTGGGCGGCCGGCTACAACGTGCTGGCGATCCCGCTGGCCGCCGGGGTGCTGGCCTTTGCCGGGATCACGTTGAGCCCGGCGGCCGGGGCGGTGCTGATGAGCGCTTCGACGATCGTGGTCGCGCTCAACGCCCAGCTGCTGCGCCGGGTCCACCTGACGCCGCAGGCATAGCGGAACCGCCGGCCGGCCCGCATCCCGGTCATGGTCGGCGGCCGTGTCTGCCGGGTGGATTCGCTGCCGGTGTCAGGTCAGGCCGGCGCGCTGGGCGATTACCTGCTGAAAGTGCGGGCAGGTGGCGACATCCGGATGGCTGCAGGTCAGGGCGCAGTCCAGCAGGGCGAGCGCGGCTTGCTGGCGGGCGATGCGCTGGGCCAGGACGTCGCGCTGGTGCTGCAGCGTCCGCTGCCGGACGTCCGGATCGTCGCAGGTGATCATCTGGTGGATGGCGTCCAGGCTCAGGCCGGCGTCCTTGGCGCGCAGGATGACCGCGATGCGGATCAGGTCGGCCCGGCGGTAGCGCCGGTGACCGTCACGGGTGCGTTCCGGGCTCAGCAGGCCCATCGACTCCCAGTGCCGCAGCACGTGCGCGGCGACGCCGAAGCGCTGCCCGGCCTGCCCGATGCCCATGACCGGATCGTCCGAGGTTGACTTCAGGTCGACCTGAGACTCCACCCTCGCAGGATGACACACGACGCGCACCACGCCACGACCCGTGATGACATGGCCACGATGGTGGCCCTGCTCGACGCCGCCGAGCAACGACCCGAAGCGGTCACCCTGCGGCAGCACTCCTACGACCTGCTGCACCTGCGCGCCGGGGACACAGTGATCGACGTCGGGGCCGGCACCGGCCGGGCCGTGGCCGAGCTGGCCAGCCGGGGCGTCACCGCGATCGGGGTCGACGTGTCCGAGGCCATGGTGAGTCTGGGCCGTAGCCGGTATCCGGGTGCCGATTTGCGGGCCGGGTCTGCGGAGCAGCTACCTCTGGGTGACGGTGAGGCCGCCGGGTACCGGGCCGACAAGGTGTTCCACGAATTGAGCGATCCCGCGGCGGCCTTGGTCGAGGCGCGGCGGGTGCTGCGGCCGGGTGGCCGCATCGTGCTGCTCGGCCAGGACTGGGACACCATCGTGATCGATGCCGATGACGGCATGCTGACCCGGCGCATCGTGCAGGCCCGCGCCGACAGTGTTCGCCGGCCCCGGGTGGCGCGCGCTTACCGGACTTTGTTGCTTGACGCCGGCTTCGATCAGGTGTCGATGGAGGTGCGCACGGGCGTGTTCACCGGCGAGTTCATGCTGCCCATGCTCACCGGCTTCGCTCATGCTGCGGTGAGGGCTGCGGCGATCACGCCCGAGCAGGCCGACACCTGGCTGGCCGAGCAACGTGATCGCGCGGCAGCCGACCGGCTCCTGCTCGCCCTGCCCATCTTCGTCGCCGCCGGCACTGGTCCCGGTCGCGGATAGGCGACCGGCGACCACGTTCGGCGTGGTCGATTGCGGCCGAGATCGGCTACGGTGTGCGCGCTATCGTGGTCGCCGTGACCGGCGCAACCGCGGCAATGATCGGGCGTGGCGCCCGGGCGATGCTGCTGTTGTGCACCGTGTTCGGGCTGGCGATGATGCACACCCTGGGCCACGCCGGCGTCCGCGTCGAGGATCACGCCCCGGCGTCGATGACCGCCATGGTGCCGGCGGTGAGCCTGCCGACGGTGTCATTCGTGGCCGCCGCGATGACGGGGGACTGCCCGGACGATCACCGCAACGGCCACCACGATCACGGGCACATGAGTGCGTGGAGTGTGTGCCTGGCCATTCTGGGCGGGCTCGCCGTGGTGATCCTGCTGGCGATGGTGTTGCTGGCCGCCGCCCGTTCCGGTCCCCGGCCGCGTGGCCTCGGCGGGTCGCAGCGGCACGCCAGCCGGGCGCCGCCACCCACCGGTACGGGACTGACCCTCGCTTCGACAGCGGTGCTGCGCATATAGGAGCCCCACCCCGCGGCCACGGCATGCGTGCCGGGCTGCGAGGCGCTCGCGCATTCACTCGTTTCTGTCGAAAGGTCAATACTGCGATGTTGCATACCTCCATGCTGCCTTCTGCCACCTGGCGCCGTGGCCTGATGGCGGGCGCTGCCGTGACCGCCACGCTCGTGCTTTCGGCCTGCGGTGGCGGGGACGGCACCTCGTCGGACTCCGGCATGAACCACGGCGGCATGACGGCGACCACGGCCGCCTCCGCCGCGGCAGCGACGTTCAACGACGCCGACGTCATGTTCGCGACCATGATGATCCCGCACCACCAGCAAGCCATCGAGATGGCCGTACTGGCCGACGGCCGTGCCGCCAGCGGCGACGTCACCGACCTCGCCGCGAAGATCAAGGCCGCCCAGCAGCCCGAGATCGACACCATGACGCAGTGGTTGAGCGCGTGGGGCCACCCGATGCCGATGACGAGCTCGGCCGGCATGCCCGGCATGAACGCCTCGGCCATGCCCGGCATGGGCCACGGCGCGATGCCCGGCGCCATGTCGCAGGCCGACATGGACACGCTGAGCAAGGCCAAGGACGCCGCGTTCGACAAGCAGTTCCTCACCATGATGATCAGCCACCACGAAGGCGCGATCACCATGGCCCAGCAGGAAGTCGCGCAGGGATCCAACGCCGACGCCAAAGCCCTCGCCCAGAAGATCATCACCGATCAGCAGGCGGAGATCACCACCATGAAGGGCCTGCTCAGCAAGCTCTGACCGCGCTTAACAGGTCATAGTCCGACGCCCGGTGCTGCGCGACATGCGCAGCACCGGGTCCCGGTCGACGGCATCCGCGAACCGCGCGTTCACCCTCTGTCTTCGCCTCGCCTGGAAGGTTGCTCCACACCACCATGACGTCTACTTCACAGCTGCCCTTGTCCCGCTGGCGCAAAGGCCTGCTGGCCGGCGCTGCCGCCTGCGCCGTTGCTCTGCTGTCCGCCTGCGGCGACACCACCGCTGACTCGCCCGGCGCCCACGACGCCGGGCCGGCAGCGACCGCGGCCTCGACCGCGGCGTTCAACGATGCCGACCTCGCCTTCGTCCAGCAGATGATCCCGCACCACCAGTCGGCCATCACGATGGCCGCCATGGCCACCGGTCACGCCGGCGATCCCCGTGTCACCCAGCTCGCCACGGCGATCAAGAGCGCCCAGCAGCCCGAGATCGACACCATGAACCGGTGGCTGGCCGCGTGGGGCAAGCCCATGCCCAGCGCCAGCGCCGGCGGCGACGCGATGGGGGGCATGGACCACGGCGACATGGCCGGCATCGACGAACTCGACATGACGGCCCTGATGAACGCCGAAGGCCCCGTCCTGCTCGACACCGTTACCGACCACCCCGGCCCCCTGGCTCAGGCGCGTGCCGTCGCGGCGAGCGCGCAGGCCGCTGGGCGTACTGCCGTGGTGGTGCTCGTCGACGGCCTTCCCGCCGGTGTGCTCGCGCTGGCCGACCGCATCCGGCCCGCCGCCCCCGCCACCGTGTCCGCGCTGACCATGCTGACCGGCACCCGTCCGGTGCTGCTCACCGGCGACAACCCCGGTGCCGCGGCCCGGCTCGCCGACGAAGCCGGTATCAGTGACGTGCACGCCGGGCTGATGCCGGTCGGCAAGGTCGAGCACGTCCACACGCTGCAGGCTGGTGGGCGGCGGGTGCTGCTGGTCGGTGACGGTGTCAACGACGCACCCGCGCTGGCCGCCGCCGACCTGGGTGTCGCGATGGGCGCCCGGGGTTCCGACCTGGCCCTGTCCAGTGCCGACGCGGTCCTGGTCCGCGATGATTTGGCCGCCCTGCCCACCGCCATCGCGTTGTCGCGCCGCGCCCGTCGGCTGGTCGTGGCGAACCTGGTCATCGCCGGCACGTTCATCACCGTGCTCGTCTGCTGGGACCTGTTCGGCCATCTGCCGCTGCCGCTTGGTGTGGCCGGCCACGAAGGCTCGACCGTCATCGTCGGCCTCAACGGCCTGCGCCTGCTGTCCAACCGGGCCTGGCGCCGTGCTCCCGGTGCCGCGTCGTGAGCCGCCGGTCCCGGCCCTCCGCCGGTAGCGGCCCGGCACCCGGCTGCACCGTCACCGTGTGCCGGGGCTGCTGCTGCGGCACACCCAAGGTGTCCGGCGTCGACCATGCCGCGCAGCTGTTCCAGCTGCGTCAATCGCTGGCCGCGACGGCGCAGGTCCGCGTCAGCGGCTGCCTCGACGCGTGCGAACACGCCAATGTCATCGTCGTGCAGCCCTCGCCCGAGGGCCGCCGGGCCGGCGGCCGGCCGGTATGGCTGGGCCTGGCCAACGATCCCGGCATCGCGGACGACATCGCCGCCTGGATCCGCGCGGGCGGCCCCGGTCTGGTCGATCCGCCCGGCATCCTCGACCTCTACGTCATCACCCCGGCCCGCCGTGTCCGTCAGCAGCTGGCCTGACTCCCTCGGAGGACGTCCCCTGGCGGCCGCTCGCCACACCCTCATGACCAGGTGACCCCAGGCCAGGCGGTGGGCAGCAGTGGCACGACGACGAGAAGGTTCCCGGAGCCAGTCACCACATCAAAGCCGGCAATGGGTTCGTCGACTCCAATGTGGTGAGCGGTCCGAGTGTCACCGGTTGAAGTGCGACACACGATGCGCCTTCGGGGCAGGAAACACCGCTCCTGGCACAGTTTAAGTACAGGCCGGAGTATCAGTTGGCCGTGGTGAGAGCGTCGATCAGTGCGGAGGCGGTGAATGGCTTTTCCAGCAGATAGATACTTTGGTCGTCGGCATGGCGGGTGTTGACCAGTGGTTCGGCGTACCCGGACATGTAGATGACTTGGATGGTGGGGATCAGGGCGGTGACGTGCTCGGCGAGTTCGGCGCCGTGCATGTTCGGCATGATCATATCGGTGAGCAGGATGTCGATATTGGCTTCGTGTTGCCGGGCCAGGTTCAGGGCCTGCTGCCCGTCAGCGGCGGTGAGAACGTGATAGCCGTGACGGGTCAGCACACGGGCGGTCGATTCGCGGACGCCTTCTTCGTCGTCGACCAGCAGAACGGTGCGTTGGGGTGTCGACCGGGCGTCGCCGCTGGTCGTGGTTCTGCCGGTGTGGGTAGGTGGTTGCTCGTCGGTGACTGGTAGCAGGACGGTGACGGTGGTGCCGGCGTCCGGTTCGGATTGCAGGCGCAGGCAGCCGTTGGCTTGGCTGATGATGCCGTAGACGGTCGCTAGTCCCAGGCCGGTGCCGCGTCCTTTGGGTTTGGTGGTGAAGAAGGGCTCGAAGGCTCGCTGGGCAACCTCGGCGGGCATGCCGTGGCCGTCGTCGGTGATGCGTAGCCGTAGATACGTTTGGCTGGCATCGGGCTCGGGTTGGTATCCCGGATCGTCGTCGGAAGGTAAGCCGGCGTCGGCGGTGATGCGCAGGTTTCCGCCGTGGGGCATGGCGTCGCGGCTGTTGACGGCGATGTTGACCAGGATTTGTTCGAGTTGTCCCGGATCCAGTCGTACGGCGGGAAGGTTCGGTTGTATGTCGACGTGTAGCCGGTTCTGCTCGCCGATGGCCGAGTGCAGCAGGGGACGCAGGTTGTTGAGCACGGTGGCGGGATCGAGGACTTGAGGCTGGTTGACGTCGCGACGGCTGAACAGCAGTAGTTGCTGGGTGAGAGCGGCGCCGCGCTGGGCGGCGTGTTCGATCTTGGTAAGGTCGTCGGCGAAGGACTGCCATCGTTGGGGGTCAGCCTCGGCGAGGTCGGCGATGTCGCTGCCGAGCAGGCTGGCGTAGTTGAGAACGATCGCCAGCAGGTTATTGAAGTCATGGGCGACGCCGCCGGCGAGCTGGCCCAGCGATTCCATGCGTTGCGCGCCTTGGGCGGCCTGTTCCGCTTTCTGCCGGGCGACCTGAGCCACCAGTTCGGCGCGTTCCGCTTCGGCAGCCAGCCGGTCAGTGATGTCGCGCCCGGCTACCACCAGCATCTCCTCGTCCTCGGCGATGAGGTGCGCCACGGTGTTTTCGGTGACCATCCGGTTGCCGTCGGCGCGGATAACGTCGGCGTATACCGTTCGTGGCGACGAGCCTGGCGCAGCGTCGAATACCTCGACGAAGGTTTGGTGGACAGCGTCGCGGGACGCATCCGGCAGCAGTTCCACGTAGGGGCGCCCGAGCAGCGCGGTTCGCGGCTGACCGACCAGTCTCTCGGTGGCTTCGTTGACCAGCGCGATCCGCCAGTCCCGTCCGATGCCAGTGATTGCCTCGGGGATCACTTCCAGCAGGTTGTGCAGCTTCGACTCGGCGCGCCGCAACGCGGTCAGGTCCCGGGTAGCGGTGATCATCTGCGGATCTCGGGCGTCGTGCAGCCAGCTGATCGTGGTTTCCGCGGCGAAGACGCTTCCGTCTTTGCGCAGCATGCGAGTGGCGATCGTGCGTGTTTCGGCGCGCAGTGCCGGATCGGTGAACAGTTGCGTTCTGAGGTCGATCATCGCCTGTCGCATGTCGTGGGTGAACAGGGTTCGGGCGGGTCGGCCGATCAACTCCTGGGGCTCGTAGCCGAGCATCCGATCGCACGATTCGTTGGTGAACGAGATGAGCCCGTCTGCGCCCACCCCCATGACGGCGTCGGGTGAGGCTCGCAACAGTGCTGCCATCCGGGCTTGTTCACGTAGTTCCTGGGTCAGCTCGTGGGCGATGCTGACCACTCCGCTGATTGTCGCATCGGCTTCGACGATCGGCGCGAACGACATCCGCATCGGCACGACCTGACCGTCACGGCGCTGACGTGCCGTCTCCAGTTGCGGGGTCGGTTCGCCGGCAAGGGCGCGATCGAATACTCGCCGATCTCGGTCGGCGACCTCGGGCGGATACAGCATCATGACCCGCCGGCCATGCACCTCGTCCCACCGGTAGCCGTAGATCCGCTCCGCAGCCGGATTCCACAGGGTGATCCGGCCTTGCCGGTCGCAGGCGATGACCGCGTCGGCTGCCGAGGTCACCACCGATGACAGCACCGCACCGGCATGATCGCCGTCCGCAGGTGTTTGCCGATCGCCGGTGCTCATCAGTGGCACCTGACGCTCCTGCCGTCCAGAACAGCGCCCACGACTCGCAAGACCAGCCACGCCCGGCCAGCCGCTTGCGCGCTGTGCCTGTCGCATTCCCGGTGGGCCAGCCGACGGAATAGATCTAGCCTCGACACGTCAGCCACCTCGATGCCCGGTCACGACCCGCATGAACGGTATAAACACTCCCGGCGCTCGGTACTGAGCTCGGCGATACCGCAGCCGGCACTGCTCGCTGAACATCGGTCATCTCTGGCGAGCTCGACATAGGGATCACTTCCTTGACCACGCCGAGATCCGACTTTGGCAGCTTTACCTGGTTAATACCACATCCAGGAGTGCCTGGTGTCGTCTTCGCGTGAAGGCAGGCCGATCGGCCGATCGATCCTTCGAGCCTGACACGTGCAGCCCTACGCCCGGTGCGGCCAACCGTAGGTCGCGGCGGCTGCCGTGCACACGGCGATCGTGTTTCGGCCGCGATCGAATACCGTCGCCTGCGCCGACCACCTGCACCGGGATCAGCACTCCGGCCGGTGTGGGTTTTGATCGACTGTCGTCTGCTCGTCTGGTGAGAGGAAAGCCGAGCACGTCACCGCGGCGACCTTCGGACCTGCGGCATGACGAGCGAGGCAAACCGCCACGTCTTCGGCTTGCGCGCAGAGCGACGCGGCTTGCTCGGTCGTCGATCGTGGGTCCGACGCCCAGGTTGAGACCGGACGGCGATCCGCTCGCCGGTCTCGGTCTATGGTGGATGCCGACGTGGTCGGCGTATGCCAGGCCCTGGACGATGTGGAGCCAGAGGCCGGTGCCCTGCACCGTGCCCGCGTGGATCGGGCGAGCCGTGCGGGCAACTGTGGTCCGGCCTCCCCTGGACACCGAATCGTTGCTCTCCACCCCCCGATGCACCTAATGCGCGCAGAGGTGGAGTTGTCGTCCGCACTGATGCGGATGGCGGCGACGCCGTCCTTGGCGGTGGTGGGCGGCAAGTTGACTAAAATCTGCTGCCGGTGACCTCGGTGGAACAGCACATCGTGTCCGGGCCAAGCATGGGCGGGCCGGCCCGGCCTGCGCTGCTACCTCGCCCCGCCGGGCCGGGATCGCCAAGCCGGTCGGCGTCTCGCAGATGTACGTCTCCTGTCTGCTGACCAAGGCCCCGCGAAGCTGCGCCAGTCGACCTGCCGAGAAACCTAGCCTCGGCAGGGGGGCGGTTATGCAGGATGTCGAGCAAGCAGAACTACGGTCGGCTGTTCGGTGGATGTGTCGGTAGCTGACAGCTATGAACCAGAACAACCCGTACCGAGACCTCTAGACCGTCAGGATTTAGTTCCCTGCCCCGCACCCAGAACCAGGCGCCATCCGCGCGCTGCTGGGGCCGCGACCATGCAATCGACTCGACCGTCATCCGCAGCGCACCGTTCTCATCAACCTGGCCGGCGTCGTAGTCGCCTCCCGCTAAGGTCATGATCGGCGGCAGCGGGCCACGATTCGCGCGGATGACATGGCTCTTCATCACCAGCTGAAGCCTTTCTGTCATCGTGTTGCGTCCACCTGCGGTTCAACGAGCATCGGCCCATCCGGATTCAGGGAAGTCCTGACTTCAGCATCGCTACGATGCCGATCGTGCTGCCCGCGACACGACGGCAGCTGTCATGTATGCCCTGGTCACAGCTTGCCGATCACCTCCTGCCGACTTGAGGGCGTGTGTCTCTGTCGCTATCGAACGAGATGTTTGCAGTGAGCAAACGCTGCATGTGGCCCCGGATATCGCTAGTGTGAAGATCGCCAGGGACGTCGATAACGGCCTCTACGGGCCGGGGGATGGGACATGGTCAGCACACCGCGCGCATCGTCAGCCACCGGGACTGAAACCGCCGGACTCGACGATCCGCTCACCCAAGCTCTCGTCGGGACGAGACGGTTCTTCACCAAGGGGCGGGTCTCGCCGGACCGGCGGGCGCTGTACCAGATCGGTGGCCGGCAGGCGGACGTCTTCTACCGGGACCGGTGGTCGCACGACAAGGTGGTGCGGTCGACGCATGGGGTGAACTGCACCGGGTCGTGCTCGTGGAAGGTGTATGTCAAGGACGGCATCATCACCTGGGAGGCTCAGCAGACCGACTATCCGAGTGTCGGGCCGGACCGCCCGGAGTACGAGCCGCGGGGCTGCCCCCGCGGGGCGGCGTTCTCCTGGTACACGTATTCACCCACGCGGGTGCGATATCCGTACGTCCGGGGGGTTCTGCTGGAGATGTTCCGGGAGGCCCGCAAGCGTCTCGGCGATCCGGTGGCGGCCTGGGCGGAGATCACTGGCGACCCGGTGAAGGCTAAGAAGTACAAGTCGGTGCGGGGTAAGGGTGGTCTGGTCCGGGCGGGGTGGGACGAGGCGGTCGAGATGATCGCGGCCGCGCACGTGCACACGATCAAGAAGTGGGGGCCGGACCGCCTCGCGGGCTTCTCGCCGATTCCGGCGATGTCGATGGTGTCGCACGCGTCCGGCGCCCGGTTCTACAACCTGCTCGGCGGCGCGATGCTGTCGTTCTATGACTGGTACGCCGATCTGCCGGTGGCGTCCCCGCAGGTGTTCGGCGACCAGACCGACGTGCCGGAGTCGGGCGATTGGTGGGACGCCGGCTATCTGATCATGTGGGGTTCGAATCTGCCGGTGACGCGCACGCCGGACGCGCATTGGATGGCTGAGGCGCGTTATCGCGGGCAGAAGGTGATCGCGGTCGCTCCGGACTATGCCGACAACGTGAAGTTCGCCGACGAGTGGCTGGCCCCGGCCCCGGGTACGGACGGCGCCTTGGCCATGGCGATGGGTCACGTCGTGCTGAAGGAGTTCTTCGCCGGCCGCCAGGAGCCGTACTTCGCCGAGTACGTGTCGAAGTACACCGATCTGCCGTTCCTGGTGACGCTGGACGACGCTGGGGATGGTTCATATCGGCCGGGCAAGATGCTCACCGCGGCGCAGCTGCCGGGCGCCCTGGCTGATGCCGAGAACGCGGCGTTCAAGACCGTGCTGCTCGACAGCGACGGCATGCCGGTGGTCCCGAACGGCTCGCTGGGACACCGGTACGGCGACGCGGGCGCCGGGAAGTGGAACCTCGATCTGGGCGAGGTTCAGCCGCTGCTGTCGGCCGAGGGCGGCACGGAGCCCGCGGTCACGGTGGTGCTGCCGCGGTTCGACACCGGGGACGGCACGGCCGCGCCGATGCGCCGGGGCGTGCCCGTGCGGCGGATCGGCGATCACCTGGTCACCACGGTCTACGACCTGCTGCTCGCGCAGTACGGGGTGGTCCGCGAGGGGCTGCCGGGCACCTGGCCGACCGGCTATGACGACGCCGCCGAGGCGTACACCCCGGCCTGGCAGGAGACGATCACCGGTGTGCCCGGGCCGGCGGCCGCGCGGATCGCCCGCGAGTTCGCCCGCAATGCCGCCGAGACCCGCGGCCGCTCGATGATCATCATGGGCGCGGGCACGAACCATTGGTTCCATTCGGACACGATCTACCGGGCGTTCCTGACGCTGACCACGCTGACCGGCTGCCAGGGCGTCAACGGCGGTGGCTGGGCGCATTACGTCGGGCAGGAGAAGGTTCGCCCGATCACCGGCTACAGCGTGCTGGGCACGGCGTCGGACTGGGCGCGGCCCGGCCGGCAGATGATCCAGACGGCGTACTGGTACCTGCACACCGACCAGTACCGCTACGACCCGTTCTCGGCCGCCACGCTCAACGCCAGCCCCGGCGGCGGCACCTTTGCCGGACGTAGCACCGCCGACCTGATCGCCCAGTCGGCGCGGATGGGCTGGATGCCGTCGGTGCCGCACTTCAACCGCAACCCGCTCGACCTGGTGGAGGACGCGAAGACGGCCGGGAAACCGGTTGCCGATCACGTGGTCGACCAGCTGAAGTCCGGGGATCTGCGGTTCGCGTGCGAGGACCCGGACGCGCCGGAGAACTTCCCGCGGGTGCTGACGATCTGGCGGGCGAACTTGCTCGGCTCGTCCGCGAAGGGCAACGAGTACTTCCTGCGGCATCTGCTCGGCACCGACCACGGCGTGCGCGCCACCGAGGCCGCGCCCGACGCCCGGCCGAAGGACGTGACCTGGCATGATCAGGCGCCGACGGGCAAACTCGACCTGCTGCTGACGCTGGACTTCCGGATGACGTCGACGACGGTGTACTCCGACGTCGTGCTGCCTGCTGCCACCTGGTACGAGAAGCACGATCTGAACACCACCGACATGCACCCGTTCGTGCACTCGTTCAACCCGGCCATCGCCCCGCCCTGGCAGACCAGGACGGACTGGGACGCGTTCATGACGATCGCGAAGGCGTTCAGTGCTCTGGCCAAAGACCATTTGGGCGTACGCACGGACGTGGTCGCGGCGCCACTGTTGCACGACACGCCGGATGAGATGGCCAACCCGTACGGCCGCGTCCTTGATTGGAAAGCCGGCGAGTGCGAGCCGATCCCCGGAAAGACCATGCCGAAGCTGGTGACCGTCGAGCGGGATTACACGGCGATCGCCGAGAAGATGGCGTCGCTGGGCCCGCTGCTGGACACTCTCGGCGCGACCACGAAGGGGGTGACGTTCGAGGTCGGCCCGGAGCTGGAGTACCTGCGGCACAAGAACGGCGTGGCGCCGAACGGGCGGCCGTCGATCGCCCGGGACGTGCAGGCGTGTGAGGCGATCCTGGCGCTGTCCGGCACCACCAACGGGCGCCTGGCCACGCAGGGCTTTCATCAGGTGGAGAAGCGCACCGGGGTGAAACTGGCCGATCTGGCCGCGGAGCATGAGGGCAAGCAGATCACGTTCGCCGACACGCAGTCGCGGCCGGTCCCGGTGATCACCAGCCCGGAGTGGTCGGGGTCGGAGTCGGGCGGGCGGCGCTACTCACCGTTCGTGATCAACGTGGAGCGGCTCAAGCCGTGGCACACGTTGACCGGGCGGCAGACGTTCTTCCTCGATCACGACTGGATGGCCGAGCTGGGGGAGTGGCTGCCCACCTACCGGCCGCCGCTGAACATGCACGCGCTCTTCGGTGAGCCCGCGGTCGGCGACAAGGGCGAGCTGGGGATCACGGTGCGGTATCTGACGCCGCACAACAAGTGGTCGATCCACTCGGAGTACCAGGACAACCTGTTCATGCTCTCGCTCTCGCGGGGTGGGCAGCTGATCTGGATGTCGAAGGAGGACGCCGCCAAGATCGGGGTGCACGACAACGACTGGATCGAGGCGGTCAACCGGAACGGCGTGGTCGTGGCCCGCGCGGTCGTCTCGCACCGTATGCCGGAGGGCACGGTTTACATGCACCACGCCCAGGACCGGTTGATCGATGTGCCGCGCACCGAGACCAACGGGCGGCGCGGCGGCATCCACAACTCGCTGACCCGGCTGCTGATCAAGCCCAGTCACCTGATCGGCGGGTACGCGCAGCTGTCGTTCGCGTTCAACTACCTGGGCCCGACCGGCAACCAGCGCGACGAGGTGACCGTGATCCGCAGGCGTTCGCAGGAGGTCGAGTACTGATGCGAGTCATGGCGCAGATGGCGATGGTGATGAACCTCGACAAGTGCATCGGCTGTCACACCTGCTCGGTCACGTGCAAGCAGGCGTGGACCAACCGCTCCGGCGTCGAGTACGTCTGGTTCAACAACGTCGAGACCCGCCCCGGACAGGGCTATCCCCGCCGTTACGAGGACCAGGAGCAGTGGAAGGGCGGCTGGACGCTGAACCGTCGTGGCCGGCTCACCCTCAAGGGCGGCGGCCGGATCAAGAAGCTGTTCAGCATCTTCTCCAACCCGAAACTGCCCGCCATTCAGGACTATTACGAGCCTTGGACGTACGACTACGAGACGTTGACGAACGCACCACTGCAGGAGCACACCCCGGTGGCCCGTCCGAAGTCCCTGCTGACCGGCGAGGACATGAAGATCTCGTGGTCGGCGAACTGGGACGACAACCTCGGCGGATCACCTGATCACGGGGACAAGGACGTACTGCTCAAGGGCATCGCCGACAAGGTGAAGTTCGAGTTCGAGCAGACGTTCATGTTCTACCTGCCGCGGATCTGCGAGCACTGCCTGAACCCGTCGTGTGCCGCGTCCTGCCCGTCCGGGGCGATCTACAAGCGCGAGGAGGACGGCATCGTCCTGGTCGATCAGGACCGGTGCCGGGGCTGGCGGATGTGCGTGTCCGGTTGCCCGTACAAGAAGGTGTACTTCAACCACCGCACCGGCAAGGCCGAGAAGTGCACGTTCTGCTTCCCCCGGATCGAGGTCGGCATCCCGACCGTCTGCTCGGAGACGTGCGTGGGCCGGTTGCGCTACATCGGTCTGATGCTCTACGACGCGGATCGGGTCCTGCAGGCGGCTTCGACCACGAACGACCATGACCTGTACGAAGCTCAGCGGCGCGTCTTCCTGGACCCGGCCGACCCGGCGGTGGTCGCCGAGGCGGAACGGGCCGGGATCCCACGGGACTGGATCGAGGCGGCCCAGCGCTCCCCGGTCTACGCGCTCATCAACAAGTACCAGGTGGCGCTGCCGCTGCATCCGGAGTACCGGACCATGCCGATGGTCTGGTACATCCCGCCGCTGTCCCCGGTGGTCGACGTCGTGCGCGACACCGGCTACGACGCCGAGGACCGCGGGAATCTGTTCGCCGCGATCGACGCGCTGCGCATCCCGGTCGACTACCTCGCCCAGTTGTTCACCGCCGGGGACCCGCGACCGGTGGACGCGGTGCTGCGCAAGCTGGCGGCGATGCGCTCCTACATGCGCGACATCAACCTCGGGCGCGACACCGACGAGACGATCCCTGCCGCGGTCGGTCTGAGCGGCGAACAGATCTACGACATGTACCGGCTGCTGGCTCTGGCCAAGTACGAGGAGCGGTACGTCATCCCGCCCGCACACGCCGAACAGGCACACGGCCTGGAGGAACTGGCCACCGAGTGCAGCCTCGACTACGAGGGCGGCCCGGGGATGGGCGGCTCGGGCCCGTTCGGCGAGATGTCCGGCGCGCCGACGCCGATCGCGGTGGAGAACTTCCACATGCTGCGCGAACGGCAGACCAGCGGCGCGCTGACCGACCCGGCCGACAAGGCGGCCCGGGTGAACCTGCTCAACTGGGACGGCAAGGGACGGCCTGCCGGGTTGTTCCCGCCCCGGCGCACCGACGACGCCGGCGGCGACCCGAACGCGCAGGTGGAGCCGAAGCCATGACCGACCCTGTGATGCTGGCCCGGGCCTGGCAGGTTCAGTCGCTGCTGATCGGCTATCCGGACGAGAGCCTGTATGAGCGGACCGGTCTGCTGCGGCAAGCCGCTGCGAGCCTGCCGGAGCCGGTCGGTGGGCCGCTGCTGCGGTTCCTCGACGACCTGACCGCCGTCGCGCCCGGCGCATTGGCCGCCGACTACGTGGCCACGTTCGACCACCGCAAACGCTGCTGTCTGTTTCTGACCTACTACGCGCACGGTGACACGCGCAACCGTGGCATGGCGTTGCTCAGCCTCAAGCAGGCCTACACGGCGGCCGGTCTGGAGCTGACCGACGAGGAACTGCCCGACCACCTAGCGGTCGTCCTTGAGTATGCCGCCATCGACCCCGAGACCGGCCTCGACCTGCTCGTCGCGCACCGGGCTGGGCTGGAGTTGTTGCGGCTGGCGCTGCACGACGCCACGTCACCGTGGGCCGCCGTCCTCGACTCGATCTCGGCGACCCTGCCGCCACTGGTCGGCGACCAGCGCACCGCGGTCGCCAGACTCGCCGCCCAGGGGCCACCGGCCGAACAGGTCGGGCTCACGCCGTTCGCCATGCCCCGTCCGGAAGGAGTCCCGCGATGACCGGCACCCTGCTGTTCGTCGTCGTGCCGTACCTGTGCCTGGCGATCTTCGTCGGCGGGCACGTCTGGCGCTACCGGTACGACAAGTTCGGCTGGACCACCCGCTCGTCCCAGCTCTACGAACGCCGGCTGCTGCGCATCGGCAGCCCGATGTTCCACTTCGGCATCCTGCTGGTCGCCGTCGGCCACATCGGCGGCCTGCTCATCCCGGAGTCCTGGACGGACGCCGTCGGGATCAGCGAGACCGCCTACCACGCGGTCGCGGTCGGCCTCGGCACCGTTGCCGGATTCTGCACCCTCGCCGGCGCGGCCATCCTGATCTACCGCCGCCGTACGGTCGGACCGGTCTTTTCCGCCACCACAGTCAACGACAAGATCATGTATGTGCTATTGATCGGCACCATCCTGCTCGGCCTGGGCACTACTGTGCTCGGCAACCTGACCGGGCATCCGCACGACTACCGGTTGACCGTCTCACCCTGGTTCCGGTCGATCTTCTACCTGCAGCCCGACACCGGCCTGATCGAGTCCGCACCGATCGGGTTCCGGTTACATGCCCTGGCCGCCTTCACCCTGTTCGCGTTCTGGCCGTTCAGCCGGCTCGTGCACGTCTTCTCGGCGCCGCTGGGCTACCTCACCCGCCCCTACATCGTCTACCGCAGCCGCGATGCGCGGCTCGGCAGCCGGGCACCGCGTCCCGGCTGGGAACGCGTGCAGTGAGCAGCCGGGAATTCCACCGATGTGCCGGGAGAACACCATGCAGAAAACGTCGTTGACCGCACTCGCCGAGCAACAGCTGGCCGCCGCCCGCGCTGCTTCCAGCGGCCGCAGCGCGCACACCGTGCACGGCGGCCATGCCAGCACACTGCGGCAAACGCTCATCGCTCTGGCCGGTGGCCAGCAGCTCGACGAGCACGAGAACCCGGGTGAGGCCACCGTGCACGTGTTGCACGGGACGGTCCGGATGACCGCCGGCGACGATACTTGCGAGGCCACCGCGGGTGAGATGATCGTCGTGCCCGATGCCCGCCACAGCCTGCAGGCTCTGCAAGATGCTGTCGTGCTGCTCAGCGTCGCCAAGATCGGGTGAGCGCCGGCACGCGGGAACGGCGTCTCGACGAATCCTCCACCACGACGTCTGCCTGTTCAGGGCACGCGAATCCGGCATTGTCATGGCACGAGGGTCACCGGTGACGAGATCGTCGCCAGCGGTGTGCCGCCGCACAGCAAGGTCCGTGACGCGATCAGTCCCGTTCTCGCCGCGCTCCTGACGAGTTGGAATGTCACCGTCGACAGCAGCCGGGTCAGTGACCAGCCGGCGGAAGCACTGACCACCGCGGTTAGCGAAGCACTTGACCGTTACGACATCACGGTGGTGTGCGGATCGTCCTCGGTCGGACCGGCCGACGGACTGCGCCACACTGTCGCCGAGGCCGGCGCGAGAGTGCACGTCGACGGGGTCGCCTGCCGCCCCGGCCATCCGCAACTCCTCGCCCAGCGCCGCCAGCACCGGCTTGTCGGCGTTCCCGGCAACCCGTTCGCCGCCCTCGTCGCCGCCGTCACGGTTCTGCAACCACTGCTCGCCGGCCTCAACGGGCGCGACCTGCCGGACCTGCCGACCGCGCAGCTTCACGGCACAACACACGCGGCGCCGCACGCCACCAGGCTCGTGCCGATACACCTGCAGCAACAGCAGGCACACGTCATCAACGGCGCCCATCCCGGCTACCTCGGTCCGGCAGCGCACGCCGACGCTCTCGCCGTGATACCGCCCGGCTGGGATCACGAGCCCGTCGAACTACTGACGCTGAACAGCTGAGCCGACCGCTGTCTGACGGTTGGCGGCTGGGCATACCAGCCGATAGGCGCGGCTACAGCTGAGCTGCGCGTGACCCGCATGTGTCCCGCACCGCCGGGTACAAAGTCCCTACCAGCGCAGACTTGCGGTCCAGCATGCTGGTCGGGTAAGGCACCCGCTATCGCGGACACCGCCCCCGCAACCAGGTGACAACAGCAATCATGAGATGCGAGCCGTTTCACCGACGATCAACAGCGGAGACTTGTCATGAGCACTGCGTCGCCCCGCAGCGTGCGGGAGTCTGACACCTCCGGCCGGGCCGGCCTGATGCTGGCCGTGGCCACGATCGGATTCGCGGTCAACTTCTGGGCATGGGCGCTGCTGAGCCCCCTCGCCGTACGATTCACCGCCGCGCTCGGCCTGAGCTCGTTCCAGCAGGCGCTACTGGTCGCCGTACCGGTCGTGGTGGGCTCAGTGGGCCGGATTCCCGTCGGGGCACTCACCGACCGGTTCGGTGGCCGCATCATGTTCCCCCTGGTCTCCCTGGCGACCATCGTGCCGGTGCTGTACCTGGGCCTGTTCGGCCACGACTCGCTGGCCGCTTTGCTGATCGGCGGATTCTTCCTCGGCATCGGCGGCACCACGTTCGCTGTGGGCGTGCCGTTCGTCAACGCCTGGTTCCCGCCGCACCGCCGCGGCTTCGCCGTCGGCGTCTTCGGCGCAGGCATGGGCGGCACCGCGATCAGCGCCCTCACCACCGTCAGACTCGTCGACGCCGGCGACACCGCCACCCCCTTCCTGCTGACCGCCACCGTGCTCGCTGCCTACGCGATCGGCTCCTGGCTGCTGCTGCGCGACGCCCCGAACCGGCCGGTACCGTCGGCGCCACTGACCGCACGGCTCGCCGCCACCCTGCGACTGCGCATCACCTGGCAGGCCTCCGCCCTGTACGCGGTCGCGTTCGGCGGCTACGTGGCGTTCTCCGTCTACCTGCCCGCCTACCTCAAAACCGCCTACGGGCTCACCCAGGCCGACGCCGCGAACCGCATGGCCGGCTTCGTTCTGCTCGCCGTGGTGATGCGACCGGTCGGCGGATGGCTGTCCGACAAGATCGCCCCGAGCCGCGTCCTGGCCGCATCGCTGATCGTCGTGGTCGCCGGTGCCGTGGTACAGGCCTTCACCCCCGGTCTCGCCCCGGTCGGCACCATCGCGTTCCTGGGCATGGCCGCCGCCCTCGGCGCCGGCAGCGGCGCCACCTTCGCCCTCGTCGCCCAGGTCGCACCGGCCAACCAGGTCGGGTCGGTCACCGGCGTCGTCGGTGCCGCCGGCGGGCTCGGCGGCTTCGTGCCGCCACTGGTCATGGGTTCCATCTACGGACACTTCGAGTCGTACGCGCTCGGCCTGGTCCTGCTCGCGATCGTCTCCTCCGCCGCGCTGCTGCTGGACGTGGTCTCCGTCGGCCGTAACACCACGAACAAGGGAAAGGCCGCTCATGTGTGAGTACTGCGGTTGCCAGGAGGTCACAGCGATCGGTGACCTCACCCGCGAACACGACGAGGTCGTCGGCCTGATCGGCGCGGTTCGCGCCGCGCACGCAGCCGGTGACATCGACGCTATGGCGGCGCAAGCCCGCCGGATCGCCGAGATCCTGGCCCCGCACACCGTCGTCGAAGAAGAAGGCCTGTTCCCGCTGATGACCGAGGACTTCCCCGAACAGGTCGCCATCCTGCGCGCCGAGCACCGGCACGTCGAACAGGTCCTCAACGCCGCGGCCACCGCAACACCGGCCGACCCGGCATGGCCCGACGCGCTGATCGAAGTCCTGCACGAACTGCGTGTGCACATCCTCAAGGAACAGGACGGAGTGTTCCCCGCCGCGCTGACCACGCTCGACGGCGACGGCTGGGATCGTGTCGACGCCGTCCGGGCCCGGGTTGGCATCCGCGTGCCACCCGCGGAAGTCCATTAGCGGCACAAGCTGAACCAGCCACCTATTCGCGGATGGCTGTCCTCCTCGAGTCGCGTCAGTCGGTGTCTGGCGCCGCAGGGTCCCCCAGTCCTGTTGGTTCGGTTTGAGTGCACCGAGTCCAGCGAAGTGATCGAGGCAATCGGGCAGTGTCGGACCGTTTGCTCCGGCGTGATCTGCCTGATGGGCCGGTCTGGCGGAGGGCCGCCTGGTGCGCAACTGGCGCTGGCTGGCGGACGGCTCCTGGCTGGAACTGCAGCTACCAGGCGGGTCGACGCTGACGCCGCCGATGCATCGGACCGGCTGGTAACCGGCGGCCGGCTCGACCGGGGTCATGGCTCGCCAGCAGTCTTCAGCAATGCCCTGCGGCGTCCGCCGGTCACGCTGGGTATTCGCCTGAGCCGGCGTCCTGCCGACTTTCGGCCATGCAAAGGTTGCTCTATGCAAACTTTGCATGCCTTCTCGGCCGTAGAAGGGTTTAGCGTCGTTGATCGGGTGGTAGGAGGGCTCGGACAACAGCTGGCCGGGAGGGTGATGTGGCGGACCGAATCGCAGATATCTGGGGCCCGGGCATGCCGCATCCCCGGGGCACGGTGTGGCCGGCGCGGGTGGATCTGCACCTGGCCGACGGGTTGAGCGAGGATCAGGTCGACAGGTGGGTTCCCAGTGCCTGCCTGCTGTGCAGCAACGGTTGTGGCTGTGACATCGCGGTCAAGGACGGCCGGATGGTAGGCATCCGTGGCCGGGCCGGCGACGTGGTCAATCACGGCCGGCTCGGGCCCAAGGGGCTCTACGGCAGTACCGCCTGGGCGCACGCCGCGGACCGGCTGACCCGTCCGATGGTTCGCGACGGCGGTGTGCTGGTGGAATGCGACTGGGATACGGCGATGGGCCGGATCGTCGAGGTCTCGCAGCGGCTGCTGGCCGAGAAGGGACCGCTGTCGCACGGCTTCTACACCAGCGGCCAGTTGTTCGTCGAGGAGTACTACACCCTCGCCGTGCTCGGCAAGGCCGGCATCGGCACCCCGCACATGGACGGCAACACCCGATTGTGTACGGCCACCGCGGCGGCCGCCTTGAAGGAGTCGTTCGGCGCCGACGGGCAACCGGGCTCCTACACCGACATCGAGCACTGCGACGCGATCTTCCTGTACGGGCACAACATGGCCGAAACACAGACGGTGCTCTGGACCCGGATCCTGGATCGGACCCGCGCGGATGATCCGCCGGTGCTGGTGTGTGTCGACCCGCGGCGCACCAAGGTCGCCGAGGAGGCCGAACGCACCGGCGGCGTGCACCTCGCTCCCCGGGTCGGCACCAACCTGGCCCTGATGAACGGTCTGACCCGGGAACTGTTCGAGCACGGCTGGGTCGACGAGCAGTGGGTGGGCGCGCACACCCTCGGCGTCGAGGACCTGCGCACGATCGTTGCGTCGTACACCCCGGAGCGGGTCGCCGACATCTGCGGTGTCGACCCGGACGATTTGCGCCGCGCGGCGCGGATCTTCGGGGAGAGCCGCAACGTGCTCTCCACCGTGCTGCAGGGTTTCTACCAGTCGCATCAGGCGACCGCGGCGGCAGTGGCAGTGAACAACCTGCATCTGCTGCGCGGGCTGATCGGCCGGCCGGGCTCCGGGATCCTGCAGATGAACGGCCAGCCGACCGCGCAGAACAACCGGGAGTGCGGCGCCGACGGCGACCTGCCCGGCTTCCGCAACTGGGACAACCCCGAGCACGTCCGGCAGCTCGCCGACCTGTGGAACGTCGACGAGCTGGTGATCCCGCACTGGGCGCCACCGACCCACGCGATGCAGATCCTCAGTTACGCCGAGGAGGGCTCGATCGGGTTCCTGTGGATCTCCGCGACCAACCCGGCGGTCTCCATGCCGGAATCCGCCCGGGTCCGGCGCATCCTCGCCGGTGACCAGTGTTTCGTGGTGGTCCAGGACCTGTTCCTGACCGAGACGGCCCGGCTCGCCGACGTGGTGCTGCCGGCGGCCGGCTGGGGCGAGAAGGAGGGTACGTTCACCAACGTCAACCGGACCGTGCACCTGTCCGGCAAGGCCGTCGACCCGCCCGGCGAAGCGCGCAGCGACCTGGACATCTTCCTGGCCTACGCGGACGCGATGGACTTCCGTGACCGCGACGGTGACCCGCTGATCACCTGGCGGACACCGGAGCAGGCGTTCGACGCGTGGCGGGCAGCGACCCGCGGCCGCCCGTGCGACTACACCGGCCTGACCTTCGACAAGCTGCGCGGGCCGACCGGCATCCCCTGGCCGGTCAACGAGGCCGCACCCGACGGCACGGACCGGCTCTACGCCGATGCGGTGTTTCCCAGCGCGACCGAGACCTGCGAAACCTACGGCCACGACCTGCTGACCGGTGGCACCGTCACCGAACAGGAGCACCGGGCGCTGCGCCCCGGCGGGCGGGCATTCCTCAAAGGGGCCGAGTACACGCCGGCCCACGAACCGGTCAGCGAGGAGTATCCGCTGCTGTACACCACCGGCCGGACCGTCTACCAGTTCCACACCCGGACCAAGACCGGCCGGTCCCGCTCGCTGCGGGAGGCGGCGCCGGACATGTGGGTCGAGTTGTCCCCGGCCGACGCCGACGAGCTCGGCGTCGCCGAGGGCGATGTGGTGCGGGTGGAGTCACCGCGCGGCGCGATCGAGGCGCCGGCCCGGATCGGGCGGGTGATGCCCGGGGCGGTGTTCGCGCCGTTCCACTACGGCACGCCGGGGCTGCCGGGGGAGATCGGCCGGCAGGCGAACGAGCTGACCATGACGGTCTGGGATCCGGTGTCCAAGCAGCCCTACTTCAAGACCGCCGCCTGCCGGGTCCGCAAGATCCGCGACGGCGGGGCGCCAGCGCCGGCGCCGACCACTGCGGCCTCCGCCCCGGCCCGGGACGCCGCAGTGCCGCCGACCGGCGGGGGAGCGCCGACGATCAGCCGGCCCGCGCCGACTCCGGCATACCCGAACGATCCTGCCGTGGCGGGAGGCCGCTGATGTACCTGGTTGTCTATCTGGGCCTGGCGCACCGAGGCGAACAGACCTTCGCCGACTCGCTGCGAACCGTCGGCGAGGGCCACGCGAAGCACCCGGACGTGCTGTTCACCTGCGAAGCGCTGGCCAAAATGAGCGACGAGCACGTCCGCCGGCTGACGCCCATCGTCGAACGGTACGGCGAACGCCGGCGTGGTGGTGGCGTCGACGAGCCGGAGCGGCTGCACGCTGACGGCCTGGCCGAGGTCCGTTCCGGCCCGGTCGGCCTGTTGCGCGACCTGCAGGATCTGCACGTGCTCGGCACCCTGGCCCAGACGACCTGGACCGTCGTCCGCCAGGCAGCCCAAGGGCTGCGCGACGTCGAACTGATCGAGCTGTGCGAGCACGCCTCCGGACAGAACTCCCGGCAGCTGGCCTGGCTCAACACCCGGTTGAAAGCCGCTGCTCCGCAGCCGCTGATCGTCGCCGGCTGATGCCCGATCATCGCGGTGCTGGTCGCCTCCGTGGAAAAGGCTCTGCACCTGGGGCATCAGCCGGGCTGTCGACCGCCGGCATACCCCTGACGTTGTTCCTCGCGGTCAGGCCGCCTTGATTCGATCTGGATGGAAACATCGACGAAAATGCTGTTCAGAGCCCCGAAGTGGCTGGCGGTCTGGCGACGCCAATTTACTTGCAGTATGCAATGTTTGATATCTGCACAGCGGGTAAGTCGCAAGTATGGAGACGACGACCTCGGAAGTTCTGATCTCACGGCTGGCCGACTGGGGTGTGGACACGGTCTTCGGTCTGCCGGGCGACGGTATTAACGGCCTGATGGAGGGCCTGCGCCGCAACACCGACAAGATCAAGTTCGTGTTGGTGCACCACGAGGAAGCGGCAGCATTCATGGCGACCGCCTACGCCAAGGCCACCGGGAGGATCGGGGTGTGCCTGGCCACCTCGGGCCCGGGCGGCGTTCACCTGGCCAACGGCTTGTACGACGCGAAGCTCGACCATGCACCGGTGCTGGCGATCACCGGCATGCAGGAGACGTCGGTGCTGGGCACCGGCTACCAGCAGGAAGTGGACCTGACGAAGTTGTACGCGGATGTCGCGGTCTACAACCAGATGGTGGTCAACCCGCAGCAGTTGCCCGCGCTGGTAGACCTGGCCATCCGCAACGCGTACGCCGGACGTGGTGTCGCGCACCTGTGCGTGCCCAACGACATCCAGGTCGCTCCGGCCGAAGCCGACCCCTATCAGCACGTCGCGCCGGCGAACCCACCCGCCACCGCCCCGATCTACCTCGGTCCGCCGGTCCGGCCACGCGACGAGGACCTGGAACGCGCCGCCGCGCTGCTTAACGACGGCGGGAAGACCGCGATCCTGGCGGGTATCGGCGCCCGCGGAACCGGCCCGCTGATCGAGGCGCTCGCCGACACGCTCGGTGCCCCGGTGGTCAAGACGCTGTCCGGCAAGATGGTCCTGCCCGACGACTCGCCGTACACCACCGGCGGGATCGGGCTGCTCGGCACCGCGCCCAGCGAGGAATTGATGGGCGACATCGACACGCTGGTCATGCTCGGCACCAACTTCCCGTACACCAAGCATCTGCCGCAGCCCGGTGCGGTGAAGGTGGTGCAGGTCGACGTGGAGCCGTCGCGGGTCGGCACCCGGCTGCCCACCGACGTCCCGCTGGTCGGCGACGTCGCGGCCACGATCGAGGCGCTGCTGCCGAGACTGCGTCGCCGCACCGAGCGGATGCACCTGGAGCGCTACCAGGGCGCGATGGGGGAGTGGCGGCAGAAGATGGCCGCGCTGCAGGACCCGGAACGTGACCCGATCGCCCCGCAGTACCTGGCTGCCTGCCTCGACGAGCTTGCCGCCGATGATGCGGTGCTGTGCTGTGACTCCGGGACGATCGCCACGTGGGCGGCCCGGCATTTCACCATCCGCGGCGACCGCGAGTTCTACCTGTCCGGCAACCTGGCCACGATGGCGCCGGGCCTGCCGTACGCGATCGGCATCCAGCACGCCTTCCCGCAGCGGCAGGTGATCACGCTGCAGGGTGACGGCGGGTTCGCCATGCTGATGGCCGAGTTCAACACTGCCTGCCGTTACCGGCTGCCGATCACCGTGGTGATCAACAACAACAGTTCCCTCGGCCAGATCCTTTGGGAGCAGATGGTCCTCGGCTACCCCGAGCACGGTGTCCGCTTCGAGAGCCCGCAGCCCGACTACGCCGCCTGGGCGCGTGCCTGCGGAGGGTTCGGCGTGCACATCGCCAAGCCCGGCGATCTGCGGCAGGCCCTCGCGGAGGCGCTTGCCCACCCGGGCCCGGCCCTGGTCGACGTAGCGGTCGACCCGAACGAGCCGCCGATGCCCGGCAAGGTCAGCTACGAGCAGGCGAAGCAGTTCGCGGCCGCGTTCCTGCACGGACAGCCGCACAAGGCGGCCATCGCCACCACCCTGTTCAAGGACAAGCTCACCCAGTTGCGGGGTGAGTGATGGCTAGGACCGCGCTGCCCGCGCCGGTACGGGCCACCGACACTCCCGCGATCGATGCCGAGGCGCTGGCGGCCGCGCTGCGCGAACGCGTCCGCGGCGGCGTGCGCTTCGACCGGGGCACCCGCGCCCTGTACGCCACCGACTCGTCAAACTACCGGCAGGTCCCGATCGGCGTGGTGGTGCCGCGCACTCTTGACGACGTGGTGGCGACGGTCGCGACGTGCCGGGAGTTCGGCGCTCCTGTGCTGTCGCGCGGCGGTGGCACCAGTCTGGCCGGCGAGTGCTGCAACGTCGCCGTGGTGATGGACTTCTCGAAGTATTTGACCGCGGTGGAGTCGTTCGATCCGGAGCAGCACCGTGTGGTGGTGCAGCCCGGGTTGGTGCTCGATGAGCTGAACAAGCAGACCCGCCCGTACGGCGGATTGATTTTCGGTCCGAAACCCTCGACGCACGACCACTGCACGCTCGGCGGGATGATCGGTAACAACTCCTGCGGCTCGACCGCGCAGTGGAGCGGCACGACGGCCGCGAACGTGCACCGGCTGGAGATCCTCACCTACGACGGCGAGCGGATGTGGGTCGGCCTCACCAGCGACGACGAATACGCCGCGATCGTGCGGGCCGGCGGCCGGCGCGCCGACATCTACCGGCGAGTGCGTGAGCTGCGCGACCGGTATGCCGAACAGATCCGAGCGTTCCCGCAGCTGCCACGGCGGATCTCCGGCTTCAACCTGCCGGCGCTGCTGCCGGAGCACGGCTTCGACCTGGCGCAAGCGCTGGTCGGCAGCGAGTCGACGTGCGTCACGGTGCTGCGCGCTGAGCTGCGGCTGGTGCCCGAACCGAAAGAACGCGTGCTGGTGCTGATGGCGTTCCCGGACATCGCGGCCGCCGCCGACGCGGTCCCGACGGTCAACAGGTTCGGCCCGGTGGCGCTGGAAGGCATCGACGACAAACTCGTGCACTACGAGGGCGAGGAGCACATGCGCCCGCAGGCGCTGAAGCTGCTCCCCGACGGCGGCGCCTGGCTGATGGCCGACTTCGGCGCCGACACCGCCGACGAGGCGAAAGCCACCATCCACCACATGCTCGCCGAACTCGGCCACGACGAGGCGAAGATCTACGACGACCCGCAGCATCGCGAGCAGATGTGGGCGGTCCGCGAAGCCGGGCTCGGCGCGACCGCCCGCACGCCCGGCGGCGGCCCGGACACCTGGCCCGGCTGGGAGGACTCGGCCGTCCCGCCCGAGAGGCTCGGCGACTACCTGCGCGAGTTCCAAAAGCTGCTGCACCGCTACGACTACGACGCGGCCAGCCTCTACGGCCACTTCGGCGACGGCTGCCTGCACACCTCCATCCCGTTCGACCTGGTCACCGCCGACGGCGTACGCGCGTTCCGATCCTTCGTCGACGAAGCAGCCGACCTGGTCAGCAAGCACGGCGGCTCCTACTCCGGCGAACACGGCGACGGCCAAGCTCGCGGCGAACTGCTGACCAAGATGTACGGGCCGGAGATGGTCGTCGCGTTCGAGGAGTTCAAGGCGATCTTCGACCCGGACAACCGGATGAACCCCGGCAAGGTGGTGCACGCCAACCCGCTCGACGGTCAGCTGCGATTGGGCGCCGACTACGCACCGGCTGAGCCGGAGACCTATTTCCGGTACGCCGACGACAACGGCAGCTTCGCCCGGGCGGCGTTGCGTTGTGCCGGGGTGGGCCTGTGCCGCCACCACGAGCCGGGCGACGGCGTCATGTGCCCGAGCTACCAGGTGACCCGCGACGAGCAGCATTCCACACGCGGCCGGGCCCGGCTGCTGTTCGAGATGCTGCGCGGCGAAACGCTCGACGGCTGGCAGGAGCCCGCGGTCGAAGAGGCGCTCGACCTGTGCCTGGCCTGCAAGGGCTGCAAACGGGACTGCCCGATGCACGTGGACATGGCCACCTACAAAGCCGAGTTCCTGGCCCACCGCTATCACGGTCGACTGCGCCCGCTCGCGCACTACTCACTGGGCTGGCTGCCCGCCGCCGCCCGAGCCGCCGCGCTGGCCCCCGGCCTGGTCAACGCCGTCACCCACGCGCCGGTCCTCGGCGGCATGGTCAAACGCCTCGGCGGCATCGACCCGCAACGCGACGTGCCGCGATTCGCCCGGGCCGACTTCAGACGCTGGTTCCACCGCCGGATACCGCGCGGCAGCGGCGAGCGCGGCACGGTGCTGCTGTGGCCGGACACCTTCACCACCTACCTGTCACCGGGCATCGCCGCCGCCGCCGTCGGCGCCCTGGAACAGCTCGGCTTCCGCGTCGAGATGCCCCAGCAGCAGGTGTGCTGCGGCCTGACCTGGATCTCCACCGGACAGCTCGGCGTCGCCCGCAAGGTGCTGCGCCGCACCGTCGACGTCCTCGCGCCCTGGCTGCGCGCCGGAGTCCCGGTGATCGGCCTGGAACCCTCGTGCACCGCGGTGCTGCGTTCCGACGCGGCCGACCTCCTCGGCCCTGACCAGGACGTGCAACGGCTCAAGCGGCAGACCCGCACCTTCGCCGAACTGCTGGTCACCGACCACGACGTACGCCTCCCGGAGCTGACCACGACCGGCGGCGACCGACCACACGCGATCAGCCAGGCGCACTGCCACCACCACGCGGTGCTCGGCTACGACGCCGACGAGGAACTGCTGCGCCGCGCTGGCCTGGACAACGAAAAGCTGGCGTCCGGCTGCTGCGGGCTCGCCGGCGACTTCGGGATGACCCCCGAACACAGGGACGTGTCCCTCGCCGTGGGGGAGCAGGTGCTGCTGCCGGCCGTGCGCGCGGCCGCCGACACGACACTCGTGCTCGCCGACGGATTCTCCTGCCGCACCCAGATCCAGGACGCGCACACCGGCCGACAGCCCGTGCACGCGGCCGAAGTCGTCAATGCCGCCCTGCGCGGCGTCCGGCTTCGCCGGCTTCCCGAGCAACAGATCTCGGTACGGCCGGAGGTGCGCCGTGGATGCTGACGTCCCGATCGAGGCGGTGACGGCAGCCGCGTACCGGATACCGACCGACAGCCCGGAGGCGGACGGGACCATCACCTGGACCGAGACGACGATGGTCACGGTCCGGGTGCACGCCGGTGAACAGACCGGGACCGGCTGGACCTACGGCGCGGCCGCAGCCCGTGCCCTGGTCGCCGACAAACTCGCCGGAGTCGTGGTGGGCCGTGACGCGATGGACGTACCCGGCGCGTACGACGCGATGTCGTGCGCCGCCCGCAACCTGGGCCGGCTGGGCATCGCCGCCTGCGCCATCTCTGCGGTCGACGTGGCGCTCTGGGATCTGAAGGCGCGACTTCTCGGTGTACGCCTGGCGCGTCTGCTGGGTCGTGCCCGCGACACCGTGCCGATCTACGGCAGCGGCGGCTTCACCAGCTACGACGACGCCCAGCTCGAATCCCAGTTCACACGCTGGGTGCACGAGCAAGGCATCCCCCGGGTGAAGATGAAGATCGCCGAGGGGTGGGGCAGCCGCGAAGAGCGCGATCTGACCCGCATCGCCCAGGCCCGGCGGGTGATCGGCCCGGACACCGAGTTGTTCGTCGACGCGAATGGCGGGTACGGCCGTAAACAGGCCATCCGGGTCGCCCGGGCGGTCGCCGACCACGACGTTCGCTGGTTCGAGGAGCCGGTCTCCTCCGACGATCTCGATGGGCTGCGCGAAGTCCGTGACAACGTCACCGCCGACGTCGCCGCCGGAGAGTACGGGTACGACCTGACCTACTTCGCCCGGCTGGTCCAGGCCGGCGCCGTCGACTGCGTCCAGGCCGACGTCTCCCGCTGCGGTGGCATCACCGAATGGCAGCGGGTAGCTGCCGTGGCCGCGGCGAACAACCTGCACATCTCCGGGCACTGCGCGCCGCACCTGCATCTGGACGTCGCGGCCGCCACCTCGAACCTGCGTCACCTGGAATGGTTCCACGACCATGTCCGGATCGAGCAGATGCTGTTCGACGGCGCCGCACAGCCGCAACCCGGCGGTGTGCTCGTCACAGACCTCGACCGGCCCGGCCACGGTCTGCAGTTCCGTGACGAAGCGGCCTCGCCCTACCGGATCGGGTGAGCCAGGGATGCAAACATGTCCGCATGCAATCATCTGATCCAGCTCCCGGCGCCGCCGTGCAAGCTTTGATGCTGGCCAGCCGAGCTTTCGTGGGCATCACTGTCCGGTCGCTGGCCGCGGCCGACGGAGACGTCACCCTGCCACAGTTCCGGACGCTGGTGGTGCTGGCCGCGCGTGGCCCGCAGCGCAGCATCGACATCGCCGAGGAGCTCGGGGTCAACCCGTCCACCGGCACCCGCATGCTGGACCGGCTGACCCGCAAAGGGCTGGTCCGTCGCACCCGGTCGGCCAGCGACCGGCGCGTCGTGCGACTGCGGCTGACCCCGCCCGGCCGCGAACTCGTCGACAAGATCCTCGAGGAACGCCGGGCGGGCCTCGAGCAGCTGGTCGCCCGCACTTCCGGCCTCTGGCAGCCGGCGGTGATCGACGCGCTCACCGCGTTCGCCGAGGCGGCCGGCGAGCACGCCGAGGACTGGTGGCTGGGCTGGGAGGACGGCGACGACGCCACGAACGACCTCGCTGTCAAATGAAGAAATACTTGCACAGTGCAATGATCGTTGTAGGCATGGAAGACCTGAGATGAAGGACAGCCGATGAGGAGGACGACATGGATTCCACCGGTGGACACCATGTAGCAAGGATCGACGACACGGTTACCGCAGCGACGCTGCACGAGCGCGCCGAAGCGGTCGCGGTGCCCGACTTCAACTACCTCGAGCAGACCGTCGAGGCGATCGCGGCCGGACTGACCGGCCGCCGGGCACGCGCACGTGGCACGGACCGGCCCGCTGAAGCCGGACGATGACCGCCGTCGTCGCGCCCGGCGCCGAACCGGGCCAGTGGCGCCTGGTCAACCGCACCACCACTGGCGCCGACGTGCTGGTCCAGGCTGAACACCGGCCGGCGGCAGCGCCTTGGCGGCGCTCACTGCAACGTCTTCGCGACAGTGCCGGACGGCTGTCGGTGGCCGCGACCGACGATGGCCACTTTCGCTGGGTCTTCACCGGTGAGGACGGCCGGGTCGTCGCGGAGTCGCCGGCGGCCCATCGCGACGCCGAGAGCTGCCGGCTCGCGTTCGCCGACGCCCAGCGTGCCGCCCGCATCGCCCTCAACCGGGGATGACGCCGTTGCCGGTGTGACTGCAGTTCGCTCGTTCGAGGCCGCGGGCTGCCCGTACCAGCGAACGCGGACGCTGCTGCTGGCCGGCTGGCGGCGTCAGAACAGCGGCGTGCTCAGGTAGCGTTCGCCGCCGTCGGGCAGGATCACCACCACGGTCTCTTCCCGGGTGGTGACGATGGTGGCGGCGTGCAAGGCGGCGCCACTCGACACCCCGACAAGCAGGCCTTCGGTGCGGGCCAGTCGCCGGGCCGCCGCTCGCGCCTGGTCGACGTCGACGCGGATCACCTCGTCGTACACGTCCGGGTCGAGGACGTCCGGGACGAAACCGGCGCCGATGCCCTGGATGCCGTGCGGGCCGGGCGGCCCACCCGAGAGGACCGGTGACTCGGCCGGTTCGACGGCGATGACCCGCAGGGCGGGGTTCTTCTCCTTGAGCACCTGGCCCGTCCCGGTGATCGTGCCGCCGGTGCCGACGCCGGCCACGAGCACGTCCACGTCGCCGTTGGTGTCGTCCCAGATTTCGACGCCGGTGGTGGTGCGATGGGCGTACGGGTTGGCCGGGTTGTCGAATTGCCGGGGCAGGAACGCGTGCTGTTCCCCGGCGATCTGCTGGGCTCGCCGGACCGCGCCGGTCATGCCCTCGGCGGCCGGGGTCAGCTCCAGGTGGGCGCCGTAGGCGGTGAGCAGTGAGCGCCGTTCCAGGCTCATGCTCTCCGGCATGGTCAGGGTGAGCCGGTATCCGCGGGCGGCCGCGACAACGGCCAGCCCGATACCGGTGTTGCCGCTGGTCGCCTCCACGATCGTGGCGCCCTCGGGCAGTCCCGCGGCGTCGATCATGGCGATGGCGATGCGGTCCTTGACGCTGCCGCCCGGGTTCGCGGCTTCGAGCTTGCCCAGCAGGCGGGCGGGGTGCCCGGCGCTGAAGCGGGACAGCCGGATCAGCGGGGTGCGGCCGATCAGTTCGGTCACGTCGTTGTAGATCACGTCGACTCCAGAGCGGGGATGCGTAGCCGGGCGCCGGCCGGCACGTCGGTGAGGACCAAGCAGTGCGCGCCGATCTCGGCGTCGGCGCCGACATGCACTGCTCCGAGGACGGTGGCGCCGACGCCGAGGATGACCCGGTCGCCGATGCTGGGGTGGCGCCGGCTGCCTTTGCGGTCGCGCTGCCAGCCGCGGCCGCCGAGCGTGACGCGGTGGTAGAGGGTGACGTCGTCGCCGATGCGGGCGGTCTCGCCGATGACGACGCCGGCGCCGTGATCGATGAACAGACGCCGGCCGATGGTGGCGCCGGGGTGGATCTCGATGCCGGTCAGCAGCCGGGTCAACTGGGACAGCGCCCTCGGCAGCAATGGCAGACCCCAGTGGTGCAGGCGATGGGCGACCCGGTGCGACCAGAGCGCCCACACACCGGGATAAAGAACAACTTCGATTTTGTGTACGCCGTGAAGCGCGGGATCACGGTGACAAGCGGTTCGCAGATCGGTCAGCACGTCGGCTCTTCACTGGGGACGGCGGGTCGGCTGGGCTGGGGTCAGCGCAGCGGACACCATTCGTCGAAGACGCCCCGCACGTGTGTGCCGGTCATCGGCACGGCGAACCGGTAGCCCGCGAGACGGCCGAGGCTCTGCTCGGATGTGCTCATGATCGTCAACCTAACCGCGCGCATGGCAGGCGGTCAGGGCCTTATGCCCCTGCTCTCCGGGTCGACGGCACCGTGACGGCGACGCTCGCCCCGGTGTCACCGCCGCACCCGCCGCACCCGCACCCGCCACCGGGCGGGGTGTCGCCGCCGATCAGGTCGTGCAGGCCGTCGAGCAGCCCGGCCGGGCTCACCCCGCCGGCATCGACCAGCAGCGGCACGAACAGGTCGTTCTCCTTGCCAGGTGGGTGGTGGAGACGGCCTTGGTTTGAGTCGCGAGTTCTCACGACCGAAGTCAGATCGAGCGGGCACCGACCTCGGCGCCCGCACGTAGTTCTCGGCGGCATACTGGTCGTCGGGGAGCTGTGCTCGTCCAAGCGGCAGAAGAACGCGCTGACCAGCGCGATCAAGGAGTACGGGGCGTTGCGCCGCACCCTGTATGTCACCCGCTATCCGGCCGATGAAACGCATCGGAGGCGGATCTCCCGGCAGCTCAACAAGGGCGAGAACCTGCACGCCCTACGCCGCTCACTCGCGTACGCCGCCGAGGGGGCCGCGCGGCGCCGGCACCACGAGCGGCAGTCCGAACAGACGTGGTGTCCGACCGTGGCCACCAACGCCATCGTGTACTGGTCGACCGAATACCACGGCCTGGGCGTCGCTGCGCTGCGCCGGACCGGCCGCGCGGTCGACGACGAGGTCCTGGCGCACATCTGGCCACATCCGCCACGAGAACGTGCACTGCTACGGCACCCACTCGGTCGACATCGACGGCGGACTCGCCCAACTCGACGCCGACGGCAACCGGCCACTATGCCCCGTCGCTCCGCTCTTCCTGGTCTGATGACCGCCCGCACCTGTCTCTACCGCCGGGAGGGGGCTGTGTGGAGGCGTGGCCTGCTGCGGTTCGGGTGAATCGGCGGGCGAGGTGCGCGAAGGCCTCGGTCAGTTCGTCCGGGCCGACGACGTCGATGTCGGCGTCGTAGCGGGCGATCGCGGCGGCCAGGCTGGGCCAGGACCAGGACCCGAGGGTGAGCCGGCACCGGCCGGGGCTGATCTCCTCGACGAGCCCGTCACGGGTGTAGAGCGCCACGGTGGCGGCCGGCAGATCGAGCAGCACCGTGCCCTGGCACGGCCAGCTGCCGGAGGCGTCGCCGGATCCGCGGAAGACGCCAGTGACGTACGCGGCGACGTCTGCGCCGGGTAGCGCACGGGGAGTGAAGCGTGGCCCGTTGGGGGTGCGCGGGCTGATCCGGTCGACGCGGAAGGTGCGCCAGTCGTCGCGGTCGAGGTCCCACGCGATGAGGTACCACCGCCCGTCCCGGGTGATCACGTGGTGTGGTTCGGCGCGGCGCGGCGGTTTGGTGCTGTCGTCGCCGTAGTCGAAGCGCAGGATCTCGCGGGCGCGCACGGCGGCGCTGATGGTCAGCAGCACGGCACCGTCGACCGGTTCGGCCGGGCCGGTGGTGGGTCGCTGGACCGCGGTGACGTCGAGTGCGCCGAGGCGGTGCCGTAGCCGAGACGGCATCACCTGACGGATGGTGTTCAGCGCCCGTTCGGCGTCCTCGGCGAGGCCGCTGTCCGGGGTGGTCGCGGCGATCTGCAGGGCGACGGTGAGAGCGACGGCCTGGTCGTCGTCGAACAGCAGCGGGGGCAGTTCGGTGCCCGCGCTGAGTCGATAGCCGCCGTCGGGGCCTTTGACTGCGGCGATGGGATAGCCAAGCTCGCGCAGCCGGTCGACGTCGCGGCGCACGGTGCGAAGGCTGATGTCCAGGCGGTCGGCCAGCACTGTGCCGGACCAGTCCCGGCGGGTCTGCAACAGCGACAGCAGGGCCAGCAGTCGCGCGGAGGTTTTCGGCATGAACCTGATTCTGCTCACAGTAGGTGCCACATCCTGTCACCTACTGCTGAGAGTCTTGAACTCGAGCCGGTCAAGCACGGTGCTTCGGCGATGCCGAGAGCCGCTCATCCCCCTTCCACGTACGGAGTCAACACATGTTCGATGTTCTGGGCGATCTCAACTGGCTCGGGATCCTGGTCGGCTTCATCGCCTTGACGTTGCTCGGCGGTCTCTGGTTCGCAGTCCTGTTCCCCAAGGCGTACAACCGCTCGCTCGGCCGCGACACGAACGCGAAAGCACCGTCGACGCCGCTGTTTTTCGCCGGGCCGCCGCTGACCAGCCTGATCATCACCTTCACCAGCGCAATCCTGTTCGCCGCGCTGAACATCGACGCCTACGGCGACGCGCTGCTGTTCGGCCTCATCGTCGGGTTCGGCTACCTCACCGCGAACACCGTCACCATCGCCATCAACCCCAACTTCCCGCGACCGCTGCTCTACGCGGCGATCTCCGGCAGCTACAACATCGTCGGCAGCCTCATCGTCAACGCCATCCTGCTGGCCATCTGAGACGCACCGGTAGCGGTCGGATCGAACGATCCAGCCGCCCACCACTGCCTGCTCTGGTTCCCTCACATGAGGTCCAACCAGCCCATATCGGGCTGATCCTGCCCGAGAACAACCACCCGAGGAGCCCCGCATGGCCATCACCACCACGACGCACCTGAACTTCCGCGGCGACGCCCGCGCGGCGCTGGAGTTCTATCAGTCCGTCTTCGGCGGCCACCTCACCGTCGTGGCCTACGGCGACTTCGGTATGCCCAAGGAACTTCCGGACGCCGACAAGGTCGTCTTCGGGCAGGTCACCGCCGACAACGGGTTCAGCATCATGGCCTACGACGTGCCCAGCCAGGGCGCCGCCGCCGCGCCGGCCGCGACCACTACCCGTGAGAACGGCATGACCTTGACCGGCGAACGGTTCTTCGTCTCCGTCCGTGGTGAGACCGCCGAGGAAGTCGGTGCGCTGTGGGACAAGCTCGCCGCCGGCGCTGAGGTCATCGAGAAGTTCGGCCCCTCGCAGTGGGCGCCCGGCTTCGGGATGCTCACCGACCGGTTCGGCGTCACCTGGATCCTCGACGTCGCCGTGGCCTACGCCGGCTGACCCACTACACCCTTTCCGGTCCGGGGCCGCCGAGCCAGGCCGCCCCGGACCGCTCCCGTCCCGCGAAGGAACAGCACATGCGCATGCGCCCCCTCGGCCGCACCGGCATCCAGGTCAGCCCCTACTGCCTGGGCACCATGATGTTCGCCCCGTTCGGCAACCCCGACCCCGACGACTGCGCCAGGATCATCCACCGGGCCCTGGACGCCGGCATCAACTTCATCGACACCGCCGACGTGTACGGCGGCGACGGCGAGACCGAACGCATCGTCGGTAAAGCCTTGAAAGGCCGCCGTGACGACGTCGTGCTCGCCACCAAGTTCAACGGCGTCATGGGCGCCGACCCGAACCGGCGCGGCAGCTCACGCCGCTGGATCGTCACCGCGATCGAGGACTCCCTGCGGCGCCTCGGCGTCGACCACATCGACCTCTACCAGGTCCACCACCCCGAACCCGGCACCGACATCGAGGAGACCCTCGCCGCCCTGACCGACCTGATGCGGGCCGGAAAGGTCCGCGCGATCGGCCACTCCAGCATGCCGGCCGCCGACATCGTGGAAGCCCAATGGACCTCCGAACGCCGCGGACTGGCACGCTTCCGCACTGAACAACCGACCTACTCCATCCTCAACCGCGGCATCGAACGCGACGTCCTCCCCGTCTGCGAACGCTACGGAATGGGCGTACTGACCTGGAGCCCACTCGCGTCGGGCCTGCTCACCGGCCGCTTCCGTCCCGGTGGCGAACAGCCCTCCGCCGGGCGCATGCACTGGGTGCCGAAACACATGACCGACCCCCGCAACCACGCGGCCATCGAACAACTCGTCCCGATCGCCGAGCAGGCCGGCCTATCGCTGACCCACCTGGCCCTGGCGTTCGTCGTCAGCCACCCCGCTGTCACCTCGGCAATCATCGGCCCGCGCATCATGGCCCACCTCGACGACCTGCTCGCCGGCGCCGGCACCACCCTCGACGACGACACCCTCGACCGGATCGACGAGATCGTCGCACCCGGGGTCAACCCCGGGACCCTCGACATCGCCTGCACACCGCCCGCCCTCACGCACACAGACCTGCGCCGCCGACGCACCGGCGACCGCGCCGCCGCCTGAACGCTCGCCGGCCAGGCGCATGTTCAGAAACGGTCCATTGTGGGAACGGATCGACGGACCGGCCCCGAGAGACGGTTTCGGGCCGGTCCGGTTCTCAGAACTCATTCTCACGCAAGCATGTCGGAGTGAGGTTGTGAGAAATGTTTGTGCGAATCTGGGTGTGATCGTCGATGAAAGCCGGTGAATCCGACTCGCGTGATGCCGGCGAAGTCGAGCGGCATCCGTGCCCGCGGTGTCAGGCGCAACCTGACTCGCCGTGCCGGTCCCGGTCCGGGGTGGTGGCCACGTCGTACCACACCGGCCGGTTCACCAAGGTCGGCCGGCTGAGCAAAGCGCTACGCGTCCTGACCCCCGTCGACCGCGGCCCGGGCCAGTCGTGGCGGCCGGGCACCCCGCCGCCGGCGCCCCTGCCGGCCGACACTCCGGCGGCGGACATCCGGATCGGGTACGCCCGGTGCAGCACCCTGACCCAGGAACTGCAGTCACAGCTGGACGCGCTCGCCGCGCACGGCATCGGTCGCGACAAGATCTTTTCCGAGAAGATCTCCACCCGGATGCGGGTCCGGCCGCAGTTCGAGGCGGCCCTCGCGCTGGCGCGGGAGATCAAGGCCCACGCCCCGCACTGCCGGGTCATCCTCACCGTTGGCGAGATGAAGCGCCTCGGTCGCGACGCCGCCGAACTCACCGCCCTCGCCGACCACCTCGTCGCGCACGGCCTGGTCCTGGAGATGCTGGCTGGCCCGCTGCCGGGCATCTACGATCCGACCGGGCCAGGGCGGATCCTGTTCGCGTTCTTCGCCGCCCTGGCCGAGACCGAACGCCCCCGCTACACCGGGGTACTCGCCGCGGCGACCGGTGACGCCGTCGTCGCCGCAGCCAGCCGCAAGGACCTGGCCGAGGCATTGGCCGCCGTAGCCACCACCGATGGGCACGACAACGAGACCTAAAGCCTGTCCGGCGCCCGATCGAGCCGGGGGAAGGACTCGTCTACCGGTTCACCGCGACCAAGGCCGGCATCTGGATGTACCACTGCTCGAGCATGCCGATGCTCTGCCACATCGGGAACGGGATGTACGGCGCGGTGATCATCGACCCGCCCGATCTGCGGCCGGTCGACCACGAGTTCGTCCTCGTACAGTCCGAGCTCTACGGCGGCGCCCTCGCCAGGATGCGGTCCGAGCAGCCCGACGCGGTGGTTTTCAACGGCTTCGTTTCCCAGTACGTCCACCGGCCGTTGACCGTGCACGCCGGTGACCGGGTCCGGCTCTGGGTGCTCGACGCGGGACCCAGTCGTGCGAGCGCCTTTTTTCAATCTTGCGCCGTATTGGGATCAGCTCTCTGCGGCAACCGGCGCGCGCCTGCGACGGCGAACCGTTGAACCTTGTGGAGCCCACCACTCCGCGCTGAGCCATCTCGGGGTCCGCTGTTCGCGGGGGATTGGCTGGCGCCCGCCCATCCGGCGGGCCGGTTGGTCAGCCAGCCGGGTTGCTGTCTGCCGTTACGCTGCCGATATCGATGTCCCCGGGCGAAGGGATGACGGATGACGGACGTTGACGGGGGCGCTTCCGACCCCGGCCCGCAGACGACCGGGGGCGACGGCCCCGCGGATCGGGAACTCGACAAACCCGTCGAGACGTCCGGCGGAGGCGCCGCGATCCTCTTGATGCTCCTCGTCCTCGTCCTGCCATACGGATTTTTGATCTTCATGTCGGCCGAGAACGGTCATGACATGTCTACGCTGCGCTGGTCCATACCGTTCACGTTGATCAGCCTGACGGCGTTCGGCCTCGGCTGGTCGTCGGCCAGCGTGCCATGGGATCGCCTGTCGGCGTACTGCACCGCGAAAGGGTGGGGCTGGGCCGTCAACGCCCTGAGCGTGGCGCAATTGGCGTTCGGGTTCCTCGTGCTGGCGGGCAACATCTGTACCATCATCGGCTTTGTCATCTCGGTTGTGTCCTCTATCGACGTCAGCCTGGTGGCGTAGATCGCCGGGCGCTGCGGACGTGGAGTGGCCGGGCGGAGAGCGCACCTTCTGACCGGCCTCCCAGGTTCTGCCACCGTGGAGGTTATCGCCGCTGAGTCCGGCCGTGCCGGGTCTCCTTCGGTGACAGTTTGGTCGAGGCTGGGCCGGCTCGCCGCTCGGCGGCCATCGCCGACACGGTCGAGGTGCGACCGGCGGATGGGTGCGAGTCTCTTCTGATCGAGAGTGATCGACCGGCTGATCGGTTGCGGGCAGCAGCACCGGGCGACCCGAACATTTGGTCGTGTGTGACGCGGGCTATGACGTGACGCGGCTGCCCTGGGTGCTGCGTGACTTGCCGGTCGAGGTGGCTGGGCGTATCCGCCTGACCGGGTCCTGCGGCTACCCGCCCCGCCGCGCGAGTACAGCCCGAACGGCGGTCGTCCGCCGAACCCTGGCTGTGCCGGGGGCTGTGGAGGGTGCTCGACGGGCGACGAGGACTGCACCTGTCATGGTGCGGCCGGTGTGGGTCAGGCGGTGGCGGTGTCGGCGGTCAGTTGCCAGGCGTTGTAGCCGCCGAGCAGGTCGGAGACATCGGGGTGGCCGTTGGTGCGCAGCAGGCTGGCGGCGACCGAGGAGCGGTAGCCTCCGGCGCAGTGCACGACGACCGGCCGGTCGGTCGGGATTTCGGTGAGGCGGCGGGGCAGCTCGGTCAGGGGGATGTGCCGGGAGCCGTCGATGGCGCCGTGTTCGCGTTCGCTGGCGCCGCGGACGTCGAGGACCAGGGGCGGTTGCGCGTTGTCGAGGGCGGCGCGCAGGTCGGTGGCGGTGATGCGGCTGGCCCGGGTGAGTTCGGATTCCATCTGGGGCAGGGCGTTCTCGGGGTCGCGCAGGTAGCCGGGGACCCGGTCGAAGCCGATGCGGGCCAGGCGGATGACGATCTCCTCGGCGCGGTCGTCGTCGGCGACCACGAGCAACTGGTCGCCGGGCTGGGCTACGGTGCCGGCGGTCTCGGCGAACCGGCCGTCGGCGGGGATGTTCAGTGCGCCGCGCAGGTGCCCGGCGGCGAACTCGTGGGGGTCTCGGGCGTCGATGACGAGGGCGCCGGCGGTACGGGCCTCGGCGAACGCGGCGACGGTCAGCGCCTGCGGTGCGACGTTGTGGTCGAACAGGTCGCGGGACTGGCGGTTGAGGGCGGCGTCGAAGGCGAAGTAGCCGGGTGCGGCGGGCTGCCCGGCGGTGACCAGGTCGAGGAACTGCTCGACGCTCATCGGCGCGCAGGCGTAGTTGGTGCGGCGCTGCTCGCCGATGGTGGACTGCCGCTCGGTGGACAGGTTCTTGCCGCAGGCCGACCCGGCGCCGTGGGCGGGGAACACCCGTACCTCGTCGGGCAGGGCCATGAGTTTGTGCTGGACGCTGTCGTAGAGCATGCGACCGAGTTCGTCGGCGGTCACCCCGGCGGAGGCGAGCAGATCCGGGCGGCCGACGTCGCCGATGAACAGTGCGTCGCCGGTGAGCACGCCGTGCGGCACGGTGTCGGTGGCGTGTTCGTAGACGAGCACGCTGATCGACTCGGGGGTGTGGCCGGGGGTTTCCATGATCTGCAGGGTGACGTCGCCGAGGCTGATCCGTTCGCCGTCGGTGAGTTTGCGGATTCGGTATTCGGTGTCGGCGCGCTGTCCGTAGCCGATCCAGGCGCCGGTGGCGGCGGCGACTTCGAGGTGGCCGGCGAGGAAGTCGGCGTGGAAGTGGGTGTTGATGACGCCTTCGATGATCAGGCCGTGGGTGCGGGCGTCGGCGAGGTATTCGCCGATGTCGCGGCGTGGGTCGACCAGCACGGCGCGGCCGGTGGTCTCGTCGGCGATCAGGTACGACGCCTGCGACAGGCAGTCGAGGTAGTACTGCGTGAACAACATGGTTTTCGCCTTCCGTCGGTGGGGGTCTGGTGGTGGGTGGTCAGGCCAGGCGGCCGGGGCGGCCGCCGTTGGCCTTCAGCGGCATCCCGGCGCTGGTCCAGGCGATCAGGCCGCCGGTGAGGTTGTGCACCTGCCGCCCGTGGCCGGCGAGCAGGGCGATGGACATGGATCCCCTCGATGCTGGGTGGTTGATCGGTCACCTCTCCCATCGGATACCCATGGGGGTATCTGAGGGCGGTGGTTGTGGTGTTCATCGCGGGCCGGTAGCTGTTCGTAGGGCCTCAGGCAGCGGTGGGGTTGGCGATCGCCTGAATGACGACGAACGCGGCGATACCGAAGACCAGCCAGGCGAAAGCACGTTGCAACCGCTGGGTGGGCAGCCGGGGCGCGAACCGGTCGGCAACCAGGGAACCCGTGATGGCGGCCAGGGTGAACGCCGCGGCGATACGGAAATCGATGGCTGCGTCGCCGGCGTGCGCCGCGAACCCGGCGGCGGAATTCACCACGATGATGAACAGTGAGGTGGCGACGGCGGCGGGCATGCTCAGACCGAGCAGCAGCACCAGGGCCGGGATGATCAGGAAGCCGCCACCGACGCCGAACAAGCCGGTGAGGAAGCCGACGCCCAGGCCCGCGGCGATGGATTTGGGCAGGCAGCCGCGCCAGTTGATCCCGCCGCCGGGCAGGGCGCAATCGCCGCCGCAGTCGCCGGTGCCGCCCAGCATCCGCCACCCGGCGGTCGCCATGAGCGCGGCGAATCCGATCAGGACCAGGCGTGGATCGAGCAGCCGGTTCACGGCGGCTCCGGCGAAGGCCGCGGCGGCGCCCGTGCCGCCGACGATCGCGGCGATACGCCACTGGACCAGGCCGGCCCGTAGCCGCGGGATCAGGGCGGCGGCCGAGGAGATGCCGACGACCAGCAGGGCGGTGGGCACAGCCGCGGCCAGAGGTAGTCCGGCGCCGTAGACCAGGGCGGGCACGGCGAGGATGGAGCCGCCGCCGCCGAGCAGGCCGAGCAGGATCCCGATGAGCGCGCCGAGCCCGACGACGGCGATCATGAGCGGCTCCGGCCCAGCCGGAGGCCGACGCAGGGGAGGCATGGCATGGCGTCTACCGCCGGTCGCTGGTCAGAGCGGTGACAATCTGGTGGAGGTCGGTGCGCGGGCCGCGGTTGTACGGCAGTCTGGCCAGCATCATGCCCATCGCGCAGGTGTTGGTCAGTGCGGCGAGTGCGAGGCCCGCGCCGATGACCGCGGCTACCCACTTGGCCGGTTCGGCCAGGGCGCTGGCGAGCACGGCGAGCAGCACTGCGGTGCCGGCGACCAGGCGGACTTGTCGTTCCAGGTCCCAGCGCGGCGTGCCGGTGGTGACCGGTGCGTGGGCGGTCTGCCAGGCGGTGATGCCGCCGGTGAGCACCCGCAGATTCGGTAGGCCCGCCCCGGCGAGGGCGTGTTCGGCCCGGGTGGCACGCTGCCCGGAGCGGCAGACGAGCACGACCTGCTCGTCGAGGTGGTCTCGTAGTTCGTCGCGGTGCTCGCGCAGCAGGTCCAGGGGCACGTTGTAGGAGCCGGGGATGTGCGCGGTCTCGAACTCGGCCGGGGTGCGCACGTCGATCAGCCGCGGTGCGTGGCCGGTGGCGAGCAGGTGTTGCAGGGCGGGGACGTCGAGGGCGGCTGGGGTGCCAATGGGTGTGGTCATGGGGGTGCGGGTTCTCCTTGCTTGTCGGCGCTGATCAGCGGCTTGTCTCGACCGGGTGCCCGGCCTGGCGCCACGCCTGGGTCCCACCGGCCAGCGACTGCACCCGGGCGCCCGCGGCGGCCAGTAGCCGGGCAGCGGCCAGACTGCGGGCACCGGAGTGGCACACCGTCACCACGTCCTGCCCGGCGTACTGGGCGGCGACCGCGGCGACCTCGTCGAGGGGCACGTTCACCGCACCGGGAAGGTGGCCACCGGCGTACTCGCCGGGGCTGCGCACATCAAGCAGAACGCGGCAGAAGCTGTCGCGCTTCAACTGATCAACAGAAATCTCACTCAACGTCACCTGCTACTCCAATAAGTATATACCCCGGGGGGTATGTGAAGGGCGGAATGCGGCCGTGGAAAAAGCCGTCCTCCCGCTCCACTCTCGTGAAGCGGGAGGCTGGCGGGCTCAGGAGAACGACATGAAAAGCTTCTCGAGCTCGTCCTCACTCATCGGCGGCTCCTCGCCGCGCCCGCGTGCGGTCTGGCATTCCCGCATCCCGGTCGCAATGATCTTGAAGCCCGCCCGGTCGATAGCGCTGGACGCCGCGGACAACTGCGTGAGCACCCGCCGGCAGTCCTCGCCATTCTCGATCATCGCGATCACCGCGCCGAGCTGCCCCTGCGCCCGCTTCAAGCGGGTCAGCGCGTCCTTCAGCAGGACCGGGCTCATTTCCATGGATGCCACCTCCGTCGCACCGATACCCTGCGGGGTATTCGTCTGTCCCGAGAATACCCCCGGGGGTATCGAGTATGTCTACGGTTTCCCGCATCACGGCCGAATGTCACACCCAGAGCACCTCCCGGTCACCCCGGAGCCGCCCCGCTGATGGCGGAACCGGAGGTTGAGCCTCGCGCGGAGATCTCGGTTCTGGGCGTCTACATCGAGCCGCCTTGAGACTTGATCATCGGCGCGTTGTGGCGGCTGATGCCGATGCGTTGGTAGAAGCCGGTCAGCCGGGTCGCCGATGCGCCGCTGGTAGGGAGACGACGAAGGTCGCTCCGGCCTCTGCCGTGGCTTCGTAGGCGATGTCGCCGCCGTTGGCGCGGGCGAGTTCCCGCACGATGTACAGGCCGAGCCCGGTGCCGGGAACGCTGGCCGAGGTGGTGTCGGAGCGGGCGAAGCGTTCGAACAGTTGTGACCGGAACGGCTCGGACACGCCTGGTCCGTCGTCGCTGACCCGGATCAGGATGCGGTCGCCGGCCTGGTCGGCGGTGATGCGGGTGGAGCCGGCTCCGTATTTGGCCGCGTTGGACAGCAGGTTGACGATGATCTGCTCGAGGTGCCGGGGGTCGACCGCAACGGCCAGGTCGGACGGGCAGACGATCGACGCCGGGTTGCCGGCGGCCTGCCCGACGACGGCTCGTAGATGCGCGTGCAGAGTGATGTCCTGCGGGCGGGCGGTGAGCCGGCCCGCATCGGCGGTGACCAGCGCCAGGACGTCATCGACGATGAGTGCCAGCCGGCGGGCGTTGCGGTCGATCGTCTGCACATCGCGCAAGCGGCTGTGCCGGTCGTTCTCGTCCCAGGTTTCGATCAGCATCTCGGCGTACGCGCGGATGGCGGCCAGCGGGCTTCCGATTTCGTGGCCCAGCATGCCGATCAGGTCCTGCTTGAGCTGATTGGCGGCGGTCAGCTCCCGGTTGCGGTCCGCCAGTTCAGCGGCGGCCTGATCGCGGGCGGCCAGCGCGGCGGTCCGCTCGGCGAGCAGGGTGCTGTTCTGCGTGTAGGCGTCGGCGTGCCGCAGCGCCGCGGAGAGGCTGCTCGCCAGCAACTCCAGCTGGTGCGTGTCGTCCGCGTGAAAGGTGTGGGCTCGGGCGGCGGCCACCTTCAGCACGCCGATCGGCTTTTCTGCGCTGAACAGTGGGGCGATGCACATGGAGCGGATGCCGACCTGGCGGCAGGCCTCGCGGTTGACGCGGTCATCGGTCTCGGTGTCGTCGCAATGGACGGTGACGCCGGTGGCCATCGCGATCCCGGACAAAGATCCTGCGATGCTGAGGCGTACGCCTCGATGCGGGGCCAGGAGACCGGCGACGGCCGCATAGTGCAGGACGTCTCCGTCGACCATCTCCACGGCGGCGCCGTCCGCGGCGGGGAATGCCTCAACTGCTTGTTGCGCCATCACCTGCAGGACCGCGTCACTGTTCTGTGCGGCGGCGGTCACCGCCCGCTGGGCACGGATGACCGCGAGCAGCGCGTGGGTCTGCCGGGCGGTGTCGGCATCCGCCCGGCGCTGTGCTGTGACGTCGCGTACCTGCACCAGCCGATATGCTCGGTCGTCCGGCCCGGCGACCGGAGTGAGCGTCACCTCGCCCCATCGCACGCGGCCGTCCAGACCCGCGAATCGCTGTTCGAAGGCGACGGTCTCCGGCCCGGGTAGCTGGTCGGCGGTGCGGCCGGGGTGCAGGACCTCGTTGCAGGACGTGCCGAGCAACTGGTCCGGGGTGCGGCCGGTCAGGGTGCAGAACGCGCGGTTGGCGGCCTGGAAGATGTCGGCCTTGTCGATGACGGCGGCAGCGGCAACGCTCCGCTGGAATCCGAGGATCTGGCACACGATGGTGATATCGAGCACATCCGATGAATCGAATACACCCGCAGGCTGGACACGGCTGCTGTCCTTCACCTGCGGTGCACACAACTCGTCCTGAAGGCCGCCGAAAGTTCGCGCACGAGTTCCGGAGTGCTCCACGGACCCCTTCTGGTCCTGTGACACTCTGCCGGCCTCGCTCATTGCGCCAGCCACACCTGCTTATCGGCCGGACTCCTCGACAACTGAGGCGACGCAGATGTGGCAACGCGGCCGGTCGGCCCGAACCGATGTCGGCGTTCGCGGTCATCGGGCCGCCCTGCCGTCAGGCGGTGTCGCCGCCGGCGGCCGCCGGTAGGCGGATGGTGAAGGCCGCGCCGTGTCCGGGTCGCCCCCATGCTTCGATCGTGCCGCCGTGTCCGGTGATCACCTCGCGGGCCAGGGCGAGACCGAGGCCGAAGCGCCGCTGATCGTGGTCGCCGCCGCGGGCGAATCGGGCGAAGATTCGCTCGGTGTCGGCCGGGTCGAAGCCGGTCCCGTCGTCACGCACGACGACCGTGATCGTGGCGCCGGACCTGCCGACGTCGATGCGGACGTGTCCGCCGGCCGGGGTGTGGCTCAAGGCGTTGTCGACCAGGGCGGTGAGCACTCGCCGCAAGGCGGCGTGGTGCCCGGCTACGACGAAAGGTCCGGCGGTGCCGGCACGCAGGCCGAGCTCGACCTCCTGGGCTTCGGCGCGGTCGGCCTGGTTCGCCAGGACGTCGGCGGCGACGGCCTTGATGTCGACGGGCAGGCGGGCGTCGTCGCGGCGGCTGAGCTGGCTGGAGAGCAGCAGGTCGTCGACGACTTCACCGAGGTGGCGGGTTCCGGTGACGAGGTGGTCGACGTCGCTGGTGACGTTCGCGAGGTCCGCGCCGGCGCGCAGGTCCATCTGCAGCAGTTGCGCTCGGGTGTGCAATTGGGTCAGCGGGGTGCGCAGTTCGTGGCTGGCGTCGGCGACGAAGTGCCGCTGCCGGGCCAGCGCCTGCGCCAGCGGTGCGGTCGCGCGGCGGGCGAGCAGCGCCGCCGACAGCAGCGCGACGAGCAGGCCGACGAATTCACCGACGGCGAGCGCGCCGAGCAGGCGCTCCAGCTCGTCGTGCTGCTCATGCCGGCTCGTGACGACCTGCACCACCTGGTCGCCGCGGAGCCGGGTCAGGGCACGGTAGCCGCCCTCGCGACCGCCGATCGTGGTCGTCACGGGCATCCCGTCGGCTCGCACGCGGTCCAGGACGCTGTGGTCCGGGAGCCCTTCCGGAGCGTCCTCGCTGGCCTCGACCGTACCGTCCGGGTGTTGTTTGAAGATCCACACGTCGGGTGGTGGATCGTTGACGTCGTCGGTGGTCGCCGCGGTCTGCTTGAGCAGTTTGGTGGTGGCGGTGTTCTGGCTGTGGACCACCACGATCAACGCCAGGAAGCCGAGCACCAGCAGGCTCACGGTGATCGCCGCGGCGGTCTGCAGAGCCATCACGCGCCGCGCCCGGGACAGCAACACCCGATCGGGATCGGATCTCATGCGGGCGCACCCCGGTCGCGGCCGAGTCGGTAGCCCACGCCTCGCACCGTGGACACCACCCCGGTGCCGAGCTTGCGGCGCAGGTAGTGCACGTAGGTGTCGGCCAGCGTGACGCTGGAGGCATCGGGAAAGACTTCGGCGATGATCTCCTCACGACTGAAGGCCCGAGCCGGATGTCGTGCCAGTAGCCGGAGCAGGTCGCTCTCGCGGCCCGACAGCGCCACCACAGTGCCGTCCGGGCCGGTCACGGTTCGGGTGACCAGGTCGAACTGTTCCCGTCCGACGGCGAGGAGCTCGCTCGATGCGCTCCGGCGGCGCAGCATGACCCGGACCCGGGCCAGCAGTTCGTCGACCTCGAACGGCTTGACCAGGTAGTCCTCGGCACCGCCGTCCAGGCCGGCGACCCGGTCCGACACGGTGCCGAGCGCGGTCAGCACCAGGGCGGGAACGGTCACGCCGGATCGTCGTAGCCGGGCCAGGAGATCAAGGCCTTCGATGGCGGGTAGGCCTCGATCGAGGATCAGCGCGTCGTAGCGGCGGGTCAGGGCCCGGTGCAGGCCGGCCTGGCCGTCCACGGCGAGGTCGGTCTCGTAACCGGCGCCCCGGAACAGGCGTACCAGCAGCGGGCCGACCTCACGGTCGTCCTCGACCACCAGCAGTCGCGTAGTACCAGCCGCAGCGTCGGTCATGGTGTCACTCTCCCAAGCCTGGTCATCCGAAGTGTGCCGCGTCCAGCGCGGCCTGCAACGACCGGCGGTAGCCACCGCTGGTCACCGTCGCCCCGGTGACGCCGTCGATCCGGGCGCTCTGCGCCGTGAGAACCTGTTCACGCAGCCGGGGCAGGGCGTCCGTGTTGATGCGGTCGTCGCGGGCGCTGCCAGTCGGGTGCTGCAGCGCCCGGACGTCGGTGATCTTCCGGCCGACGATGGTGACCTGCACCTGCACCGGCCCCCACCGGGTCTGCGCCACCGTCCCGTTGACGGTCGTGGCCCGGTGACCCTTCGACGGCGTGCCTGCTGACGGTACGGCCGTAGCCGTATCCGGAACGACGCCGGGAGCAGCGGCCGCTGTGCCGGCGCCGGGCAGCGTCGCGCCGGAACTCGTCCGGTAACTGAACAGCAGTACCAGTGCCGCCACGGTCGACATGACGTACAACGTGATCCTGCGCATTGTCATCGTCTCCCTGCTCGGTTCGGAGGTTTCACCAGGCGAACTCTTCGGCGTGAATGTGGTCCGGCCCGACACCCGCATCGCGCAGCGTGGCCCGCACCGCCGACATCCACGGCGGCGGTCCACAGAGGTAGACCTCGCGCCGGGCCACGTCCGGCACCAGCCACCGCAGTCCCGCGAGGTCACTGACCCGCGAAAAGCCCTCCGGCAGCCACGACCCGGGCCGGGCCCGGCCACCCGGCAGGTACACCACCTGGACCCCGTGACGGCGGGCCGCGTCGTCCAACTCGGTCCGGAAGACGGCGTCCTCGTGCCGCCTGACCCGGTACAGCAGCGTCACCTGCGCGCCGACCCCGGTCAGGTCGTCGAGCAGCGCCCGCATCGTGGTGATGCCGACTCCGGCGGCCATCAGCAGAACCTGCCGCCGGGGGGCGCCGTGATCGGTGGTCAGCGCGCCGTACGGGCCTTCCACCAGCACCCGCGTGCCCGGACGCAGGGCGGCCATCCGGGAACTACCGTCGCCGAGATCTTTGACCGTGATCCGCAGCAGGTCACCCGACGGTGCGGACGACAAGGTGTACGGGTGGGCGCGGCTCCAGCCCGGCCCGTCGAGGAATCGCCAGCAGAAGAACTGCCCGGCCACCGCGGGCAGCCGATCGAGGTGCCGTCCCCGCAGGTACACCGACACCACACCCGGCGCCTCGCGCACCACCGTGTGCACCCGTAGCCGGTGATACGCCGACCGGTAGGCGGGCAGCCCGATCCGGAACACCAGCACTGCCACGAGCGCGGCGGCCCACAGGCCCCACCAGTACAGCTGCGACAACTCCGAAGCGGTGAAGTCGGCGCCGGTCCACAGCTGGTGCGGCAGGGCCAGCCCGACCCCGAGATAGGCGTACAGGTGGATCAGGTGCCACGTCTCGTACCGCTGCCGGCGCCGTGCCGCACGCACCGACAGGACCACGACCAGCACCAGCAGCCCGGTGCCCGCCGTCGCCAGGACCATGCCCGGGTACGTGACCACCAGCTCCCACGCCGTAGCGATGACGCCCCCGCCGCCGCTCTGCGCGTATCCCAGCGTGATCAGCCCTAGGTGGGCGAGCATCAACCAGAACGACACGAACCCGACCAGCCGGTGCCGCCGGGCCAGTCGGTCCTGGCCGTAGCTGCGTTCCACCCACGGAATCCGCGCCATCAGCAGCACCTGCAACAACAGCAGGTCGGAGGCCACCAAGCCGGTCAGCCGCCCGGCCGAGGTCGCCGGTCCGCCCGGCGTCGAAACGTCACGAAGACCGCCGTTGTGCAGCCACAACGCGACAGCCAGCACCACACTGAACAGAGCGGCCGACCCGGCCAGGTCAGCCCACCACCGCCGCACCGGACGTCTACGGCCGACCGGTCGGCCAGACCCGCTCAGCCTCACCCGGCCCCTCACCGGCGTAACACTCATGCCTTCTCACGGCTCCCTCCCGGCTCAGCGACCGGACAAGCGTCCCGGCCGAAAATGGGAGAACGTGAAGATTCACTGCTTAGCCTTTCAGCACGTCGTCGACCGGGTCACCACCGACACCCGCGTCGCATCCCCAGCCGCTCGGAGGGAATTCCATGGGCACCATCAACGGACTGCCGGCCCACATCCTGCTCGTGCACGCCATCGTGGTCCTGCTGCCGCTTGCCGCCCTGCTGCTCGTACTGACGGCGATCTCGCCGTCGCTGCGCCGCCGCCTGGCCGGGCCGAACGCGATCCTGTCCGTGCTCGTCGTCGCCCTCGTGCCGGTCACGACCAGCGCCGGTGAATGGCTGGAGCACCGCGTCACCGACTCCGCCCTGCTGCGCGACCACACCGAACTCGGCGACACCGCCATCTGGGCGGCCATCCCGGTCGCTCTGCTGGCGCTAGTGATCTGGTGGCGCCAGCGCGAGGCGGGCGCCGCGGCTGGGCAACGCACCTACCTCGCTGCCGGGTCGGCGGCGATCACCAAGATCGTCATCGCGCTCGCCGTCATCATCGCCGGCTTCGCCGTCTACGACACGTACCGGATCGGCGACTCCGGCGCCAAAGCCTCCTGGACCGGCAACTTCAGCTCCACACCCAGCCAGGAAGGACCCGGACAGCGCGACGGCGACTGATCAGGGGGCTGCACCGAGGGCAGCCATGACCGAAGATCCCCTCCGCAGAAGAAGTGCACGGCAGGACGTCGGCAAAGGCCGTTAACCGGCGACAGGCGGGCGTGCTGGTCACTGACGGTGGCCGGTCCTTCGCCCGTTTTGCTGGCTCTGTCAGCGGGTGTGTCGGACCAAAGGCTACGGCGGTGTCAGAGCGGCGGCGTCGAACGGTGCCGGTCGAGTTCGTGCGCGGCCAGGCGTGGTAGACGCCGAGCAGGTGGGAGACGTCCGGGTGGCTCGTGGTGCGTTTTGGCCGGGTGGGGGCGTGACTGAAATGCGGGCCGCGTCAGAAGTTGCTCGTCACCCCTTGTACGCAAGCGACGCCCTCACCGGCAGCGGCGGTTTCTCCTGCCGCCGTAGGCATGGGGGAGATGCGTTTACGCGCGCGCTTGCGCCGGTACATGGCGTTGTCGGCGGCGGCTATCAACGCATCCGATGATGAGTTCCCGCCCAGGGTGCTGGTTGCGGTGCCCACCGTGGCGCCGACGGTCAGCGTCATGCCGTTCCAGAGCATCGGTTCCTTGAGAGCATCCTCGACGCTCTGCCGTATCAGCCGGGCGGCGGCCTGATCAACGCCTGGGCAGTACGCGAGGAATTCGTCGCCGCCGACACGGGCAACGATGTCGCTCCGCCGCAGAGCGGCCGTGAGGCGCCGGGCAACGCATCGGAGCACTTCGTCGCCGGCCTCGTGGCCGAAACGGTCATTGGTGGGTTTGAAATCGTCGAGATCGCAGTACAGGACGGTAGCCAAGGGCGGCTGACAGTCCTGGTGAGCGCTGTCCCGCCACAGGTGGCGTGCGAGACGGTCGCGCCAACAGAAACCGGCTCGCCCGGGGGCGGCGTTGTTCGGTTTGCCGCTCTGGTAGGCGAGCGTGCGTTCGGAGGCGACCTCAACCATGTGCGCATACGGCGGTCGTGGCGGTGACCGGTGGGCGCCGAGCGGTCGCGAATTCAGTTCAGTAACGCGCACCCATCTTGCCGACAGCGTGTCGGTATAGTTACCGACAATATGTCGGCAAGTTTGGGGGAGCGGTTATGTTTCTGGCATGGCGTGAGCTGCGGTTCGCGCGCTCGAGATTCGCGTTGATGGGTGCGGTGGTGGCCCTGATCGCGGTGCTCATGGTGCTGCTGTCCGGCCTGTCGTCCGGACTGGTCAACGATGGCGTGTCCGGTCTGCGGCAGATGCCGGTCACGGCGTTCGGGTTCGCCGAGGGGACCCGGGTGGACGGAGCCTTCTCACGCAGCGTCATCGATGCCGGGCAGGTGGCGGCCTGGCGCGGGCGACCGGGCGTCGAGGCGGCCGAGCCGTTCGGCAACACACTGGTGAACGCACACAGCGGCACCGGCATGCCGATCGACCTGGCCCTGTTCGGCGTCGAGCCCGGCTCGTTCCTGGACCCGGCACCCGCCGGCGGAACCCGGCTGGGCAGCGCCGACGGTCTCGTCGTCTCCAGCACCCTGATCGAGGCCGGACTGCACCTCGGCGACACGATCACCATCGACCGGCTCGGCGTCAAACTCACCGTCATCGGGGCCACCGCCGATCAACGTACGTTCGGACACGTCGACGTGGCCTACCTACCGCTCGACACCTGGCGCCGGATCCACGGCGCCAACGACGGTGAGGCCACAGCGGCAGCGATCAGAGAACGTGACGGCGCCACCGTCGACCTCACCGCCGGGGACACCGCCGCACACACCACCAGCATGACGCTCACCGACGCGTACGCGACCTCACCCGGCTACAGCGCCGAAACCTCGACCCTCACCCTCATCCAGGTCTTCCTGTACGCCATCTCCGCCCTGGTCGTGGGTGCCTTCTTCACGGTCTGGACCATCCACCGGCGCCACGAACTGGCGGTCCTGCGGGCGATCGGCGCATCCCGGCGGTACCTGCTGCGCGACGGCCTCGCCCAGGCACTGCTCATCCTGCTGGCCGCCTGCGCCACCGGATTGCTGGCCGGCGTAGGCACGGGAGCTCTGCTCAGCGGCGGTGACGTGCCGTTCGCCCTGGAAACCCCAGCCGTGCTGACCGCGGCCGCGCTGCTGGTCACCCTCGGCCTGCTCGGCGCGGCCACCGCCATCGTCCGCATCGCCACGGTCAACCCGCTGGCCGCCCTCGGAGCACAACGATGAAGCCCGGCACCATGACCCGCACCGGCCTGCACCTGGCCGGCGTGACCCTGCGCCTGGGCGACGGCGACGACACCATCACCGCGCTGGACGCGGTCAGTCTCACCGTCGCACCCGGCGAACTGGTCGCGGTGGTCGGACCGTCCGGCGCCGGCAAGTCCAGCCTGCTCGCCGTGGCCGGGCGGCCTGACCCTGCCCGACGAGGGCAGCGTCACCATCGACGGCAACGACCTGGCCACCATGAAACCGGCGGCGCGTACCACCTACCGGCGCGAACACATCGGCTTCGTCTTCCAGAGCGGCAACCTGCTCCCGGCGCTGACCGCGATCGACCAACTGCGGCTCATGAACCACCTCAACCGGCGCAAGACCGGCGGACGCGACGCCGAGCAGCTGCTCGCCGAAGTCGGGATGGCCGGCAAGGCCCGCCGCCGCCCGCACCAGCTCTCCGGCGGCGAACGCCAACGCGTCGGCATCGCCCGGGCATTGATCGGCAACCCGTCACTGCTACTGGTCGACGAACCGACAGCGGCACTCGACCGCGCCCGCAGCCACGAGGTGGTCGAACTGCTGGCCCGCGAGACCGAGCACGCCGGCGTGGCCACGGTGATGGTCACGCACGACACTGACGTGCTCCAGCACTGCGGCCGGGTGGTAGAAATGATCGACGGAAAACTGTCCGGCTGAGCGACGCGAGGGAGGCACGGTGCCGCGTATCTCAGCGCCCACCGTCGCCGAGCACCGCGCCGCCAAATACCGTGCGCTGCTCGACGCGGCCCGTGCCCTCCTGGCCGAGGAACCCGGCACCGCTCCGTCCCTCGCGGCGGTCGCAGGCCGCGCCGGGCTGGCCCGCTCCTCGGCCTACGAATACTTCAAATCTCGCCAGGACCTGCTCGACGCCCTCATCCAGGACGTGTTCCCCCGCTGGTCGAACCGCGTAACCGACGCGATGACCGCAGCCGGCACGCCGGACGCGCAGGTACTGGCCTACGTCGACACCAACCTCGAGCTGGTCGCCGAAGGCGAACACGCGGTAGCCCGGGCCCTCGCCGCCATCGCGCCCGGCCAGCAGATCGACGACAGCAACCGCGCCATGCACCAACAACTGTCACACCCGCTGCTCGACGCGCTACGAGAGATGAACCTGCCCGATCCAGCGACCACCGCCGAACTGATCAACGCGATCGTCTACAGCGCGTCCAGCCTCATCGAGGCGGGCGGCGACCCTGCACATGTCCGCTCCCGCGCCAGCGAACTTCTCACACCGTTTCTTCGCGAAACCCGGTAACCGGCACCTGTGACAATTGCGCTTCTCTGCGGCCTTCGTCCGGACGCTGTGGCCGAGGGGGCCAAGAGCGGGGGCTGACCGGCGTGACCGGTTGGGATTGCTGACCGGTCGCGGTGTACCGGCCACCATCGACGGCGCACCTACGCCGTCGGTGGTCTGGCCCTGCTGCGCGAGCGCGCCGATGACCTGCGCGCTGCCGCGCTGCAACGGTCGAAGCACCGTGCGGCTTCGTCAAATCTTCGTCGTTAGCGCAGGCCGATGTTCGTATCCGAAGGGCAGGGTGAAGGTATGGCCAGGCCCGCAGCTTGGCCGGCGGACCGGAGCAGGACAGGCCCGCCCTTGTGGAAGGAGCGCGACGATGATGGGTTGGTACGGCGGCATGGGCTGGGGCGCCTGGCTCGGGATGGGCCTGTTCTGGCTGCTGCTGATCGTGGTGATCATCCTGTTGGTGGTGCGGCTGCTGCCCAGCATGCGGCCCGACGACCGAGGAAACGCGCGACGCGAGTCGCCGGAGGACATCCTGGACCGGCGTTTCGCCCGCGGCGAGATCGACCAGGAGACCTACCTGCAGCAGCGGCAGACGCTGACTCAGGCAAGGGGACACCGATGAACACCGTGCGGCGCGGCTGGTCGATCGCTGCCCTGGCCGTCGCGGTGCTGGCACTGGCCGGCAGCGTCACCACGGTGGCGTACGGCGTCGGCCACGGTGCTCCGGCCCCGGGCCGGTCGGTCGCCGCCGGCGGTGGTCCGGTGCGCGGCTACAGGTCCGGCATGATGGGCGCGGGCGGCATGATGGGCGGCGCCGGCGGCATGACGGGCGGCTTCGGGCCGGCCGGCGGTCGTTTCGGGTTGCCCGGCGACGGCCGCGCGGTGACCACGATGGCCGCCGCGCACGCGCGGGCGCAGGCGTTCGCCGACCGGCTCGGCGGCAACCTGCACGCGGGTGAGGTCATGCGGTTCGCCGACGGCTACTACAGTGAACTGCTCACCGCGCCCGGGGCCGGCGCCACCGAGGTGCTGATCGACCCGGCGACCGGGACGGCCGGCATCGAGTACGGTCCGGCGATGATGTGGAACACCCGCTACGGCATGCACGCCACCGGCGACGTGACCCCGCAGGTCACCCAGGAACAGGCGCTCGCCGGCGCCCAGGCGTGGCTCGACGCGCAGCCCAGCGGCCAGACCGCCGACGACGCGACGGCCTTCCCCGGCTACTACACCCTGCACACCGTCCACGGCGGAAAGATCGTGGGCATGCTGTCGGTCAACGCGGTCACCGGCGCGATCTGGTACCACACCTGGCACGGCGCATTCGTCGCCATGACAGGAGCGTAGGGATGAACGCCGGTGCCGAGAAACCCGCCCCGGTGCGGGCGCTGGTCGTCGACGACGAGCCGGCCCTGGTCCGCGCCGTGGCCGGCTACCTGCGGCGGGAAGGTTTCGCGGTCACCACCGCCGCCGACGGCGAAGCCGCCCTGCACGCGGCCCGGACGATCGCGCCGGACGTGGTGGTGCTCGACCTGATGCTGCCCGGCATCGACGGGATCGAGGTGTGCCGGACGTTGCGCACCTTCACCGACGCGTACGTGATCATGCTGACTGCCCGGGCCGACGAGGTCGACAAGCTGATCGGCCTGTCGGTGGGCGCCGACGACTACCTGACCAAGCCGTTCAGCCCCCGCGAGCTGGTCGCCCGGATCCGGACCATGCTGCGGCGTCCCCGCACCACGGCAGTTCCCGCCGGCGGCGAGGACGTGCACCGGTTCGGGGCGCTGAGCCTGGACCCGGCTGCTCGGGAGGTCCGCGTCGGCGAGCGGGTCGTCGACCTGACCCGTACCGAGTTCGACCTGCTGGCGACGCTGGCGGCCCGGCCGCGGCAGGCGTTCACCCGCCGGCAGCTCATCGACGCGGTCTGGGGCGGCGACTGGGTCGGCGATGAACACCTGGTCGACATCCACCTCGGGCACGCCCGCCGCAAGCTCGGCGACGACCCGGCCGAGCCGCGCTACATCCGTACCGTCCGCGGCGTCGGCTACCGGATGGGACCGGGATGACCGGCCGGCCGGCTCTGGCCGTGCGGTGGGCGCGTCTGGGGCTGGGGACCCGGCTGTTCGCGGCGATGGCGCTGGTCGTCTGCGCGGGCGCGGGCACCCTGCTGGTGGTGGCGCTGCTGGTCGCGCCGCCGGTGTTCGGCACACACCTGCGCCGCTCCCGGATGCCTGACCTCACCGCGGCTGTGCAGAGCCACGTGGACCGGGCCTTCACCCAGGCCACGCTGATCTCGCTGGCCGCCGGGGTCGTCGTCGCCGTGCTCGCTGCCGGGATGGTCACCTGGCTGGTCGCCCGCCGGCTTGCCGCGCCGGTGGCCGAACTGGCCGCGGCCACCACCCGGATCGCCGACGGCAACTACGACACCGGCGTCACCGACCCGCGACTCGGACCCGAATTCACCGCCCTGACCGCTGCGGTCAACCGGCTCGCCGGCAAACTGGCCACGTCCGAGCAGACCCGGCGGCGGTTGCTGGCCGACCTCGGCCATGAACTGCGCACCCCCATCGCCGCACTCGAAGCCACCGTCGAGGCGATCACCGACGGCGTCCTGCCCGTCGACACCGAAACCGTCGACACCCTCGGTGAACAGGCATCCCGGCTGCGCCGGCTGGTCGTCGACCTGGAATCGGTCTCCCGCGCTGAGGAACGCCAACTCGCCCTCCACCTGCGTCCGGTCCACCTCGCCGCCGTCGCCCGGCGTGCGGTCACCGCGCTGCGACCCGGATACCAGGCCGACGACATCGACCTGCTCCTGCGGGCCGACGATCCGGGCCCGACGGTCGTCGTCGACGAGGATCGCCTGGTCGAAGCGTTGATGAATCTGCTCGACAACGCCCGGCGGCACACTCCGGCCGGCGGCACGGTCACCGTCACGGTCACCGGGCCCGCCGGCGCGCGACAGCCGGGGGACCATCCGCAGACCGTTGCCCGAGTCGCCGTCGCCGACACCGGTGAGGGTTTTGCTCCGGAGCACGCCGCGTTGCTGTTCGACCGCTTCTACCGCACGGACCCGGCTCGTAGTACGGCCGGCGCGGCGGTGCCCGGCCGGATTCCCGGCCGGCACGGGTCGGGCATCGGCCTGACCATCACCCGGGCCATCGTCGAAGCCCATCGTGGCGCCATCGTTGCTGAATCGCCCGGTCCGGGCCGAGGCGCCACTTTCACCGTCACACTGCCGGTGTGCGAATCCGAAGGCTGATCGGATCCGAGTCTTCGGGCGTGAAGCCCCGACCGCAAGGACCGCCGGGTCCCGCCGCCCGGTCCTGAGGGTTTCACCTACTCCACCATGGGGTGTATCCGGTCGTCGCGGCGCCTGGTGCTGGCCGCCCTTTCGTCGACAAGGGCACTGGTTGCCCCGGCGCACGATGCCGCCCGGCGCCTGACCGGGACCCCGGCATCCGGTTCCCGACTCGCGACGACGTCAGCTCACGACGCATCCGAGAACCTGCTGCCCAGGGGGCTTCCGCGGCGTAGGCGCATCGGCTATCGATGCTCGGCCGAGCGGGTGGTGCCGTGAGCATGGTTGATCACCTCGGTGGCCTGGCCGGTCGTTGCAGCGGCACCGGCCCTGCCGCGGCGGACGGTGGTGACGGCGGTCACGACCAGAGCGGTCCAGGTCGCCGCGAGGGTGTAGCCGCCGAGGACGTCCGTGAGCCAGTGCGCGCCCAGGTAGAGGCGAGAGAAGCCGACCAGCATGGTGACCAGGACCGCGACCGTCCACACGGCCACCCGGTGACTCCAGCGTCGCAACCGAGTGGCGGCGAGGTAGGCCAGCAGGCCGTAGACGGCGGCGGCATGGGCGCTGTGCCCGGACGGGAACGCGTACCCGGGAGCCGCGGTCAGCAGGTCCGCGATGTCCGGCCGGGTCCGGGTCGTCAGCAGTTTGATCCCGGTGACCAGCACGCTGGTGCCGGCGGGGACGACGATCAGCATGACCGCTGTGCTTAACCGGTGTGCGTGACGAACCATCAGCAGGCCCGCGAATATCAAGAGCGGCACCGTGACCCGGGCGGTGCCCGCAGCGGTGATGCCACGCATGACGGTGGTCAGCCAAGCAGTCCGGTGATCGACCAGCCAGGCGGCGACCGGGCTGTCCACGGTGGCGAGCTCGTCGCGGTGCAGGACATCCTCCAGGACGGCGCCGAAGGCCCACCCGGCGACGCCGATGACGGCCAGGCCGACGGTCAGCTCCAGTCCGAGGGCCCCGCCGGGGGAGAGGCGGCGGGCGGCGAAAGACAGCTGAGTACGGTAGCGCCGGCGCAGGCGCACCATGGCGGGCCGGTCGAGCCGGCGAACCATGACGGCTCTGATCCGGTCCTGGTGTGCGGCGGCATATCGTGCCGCTGCGGTGACGGTGCTGATCAGGGCGAGCAGGATCAGCAGGACGAGACCGGCCGGCCCGGCGATGGTGGCCACCTTGCGGTAGGAGGTGCCGGCCAGGTAGCCGAGCAGGACGAAGCCGGGGCCCCAGACGACGCCGCCGACGACCGCGTAGGTCGCGAAGGTGCGGTACCGCATCCGGGTCATGCCGGCGGCGGCCGGCATCACCGCGCGCAGGATCCCCACCAGCCGCCCGAGCAGCAGGATTCGGGCGCCGCGGGCGGCGAGCGCGCCCTCGACGCGCTGCCAGCGGGCGGGGCCGATGCGCCGGCCGATCCGGCTGGTCCGCAAAGCCGGGCCGTACCGGCGGCCGATCTCGTAGCCGAGCAGGTAACCGCCGACAGCCCCGGCGGCGGCCACGGCCATCATCACCGCGAGACTGACCTGCCCGCGGAAGGCGAGAAAGCCGCCGAGCAGCAGCGCGAGTTCGCCGGGCAGCACCAAGCCGACGAAGACCGACTCGCCGGTGGCCAGCACACCGACGAGCAGATAGGCGAGCACCGGCGGGATGCTCGCCAGGGTGTCACCGAGCCAGCGCGCCACGGGAACCCCCTTACTCCTGTCGCGGTATGCACCGCTCGCGGTGTTGAGCCCGCTCAAGCGCTTCGGGTGCTATCGGCGCCGACGCGCCCGAGTCGACGGTCGGCGTCTGCCTCTGTGGCCGGGCGGGACCGATAGACGGTGTGGGCACCGAGAAGCCCCAGCGGCCGGGGGAGGCGCGCCCGCTCCCCACATATCGTCAGCATCCACCGGAGCGTCCTGGGCCGATCAGGGCCGACGGTCCCGAGCCGGCCCACGTCAGGCCCGGCACCTCGGTGCGGACATCCGGTCCGCTCCCGCTCCTCACGATCAACCGGCCGGTGTGGCGGCTGCTGACTGCGCGTTGGCCAGCAAGTGAGTGCGCAAGAAGTCCACTTGCATATCACTGATCCGGTCGAAGACCGGTGGCAGGTAGACGTCGAAGTGGCCGATCGGGTAGTGGCGGATGTCGGCGTGCCAAGCGCGGGCGGCGACGCGGGCGGCGTAGGTGCTGGAGGCTTGCGGGTCGTGGTCGGCCAGAATCATCAGCAGCGGCATCGTCAGCCGTTCGGCAGTGCCCCGGACATACCGGGGCAGGGCAAAGACGAACCGGGGCGCGAGCTGATTACGCCATCCGGTCGCCTCGCCGCCGAGTGCGTCGAACGTCGCCCGGGCGTCCGGCTCGGTGAACACGGCCGTCTTCCCGGGCGCGGCCACGACCGGCACCAGAAACGGATCTTGCCCACGCCGCGCGTTCCGGATGTCCCGCAGCGCCGCGGCGGTGAACTTCAGCGTTCTGGCGGCGACCTCGAGATTGAGGCGTTGCCGCAGGCCACCCCCGCGATGCAGGCCGTCGATCATGGGCACCTGGGCTATCGCGGCTGTGATCATCGGATCGGCTGCGGCGACGGCGAGCACGTGGCCACCGCTGAGCGACGTGCCCCACAGCGCCACCCGCCGAGGGTCGATCCCGGGCATTTCGCGGACATGCCGGACTGCTGCTCGATAGTCGTCGCGTTGCGCCGCCACGTCGATGACCTGCCGCGGCACGCCCTCGCTGGCACCGAATCCGCGATAGTCGAAGACGAACGCGGCAATACCGGCGGCGGCGAACTTCCGCGCGTACGCGGGCAGCCCCAACCGTTTCGTCCCGCTGCCGCCGTGGCCCATCACCACGCACGGCACGGTGGCCGGCGCCGGATCAGGCAGGTACAGGTCGGCGGCGCAACACACCCCATCGGAGTCGAACAAGACCTCGCGAGCGGACATCACGACCCCCTTCGTCGGGCAAGAAGTGGCCTGACCCTCTACTGTCCGGCCACCGTGGGCACTGCAGGCAAGAGCCGGAAGACCCGGGCTTCTGCCGTACGCCGTACCGAGGTCTACAGCCGATACAACCATCGGTCTATCCCCGTGGCGGGTGCGCGAGGCCATGAAACGGTGTGTCTGCCAGTGGGCGGGCCAGCGCCGGGTGACGCTCCGGGCGGTGCTGGGCGACCGCCGCCCGATCGCCCGGGCCGGCGAGCCGCCGCGGCTCAGCGCCCGGCGGTGACCGTCGCGCGGGCCGTGGTGGCCGCAGTGCTGCGGTCGCGTGGGTGGACGACCCGGTCGAGGCGGATCGCGGCGTAACCGAGACCGGACAGCCCGCAGATGATCAGAAGATCCAGCGGCGGTACGGGTTCGGTGCCGAGCAGCTCGTTGAGGATCGGCACGTACAAGCCGGCGAACTGCAGACCGAGGGCGACGGCGACCGCGAGTAGCAGCATCGGGTTGGCACGGGTGCCGGGCCGGGCGCGCGAGCCGACGGCGACGGCGAGCTGGGTCGCGCCGAGGGCGAAGAAGGCCATGCTCTGCCAGGGCCGGTCGGTGGCGTGCGCCCAGACACCGATGCCGAGCGTGACGGCGGCGATGACCGTGCCGACCCGCAGGATGCGCTGCCACAACCCGGCGCCGAGCACCGATTCGGCCGGCGGCCGAGGCGGGTTCTGCATGACGTCGGGCGGCGCCGGCTCGCTGCCGAGCGCGACGCCGGGCAGGCCGTGGGTGAGCAGGTTGACCCAGAGGATCTGGGCCGGCAGCAGGAACAGCGGCAGGCCGAGGAACGGCCCGGCGAGCATCACGGCGATCTCGGCCGCGCCGCCGGACAGGCCGTAGAGCAGGAACCGGCGGATGTTGGCGTAGACCCAGCTCCCACGGCAGCAGAGCCCGTCGCGTGTTCGGCAGTCAGCGGGGTTTCTTGACCTGGTGGGCGGGGCTCGTCCCGATCGGGATGACGCCGTCGGCTTCAGCACGGCGGAAGAAAGCGCGGGCGGCAGAGTTGGCGTTCTCGCCAGCGTGCCGGCCGTCGCCTCATCGTGGTGCTACGCGCCCGCCAAGGACGTAAGGTGTCGTGCACTGCGCGCGTGGACATCACGAGGTGTCAAAGATGTGGCTGTATTTGACCTATCAGGGCCGATAGGGTTCTGGCGTGCCGCTGTTCAACCTGGTCAAGGTCTGGGGAGAGTTCGTCGTCGAGGTGCTGGAGCCGGGCGAGCGATTGATCGCCATGGGTTACTTCAACCCGGATGTGTACGGCGACAGCAGCCGCCTGGAGCGTACAGATGACGAGTTGAGTCCTCGGGAGCTCGAACAGTTGCGTCAGACCGGCCAACGGCCTAGCCGGTCGGATCGCTGGATTGAGGGCTTCGGCTGGACTGGTCTGCAGCTCCATCCGGACCGGACGCGACGTCTCGTCTCGGGGTCGCTCGGCTCCGGTTCGCCGGAGTCGGTCGCTGGCCGCTTGTGGCGAGGCACCCGAGGTGTTGAGACGGCCTCTCTGGAGTGGGCGATCACGGATCGCAGGCTTATCTTCCTGAACCGGCTGTCCGAGCAGCCGCCGAAGTTCGCCATCCACTACGCCGTGCAGCGGTCGGCCATCCGCAGCGTCCGGCGGCACAGCAAGCTGTTCTTTCAGTGGGGCCGGTGCGAACTGACCTTTACTGACGGCTCGACGTTCGCGATGATGCTCGCTGCTCTCGACGTCAGCGCGGCCAACCGGTTTGTGCGAGCGCTGTCCGATTCCGCCTGACTGGTGACAACGGGGAGTCACATGTCTGGAGAAGTGAAAGCCGACCTGTCGGCGATGTTCGCATTCGCCGACCGTGGTATCGGCCGGCGAGACCGTACGGATCAGGCGCGGAACGGCCTGAGCGCAGTGAATGTCCCGCGTGATGCCTTCGGGTACGTCCCGGGAGTGGGCGGTCGGGTCTATGACGCCTACGCGGAGTTCGTCTCGGACTGCTCGGACGTCACGGACTTCGCCAGTCACGCACTGCTGTCGCTGTCCGAGACGGTTAAAGAGGTCGTCGATCTGCTGGCCGAAACCGATCTGGCCGGGGCCGCCGACCTGCGAGCCGACGAACAGCTGCACCCGGGGGCCAAGTGAGCCAGCAGGCGGCCAACGATCTGGAAGCGTGGTTCTCCGGGCTGCCCGACCTCGTGCAGTCCGCGCTACATCACCCTTTCAACTGGGCCAACGAGACGTTGAAGTCGGTCAGCGGTGACCCGCAGGCGTTGCTCGCCGCCGCGCCGCAGTACACCCAGATCGCCACCGTAGTCCGGCAGGTCGCCGAGGACCAGGCGCGCGACCGGAATCAGCTCGCGGCCGGCTGGACCGGTGACGCCTACCTCGCGTTCAGTGCCACCGTCGACCTGATCGACCAGCGGCTGCACGGGCTGGCCGACTCACTGGACAAGGCACCGGAGCTGCTGGAGAACGCGGCGCAGGCCTGCGTCGAGTGCGCCAACATGATCATCGATTTGATCACCAGTCTGGTCATGTTCGTGATCAGCCTGTTCATCACCAACCTGGCGCTGTCCATCGTCACCGCCGGCGCCTCACTCGCCGCGTTCGTCGCCGCCTCGCTCGCCCGAGCCACCATGGTCCTCGCCCGGATTTCGCAGGTCGTGGTGCGGCTGAGCCAGGTCCTGACCAAGGTCAGCGAACTGTTGATGAAGCTCTCCCAGATCCTGAAGAAGCTCTACGCCTGGCTCAAAGAGCTCAACGAGACGCTGACCGCCGCGAAGAAGGGTGCCAAGGCGGCCAAGGGCATGGATCGTGTCCGCAAGGAGGCGAACTTCCGCGCCCGGAACGCCGCGACGAGCAAGGCGATCGCCGCTGCCACGTTCGGCCTGGTCGCCCCGCCGACCACCGGCAGCGCCGCCAAGGACGGCGGCAAGAGCTACTTCGACGCCTGGAACACCGCAGGCACGGCAGCCGACGCCGTCGAACCGGGCTGACCCGGGTGTCGGGCCCTCGATCAGTCGAGGAGCCGGTCGATGTCGTGGTTGAGGCGCTCAAGCCGGTCCAGGGTCGCCTCCATCCGCTGCGCGAACGCGCGGAAGCTGTCGTCCATGCCGATCCCGCCGTGGGTATCTGGGTCTGCGGCCGCCTCCTCCAACGCCACCTCGGCCCGGGTCAGGGCGGCGTTGACCGCCGTGGTGACCCGAGCTGCAACGACGGAGGCGTCCCATTCGCGCAGGGCGCGGTGTTCCACGCGTACGGAAATGATTTGCCCTTGTCCTGACGCGGTGACCGTGACTGAACCGCTCTCGTCCTGGCCAGTGACCGTCGCCGTTGAGATGGCATTGACGCGCTCGGTCACCTCGGCAATCCGGTGTGGCATATCCGCGATCGCCCGTCGGAGCGCTTCCATCGACTGCTCAGGCGTGGTCACGGTCGTGCCTGCCCAGCGGCCTTATCGGCGTCCTGCCGGAGTGATGGGGGCAGGGCGTCGAGAATCGCCTCGTGCGTCGCCGAGCGCGCTTCTTGCAGCGCTTGGTTGATCACGGTGGTCAGCATGTTGTCGAGCTCGTCGGGCCTCATGCTGAGGGCATCACGATGCAATCGCAGCTCAGCGACCCGGGGCCGACCATCTACCGTGACCTCAGCCAGGCCGCCTCGGTCAGCGGCCTGAAAATGCCGCGTTTGGGCAGCTTGCGCTGTGAGTCGCAGACGATCGCTTAACGAGCCCAGGTCCTCGGCCACCGATCGTAAACGATCAACGACCTCGTTCCCATCGAAGCTAGTCACGTACCTAGCTTAGTAAAGACACCGACAGGCTGGACCCCCGTCGCGCGCAGCTCCGCTACACGCCCCGTTGATCAGAGGTCGAATTCACCGGCCTTTGCGCCACCGATGAACGCTTCCCACTCTTCCAGGGTGTAGACGTGCGCGGTTTTGCTCCGGTCCTTCGTGTCGCGGACCTCGATGGTGCCGCCTACGCGCCGAACCTCGACGCACGCGCCGTTGTCTCCGCTACGGATGCTCTTGCGCCAGGTCTGGCCGAGCATCACAACTCCTATTGCTGGTGGTCCGTGTCGCGGATGTGCTTGATCATCTCAAGCGACCCGCTGGGCGACAACGCGGATGCCCGCAGCTCGTTCATTACAGCCAGACAACGTTGCACCTCATCACCTTCAGCGTAGAGGTCTCCGGTCAAGCCCTCGATGTAGACCACGTTCGGACCGGCGGGCAGGTTGAGTAAGGCGAAGCTGGACAGCATCGAGGCGTAGGCGCCCTCCTTGAGGGGGATCACCTGGAGCGTGACGTTTCGGAGCTTAGCCAGTTCCGGCATCGCCGAGAGCTGTTCGTGCATGACCTCGGGTCCGCCGATCTGGCGATGGAGAACAGCCTCGTCCATGACGGCGACGAGCCGCAGCTTTCCCTCGGTCACGAGCTTCTGACGTTCCATCCGCACCGTGACGTTCTGCTCTACCGCCTCCGGGGTGGGTTTCCGTGCTCCCGAACTGGTTATGGCTCGGGCGTAGGCCTCGGTCTGGAGAAGGCCGGGGACCACGATCGTCTGGAAGTCCTGGATCTCCTCGGCTGCTGATTCGAGGCCGATGTACTGGCGGTAGACCTGCGGCAGGTCACTGAACTTCGCCCACCAGCCCCGCGCCTTGCCCTCGCGAGCCATCGACAGCAGGGTCTCCCGCAGTTCTTCGTCGTCCACGCCGTACTTGGCCAGTAACGCTGTCAGGGCAGGTCCCTTGATGCCGGCCTTGCCGCCCTCGATGCGGCGCAGCGTGCTGGCCGTGACGTCGATGGCCTCCGCGGCCTGCTCGGTCGAGATCCTGGCTTCTTCTCGGGCAGCACCGGGCGGCCCTCGAAGCCGGCGCCGACCCGGCGGTCGTCACGGACTGGATCACGGAGACACAGGCCGAACGAGCGCGGCTGGAGCGGCGGATCACGGAGGTTCCCGAACCGGCACCTCGTATGGGGGTCGTTGAAGTTCGCGCGCTCGTCGACTCGCTCGGAGACATCGGAGCCGTCCTGCGGTATGCCAGCCCGGAGGACAAGGCCGAGATCTACCAGGAAATGGATCTACGACTGATGTACATCCCGGAAACCAAAACGGTGCGGGCTGATGTTGATCTCAGCACGCACCGTCGGGATTTAGTTTGTGTCCGGAGGGGGACTCTCACCCCCATATGGCGCATCTGACACTCTATGCCCCTTTTGGTAACAGGGTCACACTAGACCACGCGTGCACAGCATCCGTGCGGTGCCCGGCGGCCCGGCGTTTTGGCTGGTGGTTGCGGTGGTGAGGTCGGTTCCGCTGCCGCCCCTGGTTCGCCGGCTGACCCTGCCGGACCGGCAAGGACAACGGCGGGAAGCCGGCCGGGGCCCGCTGTTGCGCAAGCCGTTGCCGCTACCTACGGTTGCGGAGCTGCCGCGCCGCGATGTCGTCTTCGGGTTCTCGGCGATGGATCACACGGGCCGGATCATCGACAAGCTCATCATGGCCAGTCTCGGCTGGAGGCCCGGCCTCCAGGTCGGGTTCGATGTCCGCGAGGGTCTGATCGTGATGGCGCCTGGTGCTGGGCAGCGGATGCGTAGGCTCGGCGAGCGGTGCCAGGTGAGCGTGCCGGCGCGGGTGCGCCAGGCGTGCCGGATCGACGTCCCGGAGCGAGTGCTGCTGGCTGGCTTCCCGCGCCGGCAGGTACTGCTCGTGCACCCGGCCGCCTTGCTCGGCCATCTCACCGCGGATCTGCACGCGGCAGTTCTGGGCGGTGGCGCGTGAGCGCGGCGGGTAAGCCTGAGGTGTTGCAGGCGGCGATGATGTTGCTGCAGCAGATGGGGATCACGCCCGAGGATCTGCTGAACACGACCGCGTCGGGTGTGCCGGTGCCGACGTTCGCCGTGTACGTACCCATCGTCGCCGCAGCCGTCGGCCCCGGGTCGCAGCGCATGTACAGCACCTATTGGGCCAAGGCCGTCGACCGGTGGGCGGATCGGCGCATCGACTCGGTGATCCCGTCGGAGATCGAGGTCGCGATGCGCGAGATCCAGGCCAACGCCTTACGCCGGCGCAACAACCGGGGTGGGCGTAGCGCGGCGGAGCATTTCATCTCGGCGATGCGTTGCTTCTACAAGCGGGCGGTCGCGGACGGGCACATCGCCGAGGGCGCTAATCCGGCCCGGAAAGTGCCGAAACCTGCTCGGCTCACCTCGACCCGTTCCGCGCTGGCCGACGACCGTCTCGCGGAGTTGACCGCGGCGGCCGGTTCGTCGGGCAATGATCCGGAGCTCGACTCGCTGATCCTGCGGTTCCATATCGAGACGGCCCGCCGCCGCGGCGGCCTGCTCGGACTGCGCCCGGTGGATCTGGATGTCGAGCAGTGTCTGGTGTTGTTGCGGGAGAAAGGGGAGACGTTCCGGTGGCAGCCGGTGTCACCAACGCTGATGGCGTTCCTGCGACAGCACGCTCTCGAGCGTGGCTCGCCGACCGATGGGGTGCTGTTGCGGTATCGCAGTGGTAAGCCGGTCGGCCGGCGCCGCTACGACTACCTGTTCAGTCGTGTTGGTGAGCTGTTGCCGTGGGTCAGGGTGCAGATGATCTCCGCGCACTGGCTCCGGCACACGACACTGACGTGGGTTGAGCGGGTCTACGGGTATGCCGTCGCGCTCGCTTACGCCGGCCACGCCGAAACCCCGAACGACGCCGGCACCACCGCCCGGTACGTGAAGGCAACCTTGCAGGAGATCGCGACGGCGCTCGCCGGACTGACCGGTGAACCGCACCCCCTCGCGTTGCCCGGCACCCTGCCTGTGATCAATCTTGCCGGTGATGCTCTGGTCGGCGAATACGACTGACCGGGAACGAGTCTGGCGGCGCGACCAAGTCGCGCCGCCAGACCGGACTGTTGGAGCGGCTTTGAGTGAGCTGGGCGGCAGGTTTTTCGCGGCTCGATGAGCCGGTCGCTATTTGAACCCGGCCCGGATCGCCTCGACCAGCGCCTGCTTTTGCGGTTCACTCAAACGTCCCTTGAGCAGTCGTTGCAGAGCGCCTTCCGGGTCCAGGCTGCGCAGCGCGGCATGGGGGTCGATCGGTTGGTCGCTCCACCGGTAGCGACGTCCGTGCGCAGCGATGTGCGCGTCGGATCGCAGGACCGGTTTTGCTCGTTGCCAGGCGTCGTCTGCGGCGTCGAGAGAGAACCCGAGCCCTTCAACGGCTCTGGTCAGCTCTCTCTCGGTCACAGACTCCGGCTGCGGGACGAGTTCGCCCAGTCTCTCGGGCTCTCCTACGTTGCCAAGCGCGGGGAGAAGCCGCCTGAACATGACGCAGGCTGCACCCTGCAAGAAGCCGCGCTCGCCCTGGCCTGTGCGGACCCCGACATCGAGACGATCACTCGTGCCAAACAGAACCCCGACGCGCTGTTCGAAACCGGACCGAAGAGCATCTACCCACGGCTGTTCAACCCCAACGTCGACGCCTACCGCGTCTGGCGTTCAGTGTGCACGCTGCGCGCGGTAGGCGGCACGCTGGAATCTCTGGGCGAGCAGATGGACGGCCGAGGCGCCCAGATAGCGCGGCACGGCGACCTGGCCGTGGCGCACCTGGTCTTCCACCAGATGAACGCGAAGGACATCGCGAACGCGGATGTCCGCTGGGAGCAGACGACGCTTCCCGAGGTACCCGAAATGACCCGACGCGCGCTGCACTGGCTGATCGCGGCGGTTGACGAGCATCTGCCCACGGCATACGCCCAATCGATGTTCAAGAGCGAAAATCGCGTCCGCACGTTAGTGCAGACGGCCTTGCACCACCTCAGATCAGCCGACGACGCCCCACAGCCACCGCAGAAATACCGTAGGACCACCGCCATCGACATCATCGTCAACCGTGGCTTGATCGCCGACGGCACGACGGTCGAGTTCCGCCCTACGGCCGCTCAGCGGAAACTGCTCTCATCGTGGCTAAAGGATGACGAGTCGCGCAACCGGGCCAGCTGGGTTAACGACCGCGCCCGGCCACTCGTGTGGGCCTTCGACGGCAAACAATATGTACCGACCGATTTGATCAAGCACATGCTCAGCCAGGTCACGGACAAGGTGCCGGCCAGAGGCAACGGTTTGGATCGCTGGTTCGTCGCCGAACGGGGCTCGCTTGCAGCGATAGCTGCCCAGGCGCGGACGGCCGACATCGAATAATTCGTCCGATCAGTGGCTCCCCGGTCTGCATGATCAAGCTGAGCTGCCTCGAGTCAAGTTCACATGCCGGTGCTGGTTGGCGCGGCGGTAATCACGGTCCTCGTCGGGATGTCGGCTACACGTGAACGGAGAGCGGGATTCCGACTTGCTGGGCCACCGGAGTCCAAGCGTCGACATCCAGTCCGGGAGTTTCGATGGAGATGACCAGCGAGTAGCGCACTCCTTGCTCGCTACGGTCACGAGCGGAGTTTTCCTTCCACCAGCCGCTGACGGGGAAGATCGCGATCGCGCCGCGGCTGGCGAGGTCTACTGCGGATCCTTGCCAGATATCCGAGTGCAGCGAGCCTGAGTTGCGTGCTTTCGGGCCGAGGGTCCATCCGGTGTCGGGCGCGCTGACCGGACGGCGATCTTCTTCGGCGAGCGCGAGTGCGTTGAGTCGTTTGCGGAAGCTGTCGAGGAACTCGTGGGGCCGGCGGACACCGAAGCGCAGCAGATGCGACGCGTAGCTGTATCGGCGTCGCCAACCTCGGTTGGCGGGGTTGGGGTCGATAAAGTACGACAACGTGATGCGGAGCCGGACCTGCGTTTCGCCGAGCTGTTCCAGAACATCGACCGGCCACGGCAGGTCGTGCAGGTGCATTTCGCGCATGCGGCCTTGGCTGAAGGGACGGATAGTGTCCTCGACGACGAGCGTGAGTGCATCGGTCGCGCTGCGGGTTGCTCGCTGAAGATCGGGCACTCCCATGCCATAGCGGCGCAGCAGGGCCAGCGTTTCGGTCTTGTTCTTGCTCGCATCGAATCTGTTGAGCATGGCCGGTGTCCACTCGGCGGAATGTGCGATCAGAGCCCGGATCGTTTCCGGCCACATCCGGGGGTGGTCCGCGGCGATACGGGCGGCGAGGTTGGCCGCTTGTGCCGTGGCGGCGCTCGTGGCCGAGGTGACAGTAAGCGGACGACTGTCGAAGTCGCGGCGCCGTGTCGTGACGAGTTGGAGGTGGTCGGGAGTGTCGTACTCGGTGCCGCCGGGTGAACGAGCGACGTTCCCTGGGCTAGGAGTTCTGAGCGCTCGGCCGGTCTACTTGTTCGACGGTCGATCGGGCTGTGTGTGTTCGGCCGGCCGGACCGGGCGCCCCATGGATGGCGGTGGATCAACACGTTGACGTGTCTCCGCCCCAGGGGTCGAGTTGTCCTGGTCCTCGACGGTGGGAGCGGGCTTGTCGAAGGTGACGTCGATGTTTTCGAAGCCTTTGCTGCGTTGTGAGACGGCTTGGTCGGTGTAGGCGCGGGTGTCGCCGCTGGTGAGTTCGACGTTGTCGGTGAACGGGGTGAGCAGGGCGCGGGGATAGAGCCGCTCGACGCGGACGACGTTGATTTCGGCGCACAGGACTATCGCGACCGCGGTGATGTAGAAGAAGGCGAGTAGGCCCAGTACCAATGCGAACACTCCGTTGGTGGCGCTGGCGCCCTTGACCACGTGCTCGACGTAGGCCACTCCGAAGGTCTGCAGCAATTGCCAGACCACCGCAGCGCCGATCGCGCCGGGAGCGACGTCGGCCATGGACAGGTGCCGGGCGGTTGCGAGCCGGAAGGCCACAATAAAGATCATCGCGTTGATGAGGATCGCCGCTACGAGCAGGAGAATCTTCAGTACGCCGCCCAGTGATCCAGCGCTGCCGCTGCCGAAGGCGGAAAGCGTGGTGGTCCCGATGACAGCCAGCCCGGCGATGCCCAGCAGAAGCAGGCTCCGACCGCGGGCCTTGACCGGGTTGGGCCGCTTGTTGCGGGGGATCCGCCAGGTGGTGTTCATCGCGTACTGCACGGCTTGCGCCACCCCGAGACCGCCGTAGAGCGCTCCGAGAACGCCGATGACCAGACCGGCCGCACCGCCGCCGATCCGGGACGGCTCCTGCAACTGATCGCCCACGATCGGGAACTCGCTCAACGCGGAGGTGAGAATGCGGTGCTGCAGATCGGGATTGCCCGACAGGACGTAACCCAGGATCGTCGTGGAAAGCAGCAGTAAGGGGAACATCGAGACGAACGCGTAGTAGGCGATCAGCGCGGCGAGGTAGTTGCCCTCGTCGTCGAAGAATTTGTACAACACCGCCAGCGGGAAGCTCGCCCAGGCATGTTCACGCTGAAACCGGTCGACACGACCGGGCTCGCTCGTCATACGTACCTCTTACTACAACAGGCGGGCGGGGCAGACGAGGCATGACCCGGATGCCGGAATGTCTTCGCCCGGCACCGGCCAGCGTCCGGATCCGCCCGCCCTTCGCGACAGCCGTGATGGCGGCTCTCAGGCGTGCTCGATGATCTGCCCGGTGGGAAGCCGGGGGGTGTGCGCCGCCCCGGTGCCGGCGGAGTTGACGCCGCTGAGGCGGAGGACCAGGTAGGGGTGGCCGATGCTGGCGATCATCGCGCGTATCGCCTGGCGGGCGGCGATCACTTCGATGGGGGCGCTGTGCGGTACCACCGCGATGCCGCGTTCGGTGGCGGTGAGCCAGCCCGCGGACAGCGCTTCGCCGGCCCGCAGCCAGGCGAGGGGTCCGTCGGCGTTGCCGTAGAGCAGGACGAACACCGCCATTTCGTCGTGCCCGCCGCCGACGGGCAGGTCACCGTGGTGGCCGAAGTCGCGGCCCGGCACCGTGGTCTGCGTGGCGTGGTTGGGGATGACGGCGTCCGGGATCCCGGTGCCGGCTGGGCGGGCGGGGCCGGTCCACTGGGCGAGTTCGTTCTGCCAGGCCGGGTCTGCGGCCGCACTGCTCTGGGCGTGGTCGGTGGCGGCGGCCAGTTCGAGGACCTGGTCGGGTCGCAGCGTGTGCAGGTGGGTGTCCTGTGTCTCGACGGCGGCGGTGATGGCGGCGAGCCCGTCCGGGTCGAGGGGTGTGCCGGCGGCCGGGCGGCGGTCGGTGTACCGCAACGGGATGGTCCGCAGGTGAAGGACCGCTGCGGGATCGACCGGTGTCCTGCCGTCGAGCTGGAGCCGGGCGAGCAGTTCCGGGTCGGTGTTGTCGGGCATACGGGTCACGGTGGCGTGTCGGCCCTGGGCGCTGAGGGCGACGCGGGCGTGGTGCAGGGCGACGCCGCAGCTGACCGTCGCCAGCCGTCCGTCGGGGTCGGTGACCTGCAGGACCCGGGTGGGTGCGAGCCGGAGATCCAGAGTGGTGCCGGTGAGCCGCCACCGCCAGGGTTGGGTGTTGTGGATCGACGGGGCGTACCCGGCGGCGGCTGCCGCTTCGGCCAGGGCGCCGGTGGCGAGTTGCGGGTCGGTCGGGTGGGTCAGCGCGTCGATGTCCATGAGAGGCGTCCTCGCAGTGTCGATTCTGATGGCACTACCGCCACGGGGCAGACGGCGTGGTGGAGCACGGTCTGGGTGACGGACCCCAGGAGCAGCCCGGTGAAACCGCCACGCCCCCGGTCGCCGGTCACCAGCAATTGAGCGTGCTGTGAATGGTCGATCAGGACCGCCGCGGGCCGCCCGCGAACGGTTTCCTGCTGAATGGTCACCTCCGGATACCGCTGCCCCCAGCCGGCCAGCGACTCGCTCAGCACACGGTGCTCCTCAGCTTCGAGGCCACCCGGCTCGGACACGAGGGGCATGGTGTCCTTCTGTCCCCAGACGTCTAGGGCATCCCATGCGCGAACAGCGGTGAGGCCGGTCTTTCGCCGCGCCGCTTGCTCGATGGCGAATCCGACGGCGGCTGCGGATCCCGCGGAGCCGTCGACACCGACGACGACCGGCCCGGTGGCGTTGTCCCGGCCGCGCACCACCAGGACGGGGCAGGCGGCATGAGTCGTCAGATGAAGGGCGACGGAGCCCAGCAGCAGGCTGCGGAATCCGTCCAGTCCCCGGTCGCCGATCACCAGGAGCACGGCGTCGCGGGACTCGCCCAGCAGCACGGGTGCCGGGTTCCCGTCGACCAGGGCTGTGGTCGCGTCGACGCCGGGTGCGGCCTTCTCCGCTTCGGCGAGGGATGTGGCCAGGATGTGTGCGGCGTCGGCTCGCATGCGTGAGTCGTGCGGTCCGTAGACGGTGCCGCCGTCGGGGCCGCTGAGTTCGGCCCAGATGAAGGCGTGCACGATACGCAGCGGTCGCCCCCGTTCGACGGCCTCGGTGGCGGCCGCCCGTACGGCGGTAAGGCTGCTTGCAGATCCGTCCGCGCCTACGACGACCGCGGCTCCGGCTTCGGTGCTCATCGCTGACCTTTCGAGGTGGTGGGTTCGACTGTGGTGGGAGGTTCGGCGGACCGCACCGGCCGGCTGCTGCGGGTGACTCGCGAGGCACGCGCGTGGTGGCGATCCCGCTCGATGTGGCTACGGGACGACGACCGGGCTGGGTGCGTGCCGTACACACCGCCGGCCGACCGAGCCGAGCACGGTGACCGCGGGGAGGGTGCGTGTCGCGGTCATCAGGTGAGGCCGGCCTTCCGGACGGCGATGCCCTTGCCGGGCCGGAACAGCACTCCTCGCTCGTGCTGCTGTGACGACCCGCCCGGCGTGCAACGCCGAGGCGAACGGGACGAGAAGGGTGATCCACAGGGACCACATGGGGATCCTGACTCCGGCCACAGCCGGATAGTCGTACCCGAGAACGGTTTGCGTGCGAAATGCACCTGATCGCTGCGACGGCGAAGACAACCGAACGCACACAGCGGCCAAGTACCAGGCCACCGGGGTCCAGGGCGACATCTTGACCCTACGCCTGTTCGCGGCGCCCGGCCGAGTGCCGTCAGCGGGCTCGGCGCAATGCACGGCCGGCGCTGTCACCCTCGCGGCAGGCCGCAGCGACACCGCGGTGGCAGGCTGGGTGGGCCGGCAACGGTCCGGGGCCGGTCACACAAGATGCTCGCCTGACACACCTCGGCGAAGCCGCCGTTGCCACACCGGCAAGAGAGAGACCCTCTGATGGCTGTACGTGATCACTTCGCTCGGTGGATGTATCAGCATGGCCGTCCCAATCGGCTGGCCCGCATCCTGAACCGGATATCCGCCCTGCAGTTCCGTAGTGGGAGGCTGGCACCGGACAACTGGGTGACATTGGAAGTTCGGGGACGACGAAGCGGCAAGCCCGTGACGTTCCCGGTCGTCGTCGCGGATCACGAGGGCGAGCGCTATCTCGTGTCGATGCTGGGTGCGACGGCCAACTGGGTGGCCAACGTGCGAGCGGCCGGCGGTCATGCCGTCATCCACCACGGAAACGTGAGAACGTCCGGTTGACGGACGTTGATGTCGGAGCGCGTGCCCCGATCCTGCGCCGCTATTTCGCGCTCGCTCCCGGAGCCCGCCCCCACATGGTCGTCGGCGGGCAGGCGCCGGACTTCGACCGGGTGGCCGCGCAATACCCGGTTTTCCGCGTCACCCACGATCCTTCGCCGTAGGCGGAAGACACTTCGGTGGTACGCGCGAGAAACCGCCTGCTCCACGCGGGCCTGATACTCCTCGGAGCGACGGTGGCATGACCATGACCGGTGGGCCGGCTGCCCCCTCGACCGCCGGCCCACCGGACCGCTCGCATCGAGGACACGACCTACCCCTCACGGAAGAGACCTCGATTCATCGACTTGTGCGACATCGATGACACCGGGGTCCGGGGTGGCACGGTGACGTTACCGGTGCGCGCTGCGTTGTGGAAACCCGGCCGTTCGCCCGGAGCCCGGCGTGTCGGTCACGGGCCGGCCGACAGATGCCGCGAGGTGACACATATGCCTTGCGCCGAAAGAGCCGATCAGGCGTACGCTGATGATGTCGCTCCGGTCCCCGGCGATCCGGTGCTCCAGTTCACCGTTGATGCGCTGCTGGGGTGTCGTGAGCCGCGTGATGAGCCGTTGATCAGACTCTTTGTCCGGCTTAATTTCGGCATGGTGGTGAGCGCCGGCCAGCCGGCATTGTCCGCCGATCTGGTTCGGGTCCGGCTGAGCCTGGTCACGACTGGCCGGCCGCAGCAGCGGTACGCCGTCGTGCGGCGGCTCCGCGCCAGATCACACGCAGAGGCGTCCGAACCGGATAGCAGCACAGAAAGCGCAGCGATTGACGCTGCCCGGCATCACAGGCGCTGGATGGCGCCGTATACCTGAGGAGCACGTGTCCCGATGACTTCAACCCTGACCAGCACCGAGCCGACCACACCGACGACGCCGGCGCGCAGTACCGCCACCGCGGCCGTTCTGCCCCGGCAGAGCCGGCTGAGCACCACCGACGGCAAGATCGTCATTGCCGAGAACGTCGTGCAGAAGATCGCCGGCATCGCCTGCCGCGAGGTGTCCGGAGTCCATGCGATGGGCGGCGGCAGCACCCGCGCGTTCGGCGCCATCCGGGAACGTATCCCGGGCAGCAACGGCCCGAACGTCGCCCAGGGCGTCGGCGTCGAGGTCGGCGAGACCGAAGCGGCGATCGACCTGGACATCGTGGTCCAGTACGGCATCAGCATCGCCGACCTCGGCCGCAGCATCCAGCGCAACGTCAAGACCTCGATCGAGCGGATGACCGGGCTCAACGTCGTCGAGGTCAACGTCAGCGTCGACGACGTCCACATGCCCGAAGCTCCCGAGGACCGTCCCGAGTCCCGCGTCTCATGACCGTCACCGCCGCGGCTGGACCGTACGACGCGATCGTCGACGGGGTCGACGTCGACCTCGTCGCCGCCGCGGTGCGCGGCTGCCCGGCCGTGGCGGGCCTGGTCGCAGGGCCGCCTTCCGGTGCGGCCACCTACCTGCCGGGCCGGCGGATCGACGGCATCGCCGTCACCGCCGGCACGGTCCTGATCCAGGTCCGCAGCCGGTGGGAACCCGCCACCGAGCTGGCCGCGCAGGTCCGGTACGCGGTCGCGGCGGTCGCCTCGCTGCACCGCATCGACGTGGTCGTCGCCGACATCGAAGACCCGCCTGCCACTCCGGCATCACCGTGATGGAACGTCCGGAAAAGAGAAAATCATGAATCGTGCATTCCTGGGCACTGCGGTCGGCTTGGCGTTGGGCTTCGCGCTGGCCTTCGGCAGTCTCGGGCAGATGCTCATCGTCGCCTTGTTCGGCGGTATCGGCTTCGCCGTCGCCCGGGTCTCAGCCGGCGAGTACGACCTCCGCGGCTACCTGCTGGATCGGCGGAGCCACCGATGACCGTCACCGCCCGACGGCCCCGCGACCCGGAGGCGGTCGGCATCGCCGAACTCGGACGCATCGTCATCGCCGACCGGGTCGTCGAGAAGATCACCTCCCAGGCCGTCCTCGAGATCCCGGACGCCGGTGGGGCCGCGCCGCGGGTCTTCGGTCACGCGATGCCCGGCGCCGGGCACCTCGGAATCCGCCGCACCGGTCTGCGCCAGGCACCCAAGACCAGCGCGGACGTCGACGGCGACGTCGTCTACCTGGACCTGGCCATCAGCGTCCGCTGGCCGGCTTCCATCGGTCAGATCACCACCGAGGTACGCGACCACGTTCGTAGCCGGATCCGTGAACTGACCGGGCTGACCGCCGCCGAGATCCGGATCACCGTCGCCGGACTGATCACCGTCCCCGCCGCTGTCGAAGGCCGGCAACCGTGAGAATCGTCAACCGTCTCCTGGCGCTCCTGCTCGCTGCCGGCGCGGTTCTCGCCGCGTCCATCGCGGTGATCGAAGTGATCGCGTACCGCGTCCACCACCCGCCCGTGGTCCTGAACTGGCCCGGCGTCTACCGCTGGGCAGCCCGGACCACCTGGGGAGCAGCCCCCGTCGTACTGCTCAGCGTCGTTTTGGTGATCGCCGGGTTGCTGCTGCTCGTCGCTCAGGTCAAACCGCGACGCCCGGCCCGGCTGCCGATTGCCGCCGCCGACCCGGCCACCGACGCCGCGATTACCCGCCGCGGCCTCGCGCACAGCCTGCAGCGCGCCGTCACCAACGTCGACGGCGTAGGCCGGGCCCAGGTGACCGTCGGGCGACGACGTACCCGAATCCGCGTCACCACCCGCGCCGGTGGCTCCGGCACGGGCCGGCTACGCACGACCCTGACCGACACGGCCCGGCGACAGCTCGACGCGCTGCACCTGATCCGTCCGCCGACGTTGTCGGTACAGGTCACCACCCGGGAGCGATGATGCACGCCGACCGCACCAGCCGAGCCCTGCTCACCCTGCTCGGCGCAGCCCTGCTCGCCGCCGGCGCCGCCGGGATCCTCGCCGGCACCGATGTCTTCGACCCGCACCTCGCCGGCAGTTACCTGACCGACAACCGGATCGCCCGGTACCTCGGCGACAACAGCGTCTGGTTCTGGCCGGTGGCTGCGCTCTGCGGCGTGGCAGTGGCCGTCCTCGCGCTGCGCTGGGCGATCGCCGTACTGACCCCATCCGCACGTGCGGGGGACATCATCATCGCCGTCGACCGATCCGACGGACCGACCGCACTGGACGCCGGCGCTCTCACCGGCGCCCTCACCGCTGAGCTCGACTCCTACCGGGGGGTCGAGCTCAGCCACGCCCGGATCTACGGGAGCCGCACCGATCCCCGGCTCGCGATCACCATACGCACCAGGGGAGACGCGGACATCGCTGCCGTCCGGCAGCACATCGAGGACGAGGCCCTCGCGCACGTCCGCCACGCCCTCGACCGCCCCGACCTGCCCGTCACCCTCGACCTCACCATCGGGACCCGTTCCGTCAGCCGAGTCACCTGACGCACCGATCAGATGAGGGCGGCGATGTTGACGACGGCGGGGCTGAATGGGGGAGAGGTACATGTTCGCCGAGCGCCTTCGTGACATCGCGGTGACCGCAGCGGTGTTCGGTTTCTTCGCCTCCAGTTGGTTCGGTTGGGCTCAGGAGGCTCCACCGCCCGCCTGGCGTAAGCCGCTCATCACCGGCACGGTCGTGTCCTACGCGGCGCTGGTGGCAGGCGCGCTGCTGGCCTGGCGACACTGGCATGACGGGACCGTCTTCGACGCCGACACCAGCCGTACGTTCGGCATCGTCGTGGGCGTAGAGGTCGTAGCGGCCGCGTTCGGAGCTGCAGTGCTCGCGGTACGGCATCACCGTGAATGGATGCCGGGCTGGATCGCGTTCGTGGTCGGGCTGCACCTGTTCCCGGTGGCGTCGCTGATCCGGTATCCGGCCGTCCACGTGGTGGCCGCGCTGGTCACGGTGGCCGCCGTGGTGGCCGTCCCGGTGGCCCGGTCCCGATCGATCACCCTGAGCGCCGTCGTGGGCGCGGCCACGGGGGGCGTGTTGCTCGCCGCCGCTCTCTTCTCCTTCACCGTGGCAGCGTTCGGGCACTGATGTCGCGTCGGTCGCCGGCATGTCTTTCACGACGGGCGGCCCGGCACGCCTCCGCGGCCACAGTCGGCGGGTCGACTTCGTTCGCGGTACTGCTGGCCGGGGTGACGGCAGATGTCTACGCCTCGGGTACAGCCGCTGTGGGTCTCAGCCGCAGCGGCGGTGGGCAGATCATGCGGAGGTGCCGGGAGACGGCCGGGCGGTCCGGTCGGATCCGCTGATGATCGTCTCGGCGAGCGCGACGAGGCGCTGGTTCTGGTTGCGGGCGCCGTTGCGCATGGTCGTGAACGCGTCCTCCATGCTGATCTGGAGTCGTTCAGCGAGTACGCCCTTGGCCTGTTCGATCAGGATCCGGCTGTTCAGCGCGTTCTGCAGTTGCTGGGTGAGGATGTTCCCGTCCTGGATGGCGCGTTGCTGCAGCAGTCCGATCGTGGCGACGTCGGCCATGGCTTGACCGATGCGCAGTTTTTCCGGGGCGAGTTCGCCCGGTGCGGTGTCGAAGAGATTGAGGGCACCGATGACGGTGGTTCGCAGGCGCATCGGGAGCGCGTGCACGGCGGCGAAGCCGACTTCCGCGGCGGCCGCGGTGAACCGGGGCCACCGGCCGGATCGAGGGAGATCGGGGACCGATACCGGTGCTGCGCTGTGGTAGCAGTCCAGGCAGGGGCCTTGGTCGGCCTGCAGCTGGAACAGTTCCAGCAGCCGGGTGCGCGCGGACGAGGCGGCGACCAGTTGCAGGGTGCCTTGGCCATCGGCGAGCAGCAGCCCGGCGGCGGAGACGCCCAGCAACTCCACGCAGTGTTCGGTGAGGCCGTGCAGGAATTCGATCATGTCGAAGTCGTCGACAAGCGTGTCGGACAGTTCTACGAACACATCTGCCAGGTGGGTCTCGGCCACGTCATTCACCCTCGTCATGCCTTGGGTCGATCGGTCGATCGGTTGGTCACAGCTTCGGGCCGGCCTGCCGGCGGCAGGGCGCGGCTGTCAGATGCCGGTGGCATCGGTGCTCTCGTCGGGGTCGAAGCGGAGGACGCGCGTGACGACGTCGGTGGCGACGTCGCGCAGAGCCCGGTCGACGGTGTAGGCGTGTGCGCGGAGTCTGACGAGGGCCACGGCGGCGCTCACCCCGAGCTGCGCGGTGATCATCCCGGTTGCCTGGTGGACCTCGGGATGCTGCAGCGCGGTCCGTTCGGGCGGCTCGTCCCGGCCTGACCGGTCGGCGTCGGCGGTGTCCAGTAACAGGGCGCATGCCAGATCTGTCAACATCAACGCGTCGGCCAGTGGTTCTCCCTCGAGGGCGCCGGGCACTCGCCGGTAAAGGTCCATGACTCCGAGCCGGATCCCGCCGACACGCAGGGGCAGCGCGAAGACCGCCTGGATGCCGCAGCCGATCGCCGCTGGTGCGAAGGCCGGCCAGCGGGTGAGGTACTGCGGGTCGCGCAGGTCGGCGATCAGTGACGGCCCGTCGGCGATCGCCTCCACGCTGGGCCCTTCGCCGATCGTCATGGTCAGGTCTTCCAGCGCCTCGGCCAGCACATCGCTGGTGTACAGCGTTTCCCGGGGCGTCGTGGTGAGAGCTACCACGATGGCGGCGGCGTCGATCCCGGCGGTGGCGAGCATCACCGCGCCCACGTTGTCGATAGTGGCGCCGCGGCCGTGGGAGAGTTCGACGACCATCGTCCAGAGGCGCAGCCTGCGATCGATGATCATCGTGACACCTGGCACGCGGTGAGTCCCGGATATACGTAGGTGCCGCGCCGGATCACGGCGATCTGTTGCACAGGCCGGGTACCTCGCTGTCGCCGGGTGTATGGCGGTGCGGCGCGGTCATGGGTTGCGGGCATTGTCGAATGACACCTCATCCTGCCGTGGCGTAGCGGTGCAGCCCTCGGCGTACTCCACCTGCGCCGGCCTGGAGTGCCGTCACCGCCGTTTCGTCTGGGCGGCGAGGGAACTCGACTGCCGGACCACGGCCATGGCGACGGCATCAGTACGAGGCCGTCGCGGGCCGAAGGCGCAGATCAGATTCCGAGAACCATTTGCGACATGAGCGCAGCGATCTCCGCGGCTGCGGGGAACGTCGACACGTCCGGGACAGTTGCTGCACGCCACCAGGGTCTCGAGCGACTGAACTGACTCTACGCCTGTTCGCGGTCGTCGCCGTGGGCCGTCGCTGTCTCTCTCGTCCCGTGCGGGATGCGGCCGCGGACGTGTTGCCATCGAGGCGTCGATCGGCCGTTACGGCGACGGCCGGAGCAAACCGGGCCGGCACCGGGTGTGCGTACAATGAGGGTGTCACTCGAGACCCCGGTGGCTGTCCACTCGCCACTACTGGGGCTTGTGCATCCGCGTCGGCCCGGGGCGAGCAGGCCGGGTGCGACTGCTGACACCGCACTCAGCGCGCAGGTTGAGCGGGCGCGGATCTGGGCCAGGCCGGCGACGACGGTGGGTGCGCCGGGCAGCGTGCGGCGCGCAGCGTCGGGCTGACACCTTCGCAGTCGGGGAAAAAGCGACCGCCGCCGACCCGCGTGGGGTCGGCGGCGGTCGTCAGTGCTGTCAGGCGTCGGCGTGCTGGCGGCTGCCGGACTTGGACAGGCCCCGGCTGACCAGGTAACCGATGGTCAGCAGCACGACGTAGAACCAGGCGCGGTCGGCGCGGAAGTAGTCGCCACCGGAACCGTTGTCACCGTTGCCGTTACCGTCGACCACCAGGGAGGCGATGAGCACGGCCACCGTGATGACCACGTAGGCGATGAACTCGGTGGTCTTGAACGTGGCCTTGGTCTCGGTCGAACGGCGGCGCACCGCGCCGTTCGTAGTGGTGTCGGTGCGGTTGGAGGTGGTGCTGGACATGTATGTCTCCTGGAGCTGTTTTATGCGGGGACCGCCGTACCGCTGTGGCGGCACGTGGTTGATGCGGGAAACTCCGGAAAGCAATCATCATTTGTTGTCGTCAATGACTGGATGCCCGGTGCGGGCCTTCCAAACAGGACGGGCGTCACTTCGGTCGGTCGCCCGTGCCACCTGTGGTCGGGGAGGCGGTCGGCTGATCGCCGCCGGGGCGGACCGAGCCGGTGGTGGCCCGGATGCTGTCGCGGGCTGCCTGGGCGACGGCTCCGGCAGTGATGCCGAATTCCTGGTAGAGGCGTTGATAGTCGGCGGAGGCGCCGAAGTGTTCGAGGCTGATGATGCGTCCGGCGTCGCCGACGATGTCGCGCCAGCCCTGGCCGATGCCGGCCTCGACACTGACGCGGGCGCGCTGGGTGGGCGGCAGGACCTCGTCGCGGTACGACAGGGGCTGCTGGGCGAACCATTCCCGGCACGGCATCGAGACCACCCGGGCGGAGATGCCCTCGCCGGCCAGCTCGTCCCGCGCGTCCAGGGCGATCTGCACCTCTGAGCCGGTGGCGATCAGCAGCACGTCGGCTTCGTCGTCCGCGCCGGCCAGGACGTAGCCGCCGCGGGCCGCACCGTCCGCGGCGGTGTACCCGCCGGGGCCACGGTCGAGCACGGGCAGGTTCTGCCGGGTGAGGATCATGCCGGCGGGCCGGTCGGTGTGCTCCAGGACCGTACGCCAGCAGACCGCGGTCTCGTTGGCGTCACCGGGCCGGACGACGTCCAGGCCGGGGATGGCCCGCAGCGCGGCGAGGTGCTCGACGGGCTGGTGGGTGGGGCCGTCCTCGCCGAGGCCGATGGAATCGTGGGTCCACACGTAGGTGGCGGGTAGCTGCATGAGCGCGGCCAGCCGTACGGCGGGGCGCATGTAGTCGCTGAAGACCAGGAACGTGCCACCGTACGGGCGGGTCAGGCTCTGCAGGGCGATGCCGTTGAGGATCGAGCCCATGGCGTGCTCGCGGATGCCGAAGTGCAGCGTCCGGCCGTACGGGCCACCGGACCAGTTGCGGGTCTGCCGCTCGGTCGGGATGAACGACGGTTCGCCGGTCATGGTGGTGTTGTTGCTCTCGGCCAGGTCGGCCGAACCGCCCCACAGCTCCGGCAGCACCGGCGCGAGCGCGGACAGGATCTCCCCGGACGCCTTGCGGGTCGCCATGCCCTTGGTGTCGGGTGCGAAGGTCGGCAGGGCCGCCTCCCAGCCGTCGGGCAGCTGCCGCTTGAGCAGCCGGTCCAGCAGGGCGGCCCGGTCCGGGTGGGCGATCCGCCAGGCGTCGAAACCCGGCAACCATTCCTGGTGTACGCGGGCCCCGCGCGCGACGACCGCACGGGCGTGGTTCAGCACGTCGTCCTCGACGGTGAACGCGGCGTCAGGGTCGAAGCCGAGCAGCCGCTTAGTGGCGGCGATCTCGTCGGCGCCGAGGGCGGATCCGTGCGCCTTGCCGCTGTTCTGCAGGGTCGGGGCGGGCCAGCCGATGACGGTGCGCAGCTTGATCAGTGACGGCCGGCCGGTGTCGGCCTTGGCCGCCTCGATCGCGGCGTGCAGGGCATCGATGTCCTCGATGTACGCGCCGGTGCGGGTCCAGTCGACGGTCTGTACGTGCCAGCCGTAGGCGGCGTAGCGGGCGGTGACGTCCTCGGTGAACGAGATGTCGGTGTCGTCCTCGATGGAGATGTGGTTGGCGTCGTAGAACACCACCAGGTTGCCCAGTTGCTGGTGCCCGGCCAGGGAGCTGGCCTCGGCGGTGACGCCCTCCATGAGGTCGCCGTCGGAGGCGATGACGTACACGTGGTGGTCGAACGGGCTCGCACCCGGTGCGGCGTCCGGGTCGAGCAGGCCACGCTCACGGCGGGCCGCCATGGCCATGCCGACCGCGCTGGCCACACCCTGGCCGAGCGGCCCGGTGGTGATCTCGACCCCGCGGGTGTGCCGGAACTCCGGGTGTCCCGGCGTGGCGGAACCCCAGGTCCGCAACGCGCGCAGGTCGTCCAGTTCCAGACCGTAGCCACTGAGGTACAGCTGGGTGTACAGGGTGAGGCTGGTGTGCCCGGCCGACAGCACGAACCGGTCGCGGCCCAGCCACTGGTCGTCGTTCGGGTCGTGCCGCATGACGTCGTGGAACAGCAGGTACGCCAGCGGCGCGAGGCTCATCGCCGTACCCGGATGGCCGTTGCCGACCTTCTGCACCGCGTCGGCGGCCAGCAACCGGGCCGTGTCCACGGCCCGGACATCGAGCGCGTCCCAGCCCACGGCGTCGGCGACCGGGGCGGTGACCTGCCGGTCGAGGTGGTGGATCTGAGTCATGTCGATGTCCTTACTACGGGGTGAGAGGGGCGTGCCGGTCAGGATTGGACGAGCTCGGCCCGTTTACCGGCGATGCCCTCGAAAAGCTCGTCGAACCAGGCGACGAACGCGTCGACGCGTTCGCGTTCCAGCACCGCGGTGATGTCGTCGTAGTCGATACCGGCCTCGGCGAAACGCTCGAACACCCGCCGCGCCTCGTCGACGTCGCGAGTCAGCGTGTCATCGACCTTGCCGTGGTCCAGGAACGCCTCGACCGTGGCACGCGGCATGGTGGTGACGGTGTTCGGGCCGATGAGTTCCTCGACATAGGTGACATCCCGCCGATCCGGACTTTTCATCGAGGTCGACGCCCACAGGCACCGCTGCGGGGACGCGCCGGCGGCCTGCTGAAGGTGTAGAGCTGGGCTACCCGTCCTGGAAGTGCCCCGCAGGAATACTCGCAAACCCCGCAATGGTGGTCTGCTCAACATCGGACTCGACCAGTCGGACATTGCCGCCGACGTCCCGGACAGCTACCGACCGGATACTGCTGGCGGCGGCAGCCACCTCGTTGCTCACCATGCAGTTCCCGACGACAGTACGTGCACCACGCGTATCTCTTCGGCGTGTCCACCGGGCCCGGCGTAGCCCCTCGGCGGCGACCCGTTTGCGACTTCAGCTCACGGGTACCCATCGATGACCGCGATCTCGCTCTACCGGTGACGCGGTGGCCGTCCAGACTCCGCGGCCTGTTATCAAGCCACTTCTGCCGCACCGGATCCGTTGCTCAGCAGGCAAGTTCCGAGGAGTCGCGCCATGAGCGCATCGATCATCCCACGCCCGAAGACCGCCGGCAGTGACTTCGCCCGGTTGAACCGTCAGATCGTCGACGCAGGTCTGCTCGAGCGGCAACCCGCCCACTATGCCGTACGGATGAGTGTCGTGACCGTGATGTTCGCGGGTAGTTGGGCCGCGTTCTTCCTGATCGGCTCGTCCTGGTGGAACGTCGCCGTGGCGGCCCTGCTCGGGGTGGTGTTCTCGCAGGTAGCGCTGCTGGCGCACGATGTGGCGCACCGGCAGGTCTTCCGGACGAAGAGGCCCAGCCAAGCAGCGGGCCGGATCGCGGCGAACGTCGCCGTCGGGATGAGTTACGGCTGGTGGATGGAGAAGCACACCCGCCACCACAACAACCCCAACCACGACGAACTGGACCCGGACGTGCAACCCGAGCTGCTGATCTGGGCCACCGAGTCAGCGTGGGGCCGGCGCGGGATCAAGGGTTTCGTCAATCGCCACCAGGCCGGGCTGTTCTTCCCCCTGTTGACGCTGCTCAGCATCGACCTGCGCATCTCCAGCATCAAGGCGCTGCGACACCCGGGCATGAAGGCCCGCGGTCTGGAAGCCGGGCTCATGGCGTTGCACCTGACCGCCTACGCGGCCGCGCTGCTGCTGGTGCTCTCCCCGCTGCAGGCACTCGTGTTCTTCCTCGTGCACCACGCCGTCTTCGGGATGTACCTGGGTATGACGTTCGCTCCCAACCACAAGGGCATGCCGCACCCGACCGGCGACGAGGACTATCTGCGCAAGCAGGTGCTGACCTCCCGCAACGTCAAGGGCGGCCGGCTGACCGACCTGGCGCTCGGCGGACTGAACTATCAGATCGAGCATCACCTGTTCCCGGCGATGCCCACCCCGAACCTGTCCAAAGCGCAACCCATCGTGCGGGAGTACTGCCAGCAGGTCGGCGTCCCGTACGAGGAAACAAGCCTGATCACGTCCTATCGGCAGGCGCTGCACCACCTGCATGTCGTGGGAGCCTCGCTGCGCGCAGCGCGACGTCGCCGGGCACCGGTCGCCGATTCTCGTACATCGACATGTCGCTGAGAGTGGCGTTCCTGCGACGCGGGAGCTGACCGCGGTGACCACAGCGTTTCTTCGGCAAGGGTGACAGTCCTGCGGGCCCGCAGGACTGCTCCACGTCTGACCCAGGGAGCCTCACCATCGCCATCCGGACACGCACGAGCCGGCCGGGTCGCCTCGGTGCCCGGGACCGCCGCGCAGCTTTGGCCGCGCCCGCCGAAGCGGACGGTTTCGTCAGCCGCACGCACGACATCAACAGTCTTCTGCTGCACGTACGCGAGCGCCCGGGCGACCCGGCCGCGACGTCCTGGATGCTGTTGCACGGTCTTGCGGTGTCACACCGTTATCTGATGCCGACCGCACGCCGACTCGCACCAGGCTCGGTGTACGTCCCGGACCTGGCCGGCTTCGGATTGTCCGGCAAGCCGGCGACCGTGCTGGACGTCGGTGCGCACGCCGGGACGATCGCCGATCTGATCGACCGGCTCGGCATCGGGCCTGTGCGGCTGCTCGGCAATTCCTTCGGCTGCCAGGTCGCCGTCGAGCTGGCCCTACGACGCCCGGATCTCGTCGTCGCTCTCGTTCTCACCGGACCCACCACCGACTCGTCCGCTGCTACCGCGTGGGCTCAGGCCCGGCGCCTGCTGCACGATCTGCCGCACGAGGACATACGGCAGACGACCATTCTCGCCCGCGACGTCCGGGAAGCCGGCGCGCGTCGCATCCTCGCGACCCTGCACCACGCGGTCACCGACGACATCTACGGCAAACTCACGGCGATCCACGTGCCGGTCCTGCTCCTTCGCGGCAGCAAGGACCCGATCGCCCCGCAGGCCTGGCTCGACCGGATGGCCGGCAGCCTGTCCCGAGCGACGACAGTGACCATCGGTGGAGCCGCCCACAACGTCGTGTCCACCGCCGGCGCTGAGACGGCCGCCGCGATCCGGCGTTTCGTCGAGTCCTCACACGAGCACCCGGCCACGTGACGGTGGGTCGTGCTGGAGCCGGCGCGGTGTTCGACCAGGGCTCAGCGGTGTGCAGGTGACTGTCCTCGGCCTCTACGGCGGCGAGGTGCGAGTTGGTCGCGGATCACCATCAGGCCGCCTTTTCGAGCTGTATGGCAGGGCTGGTCTGACGGACGACCACGCGGCGGTGCCGGGCTGCCCAGCGTGCCGCCTCGTCGACGGCCCAGACGACGAACGGGAACGGGGCGATGATCGCTAGCTGGCTGACGCTGAGCGCCGCGGTGCCGAAGATGTCCTGCAACCACGGTGTGTAGATGACGGCAGCGGTGAAGACCAGCTCGAAAAGAATGCCCCAGAGCAGGAGCCGGTTGCTGAACAGCCCGACGGTGAAAAGCGAGGCCCGGTCGGTGCGTGCGGCGAAGGCGGTGCCGATCTGGCAGGCGACGATGCCGGCGAAGGTGATGGTGGTGGCTTGCAGGTAGGCGTGGTGCAGGGCGGTGCCGGGGCCGGTGGGGTCGCCGGGATGCCAGCCGGCGCGTGCGAGGGTGTAGAGGTATCCGCCCATGACCAGCGCGGCGGAGACTCCGCCGAGTAGCAGCCATGCGCGTAGCAGCAGTTTGCGGTCGATCACTCCGGTGCGGCGGGGCCGGGGTGGGCGGTCCATCAGGCCGGGTTCGGCTGGTTCGCGGCCCAGGGCGAGGGCCGGCAGTGTCTCGGTGCCGAGGTCGATGGCCAGGATTTGCAGCACGGTCAGTGGTAGCGGGATGGCTCCGCCGGACAGGGCGAAGATCAGGAACGGGACGACTTCAGGTACGGCGTGGGCGAAGATGTAGAGCACGAACTTGCGGACGTTGGCGAAGACGCGGCGGCCGGCGTCAACGGCGGTGACGATGGTGGCGAAGTTGTCGTCGGTGAGGACCATGGTCGCGGCTTCGCGGGCGACGTCGGTGCCGGATCGGCCCATCGCCACACCGATGTCCGCGTGCCGCAGGGCGGGGGCGTCGTTGACGCCGTCGCCGGTCATCGCCACGATGTTCCCGCCGGCGCGCAGGGCCTCGCAGATCCGCAGTTTCGCCTCGGGCGAGGCGCGGGCGAACACGATCTCGTCGTCGCCGGCCACGAGGCGGTCGAGGTCGGCGTCGCTGAGAGCGTCGAGCTCCTCGCCGGTGACGATGAGGCCGCCGTTGCGACCGATGCCGGCCTGGTGGGCGATCGCGGCGGCGGTGGGCCCGTAGTCGCCGGTGATGACGTGGATGCGGATACCCGCCCGGTGGGCGCTGGCGACCGCCTCGGCCACTCCGGCACGGGCGGGGTCCACCATGGCGACCAGGCCGAGCAGGGTCAGTCCCGTCTCGGCGTCGTCGCGTCGTACTGGTGCGGTTTCGCCGGCGGCGAGGACGCGGTGTGCCACGGCGAGGACGCGCAGGCCGCCGGCCGCGTACCGGTCGATGGTTTGTTGCAGGTCGCGTCGGGTCGGTTCGTCGAGCCCGGGGCAGCAGGGCAGCACCGTCTCAGGTGCGCCTTTGGTGTGCACGGCCATTCCGGCGGCTGTGTCGTCGATGCTGGTCATGCGTTTGAGGTGGGCGTCGAAGTGGAAGATCGCCAGGCGGTTGGCGTCACGTAATGCCGGTTGCACCGCCACGTCCTGGTGTGCGGCCAGGCGCAACAGGGCCAATTCGGTGGGATCACCACTGCCTGCGGGCTCGACGTCGGTCGGCGGGTGTGCGCTGGTGCAGGCAGCCGCCGCGGCGGCGAGGACCGCGGCCCGCGGGTCGTCGACCTTCCCGGTGGCATCGAGTTCGGTACCGGGTAGCCACATCCGGGTGACGGTCATCCGGTTCTCGGTGAGGGTGCCGGTCTTGTCGGTGCAGATGACGGTGGTCGAGCCGAGGGTCTCCACGGCCGAGAGGCGTTTGACGACGGCGCCCTTGCGGGCGAGTTCCCGGACCCCGACGGCCAGGGCGAGGGTGATGATCGGCAGCAGGCCTTCGGGCACATTGGCGACGATCAGACCGATGGAGAAGCTGATCGCGGCGCTCCAGCCGAGGCCGGCCCAGACACCAACGGGCAGGAACGCCACCCCGACCGTTACGGCGACGACCGCGATGATCCAGGTGGCTCGGCGGACCTGGGTCTCCAGCGGGCTGGGCTGGGCGGCCCCTCGTTGGGACAGGGCGGCGATGCGGCCGAGTTCGGTGTGCATGCCGGTGCGGGTCACCACGGTGGTGGCCTCACCGCCGGTGCAGGTGGTGCCGCTGAAGACGAGGTCGTGGGCGTCCAGCAGCGAGCCGGTGACCACGGTGGGCTCGGCGCTGCGCTCGGCGGGCACTGATTCGCCGGTCAGGGCGGACAGGTCGACGGTGACGGCGCCGTCGATGATGCGGGCGTCGGCGCTGACCCGGCCGCCCTCCACGACGATCAGGACATCACCGGGTACGAGGTCACGGGCAGGGATCTCCGCGCGTTCGCCGTCGCGGACCACCCAGGCTGTCGCGGGCAGGAATGCGGTGAGGGCGTCGACGGCGTGTTCGGCCTGCATCTCCTGGACGAACGCGAAACCCGCGTTGAGCAGGATCACTGCCACCACCGCTATGGCCAGCGCCGGAGTGCCCCCGGCCCAGGCCAGGCCGGCTGCCACCGCGAGCAGGATGGCCAGCGGCTGGGTGAACTGCGACAGCAGCTCGCCGGGCCAGCGCCGGCCGGTACGCCGGACCAGCTCGTTGTGCCCGTAAACGACGGTACGCCGGGCGGCCTCCCGGCCGGCCAGCCCGTACGACGAGGTGCGCAGATCCCGATACAACTCGGCGAGCGGCTCCCGCGCGTTTACCTCGGTGCCGGCGTTGCCGGCCGTGACGATGCTGTCCGGTTGCTTGGTTGATGTGGTCATCCTCGGAGCCTCTTCACCTGCCGTTGGCGGACAATGCTGACGCGCTGGCCGTACTGCCTATGGCCCGGTCTGTTCCGGGATGACGACGGTGGGGCAGGTGGCGTGCTGGACGCAGTGCTGACTGACCGAGCCGAGCAGCATCCCGGCGAAGACACCGTGACCGCGGCTGCCGAGGACCATCAGGTCGGCGCCCTTTCCGGCGTCCAGCAGGACCTGCGCGGCCGGCCCTTCCATGATCCGGGTGGTGACGGCGACGGCCTGGTCATCGCTGCCCTGCGCCTGCTCGACTGTCTCGTGCAGGGTCTTCTCGGCATATCTGATGATGCCGGCGTCGTCGATGCCGGTCGGCGTCCACCCGTAGGCGTAGGCGTACATGGGCGGCACCTGCCACGCGGTGACGGCTTCGACGGTGCCACCGGTCAGCCGCGCGTGGGCGAGCGCCCAGCGCAGCGCTTCCAGTGAGCCGTCGGAGTTGTCGACACCGACGACGATGCGGTGGTCCGGTACATGTTCCTGATCGATCATGACGAACTCCTGAGATGAGAAGCCCACCACTGGCCGCAGGCGGGCGCGGTGATGACGGTGGGCAGGCGAGAAGAGCGACCACGTCGGTATGCGCGTTCCGGGCCGGCCGGATCGCGCATACCGGGCGGGTCTACGTGAGCCAGGTGTTGCGTCGCACGAGCGGGGTCGCCGCCCATCGGCGGCCCAGGCCCCAGGTGGTTCCAGCGCCGAGCAGGGCGAGCAGGATCAGCACGGCGGCGTAGATGAGGTGGTCATCCATGAACGGGTTGCTTTCCGGCGGCAGCACCGCGGTCCACATCAGGACGGTCAGCACGGCTCCGGCGGCTGCGGCGATGCGCATGCCGATGCCGAGGATCAGCGCCACGCCGATACCGAGCAGGGCCGCCATGAACAGCACGTCAACGAAGACGTTGCCGGCCATCGAGTGGTAGAGGCCGGCGAACGGGCCGGTCGCGGCCTTGCCGAGGAACCCCGCGGTGGGGCTGCCGCCGTCCAGCCACGCGTTCGCGGCGGGAGTGCCGCGCCCGAGCCCTAACAGCTTGTCGAGGAACGCCCACAGGAAGACCCAGCCCAGCGCGAGCCGGATGCCGGCCAGCAGATAGCGCGCCGCAGTGGCCGTCCTGCCAGTCACGGGGAACGCGGTGTGCGGCGCCGGAGCCTGGTGCCGTGCGCCCCGGTCCGGTCGTTCAGTGGTGGCCAGGGTAGTGACGGGGGCAGACGCCTGGTGATCGTTGGCGATGTTGACCATCGCACTCACTTCTTTCCGCTTGCTCATGGCGCATGTTCCGCGGCGCGTCCAGCGCGCTGGCGGATCGATCGGAGTGCGGCGCCACCTACTCAGGGCGGCAGCCGTGCTCCTGGACGGGCTCCGAAGACCGTTCGAGCACATGTGAGCTTCAGCAAGATCCACGATGTGTGGGAGATGTCGGAGGCGGCGGGCTCGGCGGCCACCGGGGTCCTGGGCGACACTCTGACCGTACGCCTGTTTCGCAGCGTTGGCTCGCCGGGCGTCCACAGCCGGTTGAGGGAACAGGCGTAGGGACAAGGTCACGATCCGCCTCGATCGGCGTGTCGACCCGGCGCCGGGAAAACCTCACACAGATACGGACGCGAGGGCGGGTGAAAGTGCCTCCTGACTGCGGTGCCATGACGCCGATCGAGACGTGCGGCGAGTAGCGTCAGTGTTCGCACCGCACCAACGTGCGCACCATGCCGAGCCGGCAACGGCCGCGATCCCGCGGTTGCCGTCCTCTCGACGCCCGGGTCCGGACCCTGCCCGCCCACCACGCATGTTCTTCGGACGAAGGTCGTTGGCTGGAGGCACCATGGACATCAGCCGTCCCCCGCTGGCCCCTCTACTTCCATTGCGCATCGACATCGGTTGCCCGTCACCGGGGTCCATCCGGGTCGTCATGATCGGCGAGATTGACCTGGCGACCGCCGGCATGCTGCATACAAAGCTACTCACCGTTCTTCTTGCGCTGCGCCCGCGCCGCCTCGACATCGAACTCGCCGGGGTCACGTTCCTGGACTGCAGCGGGCTCACCGTCCTCGTCGTCGCCTGCCGGGTTGCTGCCCGCATAGGCTGTCGACTGCGGATCGAGGGCCCGCAAGGTATCGTGCGGCGTGTCCTGAACCTGACCGGGCTGCTCAGTATCCTCACCGCGCAGCCCGGCCGAGCGCCTCGCGCCGCGATCGGCCCAGCCGGCGTCGCCGACGTGTCCGCCCAATGACCCGGCCAGGTGTGCGGCGCGATCGCTGTGACCGGGGGAAATGGGCCGGTGACGCGGCTCGGGCGGACAGGTCGGCGACATCACCGGTGGCCGCCTACAGGCCTACCAGACCATTTGTGAACCAGTACGTACAGTAGGTATCAGATGCTTGAAGCCTTGTCGTAATCGCTGAACATGCGCTTTTGGCAGGCCCGATCCGCTTATTCTGATCAGAATTGGGGCCGTCAGGCTGCCCCGTGAACGGACGGGTTCGGTGAGCCGGATTCTGGTGGTCGATGACGAGCCGGACCTGCGATTCATACTGCGCCGGGTGTTCCTCCGCGCGGGCCACGAGGTCAGTGAGGCCGGTGACGGTGCCGCCGCTCTCGCCTCAGTGCATGCGTCGGCACCGGATCTGGTGGTGACCGACATGATGATGCCGGTCATGGGCGGTGTCGAACTCATCCGAGCGCTCCGGGCCGACCCGGCGACCGCCATGATTCCGATCCTGGCGGTCAGCGGCGACGCGCACTTGGCGGTCGATGCCGACGCCGCGCTCGCCAAGCCGTACCAGTGCGTCGAGGTGCTCGAGGTCGCTGACAGCCTGCTCCGGAAAGGGCGTGGTACGAGGTGAAGCGGCTGTCGAGCGGGCTGGCGGACCTGGATCTGATCCTCGGTGGCGGCCTGCAGCGCGGCTCGATGGTCGTCGTGGCCGGGCCGCCCGGGTCGGGAAAAACCATCCTGGCCCAGCAGATGTGCTTCGCCAACGCCACCGTCGAGCACAAGGCCGTTTACTACACCACGCTGTCGGAGCCGCATTCCAAACTCGTCGAGCACCTGAGCGGGTTTCCGTTCTTCGACCCGGAGGCCCTGGGACCGAAAGTCGAGTACGTGCACCTCGGCGACAGGCTGCGCGACACCGGCAAGGGCGCCCTCGACTTGCTGATCGACGAGGTGGTCCGCAGAGCCCTTGACGATCAGCCGGCGCTGGTGGTCATCGACAGCACGAAGATGCTGCGGGACTTCGTCAGCGACCACACCCTGCGCATGGCGTTGTACGACCTGACCAGCCGCGTCGCGCACAGCCGGGCGGTGCTGCTGCTGCTCGGCGAATACAGTGCCGACGACATGCAGACCGGTGCGGAGTTCGCCCTGGCGGACGGCATCATCCAGCTGACGCACGAGTCCCGCGAGCCGGTCGACCGACGCGGCCTGCGCGTCGTGAAGCTGCGCGCCGCCGCCCACCTCAGCGGCACGCACGCGGTGCACATCACCGCCGACGGTTTCCAGGTGTATCCCCGGGTGGAGTCGTTTCTGCCCGAGACAGTGGCGCCTGGCAGCGGGCGTACCCCTTCCGGGATTCCCGGGTTGGACGCGTTGATGGGCGGTGGGATACCCGAGGGTGACGCCACCCTCGTGCTGGGAGCCTGCGGGGTGGGCAAGACCATCAGCTCGCTGCGATTCGTCGCCGAAGGCCTGGCCCGAGGGGAGCGGGGCCTGCACATCACCTTCCAAGACACCGTCGACCAACTGACCTACATGGCGGGCACCTTCGGGTGGGACTTCGAGGCCGCCCGCGCCGCCGACCAACTGGTCATCTCCCACGTGCCGATGGGCAGCCTCGACCTCGACGTGCTGGCGTCCGTGATCCGGCACCGCATCGCGGACGGCGCGACCACCCGGATCGTGATCGACAGCCTGGACGCCATGACGAACGCCGCCCGCGAGACCCACCGGTTCCCCGCCTACCTGCGCAGCCTGCTCGGCGTCGTCCGGGACGCCGGCGCGTCCCTCTGGGTAACCAGTGAGACCACCACGTTCGGGCCCGTGCAAGACCCGCTGGCCGGACTCATGTATCTGTTCGACAACGTGATCCAGCTGCGCTACCTGGAACACTGCACCGAGATCGGCCGGGCCCTCAACGTGCTGAAGATGCGCAGCAGCCGCCACGACCACAGCATGCACGCCTGCCACATCACCGACGACGGCTTCACCGTGGGCGACAAACTGGGACGAGTCACCGGAATGCTCGGCTGGAGCGTCCTACGCGACTGCCCACCACCCGCCAGCGACTGCATCAGGTGAGCAACCGGCCGACCGGATCGAGGAATTGACCACCCGATTCCGGAACCGGTGTTTCGCGTTCGACCAGTTCGGGCCGCTGCCGATCCGCCCGCACCACGGCCGCGGCTGGGCACCGCGGTCGCATCCGAACCGGTGTCCCCGTGGGCTCAATCCGCGGCCATGACCTGCACGTCGTGCAGCTCGCCGGCCATCATGTGCAACCGTTGGACCGGCACCTGGACGCGCAGGATCGGAAACTCATCCAGTTCCTCCCGGGTGGCGTGCTCCAGAATCGCCCGGTACAGAGCTGCGAACCCACTTCCGAAACCCGGGTGGCGGGTGCCGAGCTCGTGCAGGGTCACGAGGGACCGCTCGATGGCAGCGCCCTCCACCATGCGGGCAACGCCGATCAGGTTCGCGGCGGCGGTGCCGTTGCGCACGGCCGGATGAACGACGGCCCGCTCCCCCCGCTCGTGCAGGTGGACCAGGCGGGCAAGCTCGGCGAACTGCCGCTCTCGCTGCACACCCTGGGAGCGCTCGACACCGGCACACAGCCGACGGATCTCGTCGTTCTGCTCCACCAGAAGGTCGATCACGTCGGAGTAGCTCATTACGACCACCCGCTGACGTCAGGCGAACGGTTGAAGCTGTTCGACGCGATATGGATCGAGGATCTCATGGCTGGCCCCCAGACCTCACAACAGCCGAGACGCCGGGGTCCAGAGCGTTGTGGGATTACCTGTCCACCGTACTCCGGATCCCGGACGAAGTACCTCTGCTGGCGGCGCCGGCGACAAGGCCATCGCCATCTGATCGACCTGTCGGCGGCCCCGGGGCCGCCGCGCGGCGGCCAGCATTCCGGCTTTCAGGTTGCGAGCCAGTCGCCGGCCCGGGGGAGTTCACCGACCTTGAATCGAGTCGAAGACGGCGTCGATCATTGAGCGGGTGCCGCAGGACAGCAGGGCACTCAGTCGCGGGCCCGGGTAGCCCGGTCCGCCGTGGTTGCCGCCCTGTTTCGGGTAGCGGGCCAGGACCGCGGGCGCGTCAGCGGCGGTGAGGATGGTGCCGTCGATCGCGGTCAAGAGCGGGCCCCCGCCATCTGACTGCTCGGGCGGCGCTGGTGGCGGCTGGCCCGCAGAGCAGGTCGAACAACGCCCCCGGATGTGCTGGGCCGAGTCGTTGCCAGGCTTGGTGTAATGCGCTGGAGATCGGCACGGTCGAGGCCAGCCCGGCCAGGTCTGCGGTCAGCTGCCGCCATACCGGCGTGTTACCCATGCCGGCGAACAGGCACCGGCCAACCGCAGGTAGCGACCACGCGGGCAGGTGGCAGCCGTTCGCGCTGCTGGACACGGCGCGTCTCGGGCAGGACCTCATCGACCATGTCGAACAGGATGAACGGGGTCAACGCCGAGATGACTTGGTGCGAAGACCGGCGGCAACCGTGACCGCACGGGTCATGACAACCTAATCGAGCAAGTGGAGTTTCTGGTTCTGGGTCCTCTTGGAGTGACAAGCCTTGATGCCGGAACTCCGCTTCTTACTTTCCGATCAACAAACCCCTTGACGAACCTCGCCCCAACTAACTGAGCGGCGTTGGCTCTAGCCCGGATGGAGTTCCGGTGAGGTGGTCTGGTCGTGAACGATGGCCCAGGCGACGTCGGTCAGCTTGCGGTTGTGATCGCGGGCGTAGCGCCGGATCCGGGTGAACGCCTCATCTACGCTGATTTCTTGGGCATGGGCGACGGCTCCCTTGGCCTGTTCGATGACGATGCGGGTGTTGAGCGCGCCCTGGAGTTGCTCGGTCAGCGCTTCACCGCGGCGCAGCGCGCGCTCTTGCAGCAGCGCGATGGCGGCCACGTCCGCCAGGGACTGCACGATCGGTACGTCGGCGCCGCTGAAGTCGCCGCCCTTGGAGTCGCCGAACACGTTCAACGCGCCGATGACCTGGCTGCGCAGCCGCAGCGGGAAGGCGTGCACGGACTGGAACCCGGAGGCGGCCGCCCGCGGCGCGAACCGTGGCCACCGGGGGGCTGCGGCGCTCAGGTCGACGTTGATGACCGGCTGCCCCGTGCGGTACGCCTCAAGGCACGGGCCCTCCCGGGCTTGCAGCTGGAACAACTCCAGCAGTTTGACGTTCTCGTTGGAGCCGGCCATGAAGTCGAGGTTGCCGCGCCCGTCGGCGAGCATCAATCCGACGGCGGCAGCGCCGACCAGATCCGCAGTGCGGTCGGTCAGCATCTGTAGAAAGTCGATCAAGTCGAATTCTTCGACGAGGGTGTCGGCAACCTCGACGAAGATCGACGCTAGTCGTTGCACGGAAACGGTGGTCATCCCTGGCTCCTCGCTGCTGGGCGGTGCGGTGCACGGGTCATGGGCGGTCCGTTTCGAAGCGCAGGTTTCCGGCCACGATGTCGCGGGCGACCTCGCCGAGGCTGCGATTCTCGGCGTAGGCGTACGCCCGGATGCGAGCTGCGGCGTCGGTGATGCTGCCTTGGATCTGGACCATGATCATGCCCTGGGCCTGGAATAATTCTGCGCGGTTTCCGATCGCGTCGGTCACGCTCTCGTGTGGCGGCCCGCTGGGTGCGCCGGCATCGTCTTTCCGCCGGTCGAGCACAGCCTCGACGGCGACGTCCGCGAAACAGAGGGCGTCGGCCAGGTGCTGCTCGGAAAGCCGACCGGCGTGGTCGCGGAACACATCGAGGACACCCAGCCGGGCCGCGCCGATCTGCAGAGGAAACGCAAAAATCGCGCGGACGCCGCGGTCGTGGGCCTCCGGTGCGTATATCGGCCACCGTGACATCGCCTCCTCGTCGAGTTCGGCTATCAGCACCGGCCGGCGGCGGTCGAAAGCGTCGAGGCACGGCCCTTCGCCGAGAAGGAACTGGAGTTCCTCCATACGCTCGCTGAGCGTGTCGGACGCGGCGTACACGCCACGCGTCCGGTCGTCGGTCAGCACACTGATCCCCGTTCCGGAAGCCGACAACGCTCCCGCCGCGGCCTGGCAGACACATCGCAGGCGCTCGACGAGCCCGCCGGTGTGCACCGGCTGAGCGGCGATGAGATCTCTGATCCTCCTGACCCGGTCATCCATGATGCTGGTCCGGTGCCGTCCGAGCGCTCGAGCGGCACCACGAAGCAGTGAGATCATGCGGATCGCCGCTGGACGCCTGGTCTCGACCCCGCCGAACTACCTGATATGAGACGCCGAGCTCGGGCGTCGTGCGGCGCCGGAGCTGCTGGGCGTCGGCGTGCTCGATCAGTGCGCTCAACGGCGGCACCAGCCCCCTGATGCCGGTCGCCGCGATTGCGCCTGCGGAGAGTGCCTCGACGGCCGGCAGCCAGTCGACGTCTTGATCATCCGGCCTGTGCCGGACCGCGGGGGTCGCCGCCCGGTCGTGATCGCCATGGGCGATGCGCGACCGCGGGTCGCGGTCAGCGAACAACTCCAGCGCACCGTTACTCACCCGGCTATCGCCACGGTCGCCGATCGGTACATCGGCGGCGTCCGGTCGGCCGCGACGACCGCCCGGTGGAAAGCCTCGTTCATGACGTGAGTGCTGACCGGGCCCCGCGCGCCGGCCAGGAGCCGGGTCATCGGGTCGCTCGCACAAGCAGCCGGCCCAGCCCGCCGCCCTCGCCCTCCCAGACATCCGCGTCGCGCCTGGCTTCCGCACCGTCCGGCGCTGCGACATTCGGGCCGGGCGGCACCACTCGCATCGTGAAGGTGCCCCCGTCGACGCAGACGACGGTCATCGTCCACCGCGGCTGGCCGATCAGATAGTCGACGCCGACCGTACGCAGATCCGTCACGATCCGATCCGGCTCGGCCGGCCAGTCTCCGGCGCGCAGCACCAGCCGTCGCACGGGTCCACGGACGTGATCAAGAAGCGGCAGCACAACGCCCAGCTCGATGTCAAGATCGTTTGAATCGGGCCACCAGCTTCCGTCGAACGCGGTGCGATCGGACCGCACCGGCTCCCGAGCCCGGAGGCGCTCGGCCGGAGACAGAAATTCGGGGTGCCGGATGAATAGAGCCATGACCAGATCCCATCGTCCAGGACTGACGCAGGCGCGGGGCCCAACCCGAAGATGACAGGCGAGGACGAGGTCCACCGAGTCCGGTGAAACGCGCGACTTGCGAAAGGCGAGCCGCGCACTGGCCGAGGCCAGTACCGACGGCGGAGCCATCGGTCATCCCCAAGTGTACGCGCAGCCAGCCCGTATGCGCGTACGGTGAAACGGCACCAACCCATCGAGCAGCGCGGACGCCCTCCACGGAAGGGTGCTGTCCGGAGTCGGAACGTCCCGGCCACACGGTAGTGCGGCTCCGCTGACACGCCTGAGCCGCCTGCACCGTCGCCTGACCGACGGCGTGATCGGCAGGTATTCCCCCGGGGTCGGTACCGCCCGGACGTGGCACTTCGAATCAAGCGAACACAGCGGTGCGCCAGTCCATGATCAGGCGGCACCGAACCCGACGAAACCCAGCAGGTCGCTCCAGACCCCGGCGGCAGCTCGACCCCAGCCTGGAGCACCCATGCACATCTTCGCCCGTCCGATGACGCCTGCCGTACTCCCGCCCAGCACTGCACCATCGGCGGAGAAGCACCTCGAATCGGCGGCCATCGAGGCGATCTCGCGCGGCAGCCACGAAGCGTTTGCCGCGCTTTTCGACCGTACGGCCAAGAACCTCGCCGCCGACCTCGCGGCGCGCTTTCCGGAGCCACGGCAGCGGATCGCGATTCTCGCCGCCACCTACGTCGAGGTGTGGTGGCTGGCTGGCTGCCGGAGCGACGCGGAATCCGACGTCACACAGTGGATCAGTCACATCGTGGACCGGCGGATCCTGGACTGCCGCCGGGCCTCCGCGGCCCCGCCGCACCATGAAGCTCGGCTATCCCGTGCGGAGTACGAGCTGGCGGAGCTGCTGGGCCGGCCGGTCGAAGACCTCTGGCCGATCTGAACGGTTCACTCGATCCGCTTCCGCCGGGCGGACGGCGGCCGGTTGACATGCCGTCGAGTTACCGGCAGTGCCGTCTCATCGCCGATCGCTCCGATGCGGACGGCGCGAGCGGGGCGGGGGCCTTGACCGAGCGAGGGCGGGGTCTTCGCCTGGTCCACGGCCTTGCCGCGGCCTGGGGCGCCATACTGGCGCAGGGCGGCAAGGTCGTCCCGGCCACGCTGTCCCCGGCGATACCCGCACGGCAAACGGAGATACCCAGGTGAACCGGGCGACCTGCGAAGGCCAAGTGCCTCCACGAGCCGCGGCCCCGCACCGGCCACGGTGCAGACCGGTGCGGGCTTGGCCTTCTGCAGCCGGGCTAAGGCATCCAGCGCCCATTCGATCCCTTTGCCGAGGCCGAGCAGTCCCCAGGTCAGCAGGTGTGGCCGGGCATGCCGGCGCAGCACGGACTTCCTCGGACGGCCTGAGTGCCGAGGCCCTCAGCGGCCGGCCGGCGATCTCATCGCGCCGGCTCAGGCGTTCCGGGCGGTACGAGCAGCCGATTTCAACGCTTTGACGTCGATGTCAAGGGTTGCCAGTAGGCTGCTGTTCTCGCCGGTGTCGACGATGGCGGGCAGTTCGCGTTCGAACCAGTCGGCACGAGCGCCTTTTCCCCTGGACCGCAGGATAGAAACGATCTCCGATTTCTTGACCTGTGTGGCATTCACCAGCTGTTCTCTTCCTGGTTTGGGGGCCGACGCCCATCTTGCGGATCGCGATCTACGCCGCGATGACCGGCACGGCCGCACGGCGACGTGGCAAATATTCCATACTCATCGATGCGGTGAGTCGCCGACGAGGGGAGGCGGGGGCGGCAGTTACCGTGGTTGTTGGCGATGTGGACCCGCCGTCTGCTCAGGGCGGCACCCGTGCTTCTGTGCGCACTCCGAGGCCGGGTCGGTCTCGGCAGGTTCCACGAGTGGTGGAGGATGTCGGCGGCATCGGCGGACTCAACAGCCGCCGGGGTCCTGGGCGACGCTTCCACCGTACGCGCATTTCGCCGGGCCGGCCCGGTCTGCCGGACGGCACGGTGCCGGGCGTCGGGAACAGGCGTAGGGTTGAGTTGTCGCCCGAGACCCCGGTGGCCTGGTAGTTGGCCGCTGTGAGCGTCTGGCGTTTCTTCGCCTCCGCAGCGATCAGGTGCGTTTAGAACGCGAACCGTTCTCGAGCTCGAATATCCGGCTGCGGCCGGAGTCTGGATCTCCACCATGCCGTACCTGTGGATCGCCCTGATCGTTTTCTTGATCTTTGTTTTGGCCTCTCTTTCGGTGAAGGTCGTCAAGCAGTACGAACAGGGGGTGTTGTTCCGGCTCGGCAAGGTCATCGCTGTCCGGCAGGCCGGCCTCACCCTGATCATTCCGTTCGTGGACGTGCTGAACCGGGTGAGCCTGCGCATCGTCACCATGCCGATCCAGTCGCAGGGCATCATCACCCGCGACAACGTCAGCGTCGACGTGTCCGCCGTCGCCTACTACCGGGTCGTCGACGCGCAGAAGTCGGTCGTCGCGATCGAGAACGTCGGCGCCGCGATCAACCAGATCGCCCAGACCACGCTTCGGAAGGTCGTCGGCCAGCACACTCTCGACGAGACCCTGTCGGAAACCGACCGGATCAATATCGACATCAAGACGATCCTGGACGTCGCCACCGAGGACTGGGGTGTCGAGGTGACGCTGGTCGAGCTCAAGGACATTCAGCTGCCGGAGAGCATGAAACGGGCGATGGCCCGGCAGGCCGAGGCCGAGCGGGAGAAGCGCGCGAAGATCATTGCCGCTGAGGGTGAGGCCCTGGCCGCGGACGCGCTCGGATCGGCCGCGGACATCATGATGGCTCACCCGCTCGCGCTGCAGCTGCGGAACCTGCAGACCCTGGTCGAGCTGGGTGTCGACAAGAACAGCACCGTCGTGTTCCCGGCACCGCTGATGAGCACCATCGGCGAGCTGGGCACGTTCCTGGCGCGCGAGAACAACGCCGCGTCCGCGGTCACGCCGCCCAGTTCGGCCAGAGGCGTCGCGCCGGTCGTCAACGGCACCCCGCCGCTGGCTGGGAGCACCCCGTGACCCTCGCGGACCTCACGGACCCGCGCCCAGCGCATCGCCGCGCTCGCACCAGGCCGGCATGACCAGGAAGAAGACGCCCCGATGAGCGCGACCAGCACCGCACCTCTGCACATCGCCGCAGGCGAGCCGCTGAGCGGCGACGAACTGCACCGGATCGACGGGTACTGGCGGGCCGCCAACTATCTGTCCGTCGGGCAGATCTACCTGATGGGCAACCCGCTGCTGCGCGAGCCGCTGGAACCGGCGCAGGTCAAGCCGCGGCTGCTCGGGCACTGGGGCACCACGCCCGGCCTGAACCTGCTCTACGCCCACCTGTCGCGGATCATCGCGGCGCGGGGCCGGGAGGTCATTTACGTGACCGGGCCCGGCCACGGCGGCCCCGGACTGGTCGCGAACACCTGGCTGGAGGGCACGTACTCGGAAATCTACCCGCGGGTCTCCCGGGACACCGCCGGCATGCAACGGCTGTTCACCCAGTTCTCCTTCCCGGGCGGCATCCCCTCGCACGTAGCCCCGGAGACCCCCGGCTCGATCCACGAGGGCGGCGAACTCGGCTATTCGCTGTCGCACGCCTACGGCGCCGCCCTGGACAACCCGGACCTGGTCGTGGCCTGCGTCATCGGCGACGGTGAAGCCGAAACCGGGCCCCTCGCCGCATCGTGGCACTCGAACAAGTTCCTCGACCCGGTCGGTGACGGCGCCGTCCTGCCGATCCTGCACCTCAACGGCTACAAGATCGCCAACCCGACGGTGCTCGCGCGCATCGGCGACACCGAGCTCACCGCACTTCTCGAGGGGTACGGCCACAAGCCGTACCTCGTCGCAGGCGACGACCCGGACACCGTGCACCAACTGCTCGCCGCCACCCTCGACACGGTTTTCGACGAGATCACCGAGATCCAGCGGGCCGCCCGCGAGGACGGCGTCACCGACCGCCCGCACTGGCCGATGATCGTGCTGCGGACCCCCAAGGGCTGGACCGGACCGAAGATCGTCGACGGGCTCCAGGTGGAGGGCACCTGGCGCGCCCATCAGGTCCCGCTGACCGCGGCCCGCGACGATCCCGCGCACCTCGACGCACTGCACACCTGGATGACCTCGTACCGGCCCGACGAACTGTTCGACGCCCACGGCACCCCGCAGTCCTGGGTCGTGGACTGGCTGCCCCGCGGTGACCTGCGGATGTCGGCGAACCCGCACGCCAACGGCGGCCGCTTCCCTCGCGATCTGGAATTGCCCGCGTTCCGCGACTACGCGGTCAAGGCCGGCGAGACCGCCGAGGCGACCAGGGTGCTCGGCGGCTGGCTACGCGACGTGCTCACCGCGAACGCCGAATACCGCAACTTCCGGGTGGTCGGCCCGGACGAGACCGAGTCGAACCGGCTCGGCGCGGTCCTCGACACCACCGGCAAGGCGTGGCAGGCCCGCATCGACGACGTCGACCTGCACCTGGACCGGCACGGCCGGGTCATGGAGATCCTGTCCGAGACCACCTGCCAGGGCTGGCTGGAAGGCTATCTGCTGACCGGCCGGCACGGCCTGTTCTCCTGCTACGAGGCGTTCGTCCACATCGTCGACTCGATGGTCAACCAGCACGCCAAATGGCTCAAGTCCACCCGGCACCTCGGCTGGCGCAACCCCGTCCCGTCGTTGAACTACCTGCTCACCTCGCACGTGTGGCGCCAGGACCACAACGGCACCTCGCACCAGGATCCCGGCTTCATCGACCACGTGGTCAACAAGAAGGCCGAAGTCGTGCGGGTCTACCTGCCGCCGGACGCCAACACCCTGCTGTCGGTCGCCGACCACTGCTTACGCAGCCGGGACTACATCAACGTCATCGTTGCCGGCAAGCAACCCGCGCCGACCTGGCTGGACATGGACGACGCCGCCCTGCACTGCGCCCGCGGCCTGGGCATCTGGGACTGGGCCAGTAACGACGACGGTGACCCCGATGTGGTGCTGGCCGCCGCCGGCGACGTACCCACGTGCGAGATCCTCGCCGCGACCGACCTGCTGCGCCGGCACCTGCCCGGCCTCAAGGTCCGGGTGGTCAACGTCGTCGACCTGATGCGCCTGCAACCGGTCTCCGAGCACCCGCACGGGCTGCCGGACGCCGAGTTCGACGCGATCTTCACCACCGACCGGCCGGTCATCATGGCCTACCACGGCTACCCGTGGCTGATCCACCGCCTGACCTACCGGCGCACCAACCACCACAACCTGCACGTGCGCGGCTACAAGGAGGAAGGCACCACGACCACGCCGTTCGACATGCTCGTCGTCAACGACATGGACCGCTTCCACCTGGTCATGGACGTCATCGACCGGGTCCCCGGCCTAGGCCGCAAAGCCGCCCTGCTGCGTCAGCAGATGGCCGACAAACGGACCGAACACCGAGCTTTCGTACGACGTACCGGCGAAGACCTGCCCGAGATCCACGACTGGACCTGGCCGATGGCGTGACCCGGTCCGCCCGGTTCGTCGCTCGGCACCGCACGAGGAGACCCACGATGACGTCCACCCAGACCGTCGACGCACTGGCGGTGACCCGGGCGCTGACCAACGCCGTCATCGCGGCGAGTCACGCCCCGTCGATCCACAACACCCAGCCGTGGCGGTGGCGGCCGCACGGCGATCGCCTCGAGCTGTCCATTGACGAGAGTCGCCTCCTGGCCGTCACCGACCCGGACCACCGCCTGGCGATCCTGAGCTGCGGCGCCGCGCTGCACCACGCCCTGATCAGCCTCGCCGCGGACGGCTGGCACGCCACCGTGACCCGCCTGTCCGAGACGAACCGGCCCGGGCACCTCGCGACCGTACGTGCCGACGCCCGGATCCCGGTCGAGCTAGCAGCATTCCGGCACCTGCAGACCATCGCGCTGCGGCACACCGACCGCCGGGCAGTGAGCGACACCGCCGTCGACGCGGACGCCCTGAGGACGATCACCGCCGCCGTCGAAGCGCGGCAGACGCTGCTGCACGTGCTGCGCCCCGGCCAGGTGCTCGACCTTGCCTCCGCGGCGAACCACGCTCAACGCACCGAGTCCGACGACCAGGCGTGGCAGACGGAACTGCGTCACTGGACCGGCGGACCCCGCCCCCTCGGCACCGGCATCCCCGATACGGTCATCCCCCGCACAGCCGCGCCCACGACGGTGCCCGGACGCGACTTCGGTCACCGCGGCGACATGACCGTCGCGGACACCCACGACCGGACGGCCGTCTTCGGGATCCTCTACGGCCCCGGCGACGGCGACATCGACTGGTTGCACGCCGGCGAGGCATTGTCCGCGGCGTGGCTCAAAGCCACCGAACTCGGCATCGCCGTGCTGCCGTTGAGCGCCGCCATCGAGGTCACCGCCACCCGCGAAACCGTCAGGCGCCTGCTGTCCGGCCTCGGCCACCCGTACCTCGTCCTGCGCTTCGGAGTCCAGGATCCCGACACCGCCGGCCCGCACACCCCTCGCCTGCCTATGGAACAGATCGTCGAACAGCCGTGAAACGGCCCGGACCGGCGCGATCCGCCAGACGGTACGGCCGCGGAAGCGGAGATATGCGATGACCTCGCCGATCACCGATCACCCACAGCACGGACTACCAGGCGGGAGCACCGCGCCCGTCGACGAGTCGCCCCCGCTGAGACCATCAGGTGGTCTGCGCTCGGCGCAGGCGGCGGACCGGTTGGCTCGCGACGGCGGCAACGTGCTGCCGACCCGCCGCCCCCCGCCGTTGTGGCGCCGAGTCGTGTCACAACTGCGGGACCCGCTCGTCCTGGTCCTGCTGGCCGCCGCCGGCTTCACCCTGGCCACCGCCGACTTCACCGACGCGTCGGTCATCCTGTTCGTGATCGTCGTCAACACCACGGTCGGGGTGATCCAGGAAGTCAAAGCCGAACGGGCGATCACCGCACTGTCCGCACTGACCGCACCTGCCGCCCGAGTGGTGCGTGACGGCGAGCAACGCGAAGTACCCGCCGCGGACCTCGTCATCGGTGACCTTCTGATCCTCGCCGAGGGCGACATCGTGCCCGCCGATGCCCACGTCGTCGAGGCCAGCGCCCTGCTGATCGACGAAGCGGCGCTCACGGGCGAGTCGGCGCCGGTCGACAAGTGCCCCGGCTCGGACGGTGCGGCAGCGGACGTGTCCGCGGGAACAGTGGTCGTCCGCGGGCGCGGGCACGCCGTCATCACCGCCACCGGCGCGGCCAGCGCCATGGGCCGTATCGCCGCGATGATGACAACCGCACCGGCCTTGACCCCCTTGCAACGCCGCCTGGCCGGGGTAGGCCGGTTCCTCGCCGTCGGAGCCCTGGTGCTGTGCGCCGTCGTGCTGGCCCTCGGAGTGTTCCGCGGCCAACCGCTGCAATTGATGATCATCACCGCGATCACCCTGGTCGTCGCGGCTGTCCCCGAGTCCCTGCCGGCTGTCGTCACGCTCAGCCTCGCGCTCGGCGCTCGCCGGATGACCGCCCGCAACGCGGTCATCCGACGACTGCCCGCCGTGGAGACCCTCGGCTCGGTCACCGTCCTGGCCACCGACAAGACCGGCACCCTCACCGAAGGACACATGGTCCTGCGGCAGCTGTGGACCCCCACCGGCGACGCCCACGTCGAAGGGACCGGCTACACCCCGCACGGCGACATCCGCCGCGACGGCACGGTCGTGGCCGGCGATGCCGCCCCCGACCTGTCGCAGCTGCTGCGCGCCGTCGCGTTGTGCAACGACGGCGCCCTGCACCCGCCGGACGCCGACAACCCCGACTGGCAGCCCGTCGGTGACCCCACCGAGGTCGCACTGCTCACCGCCGCCGCGAAACTCGGCATCGACCGCGAGGCGCTGCAAGCCCAGCTAACCCGCATCGGTGAGGAACCGTTCGACAGCGTCCGCAAACGCATGTCGACCACTCACCACCTCCCCGACGGCGCGACACGGATCATCTGCAAGGGCGCACCCGAGGCCGTCCTGCAACCGGCCGTCCTCAACGAACCCGCAGAGCTGATCGAACGGGCGGCGGCCCGCGCCGACGCGCTCGCCGGCGACGGCTACCGGGTCCTGGCGGTCGCCCAGGCCGACCACCCGGCTTCCACCGTTTGCGGCGAGCCGGAGCAGAGTATGAGACTGCTCGGCCTGGTCGCGATCCTCGACCCGCCCCGAGCCTCCGCCGCCGCGACCATCGCCGCATGTCAACGGGCCGGCATCACTCCGGTCCTGATCACCGGTGACCACCCGGCCACCGCCGGCGCGATCGCCGTCGAACTCGGCATCATCGGCGCCGGCGACGAGGTGGTCGACTGCCGTACCGCCGAACCCGGTGCACGCGCCGGACAAGGCGCACGGGTCTTCGCCCGGGCCACCCCGCAGCAGAAGGTCGCCATCATCGACGCCCTGCAAGCTGCCGGGCAGGTCGTCGCGATGACCGGCGACGGCGTCAACGACGGCCCGGCCCTGCACCGCGCGGACATCGGCGTCGCCATGGGAAAACGCGGCACCGAAGTCGCCCGCCAAGCCGCCGACCTGGTCCTGGCCGACGACGAACTCGCCACCGTCGTCGCCGCCGCCGAGGAAGGCCGCCGGGTCTACGCCAACATCCGCCGCTTCCTGCTCTACGCCCTGTCCGGCGGCGCCGCCGAGATCGCCGTGATGCTCGCCGGACCGTTCGTCGGCCTCGCCCTGCCGCTGCTGCCCGCCCAGATCCTCTGGATCAACCTGATCACCCATGGCCTGCCCGGTCTTGCCCTGGGCAGCGAACCTGTCGAGCCCGCCGTCATGAACCGGCCACCACGGCCACCGTCCGAGACCATCCTCGGCGCCGGACTGTGGCAACGCATCCTGCGCGTCGGCACAGTCATCGCCGGCGTCACCATCGGCGTCGGCATCTGGGCGCACACCACCGACCGCCCATGGCAGACCCTGACTTTCCTCGCCCTCGGCATCACCCAACTCGCCGTCGCACTGGGCTCCCGCGCCCGGCCCGGCACCCGGGCCAACCCGATGCTGCTCGCCGCCGTCGCCGTCGCACTCACCCTGCAACTCGCCGGCATCTACCTGCCGCCCCTGCAGTCGCTGCTCGGCACTCAGCCACCGGCGATCACCGACCTGCTCATCGTCACCGCCCTTGCAAGCCTCGGCTACACCGCGATCCGCCTCGACCGCCGCCTGCACCCCACCAAACGACCCGCACCGGCACCATGAGCCCGCTTGCCGGGTCACCGGGCCGGTGCATCGGCCCGGGACCGCCGCGATCGGATTCGCCATCGAAGCTGCAGCACGGCGCAACACGGGTCTTACCGCCGTTCTTGCCTGGGGCGCCTTCGACGTCATCAATGAGAGAGACACACTGCCTCTCGTGTCCGAGACGGGCGCCCTCAAGGACGAGGAGCACCGCGTCCTGAGCGAGGCCCTGGCCGACTGGGCGCAGCAGTATCCCGAAGTCGCCATCAAACAGGAACTCGTACGGGAACGACCGGCGACAGCGCTGATCGAACGATCGCAGAACGCTCAGCTGGTGGTCACCGGCTCCCGAGGCCGCGGTGGCTTCGCCGGGTTGCTTCTCGGATCCGTCAGCCAGATGGTGCTGCACCACGCGAGCTGTCCTGTAGCCATCGTGCGAGCACCGATGTCCGTGTCGGTCGTGCCGCAGGGGGTCGTCGATCACGGCGATCACGCGCCGTAAGAAGGCGCGAGCCGAACCGTGGTCGACGATAGCGGTGGCCCGACGAGTCACCTGCTGCCACTGCGCCAACCAGGTGATCGCCGGGTACGGGACCATCGTCGTCGAATACCTCGAGGCTGGCATGAGCCGCCGCCGGTCGTGGCAGAAACGACTTCAAGCCGCCGCGCTGCTCGCTGCGGTGGACATCGGGCTCGCCGGTGGAGGGCCGGACAAAGCGTGTCCACGCGCGACAGGCAGACCGGCGGCCTGGGCACGCGCGAAGACCTGTCGGAGTCTGTCGTCCTGTGGCAGGGGGAGTCCCGCTGGCGCCAGAACCACCGGCTTCCGCGCCGTCGTGAGCGCCCATATCAACGAAGCTTGCATGCCATCGACCGACATCACTTTTAAACGGTGTGCGTCGAACGTCACCTGCGGCTCGACCGGGTTGATGGCGACAGCAGACCGCTGTCGGGCGTGAGGCGGCGCCAGGCTTGTCGCGTACTGACTCGCCGTGGAGAGGGCGACGACCGTTGTCACTCGATCGGAGTATCCCGGGGCAGGTACTGAGCGGTGTGAGGGTGAATCGGCGGCAGCGGCCGTCGCGGTACGCGGCTTGCCGGGTAAGTGGCAGGCGCAGTCAGCGGTCCCGAATCGAGGTGATCGACCATGCCAGCGCCGCCTCCACCCTCGACCTCGACCGATTCGCTTACCTCCTGGATCGAGTCGTCCGTGACCGTGTCGCGGTCGCGCGGCCGGTCGGGTCCGCCGCGCCCGGGTTCGATGCGGTTCGCGTTCTACGGTCGGATCTCGACGGACGGCTATCAGGATCCGGTGAGCTCGCGGGCCTGGCAGCTGGAAGCGGCCGGTTGGCTGATCGCCGGCCGCGGCCGGGTGGTCGCCGAGTTTTTCGATGTTGGTGTGTCCCGCAGTGTGCCGTGGTCGCGGGGGGAGCAGGCGTCGGCGTTGCTGGCGGCCGCCGCGGACCCGGATCGCGGGTTTGATGCGGTGGTGGTGGCGGAGTTCGAGCGGGGCTTCGCGGCGGGACAGGCGCAGTCGATCATCGCTCAGCTCAACGCTTACGGGGTGCAGTTATGGTTGCCGGAAGTCGAGGGGCCGGTCAATTTGACCGAGCCTGAGCACCGGGCGGTGCTGAGCATGCTGGGTCATCAGTCGCAGCGTGAGGTGCTGCGCAACCGGTTCCGCACGTCGGCGGCGATGGCGGCGCAGGTCCGGGAGCAGGGGCGGCATCTGGGTGGCCGGCCGCCGTATGGTTATCGGCTGGTGGATGCGGGTCCGCACCCGAACAAGGTCCACGCCCGGTGGGGCCGGCGATTGCATCGACTGGGACATTGATGCGGTCACGGCGCCGTGGGTGCGGTGGATTTTCGATAGCCGGCTGCAGGGCTGCAGTGTCTCGGCGATCGCCCGGGCGCTCAACGAGCGGGGCGTGCCCTCGCCCAGCGCGCACGACCCGGTTCGGAATCCGCATCGGCGTAGGACGGTGTGGACGTTGCGGACGGTGGCGGTGATCCTGGCGAATCCGCGATACACGGGCCGGCAGGTATGGAATCGTCAGTTCACGGACCACCGGGAGGCGGTGCCGGGGGACAAGCGGTCGAGTCTGGGCCCGGTGCGGGTATGGAACCCGCGTTCGGATTGGGTGATCTCGCCGGAGCAGACCCACCCGGCACTGGTCACGCCGGCCGATTTCATGGCGGTGCAGCAGGTGACGGCGGTTGCCGAGCCCGCCGATGCTCAGGCACGCCGGTATGCGCTGACCGGGCTGCTGATCTGCGCGGTATGCGGACGCCGGCCAGCGGCGCACTGGCTCAATCGCCGGGCGGGGTATCGGTGTCGGCACGGGCACACCAGCGCGCAGCTAGCGGCGCAGGACAGGCCGCCATGGGTGTACTGGCCGGAAGAACGGTTGTTCCGCACTCTGCGGGCCTGGGATGCCGAGTTCGCGGATCTGGGTGATGTCGAGGACCTGACGGCGTATCTGCGGGCCAACGATCTGGTCGTGGTGTGTGGTACCGGCACCCTGCAGGTGGAGGATGCGATCATCGAGCCGGCCGACGACGTGCTGCCGGTAACCGCGCCGGGCATCGGGGAGCCGGCTTCGGCGGGTATGACGCCAAGGCCGATGGCGGTGCCGGCGCCGCGTGGTCCGGTGCAGTTGGCGTTGCCGCTCACGGTGGGTGGCCGGCGGCGGGGCCGCGGCCCGGTATCGCCGGAGGTGGTGGCGGCAGATCGGGCCTGGACACAGGGTCATTGCGTTGTCGGGTAACTGCTGGTCACGGCGGTGATCAGGTCGTGTGAGCGACGGTTGGCTTGGCGTATGGCGCGGGCGATGTTGGT
>NZ_JBIRWQ010000007.1:0-216932 GCF_044388125.1 Actinoplanes sp. NPDC020271
AGCGTTCTTACACGATTACAACCATCATCGGCCCCACACCGCCATCGGCAAGACCACGCCGATCACCCGGTTGAACAACCTGGCTGGACATCACACCTAGAGCGGCTCCTCCGGGATGTCGGTGAGCAGGGCGGCCAGCGCGGTCGCGTCCATCAGGTCGGCGGGACGGACGGTCACCTGCTCGCGGACATAGTGGAACCCGGCCCGGACCCGGTTGACCGGGACACCGGCCAGGGTCGCCCAGGCGATCCGGTACGCCGAGAGCTGAACCGCGGCCGCCTCGGCCTCCGCGCCGGCCGGGCGGCGGCCGGTCTTCCAGTCGATCACGTCGAACCGGCCGTCCGGGTCGGCGAAGACCGCGTCCATCCGGCCCCGGAGCACCACGCCGCCGACCGTGGTGGCGAACGGGACCTCGACGTCGAGCGGAGTGCGGTCGGCCCACTCCCCGGTCAGGAACGCCTCCTGCAGCTCGGCCAACTCCTCGTCACCGGCCGCGCTGTCGTCGGCGGCGCCCGGCAGCTCGTCGATGTCGATCAGCCGCGCGGCGCCGAACCGCTGCTCCAGCCAGACGTGGAAGGCGGTGCCACGACGGGCGTGCGGGGCCGGGCGTTGCGGGAGCGGGCGGCGCAGGGAACGGGCCAGTGCCTGCGGGTCGCGGCGCAGGACCACGAGCTGGGAGACCGAGAGGTGCGGGGGCAGGGCGACCTCGATCGGGCCGTCCCGGCGGGTGCGTTCCGCGCGCTCGGCCAGCAGGAGTCGCGCCTCTTTGCGCCAGCGGGCGATGTCCGGGTCGGCTTGCGCGGCCACCCGGTCCACGGCCGAGGCCGCGGCCAGCACCGATTCGCGGTCCAGCGTTCCCGCCGGCACGCCGGCCCGCTCGCCCGGGCTCGGCGGGGCCTCCGAGCTGCCCGGGGCGACCGGGCTCGGCGAGGCGTCCGGGCTGGGCTGCGCGACCGGGCTCGGCGAGGCGTCCGGGCTCGGCGGGGCGTCCGGGCTCGGCGGGGCGACCGCGGAGTCACGGGCACGGTGCTCAAGCCGTACCGAATCGGGATCTTGATCTTGATTTTGGGCCAGGCCGACCAGGTCAGCCGCGAGACCGGCACGCGCGGCGACCTCGGGGTCGGAGGCGGCCAGGTCCGCGAAGGCCTCCGCGGCGGACGCGTCCGGATTCGCGATCATGCGGCGGATCAGGTCGGCGGCGGCCGCCATCGCCGGGCGGCGCAGGCCCAGCGGATCGGCCGGCCACTCGGCGACCGACACCACCTCGTCGCTCGGATTGGTCTCGCCGGGCGCCGGCTCGGGCGCCCAGACGGCCACCACCCCGGCGCCCTCCTCGCAAGTGGCACGCACCTCGTCGAGGAAGACCGACGGGCCGCGCGGGCGCTTCACGCCGTCGCCCCACCAGTAGCCGGAGCAGAGCAGCAGGCGGCGCGGGCGGGTCATCGCGACATAGGCCAGACGCCGTTCCTCCCGCACGTCGTGCTCGCGCCAGGCGCGGCTGAACTCGCCGAGCGCGTTGTTCACGTCCTTCTGCTCGACCGCCTCGTCGAGGTTCAGCTCGGGCAGGCCGGACGCGTCGCCCCGCAGCGGGAACGGCAGCACGCCGATGCCGCCGAGATAGTGGTCGGAGCCGCGGACCAGGCCCGGCCAGACGCCTTTGCACAGGCCCGCGACCGAGACCACGTCCCACTCCAGGCCCTTCGCGGCGTGCGCGGTGAGGATCTGGACCGCACCCTCGACCACGTCGACCTGGCCCGGCTCGAGGCCACGCTCCTCCTCCTCGGCCGCGGCCAGGAACGCCAGGAAACCGGAGAGCGTTCCGGTCTCGTTCTCGCTGACATACCTGGTGGCGGCCTCGCCGAGGGCGTCCAGGTGCGCACGGGCCAGGCCGGCGTCACCGGCCGCCCAGCCGCGGACGGCGACCTCGACGTCCAGCCCGACGGTCCGCTCGATGTCCGCGAGCAGGTCGGGAAGGGGCTGGTCCAGGCGCTGCCGGAGAGAGGCCAGTTCCCGGCTGTACGCCGCGAGCCGCGCGAACCCCTCAGTCGAATACTGAAGCGGGCTGCCCAGGTCGGCCATCGCCTCGACCAGCGTCGCGTCGTCCAGCCGGTCGGCGACCGCGTCCTCCTCCTCGTCCTCGCCGGACCGCGTCGCGCGGGCCGCAGCGATCGCGCGGGACCGGCGATGCAGGGCGACCAGGTCACGCGGCCCGATCCGCCAGCGCGCGCCGGTCAGCAGCCGCAGCAGCGACGCGCCGTCGGTCGGGTCGGCCAGCACCCGCAACGTGCACACCACGTCACGCACCTCGGGCGTGTCGAGCAGGCCGCCCAGGCCGACCACCTCGACCGGCAGGCCACGGGCACGCAACTCCTCCTCGATCACCGCGATCTGACTGCGGACCCGGACCAGGACCGCGCTGGTCGGGCGCCGGTCGAGCGGAATCTCCTCCGGCAGCGCCTTCGGCATCCCGGCCGCGATCCGCCAGGCGGCCAGCATCGAATCGGCAATCCAAGAAGCCTCATCCGCGTACGTCGTGAGCAGCGCACACGCCACCGTCCGCCCGCCGACCGCCTCGGCCACCCGTTCCGCCGGCCGCAAGGTGCCCACCCTGGCCCGCAGCGGCGCCGAGATCACGTTCGCCACCTGGAGGATCTCGGGGCGGTTCCGCCAACTCCGGGTCAGGCTGTGCACCCAGGCCGGGCGGCCCTCCGCGTCCGGGAACTCGGCCGGAAAACGCTCCAGGGTGCCGGCCGACGCGCCGCGCCAGCCGTAGATCGACTGGCACGGGTCACCGACCGCCGTCACCGGATGCCCGCCGCCGAACAAGTTGTTCAGCATCGTCACCTGGGCGTGGCTGGTGTCCTGGTACTCATCCAGGAGAACCACCCGGTAACGCCCGCGCTCCACCTCGCCGACCGCCGGATGGTCCCGGGCGACGATCGCGGCCCGCGACATCTGATCGCCGAAATCCATCGCCTCCAGATCGAGTTTGCGCTGCTCGTAGAGGCGGACCAGGGGCAACAGCGTGAGCCGGTGCTGCTGGCGGCGCAGCACCTCCTGCACGTCTTTGTACATTCGCCCGGGGAACGACTGCACGTCGGCGAAGAACCGGCCGGTCCAGGCGGCCAGATCATCCGGCGACTTCAAGTGCTCGGCCAGCTCGGCGGAGAGCGCCAGCACGTCGTCGGTGACCGTGCCGGGCGCGCGGTTCAGACCGGTCATCTCACCCGTGTACGCCCGGACCAGCGAATCGACGATCTGCCAGCGGGCCGCCTCGGTCAGCAGCCGGGCCGACGGCTCGAACCCGCCGCGCAGACCGTGCTCGGTGACGACACGGGCCGCATACGAGTGGTAGGTCGAGATCGTCGCCTCGCCGACCAGCGCGTCGTCCCGCCCGCCCAGCCGCCGGGCGAGCTGGCCGAGCCTCGTCCGCACCCGGTGGGACAGCTCGCCGGCCGCCTTGCGGGTGAACGTGAGACCGAGGATCTCGCCGGGATGGGCATAACCGTTCGCGACCAGCCACACCACGCGGGACGCCATCGTCTCGGTCTTGCCCGACCCGGCGCCGGCGACCACGAGCAGCGGTTTCACCGGGTGCGCGACGATCGCCGCCTGCTCGTCGGTCGGGGGCGGCAGGTGCAGCAGTCCGGCCAGCTCGGCCGGGGTGTACCGGGGTCCGGCGTCAGCCCTCGCCGCGGCAGGTCGATTCCTGGCCCGCATCGCGGCGGGCCGGCCCTCCGTGCTCATCGCGGCGGCTCCACGACCTGGCGACCCTTCCCCGAGACCGGGCAACTCGTGCGGACCGGGCAGACCCGGCAACGGCTGTTCGCCACCGCGGAGAACGTCGACGCGGCCATCGTCTCGGCCGTGCGGCGGACCATCGCATACGCCCACTGCGGATCGGTGGCCTCGGTCATCGGCACCTGCATCTGCTCGCGGGCATCCTTGCCCGGGCCGAGCTGCACCAGGGCGGCGCCGCCGGTATCCGTCCCGAACGCCTCGAACGCGCCCGCATCGACCGCCGCCTGATAGCCGGCGAGCTGCGGATTCTCCGCCACGTCGGCGGACAGAGCAGTGGACTTGCCGGTCTTCAGGTCGATCACGACGAGCCGGCCCGCCTCGTCGATCTCCAACCGGTCGACCCGGCCGGTGAGGTGGATCGGATGCCGCTCGTCCTCCAGCCGGACGGTGAACTCGTGCTCGATCGCCAGCAGCCGGCGCGGATTCGCCGCCAGCCAACGCAGCAGCTTGTCGACCATCGCCTCGGCACGCTCCTGCTCCGGGCCGGCCATCCAGCGGGCCGCCAGCTCGATCGAGTCGAAACGGGCCGACACGTACTCCACCAGTTTCTCGCGGTCGGCGTGCGCGTCCTCGGCCAGCATCGCGGCGGCGTGCACCAGGTTGCCGATGCCCTGCGCGGGGCCGGCCGGGGCCGCGCCGCCGTGCCGTTCCAGCAGCCAGCGCAGGCTGCACCGGAGCGCGGACTCCATCGCCGACGGGGTGACCTTGACCGGATCGCCGTCGTCGACCAGGGGCCGCTCGTCGGAGAGCGGCCGCAGACCCCACCACTCGTCCGGATGCGCCCCCGGCACACCGGCCGACGCGAGGTGGGCGAGCTCGGCCGCGGCGGCGCGCCTGCGGCTGGGCGTTTCGGTGGCGGAGACCACGACGGTACGGAGTTCGGCGACGAGCGCGGCGAGCGTCAACGCCCGTGGCGCGCGGCCGACGAGCAGCTCGACATCTGCGTCGTCGCCGGTGTCCGGCCCGCTCTCCCCCCGCGTGGCCTCCGGCTCCTCGCCATCACCGCCGGACCTCGCCTCGCCGCCAGATCCCGCTCCGACACCGCCGGCCCCCGCCCCGCGACCGCCAGGTCCCGCCCCGACACCGCCGGCCCCCGCCCCGCGACCGCCAGGTCCCGCTCCGACGCCGCCGGCCCCCGCCCCGCCATCCTCGCGAGCGCGCGCTGCTTCGCCGGCACCGCCGCTCGGCATTTCGGAAATGTCGGAGACAGGACGCGCGGCCTCTGCTTCGGTTGACGGGTCATCGGCCTCGTCAGGAACCGCACCGGCGGGCGATGGCTCCTCATCAGGAGCGGTCGGCGCCGTGGACGGCGGGTTGTCGTCGGGAGAACCCAGGCCCCACGGGTCGGGCTCCGCAGGGTCCGGCTCCGCAGGGTCCGGCTCCGTAGGGTCCGGCTCCGGCGGAAAGTCGTCCGGCGGCGGTTCCTCCGGGGGTGGCCCATCCGCATGCGGGTCGTCGCCCGGCCCCGGCTGCGGGCGCCGGGACGCGAGCTCCCCGAGGAAACGGCTCGGCTGCTCCTCGAGCGCCGCGCCGCCGGTGCTCGCCGAGGCGACCGCGGTGGCCACCAGGCGGCGGCGTGCCCGGGTGGCGGCCACGTAGAAGAGCCGTCGCTCCTCGTCGAGCAGCGCGGACGTCTCGGCGACGATCGCCTCCGAGCCCGCGGCGGGACGGCCCGCGACCGCGTCGACCAGGCGTTCCGAACCGAGCAGGCTGCCGCGCAGGCGCAGGTCGGGCCAGATGCCTTCCTGCACGCCGGCCAGGACGACCACGTCCCACTCCAGGCCTTTCGCGGCGTGCGCGGTGAGCAGGCGGACGGCGTCGCCGCGGTCGGCGCTGGGGGCGATCGTGTCGGCCGGGAGGTCCTGGCCGAGCACGTGGTCGAGGAACACGCCGACGCCGGCGCCGGGCAGCCGGTCGACGAACCGGGCCGCCGCGTCGAAGAGCACCACCATCGCGTCGAGGTCACGGTCGGCGGCCTCGGCCCGCCACTGCCGGGCGCGGGCGGCCTGGGCCGGGTCGGTGACGCGCAGGTCACCGGTGCTCATCGCGTACCACCGGTCGGCCAGGCCGCTCGCGCGCCAGACCGTCCAGAGCACGTCCTCGGCGGAGGCGCCGGGCTCGGCGGCCGCGGCCCGGGCCACGGTGAGCAGGCGGGCGATGGTCTGCGCCGGGCGGGCCCAGCGACGCTCGACCAGGTCGAGCCCGGCCGGGTCGCGCACCGCGTCGACCAGCAGCTCACCGGAGGGGCGCCGGTCACCGGCGGCCACCGCGAGCGCCCGCAGACCCTGCCGCAGCCGCCGCTCGGCCAGCGGGTCGGCCCCGCCCAGCGGCGAGTGCAGCAGCGCGACCGCCGCCTCCTCGTCGAGCAGCTCCGGATCCAGGGCGCAGCGCAGGAGCAGCAGGAACGGCGCGACCGCGGGTTGCAGGTGCAGCGGCAGATCCTCGGCGTGGATCACGGTCGGCACGCCGGAGGCGGCGAGCGCCCGCTGCACCGACGGCTGCTGCAGGGTGGCCGACCGCATCACCACCGCCATCCGCGACCACGGCACCCCGTAGAGCAGGTGGGCCTCGCGGAGGGCGTGCGCGATGAACGCGGTCTCCGCGGCCGGCGACCGGAACGTGCGCACCACGGCTCCCGCCAACGGCCCGAACGGCGAGATCTCGTCTCCGGTGACGTCCGCACCGTCCGGATCGGGCACGCCGAGCGCTTCGCCGCCGCCGGGCACGGCCGGCGCGGGCGCGGCAGAACCGGGCACGACAGAACCGGGCACGACAGAACCGGGCACGACAGAACCGGGCACGACAGAACCGGGCACGACAGAACCGGGCACGACAGAACCGGGCACGGCGTCGGGTGGGGGTGGCGGGACCATCAGGCGGTGGCTGATCGGGCCGCGCATCCGGCGGGCCACCCCCGCAGCAGCCGTGAGCAGGGACGGCGCCAGCCGATAGTTCGTGTGCAGGACGATCGTCTCGGCCGGCGCCCCGGCCGGGCTGCGGAACCGTTCCGGGAAGGTCGCGACGACCTCCGGATCGGCCCCACGGAAGCCGAAGATCGAGGAATCCGGATCCGCAAAGGCGACCAGGGGCTTGCCACCGCCGGCAACCTGGGCGAGCAGGTCGACCTGGGCCGGGTCGGTCTCGGCGAGCTCGTCGACGAACACGTAGGCCAGCCGGCGGCGCTCGGCGGCCAGCAGATCGGGCTCGTCGGCGAGCAGGCCGGAGGCGGCCCGGACCAGCTCGGCCGGATCGTAGGCGACCGATCCCCGGGTGGTGGCGTCGCGCAGCGAGAGGACCTCGACATATTCGCGGAGGAAGCGCGCGGCCGCGGCCCAGTCGCTGCGGCCGAGGCGGGCGGCGTGCCCGGCCAGCTCGATCGGGCCGACGCCGCGCTCGGCGGCACGCTGCATCAGGTCACGCAGCTGCTGGGCGAAGGCCCGGGTGGGCAGCGCGGGACGCAACTCCTCCGGCCAGCCGACGGTGTCGGCGGAATCCGGATCCTCGACCACGGCCAGCAGCTCACGGATGATCAGATCCTGCTCGGGACCGGTGAGCAGGCGCGGGGCGGGCTCGCCGCGCTCGGCCGCGGCTCGGCGGAGCAGACCGAACGCGTACGCATGGAAGGTCCTGACCAGTGGCTCGTGCACGATCCGAGCGGCATCGCCGGCGACGCGTGCCTCGATCCGGTCGCGCAGTGCGGCGGCGCCGCGACGGCCGAAGGTGAGCACGAGGATCCGCTCCGGGTCGACGCCCTCGGCGATCCGGGCGGCGACCGCCTCCACCAGCGCGGTGGTCTTGCCGGTGCCGGGGCCGCCGACGACCAGCAGCGGCCCGGCGGTGTGCGCGGCGACCCGGGTCTGGACCGGGTCGTCGCGCAGCTCGGGCGCGACCGGGCGCGGGCGCCGGACCAGGCGGTAGGCCGGCCGGCGCACCGGGGCGGAGGGGGCCGGCGTGCTCACGGCATCAATAAGAGCACGCCGGTACGACGTTTCCGCCGCCTCACCCGTCCGATGAAGGAGCCGGCGTAAGCGGCGTCACGCCGCGAGCACGGCCTCGAGCATGTCCAGAGCCTCCGGCACCGACCGCACCACCCGCACGGTCTCCATCACCGCGGGCCGGATGAACTTCGTCGCGACCAGTCCGTTCAGCCACTCGACCAGGCCGTCGTAGAACCCGTCCGGGTCCAGGACGACGATCGGTTTGCGGTGCACCTCCAGCGCCGACGTCGTCCACACCTCGAAGAGCTCGTCGAGCGTGCCGAGCCCGCCGGGCAGCGTGAGGAACGCGTCGGAGCGGTCGATCATCAGGTTCTTCCGGGCGGCCATGTCGTCGGTGACGATCAGCTCGTCGGAGGCGTTGTCGGCGACCTCCCAGTCGACCAGGCACTGCGGGATGATGCCGAGCGTGTGCGCGCCGGCGGTCCGGGCGCCGTCGGCGACGGTGCCCATCATGCCGACGCGGCCGCCGCCGGAGACCAGGGTGTGCCCGCGTTCGCCGAGGGCCCGGCCGGTCTCGGTGGCCAGGTCGAGCCAGCGCTGCTCCAGGGTGCTGGAGGAGCCGCAGAACACGCAGATCGCGGCCATCAGGACGACGCCTGCGAGTCGGCCAGGGCGGCGCCGGCGTTCACGATGATCTGGACGGCCTCGGCGACGTCGTCGGTGACCTGGATGAGATCCAGGTCGGCCGCGTTGATCTTGCCGTCGTCGAGCATCCGCTGCTTGATCCAGTCGAGCAGGCCGCTCCAGTAGTCGGCGCCCATCAGGATCACCGGGAACCGGGTCACCTTCCGCGTCTGGACCAGCGTGATCGCCTCGAACAGCTCGTCGAGGGTGCCGAACCCGCCGGGCAGCACCACGAACGCCTGCGCGTACTTCACGAACATGGTCTTGCGGACGAAGAAGTAGCGGAAGTCGATGCCGACGTCGACCCAGTCGTTGAGGCCCTGTTCGAACGGCAGCTCGATGCCGAGCCCGACCGACATCCCGCCGGCCTCGGTGGCGCCGCGGTTCGCCGCCTCCATCACGCCCGGGCCCCCGCCGGTGATCACCGCGTAGCCCGCCTCGGCGAGTGCGGCGCCCAGCCGGGTGGCGAGCTCGCACTCGGCGCTCTCCGGTTTGCTGCGGGCCGAGCCGAAGACGCTGACCGCGGGCGGCAGATCGGCCAGCGTGTCGAAGCCCTCGACGAACTCGGACAGGATGCGCAGCGCGCGCCAGGCGTCCTTCGTCTTCCACTCACCGCGATGGTGCGAGTCCAGCAACTTCTCGTCCGCGGTGCTCAGCGGCACGGCGTCGCGTCGTAGCGTGACCGCACCCCGGTGACGCTGCGGCGCGGCCGTCGGTCGCCCGTTGGTGCTCTCCGTCATGCGCCCAAGGTAGTGCGGACGGCCATTCTCCGGTGAATAACCGGCCGCGTTTCGGCAAGAGGATTGCGACGCGGAGACCTTTTTGCCAGATTGAAGCAACGGACGGTAGCTCTGGCACGTCTATACAGTTACCGCACCGCGCATACACGGCAGGCACGGCGCCCGGAGTCCGGGTGTCCCGGTGAAAGGGCGGCCACCGTGACGAACCGATACGAGCGCCTCAAGATGCACCGCCGCATGCAGCGGCGCATCCAGTTGGTGGTGGAGGAACGCCGGGTCGCCTTCGCGGCACGGCAGCCCGACCCGGCCTTCGACCCGGAGACCACGATGGAGGTCTCGGTGCCGCAGCGCGCGATCGGCCGGGCCGCGATCCCCCAGCTCTGACCGGGGTCAGCCGGCCAGCCAGCGGTGCAGCGTCGCGGCGCCGTCCCGGATCTGGCCGATCTCGACGTGCTCGTCCGGCGCGTGCGCCAGCGACGGGTCGCCGGGGCCGTAATTCATGGCCGGGATGCCCAGCGCCGCGAACCTGGCCACGTCCGTCCAGCCGAGCTTGGCGGCCGGCTCGACGCCGATCGAGGTGAGGAACTCGCGGGCCGGCGGCGCGTCCAGGCCCGGCAGCGCGCCCGGCGACGAGTCGACGACCTCCAGGTCGAAACCCTCGAAGACCTGCTGCAGGTGCTCGTGCGCCTGCTGCTCCGAGCGGTCCGGGGCGAATCGCAGGTTCACCTCGACGGAACACTCGTCCGGGACGACATTACCGGCAACCCCACCATTGATCCGTACGGCGTTGAGCCCCTCCCGATACGTGCATCCGTCGATCGTCACCGTCCGCGGGTGGTAGTCCTCCAGCCGGCGCAGCACCTCCCCGGCGGCGTGGACCGCGTTCACCCCGCGCCACGCCCGTGCGGTGTGCGCCCGCCGCCCGTGGGTGCGGACCACGGCGCTGACCGTTCCCTGGCAGCCGGCCTCGACCACCCCGTACGTCGGTTCGAGCAGCACCGCGAAGTCGGCGCGCAACCACTCCGGCCGCTGGTCGGCGACGAGTTTGAGCCCGTTGAACTCGGACTCGATCTCCTCGGCCTCGTAGAAGAGGTACGTCACGTCGTACGCCGGATCGGGCAGCGTCGCGGCCAGGTGCAGCGCGATCGCCACACCGGACTTCATGTCGGACGTCCCGCAGCCGTAGATCAGGTCGTCGACGACAGTGGACGGCCAGTTGTCGTTGATCGGCACCGTGTCCAGGTGACCGGCGAGCACCACGCGCTGCTCACGTCCCAGCTCGGTCCGCCCCATGACCGTGTTGCCGACCCGCTCGACGGTCAGGTGGCCGGCGCCGCGGAGGACGTCCTCGACGCAGTCGGCGATCACCTTCTCGTCGCGGGACACGGATTCGATGTCGACCAGTGCTCGGGTCAGCTCGACCGGGTCGACAAGCACGTCCGGGGTCAGCGGGTTGGCCATGTGCGCACCATACAAGGCCGTCCCGAGCAGCGGACGCACCCGATCAGCAGCCCGTGGCCCTAGTAGGGTTCACCTCGTGGATACCGCGATCTCGACTTCGCCCGCCTGGGGCATCGGTTTGGCCACCGTGACCGCCGAGGGGCAGGTGCTGGACACCTGGTTCCCGGCCGGCTTCCTGGGCCTGGGTGAGGAGCCGGCCGACCTCCCGGCGCTCCCGGCCGGGCTGACCGGCCCGAAGCTGCTGCCCGGACTCTCGACGGTCGAGGTCCGCGCCACGATCAAGTCGCTGGCCGAGCCGATCGCCGACGCCAGCGAGGCCTACCTGCGGCTGCACCTGCTCTCGCACCGCCTGGTCCGGCCGAACGAGCTGAACCTGGACGGCATCTTCGGCCTGCTGGCCAACGTCGCCTGGACCTCGGCCGGCCCCTGCCCGCCGGATCGGGTCGACGAGCTGCGCTTCCTGGAGCGCGCCGCGGGCCGGCACCTGGCCGTCCACGGCATCGACAAGTTCCCGCGGCTGACCGATTACGTCTCCCCCTCGGGTGTCCGGATCGCCGACGCGGACCGGGTCCGCCTGGGTGCGCACCTGGCCCCGGGGACGACGATCATGCACGAGGGATTCGTCAACTTCAACGCCGGCACGCTCGGCACCTCGATGGTCGAGGGCCGGATCGTGCAGGGCGTGGTGGTCGGCGACGGGTCCGACATCGGCGGCGGTTCGTCGATCATGGGCACGCTCTCCGGCGGCGGCAAGGAGAAGATCCGGATCGGCGAGCGCAGCCTGCTCGGGGCGAACGCGGGCGTCGGCATCTCGCTCGGCGACGACTGCGTGGTCGAGGCGGGCGTCTACGTCACCGCGGCGTCGAAGGTCTCGCTGCCCGACGGTCGTGTGGTGAAGGCCATCGAGCTGTCCGGTGTGAACAATCTCCTGTTCTGGCGCAACTCGGTCTCGGGCGCGCTGGAGGCCCGCCCGCGCAAGGGCACCGGCATCGAGCTGAACAGCGCCCTGCACGCGAACTGAGTTTGATTGCCTCGCTTCGCCCGGCGCCATTGCGCCCTTTCCGGCCGTGTCGCGGCCACCGAGAACGACCACGGCTTCGCCTAGCCGTTTTCGGTGGCCTCGGCCCCGGCGGGCGCAATGCGTGTGTTCACCGGTGCCGGAGCGCTTGGGCGGCGGCCGTGCGGACGGCGGCCGTCACCTCGTTGAGCAGGGCCGACTCGATCCGCCAGCACTGCCAGTAGAGCGGGATGTCGAGAAACCTGCCCGGATATATCTGGACATATTCGCCGGACTGGAGCAACGGTCCCGCGTTCTGCTCGGGTACCGTTCCCCAGCCCAGTCCCAGCCGGATCGCCTCGTTGAACGCCGCGGCCTGTGGCACGTAGTGGATCCGCTCGGCCGGCCGCATCCCCACCAGCGTCAGGAACCGGTTCTGGAGCTGGTCCTTGCGGTCGTAAACGATCATCGGGGCGGTGGCGAAGTCAACCCCGGGCGCGGCGACCGCCAGGTAACGCATCGAACCCAGCCGCTCCACCCGGCACCCCTGAACGGCCACGTTCTCCGCGGTCACGGCCGCCATCGCCGTACCGGATCGCAATAGGTCCGCGGTGTAATCCTGATCGTCGGTGTGCAGCTCGAACGTCGCGCCCGGAACCCGGGTCAGCACCGGCAGGAACCAGGTGTTCAGCGAGTCCGCGTTCACCACGATCGAGATCCGCGTGCCGCCGCGGGCCTGTTCCAGGGCTTCCCGTTCCAGCAGGGCCACCTGCCCGGCGAACCGGACCAGCGCTTCCCCCGCCACCGTCGCCGTGCACGGCTTGGCCCGGCGGACCAGCACCTGGCCGACCGCCCGTTCGAGTGCCTTGATCCGCTGGCTGACCGCCGACGGGGTGACGTGCAGCGCCCGCGCCGCCGCCTCGAAGCTGCCGTACTCGACGACGGCCTGGAACGTCTCCAGCTGTACCTGGTCCACGATTAAGTATCGCTAATTCATCCTGAAAATCTTTAGCTGGATTTCACAGCCGTATGAACCCTAGCGTCGGGATGTGCTCACCTCCGCCGCTGCCGGCTTCATCGCCTCCGCCGTGTTGATCATCGCCATCGGTGCTCAGAACGCCTTCGTCCTCCGCCAGGGCCTGCGTCGCGAACACGTCATCCCGGTCGTCCTGACCTGCGCCCTCTCCGACCTGGCGCTGATCTCGGCCGGCATCGCCGGGCTCGGCGCGGTCATCGCCGCGCAGCCCGGCCTGGTCACCGCGATCCGCTGGATCGGCGCCGCGTTCCTGATCGGGTACGCCGTCCTCGCCGCCCGCCGCGCGCTGCGCCCGGCCGGCAGCCTCGACCCGGCCGGTCAGGCCCCCGCCACGCTCCGCGCGACCCTGCTCACCTGCCTGGCCCTCACGTACCTCAACCCGCACGTCTACCTGGACACCGTCCTGCTGCTCGGCTCGGTCGCGCAGCAGCACGCCCACCGCTGGTCCTTCGGCCTGGGCGCGGCGGCGGCCAGCCTCAGCTGGTTCGCCGTACTCGGCCTCGGCGCGCACAAGCTCGGCCCGCTGCTGGCCCGGCCCGGCGCCTGGCGGATCCTGGACGGCCTGATCGCACTGGTCATGGCCGGCGTCGCCGCGACATTGCTGCTGGGCGCTTGACCCTCGACCAGGTCGAGACACCAGGGTCATCGGCTGTGAGGAGCGAGATGCGGACGATCGGCGAGGCGGCCCGGGCCAGTGGACTGTCAGTGAGCGCCCTGCGCTGGTATGACGGCGCCGGCGTCCTGGTCCCGGCCGTGGTGGACCCGGCGACGGGCTACCGCCGGTACACCGCCGACCAGATCAAGGCGGCCCGGCTGATCGCGGGCCTGCGCCGGGTCGGCATGCCGGTCGCCGAGATCGCGGAAGCGGTGCGTGACCTCGAGCACCCCGGCCGCGTCCGGGCCCGGCTCGACGCCCACCAGGCCCGCCTCGAGGCCGGGCTCGCCGACGCCCGCCGCGAACTCCTCCGCCTGCACACCCTGCTCGACCTGGAGGAGAACCTGATGACCCGCATCACCCTGTCCGCTTCTGATCTCAAGGCCGCGCTCACCGCGGTCCGCTTCGCGGCCGCCGACCCGATCCCCGGCCTGCCGCTGCCCGGCGGCGTCCTGTTCGAGACCGGTGAAGGCACGCTGACCCTGGTCGCGACGGATCGCTACCGGCTCGCGGTGGCGACGGCGCCGGCCACGGTGGAGGGTCCGCCGGCCCGGCAGTACCTGCCGACAGCCTTCGCCGACGAGCTCCTGCGGCTCGGTTCCGGCCCCGCTTCCCTCGACCTCAATGCCGATTCTGTACGTACGGAAGTGGCCGGCGCCGAGCTCCGGGCCGCCCCGCTCGACGTGGACTTCCCGGACTACCGCCGGCTGATCGGCCCCGCCGGCACGGACACCCGCCGGGTCGCCGTCGGCCGGGAGGAGCTGCGCGAGCTGCTCTCGTCGGCGCCCGAGGTGCGCCGGGAGCACGACGGTACGGCGTACCCCGTAGCGATCCTCGCCTTGAGCCCGGAAGGTGGCCTGCGTGTCGCCGAGGAGTCGGAGTGGACCGCCGACAGCACCGCGCATGTGGCGGTCAACCGGGAGTTCCTGCTCCAGGCCGTCGACGCGGGCGGCACCGGCCAACTGCTGCTGGAACTCGACGGGCCGGTGCGGCCGCTGACGATCCGGGCGGGCGGCGACGAGTCCCGTTTCTCCGTCCTGATGCCGGTCCGGGCCTGACTGTCCCACCGCGCAGGGTCGCGGATTGAACACGGTTCAGCCACGACTTCCGTAGACAGCGAGACCATCGCGACTTTGAGCGCAGGCTCTGGCTACCGTCGGCGTTGTGCGCAGCAGCCCGCCGGATGACGACCTCAACACCGCGGCGGCCGGCGCGTCCATGACCGGGTGGGAGTTCGCCTGGCTGGACGGGCTGGCCGTCGCGGCCGAGCCCTCCTGGTCGTACCCGGAGATCGCCCGGCCACTCGTGCGGCCGGCCGGCAGCCTGCTCGACCTGGACACCGGCGGCGGCGAGCTGCTGGCCGAGCTGGCGCCCCTCCCGGCGTACACGGTGGCGGTCGAGAGCTGGACCCGCAACACCCCGATCGCCCGCGAGCGGCTCGCCCCGTTCGGCGTCGAGGTGCTCACCGAGCTGCCCGCCGGGGAGGACGAGTTCGACGTCGTCCTCAGCCGGCACGGGCGCCTCCCCGCCGCCGACGTCGCCCGCCTGCTCAAGCCGGGCGGCGTGCTGCTCACCCAGCAGGTCGGCAGCGACGACCTGGCCGAGCTGAACGACGCGCTCGGCGCCCCGCCCCCGTCCCCGCGCCGGTGGGACGCCGAGGTCGCGGTCGAGGCCCTGACCGCGGCCGGCCTACGGGTGACCGACGTGCGCGAGGAGCACCCCGGGCTCGCCTTCCGCGACATCCGGGCCGTCGTGCACCACTTGCGGACGGTGCCGTGGCAGGTGCGGGACTTCACCCCCCAGCGGTACGAACGTGAGCTCGCCCGCCTCGCGGCGGTCATCCGCGCTCGTGGCGAGTTCACCGTCCGGGCGCACCGGTTCCTGCTCCAGGCTCAGCGGCCGGCAGAGGCATAGGAGCGAAGCCCTTTCAGGAGAACGCGGCTTCGATCGGCTTGACCCGGCGGGCAGGCCGCGGCCGCGCCGCCTGCGGTGACCGGCGACGGGCCCGGCGCCCGCACCGACCGGGGTGACCGGATCGCCGGCGACGCCCGCGGGCCGGCGCGGGGCACCGCGGCGATCGCGGATTTCCGGTCGCCGGGTGGGGGCTGCTAACGACTCGTCCGTGCAGGTCATGGGCGTGTCGGGCAGCAAACTGGACGGTGCGGCAGGGATTCTGGGAGCAGCCCGATCCCTCGGGCGGGGTAAACCGGTTGGGTGGATCGTTCCGATTTATGCGCCTACAACGGCGGACGGAAAACCGATCACATCGGACATCTCTATCAGGGAACGTTGAATGTACGCCAGCCTGGCCCTTTCACCGGCGTCCGAGGAGGAGCGAGCCGCATGCCCGAATTGAGCGACCCGCCCGCGGCAGCCGCTCCCGGAGCCGGCTCGTGATGCGGCGGGACGTGCTGACCAACGCGACGCGCGGCGCCGGGCCGCCGGAGGGCCGGATCGAGCTGGGCACCGCGGATCACGAGGAGCCGACCTGGGAGGTGCGGGCACCGCGGAAGCGCCGGTTCGACCGGCGGTCGCGGACCATCCTGGGGCTGGCGGCGCTCGCGGCGATCCTGGCGAACGCCGGTGCGGCCTGGGCCTACTGGAAGATCACGCAGCCGAGCCGGCCGGCCGGGCCGACGCCGGTCGCGGTCGACATGGTGCTGCGTGGGCGCAACGACTCGAGCCGGGCCCTGCGGCCCGGTGATACCGGAAAACTGCTGGTCACGGTGACCAACGACAAGAACGTGCCGATCCGGATCACCTCGATCACGATGGGCCCCGGTACCGTGGTGGCCGACGCGCAACACCGGGACGCGGGATGCGTCGACCCCGGGGTGCGGATGAAGCAGCCGGTCTTCCCGGTCTCCTGGGAAGTGGCGCGGAACACCATCGGCGCGTTCGCCGTGGACCAGGCGCTGACCATGCCGCACGGCGTGCCGAAAGCTTGCATCGGGGCGACGTTCACCGTTCCGTTACGGGCCGACGGCGTCCAGCGCTGAGGTTTCTCCCCGCCGGATCCTGGTCATTCCTTCTGTCATGACCAGGATTTCGGTAGTGACCGGCGCGAGTGGCGGGATCGGGCGGGCGGTGGCCCGGCGACTGGCGGCCCGGGGTGACACCGTCGCCCTGCTGGCCCGCGGTGAAGAGGGGTTGGAAGGGGCGGCCGAGGACGTCCGCCGGGCCGGCGGCACCGCGCTGCCGATCGAGGTGGACGTGGCCGACTATCAGGCCGTGGACGCCGCCGCGGAACGGGTGGAGAAGGAACTCGGGCCGATCGGGCTCTGGGTCAACAACGCCTTCTCCAGTGTCTTCGCGCCGTTCATGGAGATGGAGATGCCCGAGTTCGCGCGGACCACCGAGGTCAGCTACCTGGGGTACGTCTACGGCACGCGGGCCGCGCTGGCCCGGATGCGGACCCGCGACCAGGGGGCGATCGTGCAGGTCGGGTCGGCGCTGGCGTATCGCGGGATCCCGCTGCAGAGCGCGTACTGCGGGGCTAAGCACGCGATCCAGGGGTTCACCGAGTCGCTGCGGGTCGAGCTGCTGCACGCCAAGAGCAACGTGCACGTGACAATGGTGCAGATGCCGGCGGTGAACACCCCGCAGTTCGGCTGGGTGCTGTCGCGGCTGCCGCGCAAGGCGCAGCCGGTGCCGCCGATCTACCAGCCGGAGGTGGCGGCGCGGGCCGTGGAGTACGCGGCCGACCACCCGAAACGGCGGGAGTACTGGGTGGGCGGGTCGACCGCGCTGACCCTCGCCGCGAACGCGGTCGCGCCCGGCATCCTGGACCGCTATCTGGCGCGGACCGGCTTCAAGGGTCAGCAGACCGACGAGCCGCGTCCCGCGGACCAGCCGCAGAACCTGTGGGAGCCGGCCGACGGGCCGCAGGGGGAGGACCAGGGCGCGCACGGCAGCTTCGACGACAAGGCGCACTCGCGGAGCCTGCAGCTGTGGGCGTCCCAGCACCACGGCCTGCTCGCCGCGGTCGGTGGCGGTCTGGCCGCGGCCGGCGCCGCCTGGGCCTTCAACCGCCGCTGACCGCGCACGCCGCCGGCCGCTCACGCGCGCTGGCGATCACTCCGGCCGGCCGCGGCTCGCTCTTTCCGGCTGGTTCCCACCGTGGTTGTTCGTGCCCCATGACCACGGTGGGAACCAGCCGGGACCGGGGACGCGGCAGCAACAGTGACGAACCGTCTGGCTCGCGGGCTCCGACGTGCGGGGCTGTGCGGCCGACGGGCGGCTGAGACCGGACCTGTGCCCGGGGCGGGCGGCGTGGACGGGTTCGGTGCTCTGAGCGGGACCACCCACGGACGCCGCCCTTGCGGGCCTCGCGTTCAGGGCCGGCCACGGCCCTGCGAGGCCCGGAAGGGTCCCCGCGGGAGCGACGATCTGGACCACAGCGGAGCTGGGACAGAAGGCTCTTGAAGTTGATCTTCAGGCTTCTATGCGGTCGCGCCAGAAGCGGCGTTCCAACTCGGCCGGGTCGACGACGACGGCGGTGTGCAGGACGGCTCGGGCGCGTTCGGTCGCGGCGTGGGCGAGCTGGACGTCGTGGCTGGCGGCTTCGATGCCGTCGGCGACGACCTTCGCGGTGGCGTCGCCGTAGGTGCGGGCGTCGTGCACCTCACGCTCGTGGATCAGCGCGGCCTCGTGCTCACGTAGTCGCGCGGCGCGGGCCTCGTTGCGCTCATAGGCGTTGCCGCGGGACGCGAACTTGAGGCCGATCGCCGCGCAGTCGAGCGCCACCAGCAACAACGCGATGCCGAGGTAGTAGAGGCCGACGCCCCAGAAGTCCGCGGTGATCATGTGCCACATCGCGGCGGTCCGCGCGCCGAAGCCGGAGTCGCCACGCACCGCGACCGCGTTGGCGGCACGCTCGGTACTGACCAGCGCGGTCAGGCGGGACTGCTCATCGGCTCGCGCGGCGCGTTCGGAACGCTGGTCGCGCTGCAGGTCAGCGGCCTGCCGGTCGAGCGCGGCGGCCTGATCGTCGAGGGCGCGGGAGCGGCGGACCAGGTTGTCACAGTAACCGTCGCGTGGGCAGCCGGGACTGTGAGTGACGCCGGATCCCGCCGAGTCGGCCAAGGCCTGGCGATAGAGGGTACGGGCATCCCGGCGCTTGCCCGCCGCCCGGTCACTGAGCGTGCGGACGGCCGCGTCGTCGTCCTTCGTCGCCTGCCGCAATTCGGCCAGCCGCGCCTGGTAGCCCGCAACCGCACCACCCTCGTCGAGCCGACTGAGCTGATCGCTGTGCGCGACCGCGAGCCGCGCGTCGATCTCGCCGCGATAGCGCGCCAACATCAGCGGCTCGGTCACCACCACCGCGAAGAGCAGCGCCAGCCCGAGCCGGCCCAGGTAGAGCCCGAGCGTCGGCGGGCGCAGCAGGTGGCGGGGGTCGGTGGAGTCCAGGTACTCGTAGCTGATCGCGACCCGGCCGACGACCGCGCGGTCGTACGCGACCACGCCGATCGCCACGAGCGGGCCGACCAGCCACTGGTACCAGGGATGGCGATAACCGCTGCTGGCGTCGACGAACGCCGCGCCGCCGATCGTCGCGTAGAGGAAGTAGAGCAGGATGAAGACGCCGATCGAGCGGTAGAGCACACGATCCGAATGCGTCGTCACGCTGCGCGGATTCACGTTCGCCACCCGCAGCAGCAGGTGCCCGAGGCCCGTGCGCATGCGGTCGAGTCTGGTCGAAGTGACCGCCGCCCGGGCGCGAATCGTCAGATCGGGAGGGTGGGCTCGCTGATCGTGACGGTCACTTTCACCGTGGCCTGCACGAGCTGCAACTCCGGCTCCAGTTCCAGTTCCAGGGCCTGAGTCTCACCGGTGGCGCCTTTCGACCGCATCATGGCCCCACCGGCACCGGCCCGGAACCCGCCGTCGGACAGCGAGTCGGTGATCTCGACCAGCCGCTCGATCCGGGCGCCGACCGCGGCGGCGTACTCCGCCGCCTTCGCCAGCGCGTCGGCGACCGCGGCCTGCCGCACGCCGGCGCCGGCCCGGCTGTCCGCCCGCATCCGCCACCACGGCCCGTGCACACTGGTCAGCTCCTCCGCGCCGAGTTTCAGCATGAGGTCGCCGAGCACGGTGAAGTCGGTGACGATCACATCGATGCCGATGCTGCCGTGGTAGGCCAGCACTTCTTCGCCACGCCGCTTCATCTGCGGACGGATGTGCAGGCCGGCCGACTCACGCCGCTCGATCGCGGCGTCGAACTGGTCGAGCACGACCCCGATCGCCGCCGACCGCTGAGTGAGCCGTTCCAGCACCGACTCCCGACTGCGGCCCTTCGACTCCGACCGCACGCTGACGACGGCCTGCTCGGGCTGCACCTCGCGGACGGCGTCACCGGTAGCGACGACGATCGCCTCGGCCATCAGAAACCCTCGGCCAGACGGTCGGCGGCCGCGGCCACCCGCTCGTCGGTCGCGGTCAGCGCCACCCGCACGTGCTGGGCCGCGGCCGGGCCGTAGAACGCACCCGGAGCAGCGAGAATGCCCCGCTGAGCGAGCCGGTCGACGGTCTGCCAGCAGTCCTCACCCCGGGTCGCCCACAGGTAGAGACCGGCCTCCGAGTGGCTGATCTCGAAACCGGCCTTGAGCAGGGCGGCCCGCAGGGTGTCCCGGCGAGCCGCGTACCGCGCGCGCTGCTCGGCCACGTGCGTCTCGTCCTCCAGCGCCGCGACCATCGCCGCCTGCACCGGGGCCGGCGGGATCATGCCGGCGTGCTTGCGCACCGCGAGCAGCTCACCGATCAGGGCCGGGTCGCCGCCGACGAAACCGGCCCGGTAGCCGGCCAGGTTGGACCGCTTGGAGAGCGAGTGCACGGCCAGCACGCCGGTGTAGTCGCCCCCGGTCACCTCGTCGGCGAGCACCGACACCGGCTCGGACTCCCAGCCGAGTGACAGATAACACTCGTCACTGACCACGATCGCGTCGCGCTCGCGGGCCCAGGCGACCACCTTGCGCAGGTGCTCGGCGGGCAGGACCTTACCGGTCGGGTTGGACGGCGAGTTGATCCAGACCAGTTTCACCCGCGCCGGGCCGACCGCGGTGAGCGAGTCGGACCGGATCACCGTGGCACCGGCGAGGCGCACCCCCACCTCGTACGTCGGGTAGCAGACCTGCGGGATCACCACCTTGTCGCCGGGACCGACGCCGAGCAGCGTGGGCAGCCACGCGACCAGCTCCTTGGAGCCGATCGTGGGCAGCACCCCGAGCTCACCGGAGGCGCGGCAGGCACGGGCCAGCCACCCGGCGATCGCGGCCCGCAGCTGCGGCGTGCCGGCGGTCAACGGGTAGCCGGGCGTGTCGGAGGCCTCGACGAGGGCCCGCCGGACGACCTCGGGAACCGGGTCGACCGGCGTGCCGACGGAGAGGTCGACGATGCCGTCCGGGTGGGAGGCGGCGAGGGTCTTCGCCGGCTCCAGCAGGTCCCAGGGGAAATCCGGCAGGGCCGACGACAGAGCGCTCAGTGTGCGTCCCCGCGGGGCGGCTGCGCGATCACGAACGGCGTGTCCTTGTCGATCTTGCCGACCTTGGACGCGCCGCCGGGCGAGCCCAGGTCCTCGAAGAACTCGTAGTTCGCGTTCGTGTAGTCCTTCCACTGCTCCGGGACGTCGTCTTCGTAGAAGATCGCCTCGACGGGGCAGACGGGCTCGCACGCACCGCAGTCCACGCACTCATCGGGGTGGATGTAGAGCATCCGGTTGCCCTCGTAGATGCAGTCGACCGGGCATTCCTCGATGCATGCCTTGTCAAGAACATCGACGCAGGGCTCAGCGATGATGTAGGTCACGGGTCTTTCCCTTCAAAGCCACGCCGCGTGGACCGCCGACGACAAATGCAGAGCCTAGTATTCCCGCCGAAGGAGGTAATACGTGCTCCGACAGCAGGATGTGGGACACCGGGTGGTGGTACGGCGAATTGTAGGCGTATCCGGGGATCGCCCGCTGTACACGGATGCCCTGGGCGAGCTCGTCGACCTCACCGAGACGGAACTCACCATCGCCACCGACAAGGGCACCCTGCGCGTGCCGCTGCGCGAGGTGCACCGGGCCAAGCGGGTGCCGCCCGCGAGCCGCCCGAGTGCCGCCGCGGTGATCGCCCTGGAACTGGCCGCCGACGAGGCCTGGCCGGCGCCGGTACGGGCGAAGCTGGGCAACTGGCTGCTGCGCGCGGCCGAGAACTGGACCGGCCGGGCGAACTCCGCCCTCGCGGCCGGCGACCCGGACCGTCCGCTGGCGGCGGCGATCGACGCCGTCGAGAAGTGGTACGCCGACCACGGCCAGCGCCCGCTGATCAACGCGCCGATGCCGCTGGCCTCACCGGTCAACGCGATGCTCGACGAGCGCGGCTGGTCGGCGCGTCCGCTGACGCTGGTGCAGACCGCGGCACTGGCCCCGATCCTGGCCACCGCCGGGCGCGGGGACCTGCCGCCGGTCGACCTGGCCGACTCGCCCGGTGACGACTGGTACGCGATGGTCGCCGAGCACAAGGGCACGTTGCCGTCCGCGGCGATCCGGGTGCTCACGGGCGTACCGGAAAAGGTTTTCGCGCATGTCCGGGACGCCGACGGCGACCTGATCGCGATCGCGCGCGGTGCGGTCACCGGCCCGGATCGCTGGCTGGGGATCTCGCTGCTCCAGACCGCCCCGGCGATGCGGCGGCGCGGCCTGGGACAGCACGTCGTGCGCGGGATCGCCCAGTGGGCCGGGCAGCACGGGGCGACCCGCGCCTACCTCCAGGTGGAGGAGCGGAACACGCCCGCGGTGGCGCTTTACGGCCGGCTCGGCTTCAGCACCCACCACACCTACCTGACCAGGGAGGCGCCGCGCTGACTCAGCGGCGGACGACGCGGCGCGGCCTCGTCGTCTTCGCCCGGGTGTAGGCCTGCAGCGAGCGGGAACGGAAGTCCTTCGCGAGCATCACGGCGATCCAGTAACCGATCACCGTGCCGACGATCGCGCAGCCGGCGTAGAGCCAGACCTGCGCGAAGAAGTCGCCGCTGCCGTTCGCGAACGGCTCGCTGCCGCTCAGGAACGGTCCGGCCAGGACGGTCAGCAGCATCCCGCCGAGCGCACCGAAGCCGACGTCGGGCAACCAGTCGCTGGGCCGGCGGCGCTGGCACCAGACGAACGTGAGCGCGCCCAGCACGAGCGCGACCAGCCCGAACATCACCATCGAGCCGCGGCCCTGAGCGGTGTCCGTGCTGTCGAATCCGATGCGGACGACCAGCCTGGTCACCGCGTTGATCGCGAACAGGGCGACCGCCAGCACCGTGATCCGGAACCAGCGCTGCTGCCTCATCAGTCCTCCCGGGGAACGTCTCGTGGCCGGGATCGTAGCGCCCGGGAAACCCGCGGGGCTCGATCTCCCGGTCATCTTCGCGGATGGTGCGCGACAGTTCCTGGAGCGGGGCTGTGAGTCAGCTGAGAGTCAGCTCTTCTTGACGGATCTCATGATCGTTCGGCCCTCCTGATAGGTCATGATCATTCGGCCCTCTTGATGGGTTTCATGATCATTCGGCCCTCTTGATGGGTTTCATGATCATTCGGCCCTCTTGATGGGTTTCATGATCATTCGGTACGCGTGGACGGCGAACGCGAGGCTGCCGACCAGGATCATCACGAGGGCGACCCAGTTGTCCGCGCCGAGCAGATAGTCCCCCTCGGTGGTCTTGGTACCGGCCGCGCCCAGGATCAGCAGCGTCCACAACGCCCACGGGACACCGATCGCCCAGCTGCGCGCGATCGTGGTGGTGGCGAACCAGGCCAGCGCCAGGTTCGCCCCGATCGTCACCGGGATGGCCAGGCCGACCAGCGCACCGGTGCCCTCCCAGATCGCGAGGTCGCCGTGGAACAGGCCGGTGACGCCGCCGACGCGCAGGACGCTGAGCTCCAGCTCGACCACCGTGACCACCACGGTGGCGACGATGCTGACCAGGATGCCGCCGGCCCGCACCAGGACGTCGTTGCCCGGCGCGGCCTTCTGCTCCTCCTCGACGGGCACCTCGGTCACCGTCATCTGTCCAGGTCCAGGCCGGCGAACAGGTCGCTCTCCCACTTGTGCGGGCCCTCGCCGGGGCCGCGCTCACCCTTGACGAGCGTGTAGTACTCCACACCCATGAACTCGCCGCCGAAGTCGCCGGCCATCCCGTACAGCCAGGAGTTGTCGGGGATCTGGGTGGCGTGGGCCCGCATCGCGGCGGTCTTCCTCGCGTAGTACTCAGTGCCGTCGATGCGGGCGGCGATCTCCTCGTCGGGCGTGCCGAACGGCAGGTCCTCGACGGTGTCGACGTCGGCGAACGGGTTGCTCTCCGACTCCTTGAACGCCTCCATGCCGTCGCGCAGGACGCTCAGCGGCTGGGCCGTCCAGTAGATCTTGGCCGGACCGTCCGCACCGGCCAGCTCGGCGGCGCGCATCGCGACCCGGTGCGCCTGGATGTGGTCGGGGTGACCGTAGAACCCGTTCTCGTCATAGGTGATCATGACCTGGGGACGGATCTCCCGCATGATCTCGACCAGGTGCGCGGCGGCCTCGTCCAGGTCGGCGCCCCAGAACGCGCGGGGGTGCTTGTTCGTCTCCAGGCCCATCATGCCGGAATCGCGATAACGCCCCGGGCCGCCCAGCATGCGCCGGTCGGTGACGCCGAGCGCGTCACAGGCCCGCTCCCACTCGACCAGGCGCCAGCCGCCGAGCTGGTCGGCCTCGGCCGCGGCCAGCTGGGACAGGGCCGGGACGTGGATCTCCCCCTCCTCACCGAGGGTGCAGGTCACCAGCGTCACGTGGGCGCCGGCGGAGACGTAGTGCGCCATGGTCGCGCCGGTCCCGATGACCTCGTCGTCGGGATGGGCGTGCACCAGCAGAAGGCGGCGGGCGGGCAGCGAATCGGATGCGGTCCGGTCGAGCGTCACGGCGGATACTGTACGCGCGACCACCGACAGGTTCGCCCGACGAGCCCACCGTTTACCCGGCGGAAGCCCACGTTGATCAGCGATGCTGAGGTCGTGGACTACCCCGGACTCGCCGCGCGCACCGGCGGCTTCAGCCACGGCGCGCCCCGTGCCGTGACGGTCGGCGCCGACGGGGCGCGGGTCGCCTTCCTGCGCTCGTCGGGCCCCTTCGACCCGGAGGCCGCGCTCTGGGTCCTCGACGTGGTCACCGGCACGGAGCATCTCGTGGCGCCGGGGCCGATCACGACGTACGCGGTGGATCGTGACGCCCGGGTCGCCGCCTTCGCCCGCGGTGGCCGGCTGTTCCGCGCCGACCTGACCGCCGGTGCGGTGACCGCGGTCCCGACCACAGGTCCGGTGTACGACCCGCGCCCCGACCCGCAGGGCGTCCGGACCGGATACGTGACCGACCCGGCGGCCTCGGCGTCGCTGCGGTTCACCGGGCCGGACGGGGACCGGCTGCTCGCCGGCGAACCGGGCAACGCGTGGCGCGAGCACGGCGGCACGATCGCCTGGGGCCTGGCCGGCGCCGGCGCGGCACCGTTCGGGCGGACCCGCGGCTGGTGGTGGTCCCCGGACGGGAACCAGGTGCTGGCCGTGCGCACCGCCGGGACGACCAGCCTGCACCTGCTCGACCTGGACGACGGCTGGGTCGACGTGCACTGGGACCGGGAGACGTACCCGCACCTGGCCCAGGTCCGCTGGTCCGGCGGCGGTCCGCTGATCACCGTGCTGCGCCGGATGCAGCAGCACGGCCTGGTGCTCTCGGTCGACCCGCGGACCGGCGAGACCCAGGTGCACGCGGAACTCGCCGACGCCCGCTGGGTCGAACCGATCCCGGGCACGCCCCGCCACCTGCCGGACGGCCGGGTGCTGGTCGGCGGCGAACTGGCCCACGACGGGTTCGACGCGCGCTGCCTCTTCGCCGACGGCAGCCTGCTCACCCCGCCCGGCCTCTACGTGCGGCGGGTGGCCGGCACACTGCCCCGCGCGGACGGGCCGGCCGGGACAGCGGACCTGATCGTCGAGGGCAGCCTCGGTGACCCGGCCGAGCGGGAGGTGTTCCGGGTGCGTACGTCGCTGGGCGGCGGGGGCCCGGAGGTGACCCGGCTGACCGCGCTCACCGGGACCACGCTGGTGACCGGTGGGGACGTACTGGTCGCGGACGACGAGGTGTGGCGGGGTGACCGGCGGATCGGGACGTTGCGGTCGTTGCGCGCGGCGGAGCCGTACCGCCCGGAGCCGGTCCTGGAGCGGGTCACCGATCGGCGTCTGCCGGCCGCCGTGCTCTACCCCACCGGTTTCGTCGGGGGCGCGCTTCCCGTTCTGCTCACCCTCGGCGACGGTCCGGGATTTCAGGAGGTACGGGCTGAGCCGCACGCCTGGCAGGAACGGCAGTGGTGGGCCGACGCCGGGTTCGCCGTGGTCAGCATCGACCCGCGAGGCACGCCCGGGGTCGCGCCCAGCTTCGAGAAGGCGGTCCACCGGCGGCTCGCCGACCTGGTCCTGGCCGACCTGGTGGACGCGCTGCGAGCCCTCACCGGCAAGCACCCCGACCTCGACCTGAACCGGGTCGCGGCGCGTGGCCGCGGGCTCGGCGGCTGGCTCGCCGCGCTGGCCGCGCTGCGCCGGCCGGAGGTGTTCCGCTGCGCGACGGCCCGGGAGCCGGTGCTGGACTGGACCACGCTGCCCCGGCCGATCGCCGAGCGGTACCTGGGTGATCCGGCCGACTCGGCGCACGTCTACCACAACCACGACCTGACCGTTGAGCTGGCCGAGGCGGGCGCGGACGGGCCGGTGCTGCTGGCCGGCCCGGAGACCGGGCTGCCCGGCGAACTCGCGTGGATACAGCGGCAGTTGGCGTCCTGACCGGGTTTTGTCGCACCGGGCCCATAGGGTCGACCACATGAGGGAGCTTGCGACCCAATCATCGGGCTCAGTTGATTACTCATCCCGGCGCCGTAGCGAAGCGGAGGTGCCGGCATGAGCCACTTCGATGAGGCGGGTGCGGCGGTTCAGGCCGCGCTCGACGCCGGTGCCCGCTATGCGGACGCCCGTGTCATGGTCTGCCGCACCGAGTCGATGTCGGCCCGCAACGGGTCCGTCGAGGATCTCGGCTCCGACGAGAGTGCCGGTCTGGGCGTGCGCGCCCTGGTCGGCTCGAGTTGGGGCTTCTACGCCGTGCCCGATCTCTCCGAGCCGTCGGCCCGCGCCGCCGGCCGCCGCGCCGCGCAGATCGCCGCGGCCAGCGCTCAGGTGTCCGGCCCGCCGGTCGAGCTGATGGCCTCGGCGCCGGTGACCGCGAGCTGGGCCAGCGAGTGCGCGATCGACCCGCTGTCGGTCCCGCTCTCCGACAAGGGCGACCTGCTGGTCCGGGCCACCACCGCGGCCAAGGAAGCGGGCGCCGACCTGGCCCAGGCCGGCTATGCGATCTGGGACACCCACAAGTGGTTCGTCTCCAGCGAGGGCCACCGCATCGACCAGCACATCCGGGAGTGCGGCGGCGGGGTGACGGCCAACGCGATCGGCGACGGCGAGGTCCAGCGCCGGTCCCTGCCGGGGCAGTACGGGACGCGCGGCTGGGAGCTGGTCGAGGAACTGGACCTGGTCGGCAACGCGCCGCGGCTCGCGCAGGAGGCGCGGGAGCTGCTCACCGCGCCGCTCTGCCCGTCCGGCGAGACCACCCTGATCCTCGGCGGCTCGCAGCTCGCGCTGCAGATCCACGAGTCGGTGGGGCACGCGATCGAGCTGGACCGGATCCTCGGCTGGGAGGCCGCGTTCGCCGGCACCAGCTGGCTGGACCTGAACCGGCTCGGCGAGCTGCGCTACGGGTCGGAGCTGATGAACATCACCATCGACCCGAGCTTCCCGGGCGCGCTGGGCAGCTTCGGCTTCGACGACGAGGGCACCCCGGCCGCGAAACGGCACGCGGTCCGCGACGGCATCTGGGTCGGTGTGCTGGCCGGGCGGGACTCGGCCGCGGTCGCCGGGCTGGACTACGCCGGCAGTGTCCGCTCCGACGGCTGGGCCCGGCTGCCGATGGTCCGGATGACCAACGTGGGCCTGGAACCGGGGCCGCACACCCTCGACGAGATCATCGCCGCTACCGACGACGGTGTGTTCATGGAGACCAACCGCTCCTGGTCGATCGACGACCGCCGGCTGAACTTCCAGTTCGGCTGCGAGATCGGCTACGAGATCAAGAACGGGAAGCGGGGCCGGATGCTGCGCAACCCGACCTACACCGGGATCGGCCCGAAGTTCTGGCAGTCGATGGACATGCTCTCGTCCGAGACGGTTGCCTGGGGCACGCCGAACTGCGGTAAGGGACAGCCCGGCCAGGTCGGGCACACCGGGCACCCGGCGGCGCCGGCCCGGTTCACCGACGTCCGGGTGGGGGTGCGGGCATGAGCGAGCTTGCGAGCGGATCATCAGGCCCCGTCGAGAACTCGTGGCGACGCCGGAGCGCAGCGGAGGTGGCGGCATGAGCGCCGAACTGCAGACGGCCGCGAAAGTGGTCGAGCTGGTGCGGGAGTTGGCCGGGCGGGCCGCCGAGGCCGAGGTGAACGTGCGGCACCGCGCGCTGGCGCTGACCCGGTTCGCCAACTCGGCGATCCACCAGAACGTGGCCGAGGCGACCACGGGGGTCCGGCTACGGCTGCACCTGGACGGCCGGACAGCGACCGGCTCCACCACGATGACCAGTGTGGACGGTCTGCGTTCGCTGGTCGAGCGGACCCTGGCCGCGGCCCGGGTCACCCCGCCCGACCCGGGCTGGGCGGGGCTGGCGCTGCCCGCCGCGCTGCACATCTCGGCCGGGCACCCGGGCTCCGGCGAGCACTCCGGGCTGGCCTTCGGCTTCGACGAGGCGACGGCCCGGGCCACCCCGGCCGAGCGGGCCGAGCGGGTCCGCGCGTTCGTCGACGCGGCCGGTGGCCTGGAGACCGCGGGCTACTGCCGGACGGAGTACGTGTCGGCCGCCTTCGCGAACACCGCCGGTCAGGCCGTAGACGGCCGGACGGCCGAGGCTGCGATGGACGGCATCGCGCGCAACCAGGGCGCCGACGGCGTGGCCCGGCTGGCCGCGGCGAGGCTCGCCGACCTCGACGGGGCGGCGCTGGGTGCCCGGGCCGCGGCCAAGGCGCGCGCCGCGGCCGGCCCGATCGAACTCCCCCCGGGGGAGTACGAGGTGGTCCTGGAGCCCACCGCGGTCGCCGACCTGCTGCAGAACTTCTCGGTCTTCGGGTTCAACGGGAAGTCGTACGCGCAGAAGCAGTCCTTCGCCGAGCCAGGCAAGGAGCAGTTCGACCCGTCGGTGACCATCGTGGACGATCCGCTGGGCAGCCGCGGCGAGCCGGCCCCCGGCCTGCCGTTCGACGACGAGGGCACTCCGGCGCGGTCGCTGGTGCTGGTGCGGGACGGGGTCACCCAGGCGGTGACCCATGACCGGACGTCGGCGGCCGAGGCCGGCGCCGAGTCGACCGGGCACGCCGCGGCCACCTCGCGGTCGTGGGGCGCGTTCCCGGCTCATCTGCGCCTGGAGGCCGGCCCGGCGCCGGCCACGGGCATTCCGGGTGAGCCGGCCGCGGTCGTCGAGTCGGCCCGCCCGTTCGTCGCGCACCTGCGCCGCGGCCTGCTGGTCACCGACCTCTGGTACACGCGGGTGCTGGACCCGAAGACGCTGGTCGTGACCGGCCTGACCCGCAACGGCGTGTGGCTGGTGGAGGACGGCGAGATCACCCGCCCGGTGGGGAATCTGCGCTTCACCCAGTCCTACCCGCAGGCGCTGGGCCCGGGCCGGGTGCTCGGCATCGGCGCCGAGTCGGTGCTGCTGCCGGATTCCTGGGGCGGCGCTCACTACGCCTCACCGGCGCTGCACCTCGCGTCCTGGAAGTTCACCGGCAACGCCTCCGGGTGATCCACTAGCCCATCGGTGATCGTCTTTGCGGACCGGGATGATGTTTTTGTGACCTATCTGGCATCCCCGGTCCGCAAAGTGTCCGACCTTCGGCGTAACGTGTGCTCCACATCACCGTCGCGCGAGGACGGCTGACCGTGGGCACCCGTGTGTCCGCTTCCGGTCGGGCTCGCGCAGCACCTGGCGCGGCACCGGCAGGGAGATGACATGACGACCACGGCATCGAGGCCCGGCGCGGGACGAGTCCGTGCGGCGATCTCGGCGCGGACACTCCGGACCGATCGGTGGTGGCTGGCGCCGCTGATCACGTTTCTCGGGCTGAGCGCCTGGGTGGCGTATGCGACGGTCCGGGTGTTCCTGCACAAGTGGTTCTATGTGGAGGACTACCACTACCTCACGCCGTTCTACTCACCGTGCATCACCGACCGGTGCGGCGACGCGGCCGAGTTCGGCACTCCCCTGCCGAGCTTCTGGCTGATCCCGGAGGCGGCCTTCACGCTGCCGTTCCTGCTGCTCTTCCGGTTGACCTGCTACTACTACCGGAAGGCGTACTACCGGGCCTTCTGGTTGTCGCCGCCGGCCTGCGCGGTGCCGGACGGGCACAAGACCTACACCGGCGAGACGCGCTTCCCGCTGGTCTTCCAGAACGCGCACCGGTACGCGTTCTACGCCGCGTTCCTGATCTCGGTCATCAACACCTGGGACGCGGTCCGGGCGCAGGCCACCGGCCTCGGCCTCGGCAACGTGATCCTCTGGGTCAACGTGATCATGCTGTGGGCGTACACGTTGTCCTGCCACTCCTGCCGGCACATCGCCGGCGGGCGGCTCAAGCACTTCTCCAAGCACCCGGTGCGGTACCGGTTCTGGACGTTCGTGTCCAAGCTGAACACCCGGCACATGCAGCTGGCCTGGATCACCCTCGGGACGCTGGCGCTGACCGATTTCTACATCATGGCGCTCTCCGCCGGATGGTTCTCCGACCTGCGGCTGATCGGCTAGGAGGCAGCGACGATGACGACCACTACCGAGCGGCACCTGTACGACGTCGTCGTGATCGGCGCGGGCGGTGCCGGGCTGCGCGCGGCGATCGAGGCACGACTGGCCGGCAAGAAGACCGCGATCATCTCCAAGTCGCTGTTCGGCAAGGCGCACACGGTGATGGCCGAGGGCGGCGCGGCGGCCGCGATGGGGAACGTGAACTCGCGCGACAACTGGATGGTGCACTTCCGGGACACCATGCGCGGCGGGAAGTTCCTCAACAACTTCCGGATGGCCGAGCTGCACGCCAAGGAGGCCCCGGAACGCATCTGGGAGCTGGAGACGTACGGGGCGCTGTTCGACCGGACGAAGGACGGCAAGATCTCGCAGCGCAACTTCGGCGGCCACGAATACCCGCGGCTGGCTCACGTCGGTGACCGCACGGGGCTGGAGTTGATCCGTACCCTCCAGCAGAAGATCGTCTCGTTGCAGCAGGAGGACTTCGCCGAGACCGGGAGCTACGACTCACGCATCCGGGTCTTCCAGGAGACCACGATCACCGAGCTGCTGCTCGACGGCGACCGGGTCGCCGGCGCCTTCGGCTACTACCGCGACTCCGGCGACTTCCTGCTCCTCGAGGCACCCGCGGTGGTGCTCGCCACCGGCGGGGTCGGCCGCAGCTACAAGGTCACCTCGAACTCCTGGGAGTACACCGGCGACGGCCACGCCCTGGCCCTGCGCGCCGGCGCGACCCTGATCAACATGGAGTTCCTGCAGTTCCACCCGACCGGCATGGTCTGGCCCCCGAGCGTGAAGGGCATCCTGGTCACCGAGTCGGTCCGGGGCGACGGCGGGGTGCTGCGCAACTCGGAGAACAAGCGGTTCATGTTCGACTACGTCCCCGACGTCTTCCGCAAGCAGTACGCGGAGACCGAGGAAGAAGCCGACCGCTGGTACGCCGACCCCGACAACAATCGCCGGCCGCCCGAACTGCTGCCCCGCGACGAAGTCGCCCGGGCCATCAACAGCGAGGTCAAAGCCGGTCGGGGCAGCCCGGCCGGCGGCGTCTTCCTGGACATCGCCAGCCGCCTCCCGGCCGAACAGATCGTCCGGCGGCTGCCGTCGATGCACCACCAGTTCAAGGAACTGGCCGACGTCGACATCACCAAGGAGCCGATGGAGGTCGGCCCGACCTGCCACTACGTGATGGGCGGCGTCGAGGTCGACCCGGACACCGGCGCGGCGTTCGGCACCGTGCAAGGGCTGTTCGCGGCGGGCGAGGTGTCCGGCGGCATGCACGGCTCCAACCGGCTCGGCGGCAACTCCCTCTCCGACCTGCTCGTCTTCGGCAAGCGCGCCGGCGAGCACGCCGCGGCGTACGTGGACACGCTCGACAAGCGCCCCAAACCGTCCCGGGTGGACGTGGCCGCGGCCACCGAGGTCGCGCTCGCGCCGCTCGTGCGCAGCGGAGGTGAGAACCCGTACCGGCTGCAGCAGGATCTTCAAGCCGTGATGGGTGACCTGGTCGGCATCATCCGGCGCGAGGGCGAACTGACCGACGCGCTCAAGCGTCTGCACGAACTGCGGCTGCGCGTGGCGAACGTCGCGGCCGGCGGCGGCGGGCGGCGTTACAACCCCGGCTGGCACCTCGCCCTCGACCTGCGCAACATGCTGATCGTCTCGGAGTGCACGGCGAAGGCCGCCCTGGAACGCGAGGAGTCGCGCGGCGGCCACACCCGGGAGGACTTCCCGAAGATGAGCCCGGAATGGCGGCGGATCAACCTGGTCTGCTCGCTCGACGAGACCGGCGGGGTGCACCTGGAACGCAAGCCCGTTCCGGCCATGCGGCCCGAGCTGCTCGACCTGTTCGAACGCAGCGAGCTGGCCAAATACCTGACCGACGAGGAGCTGGGGGAAGAGTGAACCGACACTTCCGCGTCTGGCGGGGCGACTCGTCCGGCGGCGACCTGGAGAACTTCGACGTCGAGGTGAACGACGGCGAGGTCGTGCTCGACATCATCCACCGGCTCCAGGCCACCCAGGCGCCCGACCTGGCCTGTCGGTGGAACTGCAAGGCCGGCAAGTGCGGCTCCTGCTCCATGGAGATCAACGGCATGCCCCGGCTGGGCTGCATGACCCGGATGTCCACGTTCACCGAGGACGAGACGATCACGGTCACCCCGCTGCGAACCTTCCCGGTCATCCGCGACCTGGTCACCGACGTCTCCTTCAACTACGAGAAGGCGCGTGAGACCCCCGCTTTCGCCCCGCCGGCCGGCGTCGCCCCCGGGCAGTACCGGATGCAGCAGGTCGACGTCGAGCGCAGCCAGGAATTCCGCAAGTGCATCGAGTGCTACCTCTGCCAGAACACCTGCCACGTGGTCCGCGACCACGAGGAGAACAAGGAATCCTTCTCCGGCCCGCGCTTCTTCATCCGCGCCGCCGAACTCGACATGCACCCGCTGGACGCCCGGGAAGACCGTAAACAGTACGCCCAGCAGAGCCAGGGCCTCGGCTTCTGCAACATCACCAAGTGCTGCACCGAGGTCTGCCCGGAACACATCAAGATCACCGACAACGCGATCATCCCGATGAAGGAGCGCGTCGTGGATCGTCGATACGACCCACTGGTCCGCCTCGGCCGCAAGATCTTCCGCCGGGACCAGCTCGAACAGCCCGAGACCATGGCCCCGTCAACCAGCGAAGGCGTCTCCGGGGTCGGCGCCGGCATGACCTACACCAGCGCACGCCTCCCCGAAGGACCACCGGTCGGCCCGGACGGACGGCTCGACATCGCCGAACTCGCGGCGACGACACAGGGCGGGCCGTCGCCCTTCGGCGAGGACATGGAGTTTCCGCTGCCGCTCGAGCGGGTCAATTACCACCACCCGGAGCCGGAGACACCTCCGCGGTCGCCGTCTTAGGAGCAATTTCCCTGGTACGCAGGGTGGGGTGGAGTGCCGCCGCAACTTCACAACCCACCCTCCCTGGGGGGCCGCCACCTCGAACCATCTTGCCCGGAACGGCCGGTCGGCGCGAGGCGGCCTGTGGACGACCCGCCACTGTGGATAACCGAACGGACCCCCGCCCGGCGACCTAGAGTGCTGGCATGCCGTCCCTCGTCGCACCCGCGCTGCCCACCGGAAAGCTGTCCGCCTCGACTCAGCCGAGCCTCCCCGGCGACGGTCTGCTGCTGCGCCCCTGGCAGGAGTCCGATCGCGCGGCGGTCGTCGCCGCCTACGCCGATCCGGCGATCCAGCGGTGGCACTGCCACACCATGACCGCCGACGAGGCGGCGTCCTGGATCGCCGGTTGGTCCCGGCACTGGCACAACGAGACCGGCGCGAGCTGGGCGATCGTGGACGGCACGGTGGTGGCCGGCCAGGTCGGCCTCCGGCGGGTCGACCTGGTGGAGGGGCTGGCCGCGATCTCCTACTGGGTGCTGCCCGAGTTCCGCGGCCGGCGGATCGCCCCGCGGGCGCTGGCCACGCTGACCGCCTGGTCGTTCGGGCCGCTGGGGCTGCACCGCCTGGAGCTGAGCCACTCGACCGCCAACCAGCCCTCCTGCCGTGTCGCCGAGCGGGCTGGTTATCGGGCCGAGGGGGTGAAGCGTTCCGAGGCCCGGCACGCGGACGGCTGGCACGACATGCACCAGCACGCCCGCCTGGCCGGCGACTGAACCATGCGCGGGTCAGTGCGGGTCGATGGGTGCGGTCGTCTCCGGGGTGAGGAAGAGCTGGGTGATGGTGACGTCGTGCCAGGCGTCGTGCTTCCAGCCGATCCGGGGATGGGTGCCGACGTGCTCGAAGCCGAGCGCGGCGTGCAGGCCGATGCCGGCGTCGTTCGGCAGCGTCGTCTTCGCGACCGCGACCCGGAAGCCACGATCGGTCAGGCGCGGGAGCAGCACCCCGTAGAGCGCACGGCCGGCACCGGTGCGCCGGCGCCCGGCCTGCAGGTAGACGCTGACCTCGCACGACCAGCGGTAGGCGGCGCGGGCGGCGAACGGGCGGGCGTAGGCATAACCGACGACGGCGCCGGCGTCCTCGGCGACCAGCCAGGCGTGGGTCGCGGCGGACTCGGCGATCCGGGCGGCCATCTCCGTTGCCGATGGCGGCTCGGTTTCGAACGTGATCGCGGTGTCCCGCACATACGGCTCGTAGATGGCGGCGCAGGCCTCCGCGTCGTCCGCGGTGGCGTCCCGGATCAGCAGCGGCATGCAGGTACCTTTCGGGTTCGGCGGGCGACTCGTGCCGTACGCCGTCAATGGGCTTTTGATCTTTGGTCGAGCCAGAGGGACAGGCCGTCGAGCAGGCGCTCCAGGCCGAAGGTGAACGACTGCTCCATGACGTGATCGGGGTCGGGGCCGGCAACGCCGTTGAGCCGGCGCCACCGGTCGTAGTGCGGGTAGTCGTCGCCGATCTGCTCGACCAGGGGCGCGATCTGCTCGGCCATCTCGCTCGGACGCAGACCGCTGCGGGCCGCGGCGGCGGTCAGGGCCGACTCGGTCGTCGCGGCACCGAGGGCGTGGGCGTGCAGGAGCGATCCCGCGTACGAGACCTCGACGCCCGTGAAGCCGGCGGCGGTGAGCAGCGCGACGGTCCGGTCACCCATCCGCATCGCGTTCGGCCCCAGGGTCGGACGGGTGCCGAGCTGGCCGAGCACCCACGGGTGCCGCAGCAGCGCGGTGCGCATGCCGTTGGCCAGGATCGACGCGCCGACGCGCCAGTCCGTGTCCCCGGGCTCGGGCACGTAGATCTCGCCGAGCACCTCGTCGACGGCCAGCTCCAGCAGATCGTCCTTGTTCGCCACATACCAATACACCGACGTGGTGCCGGAACCCAGCTTGGTGCCCAGGCGACGCATGCTCAGGCCGGCGGAGCCTTCCGCGTCGAGCAGCTCGATCGCGGCGCGCACGATCTGCTCGCGACTCAGGGTCGGCTGGTCACCGCGGGTGGCGCGGGGCGGATGCGCCCACACCGAGTTCAGTTCGGCCATGGTCAGATCCTAACTTCCCTCGTACGGCGTTCGAGGCTCTGGTACGTTGTACGAGCCCTCGAACACCGTACGAGAGAAGGTGGTCCATGCCTGAGCGCGATCCTCGACGCTGGTTGATCCTCGGTGTGCTGTGCCTGGCGATGCTCGTGGTCGTCATCGACAACATGGTGCTGAACATCGCGATCCCGGCCCTGATCCGTGATCTCAGGGCGAGCACCGCCGAGATCCAGTGGATCATCGATGCGTACATTCTGGTCTTCGCCGGCCTGTTGCTCACCGCCGGCAGCCTCTCCGACCGGCACGGGCGCCGGCGCGGCCTGGTGATCGGGCTGGTCGTCTTCGGTGGCGCGTCCGTGCTGGCCACGCTGTGCCAGACCGCCGGCCAGCTGATCGCGACGCGGGCGCTGATGGGCGTCGGCGCGGCGTTCCTGATGCCGGGCACGCTCTCGATCCTCACCACCGTCTTCGACGACGAGGAGCGGAAGAAGGCGATCGCCATCTGGGGCTCGGTGCTGATGCTCGGCGCGCTCGGCGGCCCCAGCCTCGGCGGGCTGCTCCTGGAGCACTTCTGGTGGGGCTCGGTCTTCTTGATGAACGTTCCGATCGCCGCACTCGGCGTGATCGCCGCGATCGCGATCATCCCGGAGTCGCGCGGCCCGGCCGGCCGGCCCGACGTGATCGGCGCCCTCGCCTCGACGATCGGGATGACCGCGCTGGTCTGGGGCGTGATCTCGGCGCCGAAACAGGGATGGGGTTCCGCGCAGACCCTGGGCGGTTTCGCGGTGGCCGTGATCGCGCTGATCGCCTTCGGCCTTTGGGAGAGGCACACCGAGGAGCCGATGCTGCCGCTCTCGCTCTTCCGCAACCGGAACTTCGCCGGGGCCAGCCTCTCCCTCGTGCTGCTGTCGTTCTCAGCCGGCGGCGTGCTGCTCGCCCTGACGCAGTATGTGCAGTTCGTCCTCGGGTTCCCGCCGCTGCGGGCCGGGTTCGCGTTCGTGCCGATGATCATCAGTGGGCTGATCTTCAACGGGATCGGCGTGGTGATCGACAAGCGGCTCGGCACCCGGGTCGCCCTCACGCTCGGCCTGCTGCTGATGGGTGCCGGGTTCGCGGTGCTGGCGTCGCTCGGGCCGGCCGACGGCTACCTGAAGCTCGCCATCGCCCTGGTCGTGATCGGGGCCGGCAGCGGCACGGCGACACCGGCCGCCGTCGGGACGCTGCTCGGGGCGCTGCCGAAAGAGCGGGCCGGCGTCGGATCCGCGGTCAACGACACCGTGCAGCAGATCGGGACGGCGCTCTCCGTCGCGGTCCTCGGCAGTGTGCTGACCACGGCCTATCGCGCGGCCATGCCGCCGGACGCACCGGCCACGGCCCGCGACTCGATCGGGGACGCACTGCGGATCGGGGACCCGGCGCTCGCGCAGGTCGCGAAGGACTCGTTCGTCGACGCGATCGCCACCACCTCCTGGCTCGGCGTGGCCGGCGGGGTCGCGGCCGCGGTCGTGGCGGCGCTGGTGTTGCGTCCCGGGTTGTCCACAGGGATGGTCGAGGAGGCGAACATCAGTACTAATATTGCGGCATGAGCAGCGCATACCAGCCCTCGATGCTCGACCTGGTGACGGCCGCCGGCCCCACTCTCGAGCCGCTGGCCGGGGCGACCCGGCATCAACTCACCGCCGGCGCCTGGGTCGACGTGCTGCCCGGCTGGCTGCACGGGTCCGACGAGGTCTTCGAGACCCTGCTCGGGATCGACTGGCGAGCCGAGCGGCGGCAGATGTATGACGACGTTGTCGACGTGCCACGGCTGCTGCGATGGTTCCGCGAGGACGAGCGGCTACCGCATCCGGCGCTGACCGAGGCGCGGACAGCGTTGAACGAGCACTATGCGGCCGAGCTCGGTGAGGAGTTCGCGACCGCCGGGATGTGCCTCTACCGGGACGGGCGGGACAGTGTGGCCTGGCACGGAGACACGCTCGGGCGGTCCGCGACCGAGGACACGATGGTGGCGATCGTCTCGGTCGGGTCGCCGCGGAATCTGCTGCTGCGGCCGCGGGCCGGGGAGCACGAGACCTTGCGGTTCCCGCTGGGGCACGGCGACCTGATCGTGATGGGCGGGAGCTGCCAGCGCACCTGGGAACACGCGGTGCCGAAGACGGCTCGGGCGGTCGGGCCGCGGGTCAGTGTCCAGTTCCGGCCGCGCGGGGTGGCCTGAGGTTCGGTGTCCCACGGTGTCGGCCACCGCGCGATGCCGGCCACCCCGCAGTGCTCATCGAAGCCGGCCTTGTATCCGAGCGGCTGCACGACAGGCGGCCGGTCCCCGCAGACACCGGAGCAACGATGAGCGCCGCCGCGACGTGGGCCGGGGAAGAGCGTCGCCATCCTCGCCGTTCGCAGCCCTCATCGCCGCAGGCTGAGCGGCCCTGCGGTCAGGCGGACCGGGTCAGGTGTTCCTGGTCGGCGGTGACACGGCGGATCAGGAGGATCGCGGCGACGCCGGCTGACGTCAAGGCGAGCGACTCGAAGAGGCTCACGCCGGCGTAGGGGGTCAGGACGCTGGAGGAACGGTTCAGGAACAGCGAAAGCGACCAGGACCCGGCCCAGAGTGCGAACAGGCCGGGGCCGTGGTCGCGGGTCGCGCGGTCCACCTCGCGGACGACCAGCAGCGGCAGGACCAGGTTCGCCACGGGGATCAGCCAGGCGGCGACGGTCCAGCCGGGGCGCCAGGTCATCGCGTGGCCGGTACTCCACAGGTTGGCCGAGGCTCGGTGGAGCCAGACCATGAACGCGATGATGGTGAAGATCACGAGGGCGGCGTAACCGGCGACGGCGGCGAGCGCCTGGCCGGGAATCCAACCGCTGGCCGAGTTGCCGTAGGAGTACAGCCCGGTTCGCAGCAGCAGGCAGTAGATCGTGGTCACGGCCAGGGCGCCGATGGCCGTACGGGACGGGGTTCGCAGTGAGCGGACCGGGCCGCCGGCGTAGAGCGTTCCGGGATGCGCATACGGGGCCTGCGCATACGGCTGCGGGATACCGGTGACGGGCGGCGGCTGGTAGCCGGCGGCCGGGTCGGGATGGACCGGGCGATCCGGGGCCGGCGCGGGATTGGCCCGCGGCGGGAAGTCCGGCTGGTGCGGGGCTTCGGACGCGGGCTGCTGCCACGGCTGCGGTGGCGGCGCGGCGGCGGGGGGCTGCGGTGCCGGTGGGATGTAGGGGCTGGGCAGCGGGATGGTGGGCGGCCACGCGGTGTCGGGCGATGAGGGCTCGGGTGATGAGGGCTGGGCCGGCGCGGGCAACGAGGGCCGGGCCGGAGCGGGTGACAAGGGCTGGGCCTGAGCGGGTGACGAGGGCTGGGCCGGAGCGGGCGACGAGGGCTGGGCCGGAGCGGGCGACGAGGGTTGGGCCGGAGCGGGCGGGGATCCCAGAGGCTGCGACGGCGGGGCGAGCGGGTCGACGACGGACTGCGGCGGCATCGGGAAGAGCGGGTCCGGACCGGGCAGCGGAGCTGCGGACCATGGATCGGCCGGCGGCATCAGATCCGGGGTCGGCGGGTCGTCCGGGCCGGGGCGGGGCGGCTGCGCGCGCATCATGCTCCTCGTCGATGGACTGCTGCCGCAGGGTATCCGGAGCGGACAACGGCCGGCCGAGGGAAGTTTTCGCTGATCACGGCGCCGATAGCGAACATAAGGTCGCGCCAGGTAACGGAGACGTTGCAAGTAGTTGACGAGACGGATCAGAAAGTTACACTCCTAGTGTAAATAGTTGACCATCACGCTCCACAGTGGATGCACGAGGTGGCCATGTCGACGAAAACTCCTGCTCCTGAGCTTGTGCTCGACCACATAACGGTTCGCTTCGGCGGGCTGACCGCTCTCGACGACGTCTCCCTGCGGGTGCCCGCGGGGCGGATCGTCGGGGTGATCGGGCCGAACGGCGCCGGCAAGACCACGCTCTTCAACGTCATCTGCGGGTTCGTCACGCCGTCCTCCGGGGAGATCTCCCTGGGCGGCAAGCCGTGGCGGCCCCGCCCGCACCACCTGAACAGGCTCGGCATCGCCCGCACACTGCAGGGGGTGGGCCAGTTCAACGGCCTCACCGTCCTGGAGAACGTGCAGGTCGGAGCGCGGGGACACCGTGGGGAACAAACCCGGGGAGGCCACGAACGACAGTCCGAACAGGACGCTCTCGCGGCTCTGGACCGATGCGGCGTCGCGGAATATGCGCACGCCCGCCCCGGTGCGTTGCCGTATGCGATCCGCAAACGGATCGAACTGGCCCGCGCCCTCGCCGCCCGGCCCCGGATCCTGATGCTCGACGAGCCGGCCGGTGGGCTGGACGCCGACGAGATCCACTGGCTGGCCGGGCTGATCCGCGAGACCGGCACCACGGTTCTGCTGGTCGAGCACCACATGGATCTGGTGATGTCGGTCTGCGACGAGATCCTGGTCCTGGACTTCGGCAAGCCGATCGCGCTGGGCTCCCCCGCCGAGATCAGCACCGACGACAAGGTGACCGAGGCCTACCTGGGAGCCACCGCATGACGCCGCGGCCGGAAGCGGAACCGCGGGCCGCAGCGGAACCGCAAGCCGCAGCGGAACCGCGGGCCGAAGCGGAACCGCGGACAAGGACGGGAGCCGTCGCATGAGCGCGCCCACCCCGAGCAGGCTCGACGAGCCCTACCAGAAGAAGAAACCGCTGCTGGAGGTCGAGGACCTGACCGCCGGCTACGGCGCCGCCCCGGTCCTGCACAACATCCGCCTGACCGTCCGGCCGGGCGAGATCGTCGCGGTCCTCGGCGCGAACGGCGCCGGCAAGACCACCCTCCTGCGCACCCTGTCCGGCCTGGTCCGGGCGGACAGCGGCCGCATCACGTTCGACGGGGAGGACCTTCGCGGGGTCCGGGTGGAGCGCATGGTCAGCCGCGGCATCGCGCACGTCCCGGAGGGCCGGGGCGTCGTCACCGAGTTGACGGTGGACGAGAACCTGCGGCTGGGCGGCCTGTGGCGGCGTGACCGCGCGGATGCGTCCCGCGCCTTGAGCGAGGTCTACGACCTCTTCCCGGCGCTGGCACAACGACGTGCCAGCGCCGGGCACCAACTGTCCGGCGGGGAGCGTCAGATGCTGGCGCTGGGCCGGGCGCTGATCGGCCGGCCCCGGTTGCTGCTGCTCGACGAGCCGTCGCTGGGTCTGGCCCCGCGGATCACCGCGCAGATCCTGGCGCTGCTCCAGGATCTGCGGGAGCGCACCGGTCTCGCGGTGCTGCTGGTCGAGCAGAACGTGCGCAGTGCGCTGGCCATCGCGGACGAGGGCATCGTCCTGTCGCTGGGCCGTGTGGTGACCCGCAACTCCGCCGCGGACCTGCGCGACGACGCCGATCTGCGCCACGCCTACCTGGGGTTCTGAGCATGGACAGATTCGTTTACCTGACCTTCGACGGGTTGAGCCGGGGCGCCGTCTACGCGGCGTTCGCCCTGGCCCTGGTCTTGATCTGGCGCGCCGCCCGGATCGTCAACTTCGCGCAGGGTGCGATGGCGGTCGCGGCCGTCTACGTGGCGTACTCGGTGACCGAGAAGACCGGCTCCTACTGGCTCGGGTTCGCCGCCGCGCTCGTCTTCGGCCTGCTGCTGGGCATCGCGGTGGAGAAGGCGGTGATGCGCTTCGTCGACCATTCGTCGCCGTTGAACGGCGTGGTCGTCGCGCTCGGCCTGGTGCTGGTCGTGCAGGGGGTGCTCGGCATCGTCTACGGCAACGAGTTCCGGCCGGTGCAGACGCCGTTCTCCCGGGAGGCGTTCCAGGTCGGCGGGGTCGCGCTGCTGAGTCGCTACGACGTGTTCGTGTTCGCCGCGGTCGGCGCGGTGGTCATCGGGCTCTCGGTGCTCTTCACGCGGACGGCGGTGGGCCTGCGGATGCGGGCCGCGGCGTTCGCGCCGGACGTGTCGCGGCTGCTCGGTGTCCCGGTCGGTGGCATGTTGACGCTGGGCTGGGCGCTGGCCGCCGCGGTCGGGTCGCTCGCCGGGATGCTGGTCGTCCCGACGGAGCTGGGCCTGAATCCGAACGCGATGGACGTGCTGTTCGTGTCGGCGTTCACCGCGGCCGTGGTGGGTGGGCTGGACAGCCCGATCGGCGCGGTGACCGGCGGGTTGATCGTCGGCCTGCTGCTCTCCTACGTCAGCGGCTATCTGGGTGCCACGGTCGCGCCGATGGCGGTGCTGGCCCTGCTCGTGGTCGTTCTGCTGGGCCGTCCCGGCGGGCTCTTCTCCAGTTCGAAGGCGAGGCCGGCATGACGGACATCAAGGAGAAGAAGCCGGCCACCACGGCCCGGTCCGCCACCCCGGGACCCGGAAAAGGCATGAACCCGATGTGGTACGCCGTGGCCGGCGCGATCCTCGTCGCCGCGCTCACCTACGTGCTCCCGCCGTTCCGGAACTACCAGCTCGCCACGGTCGGCGCGTACTTCACCGTGACCGCCGGCCTGACCGTCCTCACCGGACTCAACGGTCAGCTCTCGCTGGGCCACGGCGCGCTGATGGCCACGGGTGCGTACAGTTTCGCGCTCGCCCAGAACAAGTGGCTGAACATGCCGCTGAGCATCGTGGCCGCCCTGATCACCACGACTCTGGCGGGCGTGGTGATCGGGCTGGCCGCGGCTCGGCTGCGCGGCCCCTACCTGGCCGGGCTCACGCTCGCGGTGGCGGTCGTCGTTCCGTCGGTGACCAGCACGTTCGACGAGACGCTGGGCAGCGACATGGGCCTGTCGATCGCGCTCGACCCACCACCGGGGGTGATCCCGATGGAGCAGTGGCAGGCGTGGCTCTGCTGGGCGGGCGCGCTGGTCACGACGTTCCTGCTGGCCACGCTCGTGCGTGGACGGTTCGGGCGGGACCTGCGGGCCGTGCGTGACGACGAGACCGCGGCCCGGCTCGCGGGGGTGAACGTCGCCCGTACGCAAATCTTGGCTTTTGTCGTGAGCGCGGCCTGTGCCGGCCTGGCCGGCGCTCTCTTCGCCTTCCTCGCGCAGAGCGTCTCGCCCGGAGCGTTCCCGTTGACGCTGTCGCTGTTCCTGGTGATGGCGATCGTGATCGGCGGCCTGGGCCGGCTCAGCGGCGCCCTCTGCGGCGCGTTGCTGCTGGTCCTGCTGCCGGCGCTGGCCCAGACCGCCGGCGAACGCTCCGGCTCGCAGCACCTGGAGGGAAACCTCGCCCTGGTGATCTTCGGCCTGGTGCTGGTGGTCGTCATGCTCGCCGCCCCGGGCGGCCTCGCATCAATCCGGTTTTCCACGATATCCAGGAGGAAACGATGAAACGCACCACGGCGGTGTTCCTCGCCGTCCTCTTGTTCGCCGGGGCCTGCGACGGTTCCGCTTCCCAGGGTGGCGGCTCGAGCGGCGGAAACGTCCCCGGGGTCACCGACAGCGAGATCGTCGTCGGCACGCACATGCCGCTGACCGGCCCGGCCGCCGCCGGTTACTCGAAGATCGCGCCGGCCTCGAAGGCGTACTTCGACTTCGTGAACGCGGCCGGCGGGATCAACGGTCGCAAGATCACCTACAAGGTCAAGGACGACGGCTACAACCCGGCGACCACCCAGCAGGTGGTGCGGGAGCTGGTGCTGCAGGACAAGGTCTTCGCGATCATGGGCGGCCTGGGCACGCCGACGCACTCCGGCGTGCTGGACTTCCTGAAGACGAACAAGGTCCCCGACCTGTTCGTGGCCAGTGGCAGCCGCAGCTGGAACCAGCCCGACAAGTATCCGGGCACGTTCGGCTTCAACCCGGACTACACCGTCGAGGGCAAGATCCTCGGCACGTACGTCAAGGAGAACCTGGCCGGCAAGAAGGCCTGCTTCCTCGGGCAGGACGACGACTTCGGGCAGGACAGCCTGGCCGGGATCGAGAAGATCCTGGGCGCGGTCGTGGCCAAGCAGACGTACGTGACCAGCAACCCGAACGTCGGCCCGCAGATGGGAGCGCTCAAGTCGGCCGGCTGTGAGGTGGTGCTGCTGGCGACGATCCCGGGCTTCACCGCGCTGTCGATCGGCACCGCGGCCAAGATCGGCTTCAAGCCGCAGTTCGTGGTCAGCAACGTGGGCTCCGACCCGGCCACCGTCGGCAAGGCGCTGGGCGCGGCGGCACCGCTGCTGGAGGGCGTGGTCTCGGCGAACTACCTGCCGCTCAACACCGACGACACCAGCCCGTGGATCCAGCTCTTCAAGAAGGTGAACGAGCAGTACAACGCCGGTGCGGAGTTCGACAACAACGTCGTCTACGGCATGTCGGTGGCGTACCTGTTCGTGCAGTCGCTGCAGGCCGCGGGCAAGGACCTGACCCGCGACGGCATCCTCGCCGCGGTGAAGAAGAACGGTTTCCAGGGTCCGGGTCTGGTCCCGCTGCGCTTCTCCGACAAGGATCATTCGGGGTACGGCGGTGAGCAGCTCACCAAGGTGCAGGACGGCAAAGCGGTGTACTTCGGCCAGGCGTACACGACCGATGACGCCGACGGCGCGGTGCAGCCCTCGACCGGTCAGGCCGTGACACCGCCGCAGAACGGCATCCCGGCGGCGTAGTATCCGCACACTGAGTGCAAGTTACTAGGAGGTAATGCGATGGCGGACCAAGTGGCGATCGTGACCGGGGCAAGCCGGGGAATCGGGTTCGCCATCGCGCAACGCTTCGTCGCCCAGGGCGCGAAGGTCGCGATCACCGGGCGGGACGCGGACGCGCTGGCGGCCGCGGTGAAGGAGCTGGGCGGCCCCGGGGTCGCCCTCGGGGTGGCCGGCAAGGGCGACGACGCGGGCCACCGGGCAGCGGTGATCGATCAGGTCAACGCGACGTTCGGGCCGGTCACCACCCTGATCAACAACATCGGTATCAACCCGGCGTACGGGCCGCTGGCCCAGCTCGACCTCAACGCCGCCCGCAAGATGGCCGAGGTCAACCTGATCGGCACGCTCGGCTGGGTGCAGGAGGCGCTGCGGGGCGGACTGGCCGAGAGCGGCGGCTCGGTCGTCAACATCTCCTCGGTCTCCGGGGTCCGCCCGGCGCCCGGCATCGCGTTCTACGGCACCACCAAGGCGGCGCTGATCCACCTCACCGAGGAACTCGCCGTCGAGCTGGCGCCGAAGATCCGGGTCAACGCGGTCGCGCCGGCCGTGGTGAAGACCCGCTTCGCCGCCGCGCTCTTCGAGGGCCGCGAGGAGAAGGTCACCGCGACGTACCCGCTGAAGCGGCTGGGCGTGCCCGAGGACGTGGCCGGCGCGGTCGCGTTCCTCTGCTCGGGGGAAGCGTCGTGGATCACCGGCCAGACCATCGTGATCGACGGTGGCGTCACCCTGACCGGGGTGGTCGAGTGACCCGGGTCGTCGTCACCGGCGCCGGTGGGGGCATCGGCGCGGCGCTGGCCCGCCGGTTCGCCGCCGACGGCGCCGAGGTCGTGGTCAGTGACATCAACGCGGACGCGGCGGCCGCGGTCGCCGCGGAGATCGGCGGGACCGCGGTGGCCGCCGACGTGGCGGTCGAGGACGACGTCCGCCGGCTGGTCGAGACCGCCGGCGACATCGACCTGTTCTGCTCCAACGCCGGCGTGCTCAGCGCCGGTGACGAGAACACCCCGGACCAGCAGTGGGACCGCGACTTCGGCGTCAACGTGATGTCGCACGTCTACGTGACCCGCGCGCTGCTGCCGCGGTGGCTGGACTCGGGCACACCGAAGCGGCTGCTGATCACGGTGAGTGCGGCGGGGCTGCTGACGCTGCTGGGCAGCGCGACCTACTCGGTGACCAAGCACGCGGCGCTGGCGTACGCGGAATGGCTCCGGGCGACGTACGCGCATCGGGGTCTGACCGTCCAGGCGCTCTGCCCGCAAGGTGTCCGCACCGACATGCTGACCGGCGGGAACGCCCGGGGCAGCGGCAGCGCGGCGCTGCTGGCCGAGGGCGCGTTGGAGCCGTCGGCGGTCGCCGAGCTGGTGGCCGAGTCCGTACGGGGAAATCAGTTCTTGATCCTGCCGCATCCCGAAGTCGCGGAGTACTACCGCTTGCGCGCGACCGATCCGGACCGTTGGCTGGGTGGCATGAACAAGATGCAGCGTGGCTTCGAGGCGGCGAAATGAAGGGGCTCGACCTGGAGAAACTCCAGGCCTATCTGGACAGTCCGCCGCTGACCGGGACGATGTTCGCGGGTGGGCGGTCGAACCTGACCTACGCCGTGACCGACGGGACGAACCGCTGGGTGCTGCGCCGCCCACCGCTCGGTCACGTGCTGCCGACCGCGCACGACATGGCCCGGGAGCACAAGGTTCTCGCCGCGCTCTCCGCCGCCGGTTTCCCGGCGCCCGAGCCGGTCCTGCTGTGTGACGACGTCTCGGTCATCGGCGCGCCGTTCTACCTGATGGAACACGTCGACGGGAAGATCTACCGCGATGCCTCCGACCTGGAAGAAGTCGATCTGCACGGTCTGACGCTCACGCTGGTGGACACGCTCGCCGACCTGCACTCGCTGGACCCGGAGAAGATCGGGCTGGGCGATTTCGGCAAGCCGGAGGGCTTCAACGCCCGCCAGGTGCGCCGCTGGAAGCAACAGCTCGACGCGTCCCGCAGCCGGGATCTGTCCGGCATCGAGGAGCTGCACGCGCGGCTGGCCACGGACATCCCGGCCGGTGGCCCGGGCGCGGTGGTGCACGGCGACTTCCGCCTCGACAACGTCTTGATCGGAGAGAATCAGCAGGTCAACGCGGTGCTGGACTGGGAGATGTCGACGCTGGGCGACCCGCTCAGCGACCTCGCCCTGATGCTGGTCTACGCCGGCCGCCCGCTGCTGGTCAAGGACGGCAGGCCGTTCGCCCCGATCGACCTGCCCGGGCACCCCACGCTCGACGAGATGGCGGCCCGGTACGCCGAGCGCAGTGGCCGCGACGTCAGCGACCTGCACTGGTACGTCGCGTTCGCCGCGTTCAAGCTCGCCGTCATCCTGGAGGGCGTGCACTACCGCTACACCAAGGGTCAGACCGTCGGCGCCGGCTTCGACACCGTGGGTGCGATGGTGCCCGCGCTGGTCGAGCAGGGCCACCGAGCGCTGGAAGGACACTGATGGACTTCGAGTTCGACGCGACGACCGAGGACTACCGCAAGCGGTTACTCGCGTTCATGGACGAGCACGTCTACCCGGTGGAGAAGGACTTCCACGCCGAGGGGGACGGCTGGGAGCCTCCCGCCGTGCTGCGAAGCCTTCGACAGAAGGCGAAGGACGCCGGCCTCTGGAACCTGTTCCTGCCCGGCGAGCACGGCGCCGGGCTGACGAACCTGCAGTACGCGCCGCTGGCCGAGATCATGGGCCGCAGCCCGGCCATCGCGCCGGCCGCGTTCAACTGCAACGCCCCGGACACCGGCAACATGGAGGTGCTCGCCGAGTTCGGCACCCCTGAGCAGCAGGAACGCTGGCTCAAGCCGCTGCTGGCGGGAGAGATCCGGTCGGCCTTCGCGATGACCGAGCCGCAGGTGGCGTCGTCGGACGCGACGAACATCGGCACGCGGATCGAGCGGGACGGCGACGAGTACGTCATCAACGGCCGCAAGTTCTACATCACCGGCGCGATGAACCCGAACTGCAAGATCTTCATCGTGATGGGCAAGACCGACCCGGAGGCGGACCGGCACGTCCAGCAGAGCCAGATCCTGGTTCCGCGGGACACCCGGGGACTCACGGTCAAGCGCGGCATGACCGTTTTCGGCTACACCGACGGCGACCACGGCGGCCACGCCGAGCTGATCTTCGAGAACGTCCGGGTGCCGGCGAGCAACCTGATCGGCGTCGAGGGCGGCGGCTTCGCGATCTCCCAGGCGCGGCTCGGCCCGGGCCGGATCCACCACTGCATGCGGCTGATCGGGATGGCCGAGCGCGCCCTCGAGCTGATGTGCCGGCGCGCGCTGGAACGCACCCCCTTCGGCAAGCCGCTCGCCGAGCAGGGCGTGATCCAGGACTGGATCGCCGAGTCCCGGGTCCGGATCGAGCAGGCCCGCCTGCTGGTGCTCAAGGCCGCGTGGCTGATGGACACGGTCGGCAACAAGGGGGCGCACACCGAGATCCAGGCCATCAAGATCGCGGTGCCGCTGACCGTGGAGTGGATCCTGGACAAGGCGATCCAGTCCCACGGCGCGCTCGGCACCAGCCAGGACACGCCGCTCGCCCAGCTCTGGGCGGCAGCCCGCACGCTGCGTCTCGCCGACGGCCCCGACGAGGTGCACAAGCGCTCGCTGGCCCGGCGGGAGCTGAACCGTTACCGGAGTCGTCCGTGACCCAGCCCCCGCGCGTCGACGGTCGCACCGCACGGTCCGAGAGGACGCGTAACGCGATCGTCGACGCCCACCTCCGGTTGATCGCCGAGGGCGACCTGCGCCCGACCGCGGACCGGATCGCCAAGCTGGCCGGCGTCTCGCTGCGTGCACTGTGGAGCCACTTCGCCGACATGGAGGCGTTGATGGCGGCCAGCGGGCAGCGGGTCCTGGAGCAGCGCGACGCGTCGTACCAGCGGATTCCGACGGACCTGCCGCTGGCCGAGCGGATCGAGGCGTTCTCCCGCCAGCGGGCCCGCCTGCTGGAGGAGATCGGGCCGGCCGCGCGGGCGTCCGCGCTGAAGGAGCCGTTCTCGACCGCCCTCCAGCGGTACCGCCGGGTCCACGTCGCTCGCGTCCGGGACGAGCTGACCGACACGTTCCCCGACGAGATCGGCGCGGACGAGGAACTGCTGAACGCGCTGACCGCGATCAGCCAGTGGCCGACCTGGTCGACCTGGCGGGAGTCGATGGACATGCCGGTGGAGGCGGCCCGGGCCGCGCTGGCCCGTGGCCTGCGTGCGCTGCTGACCGCGCGATAACTCGTCAGGGGGTCAGGTCCAGCCGGGATGCCTCGGCCGCGGCCTGGCCCCTTCGTGACACACCCAGTTTCCGCAGGATCGCCGAGACGTGGTGGTGCACGGTCTTCGTCGACAGGAACAGCCGCCCGGCGATCTCCACGTTGGACAGGCCCTGCTGCACCAGCGCCAGCACCTCCACCTCCCGGCGGGTCAGCTCGGCCGGGTTGTCCCTGGTCCAGCGCTGCGGGCCGCGTGGGATGTCCCGCACGCCGCGGGACCGCAGCCGCCGGGTGACGACCGTGGCGGCCGGACGGGCGCCGAGCCGCTGGAACTCGGCGAGCGCGGCGCGCAGGTCGGCCTCGTCCGTACCGCCGGCCAGGGCGAGCGCGGCGTCGTAGGCACAGCCGCGTTTGCGCCAGCGCTCGGCCGACGCGTGGACGTGGCCGGTGAGCTGATCGGCGTACGGCTCAGGGATCTTGATTTCCGGAAGGTCCTCGCCGGTGCCGCCGGAGAGCCGGCGCAACCAGGCCAGCTCGCCCAGCACCCACGGGGACCGGCGCCGGCGCGCCAGATCCCAGGCCTCGGCGATCTCCGCCTCGACCGGGCCGCCGGCCAGCCACGCCGCCTCCGCGCGAGCCGTCGCGGAGGGCGCCAGGTACTGCAGCTCGGCGCGCCCGGCGGTGAGCGCCCGCATCTCGTCCAGCATCGGCCACGGGTCGGCGTCCCCGCGCCGGGCCGCGAGGAGACCGACCACGCTCAGCGCGATGATCCGCAGCAGCGGCACCGGACCGCAGTTGGCCAGGATCCACTCGGCGTCCGCGGCCGCCGCCTCCCAGCGGCCCACGTCCAGGTGGTACCGGGCGCGGTGGGCGAGCACGTAGTGTTTCCAGCCGTCCAGCCCCAAGTCGTCACAGACCGTGACGCCACGGCCCAGCCAGGACACCAGATGGTAGGAACGGGTTCGGGTCATCGCCCAGCCGGCGTGGATGTAGGCGCGCCCGATGTGCTCCTCCAGGCCCTCGCGCTCGGCCGTGGCGAGGCTGCGCTCCAGATTGCCGATCCCCTCCGGCTCGCCGTTGAGCATCATCATCGTGCCCAGGTTGTTCAGGCTGTGCACGACCACCTCGGCATCGCCGAACCGTTCGCCCAGCCGCAACGCCCGGGTGCCCAGCTCCATCGCATCGCCGTACTCCTCGATGTTCATCGCGATCGACGCCTGGTTCGTGCACGCCACCGCCAGCTCCCGCCCGGGCGACCCCTCCAGCAGCCGCAACGCCTCCCGGCCGGCCTCGGCGGCGTCGTCCGGGAAGCCGCCGCACCACAGCCGCCGGGACAGGTTCGACAGCGCGACAGCCTCGCCGAGCCGGTCACCGGCCTGCCGGCGTTCCCGGATCGCCTCCCGCAGCGCCGCGATCGAATCGGTCGTCTGCTCGGTCAGATAACACTCGTAGGAGCGGCGTTCCAGCAGCTCAGCACGCTCACGCGGGCTCAGGCCGGCCGCGAAGCGCAAGGCCCGCGCATACTGCGCGGCGGCTTCCCGATGGGCACCCGAGGCCGCGGCCTGCTCGGCGGCCCGCGGCGCCCAGATCACCACGGTCTCCGCGTCACCGGCCGCCTCGGCGTGATGCGCCACCCGGCTCGGATCCGCGGACTCCTCCTTCGCCAGCAGCCCCGCCAGCACGCGTCGATGCAGGTCGAGACGCCGATGCGCGGCCAGTGACTCCTCGATCGTGAGCCGGGCCAGCTCGTGCCGGAACGCCACTCCGCCGGGCACACTCTCCAGCATCCCGGCTCGCAGGGCCTCGTCCAGCCCGTCCTCCTCGACGATCAAAGGCATTTCCGCGTACGGCGGAACGATGCTGACCACGTCGAGAACCGCGGCCGCCGCGGGACTCAGCCGCCCCGCCCGCGCCAGCACGGCGTCCCGCACGGTCAGCGGCACGTCACCGTCATCGCGAGCCAGCACCTCCGTCACGAAGAACGGATTCCCGCCGGTCGCGCGGTGCAGCGCGGAACCGTCCCGCCCGTGCACCCCCGCCAGCTCACCGACCGCGTGCTCGGAGAGCGGTTCCACACTCAGCCGCCGGACCGCGGGGCCCTGCAACTCGCCGAGCAGCCGTCGCAGCGGGTGACCGCGGCCCACCTCGTCACTGCGATAAGTGGCGATCACCAGCGCCGGGATCGTCGCGATCCGCCGGCCGAGGACGCTCAGCACGTCCAGGGTCGCCTCGTCGGCCCAGTGCAGATCCTCCAGCACCAGGATCAGGCCAGGGCGCGCCCGCACGTCCCGGATGATGCCGATGGCCAGCTCGTAGGACTTGACGCCCAGCTCGGCCAGCTCCTCCATCTCCAGGAACGGGCCCAGCGGGCGAGGCGTCCACAACGGATCGCAGGAACCCCAGAGCACCGGCCGGGTCGCCGTCACCTCCGCCCGGAACCGCCGCACCAGCGCCGTCTTCCCGCCGCCGGCCTCCCCGCCGAGCAGCACCAGGACCCCGTTGCCGGTGGCGGTGACGGTGGCGTACGCCCGATGCAGTGCGGCGAGTTGCGCGGTTCTTTCGAGCAGGTTGTCGCCGGTGGACCTCTCCCCCATCGACGCACCATGACACCGAGTGGCGCCCCGCTCCATCACCAATCCGACATCCGCGCGTGCCGATCGATCAGGCTGCCCCGGAGCGAGGTCGCGGAACGCAGGGGCGTCACCAGGGGCCGCGTCTCCCGGATCGAGCGTGGCGAGGTCGCCACGGTCGAGACCCTCACGCGCTACGTCTCCGGTGAGGTCACTGAAAGGTGGTACAGCGACGATGTCCTCTCGTCGCGAGTGGCTACCGTGATGCCGGTGGGGATCAAAGGGAAGCTGTACACCACCGGTGACCTTGCCGGGCGCCTGGGCGTGAGCCGGCAGCGCGCCTACGCGATCGCGAACCGGGACAGCTTCCCGGAGTCCTTCGACGACCTGCCGGCCGGTTCGGTGTGGCTGGTCGACGAGGTCGAGGACTGGATCTCGGTGCACCGCCCGGCGATCGCCCGGCCGAGGTCCGCCGAAAGCCTTTAGACCTCTTTCGAGGGCTTTGCCGGCGCCTGTCGGGTGACGTGCTGCACACGGCGTGCGACTGTCGCCGCCGGGCTCGTGGGAACGTTCGCCGTGTACGACGACCACAGCCGAGAGGTAGCCGATGTCTGACTGGGTGCTGGTGCCGTGCCTGGTGTCGCTCCGGGCCGAGTTCGACGCGGTGGCCCCGAAGCGGGACAGGAGTTCGGACGGTTCGATCGGGGACAGCAACCACACGTCCGCTTCCGATCACACCCCGGACGAGGACTCGGCGATCCTGCGGGATCACGACTCGGATGCGAAGAACGAGGTGCACGCGCTCGACATCGACAGTTCGGGACCGTGGCCGGGTGGTCCGGCCTGGTTCGACGCGGCGGTCAAGGGGATCGTGGACCGGCACCGCCGCGGCGAGGACGACCGGCTGCAGTACGTGATCTGGAACCGGCAGATCGCGAACCGGGAGGTCGGGAACTGGAAGTGGCGGGCCTACACGTCGACCACCGATCCGCACACCGGTCACGCCCACTTCTCGGCCCGGTACACGACCGCGCAGGAGCAGGACACCGGCCCCTGGGGGCTGGAAGGGGACGACATGCCGTTGAACAGCGATGACAAGAGCTTCATCACCGGCGAGGTCAAGGCCGGTTCGATCGCCGCGCTGACGTTCGTGCTGTCCGAGGCGTACCGGGCGGCCACCGGCAAGGCGACCGGCGCGTCGGCCGAGGACCGGCGGGCCCGCAACTGGCGGGACTATCTGCACGGCATCCTGGGTGAGCCGGTCGACCTCTCCGGCGTGCCGGCGGCGACCGCGGCCGAGGTGCTGAAGGCGCTCGGTTCCGCGTCGTCCCCGGAGGACGTGGCGGCCGTGCTGCGCCCGGTGCTGGGGACGAACGCGTCGGAGGTCGGCCGCATGCTGATCGAGCAGCCCACCGCCGCACGGCGATGATCATCGGGGAAACGGGCCCGGCCTGCCAGAATGGGGCGTGATCAACGCCGGGCCGGCCGTGAGCGAGCGGATCGCTCGTATCGTTTCCGAAGTTCTCGCGCCGGCCGTGCTGGTCGCGGCGCTGCTGGTCACCGTGGGATGGCACGCCGGGGAAGCCCCCGGCGTCTCCCGCTGGTGGGGGCTGCCGGGCGCGGTCTTCGCCGCGGTCATCCCGCTCGGCTACGTGCTGCACGGGGTGCGGACCGGCCGCCTCACCGACCACCACATCCCGGACCGGGCCGACCGCCGGTCGCCGCTGCTCTTCGGGGTCGCGTCGCTGAGCGCCGGGCTGATCGTGATGGTGCTGCTGGGCGCGCCCCGCGAGGTGCTGGCCCTGCTCGCGGCGGGCGGCAGCGGGCTGGTGATCTTCGCGCTGGTCACGCACTGGTGGAAGATGTCGATCCACGCCGGGGTGGCGGCCGGCACGCTGGCCACGCTCACCGCGATCTACGGCCCGGTGGCGCTGCTCGGCGTGCCGCTGGTGGTGCTCGGCGGCTGGGCCCGGGTGCGGCTGACCGCGCACACCCCCGCGCAGGTGGTGGTCGGGGCGTTGGCCGGTGCGCTGGTGGCGGGCACCGTCTTCCCGGTCCTGAGGTGAGAGAACCGAAACAGCAAGGACCCGATTTCCCCGTACGGTGTCAGCCATGACCTGGACGATCGAGGAACGGTCCTGGGACGACCCGGCCGGTGAGTCGCTCCGCCGAGCCCAACGCGCCGAGCTGGACGCCCGTTACGGCTCGGACGACCACGAGCCCGGTGGCGCCCCGGAAGCGTCCGAGATCGACGTCTTCCTGGTCGCGACGCGCGACGGCGAGCCGGTCGGCTGCGGCGCCCTGCGGCAGCTCGACGACCACAGCGCCGAGGTCAAACGGATGTATGTGGCACCGGCAAGCCGCGGCTCCGGTGTCGCCACCGCGATCCTGCGCGAGTTGGAGGCGGCCGCGACCCGCCGTGGCTGGACGACGATGCGGCTGGAGACGGGCACGGAACAGCCCGACGCGATCCGCTTCTACGAGCGCGAGGGTTACCGCGAGATCCCGCTGTACGGCAAGTACACCGGCTCGCCCATCTCCAAGTGTTACGAGCGCACCCTGTCCTAATCGGTCGCCATGGCCGAGAACGCGACCGCGAGCTGCTTGAGGTCCAGGTCGCCGAGGTGGTCGAAGATGTGCCGCCGCACGCTGGCCAGGTGGGTCGGCCACGCCTCGCGCAGCCGTTCCAGCCCGGCGTCGGTGAGCACCGCGTTGGCGCCGCGCGCGTCCTCCTCGCAGCGGATCCGTTCGAGGTAGCCGAGCGACTCGAGTTTCGCCGCGAGCCGGGTCATCCCGCTCAGGGACATGTCGCAGGCCGCGGCGAGTTCACTCATCCGCATCAGCCGGTCGGGGGTCTCCGAGAGGTGGCGCAGCACCGAGTACTCGCTGGCGGACATGCGCTGCTCACGCATCAGATCGGCGTCCAGGGCGCGCGGCACGACGAGCAGGAACCGGCCGAGGGCGCGCATCACCGCCTCTTCCTCCGGGCTCAACGGGACGGAAGATCCGGATGCTGACATGCCTGCGATCGTACGGCGGGCCCGCATCCGGCCCGCGCGGCGTGAACGGCGAGATTTCGCCTCCTGGGAGGAACGCGCCAGTCCGGTTACGGGCACCGGCGGTCAGCATTTCGGGGGACTGTCGCAGCCTTGTCTTTCCTTCCGGACAAGTCACAATGCTTTGGTGCAAAACCAGACAACTAGTGACTCAATGCAGCATCTGCTCGAAGTGCCACGAAAGTCTTGGTGGGCCCGTCTGCCGTTCGGTGTCCGCATGCTCGCCGGAACCAGCGCGCTGCTGGGGTTGCTCAGCGCCGGACTGGCCACCGCGGCCGTGGTGAGCGGCAGTGACGGGAACAACCAGACCGCCGAGCAGACACTGGCCGCGGACCCCGGGGCCGCGCACCTGGAGGAGGATCCGGAGGTGGTCAGCCGGGAAGCGGCCGCCGCCGAGCCGCTGCCCCGGCGCGGCACGCGCGTCCCGGTGCAGCCCGCGCCGCCGGTCGCCGCCGCTCAGCCGAAGGGCGCCGGCAGCGAGCTGAGCCGGGTCCGGGCCGAGGACCCGGCCGACCGGACCGCGCCACGCGTCCCCCGGTCGTCGCGGACCACCGCGGAGAAGCCGGTGACCCGCAACCCGGCCACCACCGGCCGGACCGCGGCCAAGCCGGCCGTCACCACCCGGACCGACGTGGAGACCCAGCCCATCCCGTTCCGGACCCGGGTGGTCCGCGACGACTCACTGCCGAAGGGCTTCCGCCAGGTCCGGAACCCGGGCGCACCGGGCGAGCGGACGATCCGGTACGCGGTCACCCTGGTCGGCGGGCAGCCGACCGGCCGCCGGGTGCTGGACACCGCGATCACCCGGCAACCGCAGCCGCGTGTGATCGTCTTCGGCACCCAGGAGGACTGCGGGGGCTTTCTGGACCTGTGCCTGCCGCTGGGCCGGACCGGCTGCCCGCAGCAGTTCGAGCCGGACCCCCCGGCCCCGCCGGCGAAGGTCGACGAGACCGAGACCGGCCCGTCCGTCATCACCGACGAGGATCTGACGCTGTTCGACCCCGACGCGGTCGCCGACACCCGGCTGGAACCGGCCACCACATGCTGAACCGGTCATAGGCTGGCCGCATGGCACTCTCCGACGCCGAACTGACCGAGATGGCCCAGCGCCTGCTCACCGTCCCGGGGGTGGTCGGGGTCGTGCTCGGCGGCAGCCGGGCCCGGCAGACCCACTCGCCCGAGTCCGACACTGATCTGGGCCTGTACTACCGGGCGCCGTTCGACACCGCCCGCCTCGGCGAGCTGGCCGTCGAGGTGGCCGGGGACCGGGCCCGGGTCACGGCGCCCGGCGAGTGGGGTCCGTGGGTGGACGGCGGCGGCTGGCTCCGGATCGGCGATCACCCGGTGGACTGGATCTACCGCGACCTCGACCGCGTGCACCGGTGCTGGTCCGAGGCCGAGCAGGGCCGGTACGAGTTCCACGCGCAGGGCGGCCATCCCCTCGGGGTGCCGGATTTCGCGTACGCGGGCGAATTGGCCCTGGGTCGCATCCTGAGCGACCCGACCGGGGAGCTGGCCGCGCTGCGCCGCCGCGTCTCGGTTTTTCCGAGGCCGTTGGCCGAGGCGCTGGTCTCCGGGCTGTGGGAGGCGGATTTCCTGGTCGGGCTGGCCCGCAAGGGCGTGTCGCGGTTCGACACCAGTTACGTCGCCGGCTGCCTGTTCCGCCTGGTCGGGGTGTGTGCGCACGCACTGCACGGCGCGGCCGGGCAGTGGCTGGTCAATGAGAAGGGCGCGGTGGCCGCGGCCGGGCGGCTGCCGGGCGCGCCGGCGAAGTTCCAGCAGCGGGTCGACGCCGCGTTCGCCGCGATCAACAACGATCCGGTGCACCTGACGCTGGCCATCGACATCGCGGCCGACCTCGTGCTGGAGACGACCGAGGCGTGCGCGGTGATGCTGCGCTGAGCGGCGGCCCGGAACACCGGAACTGACCGGTTGGTCCGCTATGCCCGGCTAAACTACGCGCGGCATTCCGCAACCACAGTGCCGTCGATTCCGTTGTCCGCTGCGGAAGCGGCAAGACCAGAGGGAGAACGATGAAGGCGATGGCGAAGCAGCCCGGGTCGCGCGGCGGCGAGGGCGGCAGCTACTGAGTCGCAGCGGGACGGGGTCAGTGCAGCGCGACGGTGGCCAGGCCGACGAGCACGGCCGAGAGCAGCAGCGCCATCGCGAACACCGCGTTCGCGCCGAGCAACACGGCCAGCCGGTGCGGCTGACCCCCTTCCCCGCCGCCGGTCGCCGGCAACGGTCCGAGATCGCTGCCGATCAGTTCACGGCTCGGCTTCCGGGTCAGCGGCTTCTGCAGGTGAGCCAGCACCGGTGATCGCCTCCGGGGGGTCAGGGGCATCGATGGGTTGCGGTGAATCTCCCGGGTAGCATGCGGCGATCGGGCCGGGGCCAGCAATAGTTACCGCTCGGTAACCGTCCGCTCGCTGGCCGGTCTGGCATGCCGTATCCCCCATCCGGCTTTCGAACATCGGTCGAACAGCCACCCCGAATCGGGTCACGTCACTCTTTGACGTGATTTATCCCTTCAGTATCGGTCGGCATGATGGTGAGAATGCCGGCAACGCCGTCCAGGTATCAGACCGTGTTCAGGGGCGCCCTGAACGTTCTGGTCATGCTCATCGGACTGGCCTCCGGCGTCGCCCAGCTCGCCGAGATCCCGGCCCGGGCCGCCCAGTGGGCGCTGACCGCGGTCTTCCTGGCCGCCCTGCTCTACTTCGTGGTCCGGTTCTGGCAGATCGCGTTCGTGCTGCGCATCCGCGAGCTGCGGGACCAGCTGCTGGCGGCGACGCAGGCGCTGACCCTGCAGCGGGCCGGGCACCAGCACTACCTCGACGCCATCCAGCGGATCAGCGAGCGGGAGAAGCCGCTCTTCCTGGAGACCCTGGAGGTCACCGTCACGATCGGCGCCGACGACGACAGCGACCGGATCGTCGAGAAGCGGGTCACCACGCCGGAACCGCTGGTCACGCACCGGACCATGCGGCCGATCGTGCCGACCGACGACGAACGGATCATGCGGCTCGACGACATCGCGTTCAAGGTGCACCGGCAGACGTCTGGCACGATCACCGCGCTGCCGCTGGAGCAGAACCGGGTGCTGCGGGTCTGGATGATCTTCGACCCGGCGATGATGACGCCGACCGAGTGGCAGGTGGAGTACCGGCCGCGCGGGCTGTGGCGGCCACTGCGCGAGCGCGGCTGGGACCAGCTCGTCTGGGAGGACCGGCTGCCCACCGCGAGCGGGACGCCGTCCGCGTTCACCCGCTTCGAGGTGACGTTCACGTTCCCGGAGAACGATCAGCCGCCGAGCGTCAAGGAGCGCGCGGGGTACGGCACGTTCGCCGACCCGGTGCAGATCGCCTCCGGCCGCTGGGAGGTGGTGTGGCGCGACGAGAAGCCCGCCGGCCGCCGGTACGTCTGGGATCTGACGCAGGCGGTCGGCGGGCACTGAGCCGTCCGCCGGCCCGCACCCCGGGAGGAGCTCAGGAGGCGAGGCTGAGGATGAGGTTGTGCGCGTGGTGAGCCTTGTCGGAGCCGCGGAACTCCACCTCGTACACGTGCTGGCCCACGGTGATGGCGATCTCGCCGCTGGAGAAGAACTGGCCGGCCCAGCTCTTGTTGCTGACGACGCTGACCGAGCTCACCTTGCTGTAGGGAATGCTCGTGATCGCGAACTTCTTACCGACGAACGACTTGTCCTGGATGATGATCCGGCGGTTGGTCAGCCCGATGAAGCCGGTGCCCACGCCGATCGCGTCGTAGACGGCGATGACCGTCTCGCCCTCGAGCAGGCCACTCTGGACCTGCTCCAGCTGGCTCTTGTTGTCGTAGATCACGTCTGCCATGCGGCGCAGCGTAGCCGCGAATCCTTACGGATGCTCGAGCACGGTGCGGTAGAAATCCTCGATACGCGCGGCGAGCGTTACCTCACCGTCCGTGATGGCCTCACCGTCGCGGTCACCCAGACAGATCTGCGTGTGCCCCTCGACGCGCCGGATCACCGGCCGGATCGCGAGCGTGTCCGCGGCCACCTTGATCCGCTCGGTCAAGGCCGCGTGCTGACTGTCGTCACAGGCAAGATCGCGACGCAGTTGCACGCCGTCGCGGGTCCACCCGCTCAACAGCGTGAGCGCGTCACTCAGATAGTCGGACCCGGTGTTGTTCCGGCGTTTTCTAGCCCGCATGGCCGCACCCCCCAGAGCGTTGTTGCCGGCTTGTGGCCGAACTGTCGCCGTGTCGTCATGGTCGGTACGCACAGTCTCGTCCGTTGGGACAGTGATGTCCACGCCCACATATCCGCGTTTGGGGGACGATCGGGGCGGCTCGGGCAACCTGATCGGCGGAGTTTTGTGCGATCTTGGTTCTCATGCCGTCGGAACAGTACGTCAAACCCGCGCCGTCACCCAGGGTGATTGTGGCCGCGGTGATCATCACGGGCGGGCGGGTGCTCGCCTGCCAGCGCAGCGCCCCGCCGGAGGCGGCCGGCAAATGGGAGTTCCCCGGTGGCAAGGTCGAGCCGGGGGAGACCGACCAGCAGGCGCTGGCCCGTGAATGCGCCGAGGAACTCGGCATCACCGTCGAGGTCGGGCCCCGGGTCGGACCCGACGTGCCACTGGCCCACGGCCGGGCCGTACTCCGCGTCTACGCCGTCGAGGTGCTCGACGGCGGTGAGCCGGAGGCGCTGGAGCATTCCGCCATGCGCTGGCTGGCCGTGGACCAGTTGAACAGTGTCCCGTGGCTGCCCGCCGACGTACCGATCGTCGCCGAACTGCCCCCACTGTTGAGCTAGTTACCCGAGTACTGCTTGCGCAGCTCCCGCTTGAGAACCTTCATGCTGGGCCCGAGCGGGAGCGACTCGGTGAACCGGACCTGCCGCGGGTACTTGTGCTTGCCGAGCCGCTCGCGGGACCAGTCGATCAGCTCCTGCTCGGTCAAGCCCTTGTCCTCCAGGACCACCACCGCGCAGATCTCCTCGCCGTGCGTCCCGTCCGGCACCCCGATGACCGCCACCTGCTGGATCGCCGGGTGCCGGGCGATGACCTCCTCCACCTCGCGCGGGTAGACGTTGAAGCCGCCACGGATGATCAGGTCCTTGGTGCGGTCGACGATGCTGATGAACCCCTCGTCGTCCTTCACACCCAGGTCACCGGTGCGGAACCAGCCGTCGACGATCGCCTCCGCGGTGGCCTCCGGGCGATTCAGGTAACCGGCGAAGACGTTGTGACCGCGGATCACGATCTCGCCCAGCTCACCCGTCGGCAGGAACTCGATGCGCTCGGGCACCTCGGGACGCGCGATCTCCACCTCGACGCCCCAGATCGGATGCCCGACCGTGCCGGGCTTGGCGCCGTACGCCGGTTGGTTGGTCGTCGCCGTCGGCGACGTCTCGGAAAGACCGTAGCCCTCCCAGATGTGCGACCCGAACGCCTCCGCGAAGCGCTCGAGCACCGCGACCGGCAACGACGCGCCACCGGAGACGCAGAGCTTCAGCTTGGGCAGGCGCTCCGCCTTCGCCGCGGCCTCGAGCAGGCCGATGTACATGGTCGGCACACCGTGGAAGATCGACACGTTCTCCCGCAGGATCAGGTCGATCGCCGCCTCGCCGGAGAAGCGCGGCAGCAGCACGAGCGTCCCGCCGAGCCGGAACGTGGCGTTCATCCCGACCGTCTGGCCGAACGTGTGGAACAGCGGCAGGCAGCCCAGCACCACGTCGTCGCCGGTGATCGGGTGCACGTCGAAGACGTTCACCGCGGCGTTCATCACCAGGTTGAGGTGGGTGAGCAGGGCGCCCTTCGGCTTGCCGGTGGTGCCGCTGGTGTAGAGGATCACCGCGACGTCCTCGGCCTCGCGGGTCACGTAGGTGTGCAGCGCCGGAACCCCGGCCGCCACCCGCTCGAGGCGCTCGGGCGGGACGGGCAGGTCGGCCGGCAGCGGGCCGACGTTGGCCAGCCGGGTCTGCGACAGCCTGGCCGCGACCGCGGCCACCTGCAGGAACGCGGAGTGCGTAACGATCAGGTCGGCCTGACTGTCGGTGAGGACATAGGCCACCTCCTCCGGCTGCAACAGCAGCGACACCGGCACCACCCGGGCGCCCACGGCCAGCGCCGCGTAGTAGACCCGGGGGAAGTCGGCGACGTTCGGGATCATCACGGCGACCGTGCTGCCCGGGCCGATGCCCAGCTCCTGCAGGCCGGCCGCGTACTCCCGGGCCTGCTGCCACAACTCCCGGTACGTGATCCGGGCGCCCGCGTCGACCACCGCCACCTTCTCCGGGTACCGGCGCGCGCTCTCCGCCAGAACTGTGGCCAGGGACAGAGTCGTCATGCTGGTTCCCTCCGAAGTGATGTACGTCGCAGCTTGCGCATAAACTAGCGGCGTAAGTTTTTGCGCGTCCAGTGTTGATTTCCGATTTCCAGGGAGTTGCCAACATGGCAAGGCCACGACAGACGCTGCTCACCCGGGCGCGCATCGTCGAGGCCGCCTCGTCCCTGATCGACGCCGAGGGCCTGGACGCGCTGTCGATGCGGCGGCTCGCCACCGAACTCGGCGTGCAGGGCCCGTCGCTCTACAACCACTTCGCCACGAAGGCGGAGATCGTCGACGCGGTCGCCGAGGCGGTGGTCGCGCAGGTCGACATCGACGTGTTCGCCGACTGCGACTGGCGGGAAGGGCTGCGGCTCTGGGCCAAGTCGTACCACGCGGTGCTCACCGCCCACCCGAACATCGTCCCGGTCCTGGCCACCGGCCCCGGGCGGCGGCCGCACGGGCTGGCCATGGCCGAGGCCGTCTACGGCGCGCTGATCGACGCCGGCTGGTCCCGCTCGCGGGCCACCCACATCGGCGCGCTGATGCGCTACCTGATCACCGGGTCGGCGCTCGGCTCGTTCGCGCTCGGCTTCGCCAGCGACCCGGAGCTGTACGACCGCTATCCGCACCTGCACCGCGCCCACGAACTGCCGGCGCACCGCGCCGCGGTCGACGAGGGCGCGTTCGAACTCGGGCTGGACGTGCTCCTCGCCGGCCTGTCCGACCACTACGACCAGGGGGTACGCCGATGACGTCGGGATTCCGCGAACAGCTCTACATCGGGGGCGCGTGGGTGCCGCCGGATTCCAGCGACCGGATCGAGGTGGAGAACCCGTACACCGAGCAGGTGATCGGGCACGTCCCGGCCGGCACGCCGGAGGACGTGAACCTCGCCGTCTCCGCCGCCCGCCAGGCCTTCGACGGCTGGTCGGCGCTGCCCATGGCCGAGCGCGGCGCCCACCTGGACCGCTTGCACCAGGCTCTCGCGGCGCGGGCCGCGGACATCGCGCGGACCGTCGGCCAGGAACTCGGCACGCCCCTGAAGATCGCCCAGGCGGTCCAGGCCGGCCTGCCCCTCACGGTCCTTCGGGGGTACGCGGATCTGGCCCTCTCCCCCGTCGTCGAGCACACCATCGGGAACTCGCTGATCGTGCGCGAGGCAGCCGGCGTGGTCGGCGCGATCACGCCGTGGAACTACCCGCTGCACCAGGTCGTCGCGAAGGTCGGCGCGGCGCTCGCGGCCGGCTGCACGGTGGTGCTCAAACCGAGCGAGCTGACGCCGCTGGTGGCGTACCTGCTGGTCGACGCGGCCGACGAGGCCGGCCTGCCGCCCGGCGTGCTCAACCTGGTCACCGGCACCGGAGCGGCCGTCGGCGCGGCCATCGCCGGGCACCCGGACGTCGACATGATCTCGTTCACCGGCTCCACCGCGACCGGCCGCGCGATCACCCACGCCGCCGCGGACCGGATCGCCAAGGTCAGCCTGGAACTCGGCGGCAAGTCGGCGAACGTGATCCTTGACGACGCGGACCTGGTCAAGGCGGTCAAGGTCGGAGTCGGCAACGCGTTCCTGAACTCCGGTCAGACGTGCACGGCATGGACCCGGATGCTGGTCCACCGCAGCCACTACGACGAGGCGGTCGAACTGGCCGCGAAGACGGCCGGCGGCTACACCACCGGTGACCCGTTCGACGCGGCCACCCGGCTCGGCCCGCTGGTCTCCGCCGCCCAGCGCGAACGGGTCCGCGGGTTCATCGAGCGCGCCGACGCGCGGCTCGTCGCCGGTGGTCTCGACGCGCCGGTGCCCGGCACCGGTCACTTCGTGGCGCCGACCGTCTTCGCCGACGTCGCGCCGGACAGCGAACTGGCCCAGGAGGAGATCTTCGGCCCGGTGCTGTCGATCATCGGTTTCGACTCCGACGACGAGGCCGTCACGATCGCCAACAATTCGAAGTACGGGCTGGCCGGCGCGGTCTGGGGCGGCGACGAGCACGCCCTCGCGGTGGCACGGCGGATCCGCACCGGCGCAGTCGACGTGAACGGCGGCTCGTTCAACCCGTTCGCGCCGTTCGGCGGCTACAAGCAGTCCGGCGTCGGCCGGGAGCTCGGACAATTCGGCCTGGAGGAGTTCCAGCAGGTGAAGGCGATCCAGCGATGAGCCACGACATTCCCGGCCGCGACGAACGCTCGCAGGCGAAGGCGGTCCGGCGATGAGCCGCTACATTCCCGGGCTGGTCGTCCGTGAGGCCGGTGGGCCGGCCACGGTCGAGGAACTGCGGCTGCCCGAGATCGGCCCCGGCCAGGTGCGGGTCCGTGTGCGGGCGGCCGGCGTCTGCCACTCCGACCTGTCGATGATCAACGGGACGCTGCGGCCGCCGCACCCGCTCGTCCTCGGCCACGAGGCAGCCGGCGAGGTCGTCGAGGTCGGCGAGCACGTCACCCGCGCCGCGGTCGGCGACCACGTGGTCCTCAACTGGCAGCCGCCGTGCCGGCGCTGCTGGTTCTGCGACCACGGCCAGCCGTGGCTGTGCTCCACGTCCTCCGGCGTCGCGGCGCTGGAGAACGGGATCACTCTCGACGACGCGCCCGTGCACGTGACGCTCGGACTCGGCGCGTTCGCCGAACAGGTCGTCGCGCCGGAGAACGCTGTCATCGCCGTACCACGGGAATTGGATTTTGAGATCGCGGCGCTGCTCGGGTGCTCGGTGCTCACCGGGTCGGGCGCCGTGCAGAACACCGCGAACGTGCAGCCGGGCGAATCGGTGCTGGTCATCGGTCTCGGCGGAGTCGGCCTGTCAGTCGTCGCGGCCGCCCGCGCGGCCGGCGCCGGGCAGGTCATCGCCGTCGACGTCAGCGAGGCGAAGAAAGGACTGGCCGAGGCGGCCGGCGCGACCGACTTCGTGGTCTCCTCGGACACGCTCTCCAAGGACATCCGGGTCCGCACCGAAGGCCGCGGCGCCGACCACGCCATCGAATGCGTCGGCCGGGCGTCGACGATCCGCGCCGCCTGGCGGGCCACCCGGCGCGGCGGGCAGGTCACCGTCGTCGGCATGGGCGCCGCCGACGACATGGTGCAGATCGCCGCACTCGACATCTTCTCGTCGGCGCGGACCCTGCGGGCGTCCGTCTACGGTCAGGCCGACCCGGACGTCGCGGTGCCCGCCCTGGCCCGGGACGTCCTCGACGGGCGGCTCTCCCTCGACCACCTGATCACCGACCGGATCGAACTGGCCGCCGTGCCGGCCGCATTCGAACGGATGGCGCGGGGCGAGGGCGCCCGCTCGGTCGTCCGGCTCTGATCAGCTGTGCACCTCACCGGGCTCGCTCGTCCCGTGCCCGGTGAGGTGCTGCACTTCTCCGAGGACCCGGCGATCACCCGGTTCGTCCCGCACGTGGCAGCGACCGCTCAGCAGCCCGAACCGTACGTCTGGGCAGTCGACCACGATCAGGCGCCGTCGTACTGGTTCCCGCGGCAGTGCCCACGCGCCCTCGCCTGGGTCGTCCCCTCCACGACCGAAACTGATCAGGACCGGATCATCGGCGCGGGGTGCGGGACACGGGTGCACGCCATCGAATACGGCTGGCTGCCGGCGATGAGATCGACTTCCCTGTACGCGTACCGCTTGCCCGCCGAGCGCTTCCGCCCCTTCGGCACGCACGCGTGGGTGTCCACTTCGCCGGTCGTCCCGCTGGCTCCGCCGTCCCCGGTCGGCGACCTGATCGACGTTCACTCCGAGGCGGGAATCCAGCTGCGCCTGCTGCCGTCGTTGTGGCCGTTCTGGGACGAGGTCACCACCAGCACGCTGGGCTTCAGCGGCATCCGCCTCCGCAACGCCACACCCCGCTGACCGGACCGACAGCCCTGGTGCCCGGCCCGAGCGAATGAGCCGGGCACCGAGTCGCATTACACGTTGAAGCGGAACTCCACCACGTCGCCGTCCTTCATGATGTAGTCCTTGCCCTCCATGCGGACCTTGCCGGCCGCCTTCGCCGCCGCCATGGAACCGGCCGCGACCAGGTCGTCGTAGCTGACGATCTCGGCCTTGATGAAGCCGCGCTGGAAGTCGGAGTGGATCACCCCGGCCGCTTCGGGGGCGGTCGCGCCGACCGGGACGGTCCAGGCGCGGGCCTCCTTCGGGCCGGCCGTCAAGTAGGTCTGCAGGCCCAGCGTCTCGAAGCCGACGCGGATCAGCCGGTTCAGGCCCGGCTCGGACTGGCCGGTGGACTGGAGCAGCTCCAGCGCCTCCTCCTCGTCCAGCTCGATCAGCTCCGACTCGATCTTCGCGTCCATGAACACGGCCTCGGCCGGCGCGACCAGGGCACGCAACTCGTCGAGGAACGACTCGTTGCCGAGCTCGGCCTCGTCGACGTTGAACACGTACAGGAAAGGCTTGGTCGTCAGCAGGTGCAGCTCACCCAGCAGCTCCAGGTCGACGCCGGCCGACGCCGCGCCCTGGTAGAGCGTGACACCGTCGTTGAGCAGCTTGAACGCGGCCTCGGCGGCGGCCACCGTGGCGGCCTTCTCCTTCTTGAGCTTCGCCTCTTTCTGCAGGCGTGGCAGCGCCTTCTCGACCGTCTGCAGGTCGGCCAGGATCAGCTCGGTGTTGATCGTCTCGATGTCGTCGGAGGGCGACACCTTGCCGTCGACGTGCAGCACGTTCGGGTCGGAGAACGCGCGGACCACCTGGCAGATCGCGGACGCGTCACGAATGTTCGCGAGGAACGCGTTGCCGCGCCCCTGGCCCTTCGACGCGCCGCGGACCAGGCCGGCGATGTCGACGAAGCTCACCGGCGCCGGCAGGATCTTCTCGCTGCCGAACAGCTCGGCGAGCTTCCCGAGCCGCTCGTCGGGCAGCCCGACCACGCCGACGTTGGGCTCGATCGTCGCGAACGGGTAGTTCGCGGCGAGCACGTCGTTCTTGGTCAGGGCGTTGAACAGGGTGCTCTTGCCGACGTTGGGCAGGCCGACGATTCCGATGGTGAGGCTCACGGAACGCCAGTCTACGCAAGCCTCATCGGAAGAACTTCCGCAGTTCCGCAGCGACCAGGGCCGGCTTGCCGCTGTTGTCGGCGGCGAGGTGACCGACCCCGCCCAGCGTCACGCGCGACACTTTCGGCAGCACAGGCTCAAGACCGTTCAAGACCGATCTGAGGTACGCCGGTGAACGGTCCCCACCGAGAAGCAGCGTCTCCGCGGTCACGCCCGCATACGTGCTCAGCGGGCCGGCCGCGCCCTCGACCACGGCCGCGTCCAGGCGCATCGTCGGCACCAGTTCGGCAATCCCGGGGTTGCGCACGGCCAGCCCGGCGAGTGGGAGCAGCGCGGCCCGGGGCACGAACCGGGCACCGCCCGTGCCCTTCACGACCGTGGTGAACGCGGCGGCGGTGCGGCCGCGGGACAACTCACGTTCGTACCGGGAAAGCCAAGCAATCGGATCGTGAGCACCGTATTTGAGGGGCGGCTCATACAGGGCGAGCCGCTCGATCGGCAGTTCCAGCGCCGCCCGCAGCGCGACGACCGCCCCGGAGCTGAGCCCGAACACGTTGCGCGCGCCGGTCTCGCCGAGAACCGCGCCCAGGTCGTCGATCTCGGCCCGCAGCCCGTGACCGGGCGCAGCCGGGCCGCTGAACCCGCGACCACGCCGGTCGGGGACGTGGACGGTGAAGTCGCGGGCCAGCTCACGGGCCAGTTTCGTGAAATTCGCCGACGTCTGCATTCCGCCGTGCAGCAGCACGACCTTGGGTCCCCCGTCACCGAAGACCCGCCACCGGATGTCCGTCGCCACCAAAGCCATCATCCGTCAACCATAGTTGACACCGCCTCGATCGTCAACCACGGTTGACAGCAGTCAGGTCCGAAACCCGCCAGCCGCCGCGAGACCGGGCGGAGCAGACTCGGTGGCATGGAGCTGGACTTCGAGCGTTGCTACCGCGCTGTCGACAGCCGTGACCAGCGGTTCGACGGCTGCTTCTACACGGCCGTGCGCACCACCGGGATCTACTGCCGGCCGTCCTGCCCGGCCGTCACACCGAAACGCGAGAACGTCACGTTCTACGTCAGCGCGGCCGCCGCCCAGCGCGGCGGATTCCGCGCCTGCCGACGGTGCCGGCCCGACGCCGCACCCGGATCACCCGAATGGGACGCCCGAGCCGACACCGTCGGCCGCGCCATGCGGCTGATCGGCGACGGCGTCGTCGACCGGGAAGGCGTCACCGGACTCGCCACACGCCTCGGATACACCGAACGGCACCTCAACCGGATGCTCACCACCGAACTCGGCGCCGGACCACTGGCGCTCGCCCGCGCACAACGAGCACAGACCGCCCGGATCCTCGTCGAAACGACCGACCTCGGGCTCGCCGACATCGCGTTCGCGGCCGGGTTCGGCAGCGTACGGCAGTTCAACGACACGATGCTCGAGGTGTACGCGCAATCGCCGAGCCGGCTACGGGAGAAACGGCCGATCGCACGAGGCGAAGCCGGGGTGATCAACCTGCGGCTCGCGTACCGGGCACCGCTGCACGCCGCGTCACTGCTGGAATTCCTCGACGCCCGGACACTTCCCGGCGTGGACGAAGTGGACGGGACGACGTACCGCCGAGGCCTGGTCCTCCCCCACGGAAACGGAAGCGTGGCGCTGCGGCCCGCGGAACGATGGATCCTCGCGACGCTGCGACTCAACGATGTGCGGGACCTGGCGCCGGCCGTCGCCCGGTGCCGGCGGCTGTTCGACCTCGACGCGGACCCCGAAGCGGTGGACGGGACGCTCCGGGCCGACCCGGCGCTGGCCGCGGCGGTGGCGGCGGAGCCGGGGGTGCGAGTGCCTCGGGCGGTGGACGGGTTCGAGATGGCAGTCCGGGCGGTGGTGGGGCAGCAGGTGAGTGTTTCCGGGGCTCGGACTACGTTGGGGCGGATCGTCCGGGCGGCGGCGGCTGCTGCGGCCGACGGCGGCAACGCTGATGGTCTCGGCCCTTCGGGCCCCGCCCCCGCCCCCGCCTTCACTAACCAACTGACCGGGTTTCCGTCGGCGGCCGTGGTCGCCGAACTACCCGACTCCGCCTTCGGCATGCCGGCGGCTCGCCGCGCCACCGTCCGCGCCCTGGCCGCCGCCGTAGCCGATGGCAAACTCGACCTCGAACCCGGCGCCGACCGCCCGGATACCACCGCCCGCCTGCTGGAGCTCCCGGGCGTCGGCCCGTGGACTGCCGGCTATGTGGCGATGCGCGCGATCGGCGACCCGGACGTCTTCCTTCCCTCTGATCTGGCCGCCCGTCGTGGCGCGGCCGCGCTCGGCCTGCCGGATGCGGCGAGGGCACTCGCCGTGCATGCCGAACGCTGGCGCCCCTGGCGCTCGTATGCACTGATCCGGCTCTGGCGAGCCGCCTGATTCCGCGGGGTGACCGCGGGCTTCGATGAAACCGACGCGTTGCAACGTACCTCGTCCGCCGACCCGGCAACGCGTTGTCCACAGGCCGGTCCGTTGTCCACAGGCGACACGAGAAGTTGCTCGTGGTGGACGGATCTCCGCAAGGCTGTATCCCCCGAGACGAGGAGTTGAGGACCATGTTGCGTCATTCGACGTTGGAGACCCCGGCCGGCCCGTTCACCTTGGTGGTCGCGGATTCGGGCGCGGTTCGCGCGGCCGGTTTCACCACGGATGTGCCGGGTCTGATCCGTCTGATCCATCCGAGGCTGGTGGAGACGGCGGAGCCGGCTGACGACGTCGGCGCAGCGCAGGAAGCGGTGCGGGCCTATTTCCGCGGTGATCTGGCCGCTTTGGATGCGGTGCCGGTCGAGCAGCACACGTCGGGCACGTTCCTGGGTCACGCCTGGAGCGTGATGCGGGACATCAAGCCGGGTGACCCGGTGACGTATTCGCACTATGCGGAGTTGGCCGGTCGTCCGGCGGCGATCCGGGCGGCGGCTGCGGCGTGCGCGCGGAACGCGGTGGCGCTGATCGTGCCGTGTCATCGGGTGTTGCGTACGGACGGGTCGCTCGGTGGTTACCGGTGGGGTCTGCCGGTGAAGTCGTGGCTGCTGGAGCACGAGTCGGCGGCGTGAGCGGTCTGCGGTCCGGCGACGCCGGCCGCCGGGCCGGCGTCCGGCTCGGAGGGTTGTCCACAGGCCCGGAAAACTCCTGGCAGTGGCCGCCGCGGCGGGCCTAGGGTGGCCGCATGACCGATACGGGAACCGGACGCCCCGGCCTCCCCGAGCGGCCGTCTCCGGACGGGCTCGAGGGCAAGTGGGCGCCGCGCTGGCAGGAGGAGGGTACGTACACGTTCGACCGGCAGAGGGGGCGGTCTGACGTGTTCGCCATCGACACCCCTCCGCCGACCGTATCGGGTGCGTTGCACATCGGGCACGTCTTCTCGTTCACGCACACCGACACGGTCGCGCGTTTCCAGCGCATGCGGGGCAAGGCTGTCTTCTACCCGATGGGGTGGGACGACAACGGCCTGCCGACCGAGCGCCGGGTGCAGAACGTGTTCGGCGTCCGCTGTGATCCGTCGTTGCCCTACGACCCGGGCTGGGAGCCGCCGGCGAGACCGCCGAAGTCGCCGATTTCGATCTCCCGGCGCAACTTCGTCGAGCTGTGTGGCCGGATGACCGCGCAGGACGAGAAGGCGTACGAGGCGGTCTGGCGCCATTTGGGTCTCTCCGTCGACTGGGGGCTGACGTATACGACGATCGGTGACCGTGCGCGGGCCGTCTCGCAGCGCGAGTTCCTGGCGAACCTGGCGCGGGGTGAGGCGTATTCGTCGGAGGCCCCGACGTTGTGGGATGTCGGTTTCCGCACCGCCGTCGCGCAGGCCGAGCTGGAGGACCGGGATCGTCCCGGTGCGTTCCACACGCTGCGGTTCCACGGGCCGGCCGGGCCGGTCGACGTCGACACGACGCGGCCGGAGCTGTTGCCGGCGTGCGTCGCGCTGGTCCACCACCCCGGTGACGAGCGCTTCGCCGGCCTGACCTCGGTCCGGTCGCCGCTGTTCGGGGTCGAGGTCCCGGTCTTCGCACATCCGCTGGCGGAGCGGGACAAGGGCACCGGTATCGCGATGGTCTGCACGTTCGGGGACCTGACCGATGTCACCTGGTGGCGTGACCTGGGCCTGGGCACCCGGGTTGTGCTGGGGCGCGACGGGCGTTTCCTGCTGGAGTCACCGGCCGGTGTCCCGCCGGAGGCGTATCGGCCGCTGGCCGGGCTGACCGTCCCGGCTGCCCGGCGCGCGATCGTCGAGCTGCTGCGCGGGTCGGGTGAGCTGGTCGGGGAGCCGCGACCGGTCATGCATCCGGTGAAGTTCTACGAGCGGGGCGAGGCGCCGCTGGAGATCGTCACGAGCCGGCAGTGGTTCCTGCGCAACGGCGGGCGGGACGCGGAGTTGCGGGAGCGCCTGCTGGCCCGGGGCCGGGAGCTGCGCTGGGTTCCGGAGCACATGCGACACCGTTACGAGCGCTGGGTCGCCGGCCTGACCGGGGATTGGTTGATCAGCCGGCAGCGGTTCTTCGGCGTGCCGTTCCCGGTCTGGTACCGGCTCGACGACGCTGGCGAGCCGGATTACGACCAGCTTCTCATACCGGACGATTCGGCACTGCCGGTCGACCCGACGTCGGACTGTCCACCCGGGTTCGACGAGTCGGCGCGGGACCAGCCGGGCGGTTTCACCGCCGACCCGGACGTCATGGACACCTGGGCCACGTCGTCGCTGACCCCGGAGATCAACGGGATCGTCCCGATGGATCTGCGGCCGCAGGGTCAGGAGATCATCCGCACCTGGCTGTTCTCGTCGATCCTGCGCGCCGAGCTGGCTCACGGGGTGCTGCCGTGGCACACCGCCATCCTGTCCGGCTGGGTCGTCGACCCGGACCGCAAGAAGATGTCGAGTTCGCTGGGCAACGTCCTGACGCCGGACCAGCCACTCGCGCGCTTCGGAGCGGACGCGGTGCGGTACTGGGCGGCGAGCGGGCGGCCGGGTGTCGACACGACCTACGACGAGGGGCAGTTGAAGGTCGGGCGGCGACTGGCGACGAAGCTGCTGAACGCGTCGAAGTTCGCGCTCGGGCTGGGCGCGGCGGAGGCGCTGCGGAAGCCGGTCGGCGAGCCGCTGGACCGGGCGATGCTGGGCCGGCTGGCCGAGGTCGTCACGACCGCGACCGAGGCGTTCGACCGGTTCCAGCACACCGAGGCGTTGCAGGCGGCGGAGACGTTCTTCTGGACGTTCTGCGACGACTACATCGAGCTGGTCAAGGATCGGGCGTATGCGGCCGGCCCGGCCGGGGACTCGGCGCGGGCCGCGCTGGCCACCGGCTTGTCCGTGCAGTTGCGGCTGTTCGCGCCGTTCCTGCCGTATGTGACGGAGGAGGTCTGGTCCTGGTGGCGGTACGGATCGGTGCACCGGGCGACCTGGCCGACGAGGTATGAACTGACCCGGGTCGCGCCGGAGAGCGAACCCGCACTGCTCGATCTGGCCGGCGACGCGCTGCGGCAGGTCCGCAAGGCGAAGTCGGACCGCAAGCTGTCGATGCGGGCGGAGGTGCCGCTGGCCGAGGCGCTCGGGCCGGGTGCGCTGCTCGATCAGCTCCAGCTGATCGACGGTGACGTCCGCGCGGCCGGCCGGATCGCCCGGCTGGACCTGCTCCGCGACCGGACCCCGGAGTTGGTGGTCGCCTGCGCGTTCTGAGGTCGAGGTCACGGGGTTTCGTGCTTTGACCGTGCCCACCCGCGGAGATCGCCCTTCCGGCCTGAGCGTTCAGGGCGCGCCAGCGCCCTGCTCAGGTCGGAAGGGTCCCCGCGGGAGCGGCGGAGGGCGACCACAGCGGACGTCGGACATGAGGCTCTTGAATGTGATCTCCGGGGGCCGGCGGAGGGGGCAAAAGCGGCGATCCCGGGAGCGGAGCCGGTGGTTCGGTCCACCATAGGAGGCATGCCGATCGCCCCGGAGGAGGTCGAGGCGCCGGCCGGGGACACCATCCTGTTCCGGTCGTCGCCGGCCCGGACGTTCGTCGCGGTGTTCGCCGTGCTGATGCTGTCGTACCTGGTGGTCTCGCCGATCGTGGGCCGGCTGGCCCAGGACACCGGCGACCCGTGGTGGGTGACCACCCTGGAGGCGGTCATCGTCGGCGGCGTGGTTGCCGCGTTCTACTCGTTGTCCGCGCGGGCCGCGCTCACTACCTGGGTCCGGGTGTCGGCCGGTGGTCTGGAACTGGCCGCTCAGGGCAGCGATCCGGTGCTGCTGGCCTGGGACGACATCGCCGCGGTGACGGTGCGCCGCAGTGGGCTGCGGACCGTGCTGGAGGTCACTCCGGTGGACATGGACACGGTCCACCCGGTGCAGGGGTCGGGCGCGGGCTGGCCGGCGCAGACGGTGACGGCGCGTGGGCCGGCGTTCGTCGCCGATCTGAGCCAGATCTGGCCGGGGCCGCGGGCGTTGCGCCGGGAGCTGACCCGGCGCCTGCACCCTTACCCGAGGCCGGCGGCGGACGTGCGCCCGCCGCAGCCTTGGTAGATCAGAAGTCGCCGCCGCAGCCCTGGTAGATCAGAAGTCGCCGCCGAAGTCGCCGCCGCCGAAATCTCCACCGCCGAAGTCGCCGCCGCCCCAGCCACCGCCGTCGCCGCCTCCGCCACCGAAGTCGCCGAGGCCGTTGGTGTCGACGTCGTTGCCGGCGTCGAAGCCGTCCTGGTAACCGTCGGCGTAGCCACCGACGTCGCCGAACGCCGGGGAGAACAGCGCGTCGAAGATCAGCATGCCGCCGAGCACGCCGGCGCCGGTGCCTAGCGCGGTCTTCCAGACCGGCTGCGAATACCACCCGGAGGGCACCGGGCGGCCCTGGACGCGACCACCGGGGTAGTAGTACGGAGTGTCGGGGCCGGGCTGCGGACCTGCCTTGTAGGCGTGGCCCTGCACACTGACCTCGCGTTCCTGGGTGAGCTGCCCGGCGCCGCGGGCCGCGGCGAGCGGGGGCAGGTCGGGGCCGGGGTCGAGGCCCATCGCGAGGCGGGCGGCCCGGACGTAGGTCAGACCCTCCAGCGACGACTCACGGGCCAGCTCGAACTGGCGGACCGATTTGGCCTGCTGCAGCTGGCCGCCGGCGGCGTTGTAGCGCTCGCTCGCGTCGGCCAGGGCCTGCCGGGCGGCCGGCTCGTCGGCGTGCAGGTTGATCACCTGGCCGCCGAGCCGTTCATACCACCTCTGGGCCTCGGCCCGGGCGTCCTCGAGCTGGGTCTGCTGGATTTTGCCGCCGCCACGCTGCATGCCGACGACGACCAGGGCGACGACCGCGACGATGGCCAGGATGAGCAACACGCCGTTCATGTTTTCCAAAGTACCCTCGGCGGTCTTGTCGTACCGGTCTGGCAATCTGCGATGGTGACGTACTCGACGCTCGGCGTGATCGTGCTCTGTCTGGCTGCCGGTGCCGCCCTGGGGTGGCTCGCCGCCCGTGCCCGGGCCGCGGCCGACATCGCCCGGCTGGAGGCGACGGTGGCCGCGACCCGCGACGGGGAGCAGCGGCTGGAGCAGTCGATGCGGGCGCTGTCCTATGAGGCGACCGCCCAGTCGCAGGAGGCGGTGGCCCGCGCCGTCGCTCCGCTGCAGGACACGCTGCGGCGCTACGAGCAGCGGGTCGCCGAGCTGGAGCGCGACCGGGTCGACGCGTATGCGGAGCTGCGGGAACAGGTGCGGGCGATGGGCGCGGTCTCCACCGAGCTGCGCGGCGAGACCCGGCAGCTGGTGTCGGCGCTGCGCACGCCGCAGGTGCGGGGCCGCTGGGGCGAGCATCAGCTGCGCCGGATCGTGGAGGCGGCCGGGCTGCTGGAGCACTGCGACTTCGCCGAGCAGGTCACCGCCGAGACCGATCATCAGGGGGTGCGGCCCGACCTGGTGGTGCGGTTGCACGGTGGCCGCAGCGTGGTGGTCGACGCGAAGGCGCCGCTGGAGGGTTACCTGTCGGCGATGGAGGCCCGCGACGAACGTGACCGGGATCTCTACCTGGATCAGCACGCCCGGCACCTGCGGGCACATGTCGACGCCCTGTCGGCGAAGGAGTATTGGAACGCGTTCGCGTCGTCGCCCGACTTCGTGGTGCTGTTCGTCCCGGCCGACCCGTTCCTGGACGCGGCGCTGCAGCGCGACCCGGTCCTGATGGAGTATGCGTTCCGCCGCAACGTCGTGCTGGCCACCCCGGCGACGCTGATCGCGATGCTGCGCACGGTCGCGTTCTCGTGGCGGCAGGAGACGCTGACCGGTAACGCGGTGGCGGTGCACGGCCTGGCGCGGGAACTCTACGGCCGGTTGTCCACGCTCGGGGAGCACGTGAGCCGGCTCGGGGTCTCGCTGAACGGGGCGGTCAGCGCGTACAACAAGGCGGTGGGCTCGCTGGAGTCGCGGGTGCTGGTCAGCGCGCGCAAGCTGGCCGAGATGGGGGTCTCGGACGAGGAGCTGGCCCAGCCACCCCAGGTCGAGGTCGCCCCGCGCCAGCCCCAGGCGCCCGAGTTCAGCTAGCGGCGGCTGCCTTCTTCATGTCGCGGCGCAGCTCCTGCGGGAGGGAGAAGGTGAGGCGCTCCTCGGCCGTGGTGAACTCGGTCACGTCCGCGAAGCCGCGCGTGGCCAGGTGCCCGAGCACCTCCATGACCAGCTCGTCGGGCACGCTGGCGCCGGAGGAGACGCCGACCGTGGTCGCACCCTCCAGCCAGGAGTCCTGGATCTCGGAGGCGTAATCGACCAGGTGGCCGGCCCGGGCGCCGGCGCCGAGGGCGACCTCGACCAGACGCACCGAGTTCGACGAGTTCGTCGACCCGACCACGATCACCACATCACACTCCGGCGCGATCTCCTTGATCACGTGCTGCCGGTTCGACGTGGCGTAGCAGATGTCGTCGCTGGGCGGCGACTGCAGCAGCGGCAGCTTCGTCTTGAGCCGGGCCACGGTCTCCATCGTCTCGTCGACCGAGAGCGTGGTCTGCGACAGCCAGACGACCTTGGACGGGTCGCGAACCACCACGTTCTCCACGTCGTCGGGGCCGTCGACGAGCTGGATGTGCGCGGGGGCCTCGCCGGAGGTGCCGATGACCTCCTCGTGCCCCTCATGCCCGATCAGCAGGATGTCGTAGTCCTCGGCGGCGAACCGCTTCGCCTCGTGGTGCACCTTCGTGACCAGCGGGCACGTCGCGTCGATGGCCTTGAGGTTGCGCTCGCGGGCCTGCTCGTGGACCTCGGGCGCGACGCCGTGCGCGGAGAAGACGACGGTGGCCCCCTCGGGCACCTCGTAGTTCTCCTCGACGAAGATCGCGCCACGGGCCTCGAGCGTGTTGACCACGTGCTTGTTGTGCACGATCTGCTTGCGCACGTAGACCGGGGCGCCGTAGAGCTTCAGCGCCTCCTCGACGGTCTGCACCGCGCGGTCGACGCCGGCGCAGTAACCACGCGGCTTGGCGAGCAACACACGTTTGCGAGCTTCAGTCACCCGGCCATGGTACGTGCCCCGCCCGGCGGCCCGCCCTCCTGCGATCAGCGCCACAGCGGTGGCGACCGGGTGGTAGACATCGCCTGTGAGGTCCTCCGCGAAGATCGCCGATCATCCGATCCCGGTGCTGTTCGGGGCGCTGACGTGCGTGTTCGGCGTGATCGGCGTCGTCTTCGTCCCGGCTGGGCTGGTGGTGCTCGCCGGCGGGCTGGCGCTGGTCTTCTGGCATCGACTGCGGCCTCCGGCCGTCTGGTCCGCCGTGGTCGCGGTGGCCGGTGCGGCGGCGGGCACGCTCGGGACTCTTGCGGTACGTACGGAGAGGCTCTGTTGCATGTTCGGCTGGACCGAGGCCCGGGGCTGGCCGTACGCGTGGCTGTCGCGCGGCGGCACCGCGGACACGCCCGGGGCGGCCCGCGAGCTGGCGGTCGCGGACGGATGGGGACCCGACCTGGGGCACCTGGTCGTGGACGTGGCCTTCTGGGCGTACGCCGGATTCCTGATCGTCGTCGTCACGAGCCTCACCCGGCGAGCCTGGCGCAGGCGCTCGAACCGTTGAGCCGTTTCGCCCCGAACGGGTGGTAATCGGCGGGATACTCGGGTTCATGACAGCCGAGCGGGACGACGGGTGGCCCTCGATCCCGACCGTGCTGCGCGTGATGGCCGGCTGGTTCCTGTCCGGCGTCGGCCTGCTCGACCTGGTGACCGGGGTCGACGGCGTCGTCTACGTGGTGTTCCACGTGATGGTGACGCTCGGCGGGGCGGTCCTGCTCGGGCTGCACCGGGTCCGGCCGAGCCCCGCCGGGTACCTGACCGCCCTGCTGGTGACCGTGGCCGGGCTCGGGACCGGGTTGCTCGTCGACACCGGGCGGTGCTGCCTCGCGGACTATCCACAGCGCCGCGGTTTCCCGTTCCCGTTCCTCGGCCTCGGCCGCGGGGTGCACGCCGACCTGCGCTATCTCGGCGCCGACCTGGTGTTCTGGGCATGTGCCGGCCTGGTCGCGACGGTGCTCGTGCGAGCCGTCGAGAAGCAGATGCCCGAGCGGCGTACGCCCGTGGACCTCGACGGATACGTCGGCCGCCACGCCGAGCCGCACGCGTACGTGGCGCAGCATCGCGCCGACGAAAATGTCGGTGGGCTGACCTAGTCTGGCCGGGTGAACGAAGCCCAGGCTGCCACCGCTCCGGCGAAGAGCGCCGCCCCGAAGAGCACGGCCGACGATCCGTGGCCGGTGCGCGTCGTCAGCCAGAAGATCGGCGCCTGGATCACCAAGCTCGGCTGGGTGTGGGTGGACGGGCAGGTCGCCCAGATCAACCGGCGGTCCGGCTCGCGCGGCTTGGTCTTCATGACCGTGCGCGACCCCGCCGCGAATCTCAGCCTCACCGTCACCACCAGTGAGGACGTGCTGGAGGCGGGCGCACCCGAGCTGGCCGAGGGCGACCGGGTGACCCTGCACGCCAAGCCGGAGTTCTACCCCGCGCGGGGCACGCTCAGCCTGCGCGCCGACGAGATCCGCCAGGTCGGCCTCGGTGAGCTGCTGCTCCGGCTGGAGCGGCTGAAGAAGCTGCTGGAGGCCGAGGGCCTGTTCGACCGTCGCCGCAAGCGCCCGCTGCCGTTCCTGCCGAACCGGATCGGCCTGATCACGGGGCAGAACACCGCCGCCGAGCGGGACGTGCTGATGAACGTACGGCGCCGCTGGCCAGGCGCCGAGTTCCGGGTCACGCACGTCGCGGTGCAGGGGCCGAGCGCGGTGGCGCAGATCCTCGGCGCGCTCAAGGTCCTCGACGAGGACGAGACCGTCGACGTGATCGTGATCGCCCGGGGCGGCGGCAGCGTGGAGGATCTGCTGCCCTTCTCCGACGAGGCGCTGTGCCGGGCCGTGTTCGCCGCGCGCACGCCGGTGGTCAGCGCGATCGGCCACGACCCGGACACCCCGCTGCTGGATTACGTCGCCGACTTCCGCGCCTCCACGCCGACCGACGCCGCCAAGCGGATCGTGCCCGACCTGGCCGACGAACTGGACCGGATCGCCGAGGCCCGCCATCGGCTGGACCGGGCAGTCCTGACGAAGATCGACCGGGAGCGGCAGCGGATCGACGCGTGGCGGTCCCGGCCGGTCCTGGCCCGGCCGGAGACCCTGGTCGAGCAGCGGTCGGCCGAGGTCACCGCGCTGCGTGACCGGGCCGTCCGCAGCCTGGAGCACCGGGTCCGGCGCGCCGACGACGAGCTGCGGCACACGCTGGCCCGGCTGCGCGCGCTGTCGCCACTGGCCACGCTGCAGCGGGGGTACGCGATCGTGCAGCGCGGGGACGGGCACGTGGTGCGGGCGGCCGGCGAGGTCGGGGCGGGCGATCCGCTGCGGATCCGGGTGGCCGAGGGCGCGGTCACGGCCGTGGTCACCGCCGGGGACGACGCATGAGCAAGCCGGCCGCGGGCGCGGAGGAGCGGACTTCTGCCGAGGGCAGCGGTCGACACGGGAGAGAGCGGATGAGCGACGAGAGTTTGAGCTACGAGCAGGCGCGGACCGAGCTGGCCGAGGTGGTCGGGCGGCTGGAGCAGGGCGGCGGGAGCCTGGAGGAGTCGCTCGCGCTGTGGGAGCGCGGCGAGAAACTGGCCGACATCTGCCAGCGGTGGCTGGACGGCGCCCGCGAACGAATCGACGCCGCCCGGGCCGCCCGCGACTCTACTTGATTGCTTCGCTTCGCTCCCCCACAAACGCCTGGTGACCGTTGAGGAGGCAGTTGTTTCCCCGACGCCGCAAACACCGCGGCGCCGGGAAACAGCTGCCTCCTCAACGGCGGCGTTTCGCCGGGGGTGTGCGGGCGGTTTACTTCAGCGAGCCGGCCAGGGCTTCGAGGTTCTGCTGTTCGGTCTTGCCGATGAGCAGGACCGTGCGGGTGCCCTCGGTGAAGATCAGCGTGGTCTCGTCCGGGCGGCCGCTGTAGACCAGCCACGAGCGGGCGTCGGTGCGGTAGGCGCCGATGCGCTTGCCTTCGTTGCCCACCTCCGCGGGGACCAGCTTGTCGGCCGGGACGGTGCTTTCCACCAGCTGGACCGGGTCGTCGCCCGGCCCGACGTAACCGATGCGCAGGGTGGCGCCGCCGGTCTCGCGCTTGAAGGTGGCCGCGGTGACCCGCCAGTCCGCGTCCAGCCCGGTGGGGGTCAGGACGGTGAAGTCCTTGGACGCCAGCTGGATCGATGAGGTGGGGTCGACGGTCAACGGCTCGTCGCCGTCGAGGACCACCCGGTAGAAGAGCAGCAGCAGCGCGATCGGCACGATCAGCACCAGCAGTGACAGCCCCATGTCGCGTGGCGAGCGGCCTTCGCGCTTGGTCAGCCGCGGTGAGGCCGGGGCCGGCTCGGCGACCGGCACGCCCGTGGCCACCGGAACGGACAGCGCGTCCACCATGTCCGAGCCGGAGCCCTGCGCCACCTCTGAGCCGCCGAGCGCGCCGGAATCGGCCTGCGCGCCCGAACCACCACCCGGAGCCGCATCGGCCTGCGCGCCCGAACCACCACCCGGAGCCGCATCGGCCCGCGCGCCCGAACCACCACCCGGGCCCGCATCCGGCCGCGCGCTCGCATCGGCCCGCGCGCCCGATCCGCCCGGCGTGCCGGAATCCGGGGTGGCCGGCGCGGGCTGGGCGGGCGCCGGGGAAGCGGTCGACAGGGGTTCGGCAGCAGCGGGTTCCACGTGCTCATTGTTAACCATGTCGCTGAACCGGGACTTGGCAGTCCTCAGGTGCCAGGATCAGGGGAACCACCAGCCCCGCAAAGACGCGAGGAGGCCGCATGCCTGCACGGGTTCCCCAGGATCTCGACCGTAACATCGCCCTCGACCTGGTCCGCGTGACCGAGGCCGCCGCCATGGCCGCCGGCCGTTGGGTCGGGCGCGGCGACAAGAACGGCGGTGACGGCGCGGCCGTCGACGCCATGCGCAAGCTCATCAACTCGATCCAGATGCGCGGGGTCGTCGTCATCGGCGAAGGGGAGAAGGACGAGGCCCCGATGCTTTTCAACGGCGAGCAGGTCGGTGACGGCACCGGACCGGAGGTGGACGTCGCGGTCGACCCGGTCGACGGCACCACGCTGATGAGCAAGGGCATGCCGGGTGCTGTCGCGGTTCTCGCGGTGGCCGAGCGCGGCGCGATGTTCGATCCGAGCGCCGTCTTCTACATGGACAAGATCGCCGTCGGGCCGGACTGCGCCGACGTGATCGACATCAACGCCGGTGCGACGGAGAACCTGCGCCGGATCGCGAGGGCGAAACGGTCCAGCGTCTCCGACGTGACGGTCTGCATCCTGGACCGGCCACGGCACGCGAAGCTGGTCGAGGAGGTCCGGCAGGCGGGCGCGAACATCAAGTTCATCTCCGACGGGGACATCGCCGGGGCGATCTCGGCGGCCCGCGCGGAGTCCGACGTGGACGTTCTGATGGGTATCGGTGGCACGCCCGAGGGCATCACCGCGGCCTGCGCGATCAAGTGTCTGGGCGGCATGATCCAGGCGAAGCTGTGGCCGCTCGACGAGTCGGAGCGGCAGAAGGCCCTGGACGGCGGCCACGACCTGGACCGGGTGCTGACCACCGACGACCTGGTCACCGGCGACAACTGCTTCTTCGTGGCGACCGGGGTGACCTCGGGTGACCTGCTCAAGGGGGTGCGTTACCGCTCGGGTGGCGCGCACACCCAGTCGATCGTGATGCGGTCGAAGAGCGGGACGATCCGGGTGATCGACTCGTATCACCGGTTGGAGAAGCTGGCCCTTTACTCCGCGGTGGACTTCGACGGGCATCTGCCGACGGTCGGGATCGGCGACGAGCCGGTCATCTGATTCCGGGCGGGGAGGTCCGGGCGTGGCCCGGGTCCCCCCGCCATCACGGTCAGCGGCGACGGAACAGGAAGGCGGCTATCAGGCCGCCGGCCAGGCCGAACGCGTGCCCCTGCCAGGAGATCGCGCGGTCGGTCGGCAGGATGTTGTAGATCTGGTACCAGTAGAGGAGCCCGATGAACGCGGCGACCGCCAGGCTCCACCAGCTGCGCTCGACGAAGCCGCGGGCGAAGAGCAGACCCAGGTAACCGAAGATCACCCCGCTGGCACCGACCACGACTGTGCCCGGGTCGCCGACGAACCAGACGCCGAGGCCGCTGACCAGCATGATCGTCACGGTCGACCAGATGAACCGGCGGGCGCCGCCGGCCAGCGCGAACGTGCCGACCAGGATGAGCGGCACCGCGTTGCCGTAGAGGTGGTCCCAGCCGTCGTGCAGGAACGGGCTGAACAGCACGCCGTCCAGCCCGTCGACCCGGCGCGGGATGATGCCGCCGGCCACGTCGAGGGTGCCGCGACCGACGGCCACGTCCAGCGCCTCGATCAGGAACAGGATCGGGATGACCCCGCACATGGTGACGAACGCGCGGCCCATGGAGGCGTAGAACGCGTCGGTGCCGAACCTCGGGGCCTGTTCGGGACGCGTGTCGGCCAGCCCGTAACTCATGACTCGATGGTCGCAGGCGCGCGGGCGACCGGCCACCCGGGCAATCAGGACAGCTTGCGGATGGCGGCGAGAATGGCCGTACGGAAATGGGAAATTTGGGTGTAGACCCCGGGATAGGCATCACGGGCGCATCCCAGTCCCCAGCTCACGATGCCGACCTGCGCCCACCTTCCCTCCTTGTCGCGCCGCACCATCGGCCCACCGGAGTCCCCCTGGCAGGTGTCGACGCCGTGCCGCCCCGCGCAGATCGAGTCCCCGGTGGCCACGGCGATCTTCGTGGGCAGGTACGCCTTGGCGCACGCATCGTCGGCGATGGTGGGAACCGTCGCGTAGTGCAGCCGCCGCTCCTGGTGCAGCGACCCTTCTTTCGTCTGCCCCCAGCCCATGACGGTGACCTCGCCGTCGTCGCTGGTCGCGTCGGGCACCAGGTCGAGGGTGGGCAGGCCGAGGTCCCGGTCGAGTTTGATCACGGCCCAGTCGTCGCCGCGGGTCTCGGTGACGAAGCCGGGCGCGCGGATCACTTCGACGGAGTGCGCGGTGACAGCTCCCTGGGCTTTCAGGTCGGCGACCCCGGCGGTCACGGTGATCTTCTGGTTCGGTCCGGTGGGTCCGACGCAGTGGCCGGCGGTGAGCACGATCCGGGGCGCGGTCAGGGCGCCGCCGCACCCCATGGAGAGCCGCACCACCCAGGGGAACTCGCCGGTCTTGGCCTCGTTGCCGCCGACCACTTCGAGGATCGGCGGGCCGCCCGTGCCCGCGCATGCCGGCACGTCGCCGCCGGCGAGCAGGACCGCCAAGGCAACCAGAGCGACATTTCGGACCATACGGGCATTTGATCACAGTGGAACGGGGCCGCGCGAAATGCCGCGCGGCCCCGTTACCCAAGCGTGCTCAGTACCAGCCGGTGCTCTCCGAGTGGTTCCACGCGCCACACGGGGTCGAGTAACGACCCTCGATGTAGTTGAGACCCCACTTGATCTGCGTGGCCGGGTTGGTCTTCCAGTCCGACGCGATCGAGGCCATCTTGCTGCCCGGCAGGGCCTGGGGAATCCCGTACGCCCCGGAGCTGCTGTTGGTGGCCTTGTAGTTCCAGCCACTCTCGCGCTTCCAGAGCTTGTCCAGGCACGGGAACTGATCGATCTTGAAGCCGGCGTCCAGCATCAGCGCGCAGCCGACACCGCGGGTGCCCGAGTACTCATTGCAGGAGGAGGGGATGTCGCCGGTGTAGGGCACCTCGGCCCCGGAGGCGGCGGCCTTCTCCTTGGCCTTCTCCTCGGCCGCCTTCTTCTTCGCGGCCTCGGCGGCGATCGACTTCACCGTGAGGGTGTGCGCCTCGGTGGCAGCGGTCTTGGCCTCGGCAGCAGCCTTGCCGGCCGCGGCGTTCTCGGCCGAGGTGCGGTGGGCGCGATCGGCGGCGTGCTCGTTCTGCCGCTGCTTCAGCAGAGCAACCTCTTCCGCGTCGGCCTGCATGACGAGGGCGGCAGAGCTGGTCTGCGGCTGCTCGTCCCGATCCTGTCCGAGGTACACACCGCCGCCGAGTCCCGCCACCAGCAGGCCGACAGACGCCGTGCGAACTCCGAGCCGGCTCCAGAGCCGATTCACGAAGATTCCCTTCGTCGGGGGCAATGACACGGCGGGCCACCGCTGGTCAGCGCAGTGGTCGTGCCGCGAGCACCGCGACCCCGCGAGGGATCTGTCCTGCCGACTGGTCGATATCCGACGTCACTGCCACGGCACGGTGCCCGCCAGACACCATGCCGTGGCGTGAAGGGGATGTGAAATGCCAACGCGGATCTGTGACTTTAGTCACCCACTTTTTCCCTACAATCGGGACAAAGACCCGCGTCGGCATCACCTCACAGGGGAATGTCCTCCAGCAGGTCCGTGACCACCTCGGCGATCGGAGAACGCTCCGAACGGGTGAGGGTGACGTGGGCGAAGATCGGATGCCCCTTCAACGCCTCGATCACCGCGGTGACGCCGTCGTGGCGGCCGACCCGCAGGTTGTCCCGCTGCGCGACGTCGTGCGTCAGGATCACCCGGGAGTTCTGCCCGATGCGGGACAGGACGGTCAGCAGCACGTTGCGTTCCAGTGACTGGGCCTCGTCGACGATCACGAAGGCGTCGTGCAGGCTGCGACCGCGGATGTGGGTCAGCGGAAGGACCTCCAGCAGGCCGCGGGCCAGCACCTCCTCGACCACGTTGCCGTGCACCACGGCGCCGAGCGTGTCGAAGACCGCCTGCGCCCAGGGCGACATCTTCTCCGACTCGCTGCCGGGCAGATAGCCCAGCTCCTGGCCGCCGACCGCGTAGAGCGGGCGGAACACGATCACCTTCTTGTGGCGGTTGCGCTCCATCGTCGCCTCCAGGCCGGCGCAGAGCGCCAGCGCGGACTTGCCGGTGCCGGCCTTGCCGCCCAGCGACACGATCCCGATCTGCTCGTCGAGCAGGATGTCCAGGGCGATCCTCTGCTCGGCGGAACGGCCGCGCAGGCCGAACGCGTCCCGATCGCCGCGGACCAGCTTCACCGTCTTGTCCGGGGTGACCCGGCCGAGCGCGGAGCCCCGGGGTGAGTGGATCACCAGGCCGGTGTGGCAGGGCAGGCTGTCGGCCTGCTCGATCTCCAGCTCGTCACCCGAGTACAGCGCGTTGACCTGCTCCTCGCCGAGCTCCAGGTCGGCCATGCCGGTCCAGGTGGGGTCACTGGCCTGGCCGTGCCGGTACTCGTCGGCGGCGATGCCGACCGAGGCGGCCTTCACCCGCAGCGGCATGTCCTTGCTGACCAGCGTGACGTCGCGGCCCTCCGCGGCCAGCCCGAGCGCCACCGAGAGGATCCGGGTGTCGTTCGAGTCGTTGCGGAAACCCTGCGGGAGCACGCTCTGGTCGGCGTGGTTGAGCTCGACGCGCAGCGTGCCGCCCTCGTCGTTGCAGAGAACGGGCTGGTCCAGCCGGCCGTGCTTGATGCGCAGCTCGTCCAGCATCCGCAGGGATTGCCGGGCGAACCAGCCGAGCTCGGGGTGGTGACGCTTGCCCTCCAGTTCGGAGATGACCACGAGCGGAACGATCACCTCGTGGTCGGCGAACCGGCGGAAGGCCGCCGGGTCGGACAGCAGGACCGAGGTGTCCAGGACGAAGACCTTGCCGGCGGGCGCCGGCTCGGCGTCCGCGTGCCTGTCCCGCACCTTGCGGCGGGAAGCAGTGGCACGGGTCTTGGTCACCTTGTCGGCCGGGTCGGAAGAAGAAGCGACACCGGCATCGGTACGGCGAGATGTCACAGGCCTGCTCCAGCGGGCGTGCAACCCGCCACCCGCGGTCCGCCACCTCCGGCCGCCGGCTCGTGCACAGGGACGGGATGCGGGCCCTGTGGCGCATGTAATCGCAGGTCCGGGCCGACCGGCTGGCCCGGGATAACCCCGTGCCATGACACAAACGCTAGCGGTCAACAGGCTCCCGCGGTAGTGCGCAAAATCGGGCACTCGCGGGTGACGCTCGCCCCACGCGAATTCCTCCGGGCATAAAAGGACACCCTCCGCGGGTAGTCTGGCGACGTGGCAGAGACCGAGCGTCCGACCCGTCCCGTCAGCGCTGACGACGCCTGGGTGCGCACCGCCCACCACGCGTCGCGGACAACGTTCTTCTTCGATTTCGACGGCGTTCTCTCACCGATCACCAACAAGCCGGGCGACTCCCAGCCGGTGGCCGCCGTGCCCGCCGTTCTTGAACGACTGGCGACCAAGGTCGGCCGGGTGGCGATCGTCTCGGCCCGCCCGGTCGACTTCCTGCGCGGCCGGTTCCCGACCCTGGCCCACGTCGACTTCTACGGGCTCTACGGCCTGGAGATGCTGCACGAGGGCGAGGTCGTCACCAAACCCGCCGCCCTGGAGTACGTGGAGCCCATGGAGGCGCTGGCCGCCGAGGCGCGGCGGGCGTTCCCCGAGCCGGCCGAGGTGGAGTACAAGAGGCTGTCCGTCGCCCTGCACTACCGCAACTGCCCCGAGCGGGCGGCCGAGGTCGAGCAGTGGGCGCGCGACCGGGCCACCAGCGAAGGGCTGAAGATCCAGGGCGGCCGCATGGTGGTCGAGCTCAAGCCACCGGTCGACCAGGACAAGGGCATGGTCATCACCGAGGCCGTGCGGGATGCCGCCACGGCGTGGTATTTCGGTGACGACATGTCGGACATCAGGGCGTTCGAGGCGTTGCGGGCCCGCGAGGTGGCCGACCCCGGCTTCCTCGGCATGGCGGTCGCGGTGGCCAACGACGAGACCGGTGCCGCCGTGTCCGACGCCGCCGACCTGACCCTCGCGTCGCCCGAGGCCGTCGCCAAGTTCATCAACGACGGCATCAACCGCTTCTGAAAAACCCCTGTTCGGGTATGTCGTGAGCAGCGCCCGTGGCCGTACCTGCGTGCGCGGCCTCCGCGCTGGTCCGGCTCGCTACGCGGGTCACGCCGTCCGGCCGGTTCTCACCGCGGTCATGAGGCACGGATGACCACGGTGAGAACCAGCCGGCAAGCGCGACTCGCGCCGGCACGTGGAGTGGCGCGGAGGCCGCGCACGCACGGGGCCGAGTCGTGTCGCCCGGGAACGGGCGGCGCTCACGACGTACCCGAATAGGGGTTTCAGGCTCCGTAGCGGCGCTGGCGGTTGCCGTAGCTGCGCAGGGCGCGCAGGAAGTCGATGCGACGGAAGTCGGGCCAGTTCGCGTCGTGGAAGTAGAACTCCGAGTGCGCCGACTGCCAGAGCAGGAAGCCGGAGAGCCGCTGCTCGCCGCTGGTGCGGATGACCAGGTCGGGGTCGGGCTGGCCACGGGTGTAGAGGTGCTCGGCGATGTGCTCGACGTCGAGGATCTCGGCCAGCTCCTCCAAGGTGCCGCCGGTCGACGCGTGCTGCTGGAGCAGCGAACGCACCGCGTCGGTGATCTCGCGCCGGCCGCCGTAGCCGACCGCCATGTTGACCTCGACGCCGCCGGAGCGGTCCTGCGTCTTCTCCTGCGCGGCCTTGAGCGTCGCGGCCGTCCCGCTGGGGAGGATGTCGAGCGCGCCGACCATGCGCAGCCGCCAGGGGTTGCCCTCCTCGGCCAGCTCGGTCGCCAGGTCCTCGATGATCTTCACGAGGGGGTCGAGCTCGGCCGCCGGGCGCTGCAGGTTGTCGGTGGCCAGCAGGTAGAGCGTGACGTGCTCGATCCCGGACTGATCACACCAGGTCAGCAGGTCCTTGACGCGGACGGCGCCGACGCGGTGGCCGTCGTTGGGGTCGACGAACCCCATTTCGCGCGCCCATCGGCGGTTGCCGTCGCACATCACGCCGACATGGCGGGGCACCGGCTTGCCGACCAGCTTTCCGGCGAGCCGCCGTTCGTAGAACCTGTAGACCAGCGAACGCACACTCATCACGGGCAAGGGTAGCCATGTTCGCCGTGCACTCAAGCGGTGGCCGTGCGCGCTGGAACCATCCGGGCCTGGATAAACCTGTTCGTGCCGCTGCCTCGTGGGCCGTCCGGGTGACGCAACTCGCCGAAAGCGTTGTCGAAAGCGTTATAGAAACCCCCCGCGCCCGCCCTCGCCGTTGAGGGCGGGCGCGGAGTCTCGTCAGGCGTCGGCCAGACGTGCGCGCAGCGCGTCCAGCTCCGCCCAGAGCACGGCCGGGAGCTTGTCGCCGAACTTCTCGAACCACTCGGTGATCTGCGGCAATTCGGCCAGCCACTCGTCCTTGTCGACGCGCAGCACCGCCGCCAGCGCCGCCGGGTCGAGGTCGAGGCCGGTCACGTCGATCGCCTCGGGCGTGGCGACGTGGCCGATCGCCGTCTCCACCGCGTCGGCCTTGCCGTCGAGACGCTCGACGACCCACTTGAGGACGCGGCTGTTCTCGCCGAAGCCGGGCCAGAGGAACCCGCCGTCGGCGTCGCGCCGGAACCAGTTCACGTAGAAGACCTTGGGCAGCTTGGACGCGTCGCCGGAGGCGCCCTTGGCCATGTCGATCCAATGCTGGAAGTAGTCGCCGGCGTGGTAGCCGATGAACGGCAGCATCGCCATCGGGTCGCGCCGGACCACGCCGACCTGGCCGACCGCGGCCGCGGTGGTCTCGCTGGACAGGGTCGCGCCCAGGTACACCCCGTGCACCCAGTCGCGGGCCTCGGTGACCAGCGGGATCGTGGTCTTGCGGCGGCCACCGAACAGGATCGCGTCGATCGGCACGCCACGCGGGTCGTGGTACTCGTCGGCGAGGATCGGGCACTGCTCGATCGGGGTGCAGAAGCGGCTGTTCGGGTGGCTGGACGGCGCCTCCGACCCCGGCGTCCAGTCCTGCCCCTTCCAGTCGGTCAGGTGCGCGGGCGGCTCGCCCATGCCCTCCCACCAGATGTCGCCGTCGTCGGTCAGCGCCACGTTGGTGAAGACCGAGTTGCCCTTGGCCAGGGTGCGCATCGCGTTCGGGTTGGTGTGGAAGTCGGTGCCGGGCGCGACGCCGAAGAGCCCGAACTCGGGGTTGGTGGCCCAGAGCCGGCCGTCCTCCCCGAAACGCATCCAGGCGATGTCGTCGCCGACCGTCTCGACCTTCCACCCCGGCAGGGTCGGCTCGAGCATGGCCAGGTTGGTCTTGCCGCAGGCCGACGGGAACGCGCCGGCGATGTAGCGGACGACGCCCTCGGGCGAGGTCAGCTTCATGATCAGCATGTGCTCGGCCAGCCAGCCCTCGTCACGGGCGGCCACGCTGGCGATGCGCAGCGCGTAGCACTTCTTGCCGAGCAGGGAGTTGCCGCCGTAACCGGAGCCGAAGGACCAGATCTCCCGGGTCTCCGGGAAGTGCGAGATGTACTTCGTCTCGTTGCACGGCCAGGCGACGTCCTCCTCATGCCGGGAGAGCGGCGCGCCGATCGAGTGCAGGCATGGGACGAAGTCCGCCTCGTCGCCCATCGCGCTCAGGACCTCGGCCCCCATCCGGGTCATGATGCGCATGCTGGCGACGACGTACGGGCTGTCGGTCAGCTCGACGCCGAACATCGGGTGGTCCGCGTCGAGCGGGCCCATGCAGAACGGGACGACGTACATCGTCCGGCCCTTCATCGACCCCCGGTACAGCTCGGTCATCAGGGCTTTCATCTCGGCCGGGTCCATCCAGTTGTTGGTGGGACCGGCGTCGGCCTCGTCGGCCGAGCAGATGAACGTGCGTTCCTCGACGCGCGCCACGTCGGACGGGTCGGTTCGCGCCCAGAACGAGTTGGGCTTCTTCTTCTCGTCGAGCCGGACCAGCGCGCCGGACTCGACGAGCTCGTCGGTCAGCCGGGTCCACTCGGCGTCCGAACCGTCGCACCAGACGATCCGGTCGGGCGTTGTCAGGGCGGCGACCTCGTCGATCCACGCCAGCAGGCGCGGGTGCGAGGTGTGGGGGTGAGACAAGTGAAGCTCCTTCGGTCGGCACTGACCAATGACGAAGCAACCGGGAAAATCCGGTCGTTGTCATGGGAGTCACATCAGGTTAAGCCCCACACCCATACAGTTCATCGGCTGAACCTGTGGATAACCGCACAATCTTTGGCTGCGGTGCGCAATGACGATTGATTCTTCGCTGCAGAGCGCACGAGCGCGCACTTGAGCCAGCCACACCGTCACTCCTGACAACTTTCGCAAAAAGGACATAGCGCCGTACACTTTCACCTAATCGGGCTTTCCTCGCAGTTCCTGCCACAGGAGGCGGAATGACGACCCCGGGCAACGACGTGGACTCGGACACGGATCTACTCGCCGCCGTCCGGGCCGGCGACACCGCCGCGTACGGGACGCTCTACGAGCGGCACCACGCGGCGGCGCGGCTGTTCGCGTACGGCCTGGCCCGCGACCCGGCCGACGCCGACGACCTGGTCGCCGAGACGTTCGCCAAGGTGTTCGCGTCGCTGCGGGCCGGCCGCGGTCCCCTGGTCGCGTTCCGCGCCTACCTGCACACCACCATGCGGCACGTCTGCTACCAGCGGGCGCGTTCGGACCGGCGGCTGGAGTTCACCGACGACCTGACCCGTTACGACGCCGGCGAGCCGTTCACCGACCCCGCCCTGGACCAGCTGGAACGCAGTTTCGCGGCGGCCGCCTTCCGGCAACTCCCGCCGCGCTGGCGCGACGTGCTCTGGCAGACCGAGGTGGAGGGCACCACGCCGGCCGAGCTCGCCCCGCGGATGGGCCTGACCCCGAACGCCGTGGCGGTCCTCGCGCACCGGGCCCGCGAGGGGCTGCGCAGCCTCTACCTCCAGCAGCACGTCACCGTGGCCGAGCACCCGGAGTGCCGGTGGGCCGGCGACCGGCTCGGCCCGCAGGTCCGCGGCCGGCTCGCGCCCCGCGACGCGCACCGGATGCGGACCCATCTCGGCCGCTGCGCGGAGTGCCGGAGCCGGCTGGCCGAGATCCGGGAGATCGACGGCTTCCGTCACGGGCCGTACCGGCAACGTCACCATGCCGGTACCGCGGGTTGAGACTGTGCAACGAGGCCACCGCGGCGAGCCCGGCGCCGGTACATTCGGTCCCGTGCCCCCTCCCTCGCCGCGGCCCGCCGGAATGCGAGCCCGGTTGCGCTCCCTCGCACGGGAGGCGAGCAAGTTCGGGGCGGTCGGCGCGGTCGCGTTCGGCGTCGACCTGATCATCTTCAACCTGCTGCTGAACGCGGGCAGTGAGACCCTGAGCGCCAAGACGATCTCCACGGTCATCGCGACCACGCTGGCGTTCTTCGGGAACCGGTTCTGGACATGGCGTGACGGTGCGCACACCCACCTGGCCCGGCAGTACACGACGTTCTTCGTGCTGAACGCGATCGGCCTGGGCATCGCCCTGGCCTGCCTGGCGATCAGTCACTACGGTCTCGGCCACTTCTGGCCCGTGCTGCGGAGCCAGGCCGCCGACAACGTCGCGGGACAGCTAGTCGGGACCGCTATCGGTACCATCTTCCGCTTCTGGTCCTATCGGAAGTTCGTTTTCCGGGCCGACACGGACCGGAGCCCCGGGGTGACATCGTCGTCACCCACACTTTCGTGATTCGGCGTTCGCGCCCCACCCCCCGTAAGGTTGACCAATGCCCTCAGCCCCCTCGCTGACGGAACGGCTGCGCCGTCTCGCTCCGGAAGCTGTCGCCTTCGCCATCATCGGAGCCGGGAACACCCTGCTCTACCTGGCGATCACCTGGGTCGCGCTGCCGATCGGCGCGGTCAAGGCGAGCATCATCGCCACCGTCGTCACCACCACCCTGGCGTACCTGGCGAACCGCTACTGGACGTACCGGAACCACACGCGCACCGCGCTGCGCCGGGAGTACGCACTGTTTTTCGGCTTCAACCTGGTCGGCATGGCCATCCAGTCGGGCCTGGTCGCGGTCGGTAAGTACGGTTTCGGGCTCACCGAGGAGAACGACAAGATCGCGTTCCTCGCCGTCACGCTGATCGGCATCGGCATCGCCACGGTCTTCCGTTTCTGGGCGTACCGGACGTTCGTCTTCCTCAAGCCGCCGGTCGACGGTCACGAGGGCGCGATCACCGAGATGGACGCGACCGCCGGGTTCGCCGAGCTCAGCGCGATCGACGTGCCGGGAAGCGCGGCCGAGCTGGACGTCCGCCTGAAGCGCTGACCGGCGCTTCCTCTTCCTCTTCCTCCTCGTCGTCCGGGGCCTGCTCGATCAGCTCGTACAGCGTCGTCTGCACCTGCTGCGCGTGCGGGACCCCGGCCAGCCGGGCACTCTGCTCGCCGATCGAGTCGATCACCAGAGTGCCCGTGCCGAAGATGCGGTCCAGCAGCGACTGGGTCAGCGCGTGATCGTTCACCCGGTTCAACGGCAGGTCCCGCCGCTCACGGACGAGCAGGCCACGCTGCGTCAGAAGCCGCTCGCCGGTGATCACCCAGTGGGTGCAACGCCACTGGACGAGCGGGACCACGCCGTACCGGATGCCGTTGTAGGCCATGATCGCGACGACCAGGCCCAGGCCGATCCGACCGCCCTCGTTACCCGGCAGCAGCACCCAGGCCAGGATCGTGCCGGCCGTCGCCAGCGCGACCACCAGGGCCGGGCCGACCACGGACTTGCCGTGCGGGCGCAGGTGGAGGACGACCTCCTCCTGCTCCGCGAGAACTTCTGCCGGGAACGCCACGCGGTCAGCGTACGTGCAGAACATCACCTGCTGAGACGCGATGTTCACTGCCGTCCACCGTTCGGACCACGAGTTGCCCGTCGCGGTCCACGGTGGCCGCCTCGCCGACCAGCTCGCCGCCCCCGGGCAGCAGCACCCGCACATCCCGGCCGATCGTCGCGCACAGCCGCCGGTACTCCCCGAGCAGCCCGCACATCTCGGCGTCGCCACCGGACTGGCGCCAGCCGCCATACCACCGCTCCAGCCCGCGCAGCAGCGCCCGGAGCAGCGGATCCCGGTCCAGGTTCTCGGCCCCGGCGACCCGCAGCGACGTCGCCGGGACACCGGTGGTCTCCGGCAGCTCCGCGGCGTACGTGCTGACGTTCAGCCCGATACCGACCACGATGGCGTCACCGGCCATCTCGGCCAGGATGCCCGCGCACTTGCGGTCACCGACCAGCAGGTCGTTCGGCCACTTCAGGGCCGCCTCGACACCGGACACCCGGGTCACCGCCTCGGCCAGCGCCACCCCGGCCAGCAGCGGCAGCCACCCGAACGTGCTGGGCGGCGCGGCGGGCCAGTCGCGCTCCGGCTCGGGCGAGGACGGCCGCAGCAGGACGCTCAGGGTCAGGCCGGCGCGGGCCGGGCTGAGCCACTGCCGGTCCCGCCGGCCGCGGCCCGCGACCTGCCGCTCCGCGACGACGACCAGGCCTTCCGGCGCGTGACCGCGAGCCGCCTCGGCCGCGTCGGCGTTGGTCGAGCCGGTCTCGGCACGGATGTCGATCCGCGACCAGAGACCGCCGGGCTGCACGAGGGCCCGGGTGAGGGCACGCTCGGAGAGCGGCGGGCGGTCCAGATCGCTGTACCCGGAGGCGGCCATCCCGGCAGCCTATGCCCCGGCCGGCCGCGATGACTCAGCGGTGCGGACCGGCGGCGTGGCGACTGATGTAGGAGGAGTCCTCCTCGGCCGCGGCCGGCCGGGGACGCGGGCGCGGACGCGGGCCGTCGGCGGCCCGGCGGCTGCGCCGAGGCGGCTGGTTCCAGGCCGGCTGCTCCCGCTCACCACCGATTCCGGTACGGTCGCTGCCCCGTTCCTGCTCGTCCCGGGCCGCCCACGATCGGGGCAGCCGGATCCGGCGATCCGGGCTCGGCGGCCAGTCCGGCACCAGGGTGGTGGGTTCGGCCGCCTCCACCGGGGACAGATCAAAATCAGTCGCCGGCCCGTAGTCGGGGGCGGCCGCGAGACGTTCCACCGGGACCGGCCAGCCGTACCCCCGGGCGGACGGCTCCGGATCGGCGTAGAGGTCGTCCGGAACCGGCGTCCAGTAGTCCCCGGACGGCGGCCGGTCGTCCAGGTCGCGGTAGCGGGGCCGGACCCAGCCGTCGACCCGGTCGCCGTAGCCGCGGTCGGAACGGTCGATCGCCGCCGGCCGGGGCGGCGGCACCTCGTAGCGCGGCTCGTCGGGCTGGGGACGCCACCCGGCGTTGTCGATGAACCGCGATGCCTCATTCTCGTGACCCGGGTCGCCGACCGGCTCCGGCTCGTCGTACTCGACCTCGACGAACTCGTCCTCGACGGGCGCGAAGTCGTCGTGCCAGGATTCCGGCTGCGCCTCCCAGGACTGCTCCTCGGGCCAGGACTGCTCCTCGGGCCAGGACTGCTCCTCGGCCGGGGGCGCCACCGGCGCGTACCGCTCCGCCTCGTTCTCCTCGGCCAGGCCGATCGAGGCGAGACCGTTCCTCCGGTCGGCCCGCGCCTCGGAGCGACCGGCGAAGGCCGCCGCCAGCCGCCGCCCACGCCCCGGTTCGTTGTCCACAGGCAGCGCGTCTTCCTGGGGAAACTCGGTTTCCGGCGGCAGCGAGCGGCGCGCCCGGGCCGGTGGTGGTACCGCCCGGGTGCGAGCCTCACCGTCGTCACCGCCGCCGAACAGCACGGCGCGGAAACTGATCAGTGTGGCGAGGCCCCCCGCGATGAAGGCGAGCCCGGCCGCGGTCATCCAGTTCGTCACGTGAGGCGTAACGAATAAGACAAGAGGTGTGAAACGGACGCTTTCCGGCGCCCCTCGCGCGCGGTGCCGACGCGGCTACGATCATCGAGAGTGCATCGCCGCCCGTATGTGGAGACCATCGTGACAACGCAGCCCGACATCCACACCACCGCCGGTAAGCTCGCCGACTTCGCGAACCGGTCCGAGGAGGCGGTCCACGCGGGTTCCGCGCGTGCCGTCGAGAAGCAGCACGCGCGCGGCAAGAAGACCGCCCGGGAACGGATCGAGCTGCTGCTCGACAAGGACTCGTTCGTCGAGCTCGACGAGTTGGCCCGGCACCGGTCCACCGCCTTCGGCCTCGAGAAGAACCGGCCGTACGGGGATGGGGTCGTCACCGGCCACGGCACGATCGACGGCCGGCAGGTCTGCGTGTTCTCCCAGGACTTCACGATCTTCGGCGGGTCCCTGGGCGAGGTCTTCGGCGAGAAGATCGTGAAGGTGCTCGATCTGGCCATGAAGATCGGCTGCCCGATCATCGGCATCAACGACTCCGGCGGCGCCCGCATCCAGGAGGGCGTGGTCGCGCTCGGCCTCTACGCCGACATCTTCTTCCGCAACGTACGGGCCAGCGGCGTCATCCCGCAGATCTCACTGATCATGGGCCCGTGCGCGGGCGGCGCGGTCTACTCCCCCGCGATCACCGACTTCACCGTGATGGTCGACCAGACCTCGCACATGTTCATCACCGGGCCGGACGTGATCAAGACGGTCACCGGTGAAGAGGTCGGGATGGAGGAGCTGGGCGGCGCCCGCACCCACAACACCCGCTCCGGCAACGCGCACTATCTCGCCTCCGACGAGGAGGACGCGATCGATTACGTACGCGCTCTGCTCTCCTACCTTCCCAGCAACAACCTCGACGAGCCGGTCGTCTACGCCGAGGACGCCGACCTCGCCTCCAGCAACGCGGACCTGGCCCTCGACACCCTGGTGCCGGACTCGCCGAACCAGCCCTACGACATCAAGACCGTCGTCGAGACGGTCGTCGAGGACTTCCTCGAAGTGCAGCCGCTCTACGCGCAGAACATCGTCGTCGGCTTCGGCCGCGTCGAAGGACGCCCGGTCGGCGTCGTCGCGAACCAGCCGATGCACTTCGCCGGCACGCTCGACATCGCGGCCAGCGAGAAAGCCGCCCGCTTCGTGCGCACCTGCGACGCGTTCAACATCCCCGTCCTGACCTTCGTCGACGTGCCCGGCTTCCTTCCCGGCACCGGCCAGGAATGGGACGGCATCATCCGGCGCGGGGCCAAGCTGATCTACGCCTACGCCGAGGCCACCGTCCCGAAAGTCACCGTCATCACCCGGAAGGCCTACGGCGGGGCGTACGACGTGATGGGCTCCAAGCACATCGGCGCCGACATGAACTTCGCCTGGCCGACCGCGCAGATCGCCGTCATGGGCGCGCAAGGGGCGGTCAACATCCTGTACCGGGGCGAGCTGGCGTCCGCGGACGACCCGGCGGCGCGGCGGGCCGAACTCATCCAGGAGTACGAGGACACCCTGGCGAACCCGTACATCGCGGCGGAACGCGGTTACGTGGATGCGGTGATCCGGCCGTCGGACACTCGGACGCAGGTCACGCGGGCGTTGCGGATGCTGCGGACCAAGCGGGAGACGCTGCCGCCGAAGAAGCACGGGAACATTCCGCTCTGAGCCGGCGGGGCCGCTCCCGCTCCCGGGCTGGTGCCCTCCGTGGTCATGGAGACGAATGACCACGGCCGAGCCCAGCCCGGCCGGCGGCCGGCGTGGTCTTGCGCGCCCGATGACCGCGGTCCGATGTGCCACCCGCTAGTGGTGGCCGGCCGCCAGGGGCCGGCAAGATCTGCTACGCGCTCGCCGGCAGCCACTGGCCGGCGAGCAGGAACGCGCCCGTGACCAGCGCACCCAGGTTCACGACGAGGAAGACGCCGACCCAGAACAGCGCGGGCACGTGCGTGATCCGCGCCAGCTGGTCGGGGTCCGAGTCCCGCATCCGGCCGCGCCCGCGCAGGCTCTGCAGCTCGAAGACCGGCCGCACGCCACCGAAGAGCAGGAACCAGACTCCCGCGTACGCGAAAGCGGACTGCACTTCCGGCGACGCGTACCACGACACGGCGAAGACGATCGCGCCCGTGACCAGCAGAGAAATCACGCCGAACAGGTTCCGGACGTTGATCAGCATGAGCAGCAGCAGCGCCACGGCCAGCCAGAGCAGCATCGTGATCCGGTTGCCGCCGAGCAACCACGCGCCGAGCACCCCGACCAGCGACGGCGCGATGTAGCCGCCGAGCAGGGTCAGAATCATGCCGAGACCGGTCGGACGGCCCGACGACAGCGTCAGGCCGGACGTGTCGAACTCCAGCCGGATGCCGCGCAACCTCCGCCCGGTGAGCAGCGCGAACAGGGCATGGCCGCCCTCGTGCGCGATGGTCACCGCATTACGGGCGACCCGCCACACCGGCCTGAAGGCCACCGCGAGGAAACCGGCCACCGCCGTCAGGGCCACCAGCAGTCCGGGAGGGTCGGGCTGTGCGCCCAGCAGCTGGTCCCAGAGGTCGCTCACACCGTCGATCGACAACACGCCGGGGACTGTAGCCGATCACGCTAAGAGTCGCGTCGCACCGACTGTCATCCATTCACAAAAAACGATTTGTGCGTACGTCGTCAGCACGCTCAGGCGCGGCGTCGAACCGCCGCTTTCGCCGGTGCCGGACGTCCCAGGCTCCGCGCCGCGAAAACGCCCGCGGCCACGACGAACAGTCCGGCACTGATCAGAAGCATGGTGACCGCGCCCGCGGCGGTCATGAGGATCGCGATGTCAGCCAGGGCCACCAGCATCCACAACGCGAGAGTCGGCTTACTGCCGTACGGTCGGCAGTTCATGACGTACCTCCATCCGTGATTCTCACCAACTACCCGCATCGGCGAGAAATCACGCATGAGGCTCGCGTTTCGAGCCCTAGTTGACTTTGAAGCCGGCGAGGACTCCGTTGAGATCCGCCTGCGACGCATCCCAGTCAGCCACCGGGGTGTACCAGCAGATGTTGTACGTCTTGCCGCCGACCGAGAAGCCTTTGCGGAGAACGCGCTGCTGGCTGCCCCTGCCGCTACTGCGGTAGTACTGCCAGTCGGCGGCCGGCCGGCCCTGATAGGTCGTCTGCTTGAGACTGATCTGTCCCTGGAACCCGGACGGCGAGTCCGAGGAGAACATCGTCGCCGGGTCCGAGGTGCCGTTGAACTGGAAGATGAGCAACAGCCGGCCATTCCACTCGGCCTGCTTGCCGCCGTTCTCCGCGTCGCTGATCTTCGCGTTCGCCGGCACCGCGACCGAGTAGGCACCGAACGGCACGGTCTTCCAGCCGGCCGGGACGGCCCCGGTCGGCGCGCTCGACGCCGGCGCACTCGACGGCGCGGCCGCCGAGGGCTTGGTGGCCGCCGCACTGGCACTACCGGTGTTCGGCTGGGCGTCCGGCGCCTTGCCGCCGGTCACCGCCGCCGGGGCGCTCGCCTGCGGGGTCGCCTGCTTGTCGCCGTCCCCACCGAACGCCTGCACCAGGATGATGCCGACGAGCAGCACGAACGTGAGCACGATGGCCGCACCGATGATCGCCTGACGGCGGGTCAGCGTGGTGCCGAAGATCGTGACGCCGTCGACCCGGCGGACCGCCGGGCGGGTCGGCATCGGTGTCCAGGCCGGACGGCTCGACGGGGCGAACCCCGGCACGTTCGGCAGGGAGCCGACGACCCGGGTGGCGCCGTCGTCAGGACCGGCGGGCGGGGACGGCGGGGCGATCGCCGTGAAGTCGACCACCGACGTCTTGTCCTCGGCGCGCACGACCGACGTCTTGTCCTCGTCCCTGGCCGGCGGGGTCCGCGGCTCGGGGCGAGCGGCGGACGCCGGCCGGCGGCCCGGGGTGAGCGCGGTGGCCGGGCGGTCGGCGGGCTTCTCCGCCTTCGCCGGCTCCGGCTCCGGCTCCGGCTCGACCGGCTCGGATGCCACCGGCTCGGGCTTTGCCGGCTCCGGCTGCTTCGCCTCCGGCTCGGGCTTCGGCTCGGCCTTCGACCCCGGCTCGACCTTCGACTCCGGCTCGGCGCTCGACTCCGGCTCGGCGCTCGACTCCGCGGCGGCGGGCTCGGGCTCCGCGGTCTCCGGGGCTGCTTCCTCCGCGGGCTCCTGCTCCTCGGCGGGCGGGGCCACGGGAGCTGGCGCCTCGGCCGCGGGAGTGTCCGGCTCGGACTGGGCCGGCTCGGACTCGGCCGGCTCGGCACTGTCCGATTCGGCCTGGCCGGGGGCGGACTGGCGCGGCTCCGACCCGTACGCCCCAATCGTGGCTTTCTCAGCCGGCGCCTCAGCCGGAGCGTTCTCAGCGGCCTCGACCGGCGGGGTCTCCGCCGGAGTGTTCTCGACCGGCGTTTCGGAGTCGGACTCGGCCGGCTCCGGCGTGGCGACCACCGGGTACGAACCGGTCGCGGCGGCCAGGGACGCCTCGTGCTCCGGGGCGGCCTGCTTGCGACGGTTCGCGGCGATGTCGGCGGCGGTGAAACCGACCCGGGCCGTGTTCACCATCGGGCCGGCATCGCGGGACGGCGCCGACGGGGCCTGACCCGGACCGGCACCATGAGTCGCGGCCCGGCCGGGACGGGTGTCGCGGGGCGGAGTGGCCTGACCAGGGGCAACATCGCGGGACGGGGCCTGACCGAGACCGGCCTCACGGGGCGGCGCCTGGCCGGGGCCGGTCGGCGGCGCGGAGCGCTGACCGGCGGGATCGGCGAGGCCACGGGCGGCCGACGGGTCACCGGGCTGACGCGGACCAGCCGGGCCGACCGGACCGCGCCCGGCGAACGGGCCCTGCGGCAGGCCGTCGGGGCGGCGCGTGCCGGACACGGTGCCAGGACTCGCCACACCCTTCGGCTCGTCGACGACCGCGGGACCGTCGACCTTCGTCGCGTCCAACGGCTTCTGACCCGGGCGGACCGGCGGACGACCGGGCCCGGCCGGGCCCGGCTGAGGACCGGGCGGCGGGTTGCCGACGGTGGCGCGACCCGGCGCGAAGCTCGACCGGCCGACCGGCGGCACGGGCGGAGTCGCGGGACGACCCTGACTGTTACTGCCCACACCGCCCGGACCGCTCTGCGCCCGGCCCGGTGCGTCAGCCGGACGCGAGGTGGCCGGCGGGCGCGGGGTCGGGACGACCGGCGCGGAACCGGTCGCGGTGACGAACCCGCTGCCCGGCAGCACCGGCGGCCCACCCGGACCGCTCGGCAACGACGGCCGTTCCCGGCCGGCACCGGGACGGCGCATCGTCGGGCTCATCGGGAAGCTGATCTTCGCCCGGCGCCCGGCGGCGCGGGCCAGCAGGCGTTCCGCCTCGTCAGCGTCGATCCGGTGCGCGGGATCCTTGCGCAACAACCCATTCAGTACGGGCTTGAGCGGCCCAGCGTTCCGCGCCGGCGGCACGTTCTCGGTCGCGAGAGCGGCGAGCGTGGCGATCGCGGACGGCCGGGCGAACGGGGACTGGCCCTCGACCGCGGCGTAGAGAGTGGCGCCCAGCGACCAGAGGTCGGCGGCCGGACCGGCTGTCCCGTCCCGGGCGCGCTCCGGAGCAATGTACGCCGGGGAGCCCAGAACCAAGCCGGTGCGCGTCACGTTCGGGTCGCCGGGGACGGTGGCGAGACCGAAATCGGTCAGGACCACACGGCCGTCGCCACCCATCAGCACGTTGCCCGGCTTGATGTCCCGGTGCACGACACCGGCACGGTGCGCGGCCTTCAACGCGTTGAGCACGCCCAGGCCGATCTCGGCGGCGCGGACCGCGTTGTACGGCCCGTCGGCGGCGAGCGTGTCCTGCAGCGAGCGGGACGGCACATACTCCATGACGATCCACGGGTCGGCATCCGTCCGGAGCACGTCGAAGACACGTACCACGTTGATGTTGTTGAGGCGGGCGATGGCCCGAGCCTCGCGCAGGGAACGCTCACGCATCTCCTGCCGCTCGGCGGGCGTCAGTCCGGGCGGGGGAACCAGTTCCTTGATCGCCACCTCACGGTGCAGGACGACATCGGTCGCCCGCCAGACGCGACCCATCCCGCCCTGACCGAGCGGCGCAACCAGCCGGTACCGATCAGCGACAATGAGCGGGGGAGAAGAAGACATCACGCAGAAAATACCTGGTTCTGTCGAGCGGCCGCGAATTGATCAGCCGAGTGTGGGACACGTGTCACCGGAAGCCGGGGCACCCGTCGTACGCTCGGCCAATGAAAGAGGAACCGCTGGTCGGAGTCGTACGTGGAAGCCTAGACGATCATGAGCTCGCCGCTCTGGTCGCCATCCTGGCAGTTAGATCTACGTCGGTCAATTCGTCAAGCCGCCCGCAGAGCGCCTCGGACTGGATCCGATCAGGGCGTCCCGCCACCGGCGCACGCTCCTGGAAGACGTCCTCCCTCCCCCGCCACTGACCGACCGCACGTTGTCCACAGGCCCCTTCCACAGGAGTCGATGTAGCGTGCCGTGAGCGGCTAACCTCGCTGCGTGGCTCCCTACGACGATCCATGGCGCGACGACGGTCACATCTCGGCCGACATCACCGCGATGGAAGACTTCGCCCGGAAACTCCTGGCCGATGTCGACGACCAGTACGCGCCGTTCGCCGACACCCTGGCGAACCGGATGCTGGCCGGCCTCCCCGCCGCCGACCACCAATTCGGCGAACTGCACGCCTTCACCACCGTTCTGGCCTCGGCGCAGGACACCTGCCAGCAGAACATCTACAACTTCGCCAACGGGACCCATGGGTTCGCGAAAGCGGCTGAGCAAGTCAGCGGGCTTTATCGCGGGGCGGATGCGTTTGCTCGGGCACGGTTGAGCGATGTGGAGTCGGCGCTGGTCACGGCTGGGCTGCTGCCACCTGCGGAGGTGACCTCGACCGGCGGCCCCTCCGTCGCGTCCTCCGCCGGGTCGACCACCGCTCCTTCCCCGGAGTCTCCCGCCGCTCCTTCCGCTGGGTCTCCCGCCGCCCCTTCCGCTGGGTCTCCCGCAGCCCCTTCCGCTGGGTCTCCCGCAGCCCCTTCCCCCGGGTCTTCCGCCGCTCCTTCCCCCGGGTCTTCCGCCGCTCCTTCCGGTGGCGCCTCGGTGGCCCCGCCCGCCGTCGCGGGCACTTCCGCAGACTCCTCGATCGGCATTTTCGGCGACAAATCCGTCCCGTTCGACCCCGTGGCAGAGACGCCATCGCCGCCTTCCACCGCGAAGGAAGGTGCCTGATGTTCGCGAATTCCGACAACCAAGGCGGAACCGACTGGGCGCTGAAAACCGTCCCCGAAATGTGGTCGATGATCGCCGCCCACGACGGAACAGCCCACAAAAGCTTGCTGCTCACCTGGCTGCAGTCCGCCGACCTCCTGATCGACCACCTGTCCCGGGTCAAGCGCTACCGCGACAACCTCGCCGAAGCCTGGCCCCCGGACAAAAGCAAAGCCGCCGCCAAATACCTCGACCGTCTCGACGACCTGATCAGCCACCTGACCAGCACCTACGAGGCCGCCGTAGAAAACCACCGCGCCCTGGGTGCCGCCACGTCCGCCCTGGTCGGCGCCCGGGTCAAAATGGAGTCCATCTACCGCGCCTACCTGGCGAACCAGCAGGACTTGGACGCCTACGCCGCGAAGCTGAAGTCAAACGAGCAGATCGTCGGCAAATACCGAATCATCGCCCCGACCCCACCAACGGCAGAGTCCCGTCAGCTCGAACTGCACCTACAGGCCCAGTCAGTCATGTCCGCGCTGAGCACCGACCTCGCCCAAGCCCAACTAAACATCACCACACCGGCGCTTTATGACCCAGTGCCCAATACCGATCGAACCAAGCCATTCGATCCCGAAAACTCGAGTGATTCGTCAATCAAAACCCTCACCTCACCTTCTCCGTCAAGCAACGTCAGCAATAACTCGGGCACATCACTCACGCATTCGCATGGGATATCAAGCGGACCAACCGGCGGACATTCGGCGGTCTCTTCAACTCCTTCCTACACCCATCCAGACCCACCCTCGAGCCCACTAATACCAATATTGAGCGGTTTAGACCCAACGAAGGCGACCTCAACGCCCGTAGCAACCAATCCAATCAGTCATGGTCTGAACCCAGGCACCGGATTGATCGGTTCAATTCCGGTCATAGGAACGCTACCCACGGAACCGCACGCGAGTCTTCCCGCTGGGAATATTGGCGGTATCGAAAGATCTCCCAGCACGTTGAGCCGGGCACGAAAAACACTACCCGGTGGCATCATAGGAGATCCCGCCGAAACAGGCGGCACCCACATCGGACCTAGCTTGCCCCGAAACCAGCAGTTGAATCCGTCAGGTGGGATCATTGGCAGCCCCACCACCCCCATCGGAAGCTCCTTCAATCCCCGAAAGCGCTCGAACACAACCCGAGAAAAAATAGGCGATAGGCACTGGAGTCCCGATGACCCTTGGGCTATCGAAGAAGGAATTGATCCGGTCATCCTTCCCCCAGAGAAGCAGAAGATTGATCCGGGGCCAGCAATTGGACTTCCGTAGGAGCCACAGGATTGGGAAATCTTCTCTTCTCAGCCTCCGCAATGCCACAACTGTTCTCGCCTTTGTCGCTACATTGTCACTGACGGCATTCGAGCGAACTGACGCGGTGCGAGAGGCACAGTGGTTCTTGGATGCCCTTAAGATTGACAAGGCCCACGCACTAAGCACGGGTACGGGCGTCACCGTCGCACTAACGGACAGCGGCGTTAATAACCATCGCGACTTCGATAATAATCTTGTTCCGGGCGTAGACCTAGTCACCAATAGCGGCCCCGCCTACAACAACGATCGAATCGGACATGGCACTGAGATGGCTGGCCTTATTGTCGGCCACGGGCAAGATTCTGCCAAGGGAGTACTTGGGATAGCTCCTGGATCGAAGCTGTTGCCAATTAAGGTATCCGACGGACCAGATTTCCGTCCAATAGTTGGCGCCGGAATATCAGCGGCAACAAATCTTGGAGCCAGAGTAATAAACGTGTCATCCGCTGGAAGTATCTCCAAGGAGCTTGAACGGGCAGTTAACGACGCAATCAATCGCGACGTGGTTGTCGTAGCAGCCTCAGGAAACGATTTCCGAACGGCGCGGATAGGGTACCCCGCCGCACTCCCGGGCGTGCTCGCCGTTGGAGCCGTCGACAAGGATGGAAAGTATGCGCCATTCTCGACGCCTGGACCTAATCTTGGAATTTGCGCACCCGGCGTTGATATTGTGACGACCGGATCACATAATTCCTACAGCAAGATCGACGGCACTTCGGCAGCGACTGCGATTGTGTCGGGGGCAGCGGCATTGGTTCGGGCCAATTTTCCGAAACTTTCTGCTCGGGAAGTCGTTCATCGACTTACGGCCACGGCTACCGACATCGGGCCGCCTGGTCGGGATGAGCAATGTGGGTACGGGGTGCTCAACATCATTAAGGCTCTAACCGCAGACGTTCCGCCGATGAGCAATGGGACCTCAGTCGGCGCCGGTGCTTCCAGCAGTGCGGTGGTGGACGGGGCCCATAACCGTGGTCGTGGGTGGAAGTTCGGCCTGCTAGGTAGGGTTGCGGTCGCATTGAGCGGTGGAGTGGTTCTGGCGTTCTTAGCTGTTCGGCGGCGGAATCGGAGACGAATTTAGAAAGCTACCGAGCTGCCTGCCTTGTAGGCAAAGACGCTCACCAGGCAGGGACTCGCATGCGGTAATGGCTCGGTCGGCGCCGCGATGCATTGGCCATCGACCGGTGTGCTGCCTCCGGAACCGGCTCAGGCGTAGCGCACGGGCGAGCGCGGAGAGCGTGGCCCGTGTCCGGGCGGCCGAGGGCGCGTGGCCTCGCAAGCCGCGACGCAAGGTTCCACCGACCAGGGCTGGGCAGTCCCAGCTGGGGATTTGGGACTTGGGGCTGTGGTGGGACAGGGGGAATGATGGGTTTGTCGGTGGAAGATGGGGCTTGCGTGCACTTTTGGGCACGGCGGGCTTGTAGTCTCACTTTTTGTGCAGAGTGACAACGCGTACCGGCTGATTCTTGCCTCGGCCAGCCCTGCCCGGCGGGCGCTGCTCACCGGGGCGGGAATTGATGCTGAGGTGATCGTCAGTGGGGTGGACGAGAGCGTCGTGGAGGCTGAGGATGCCTACACGCTGAGCCTCGCGCTGGCGCGGATGAAAGCGCGGACCGTGGCGGCGAATCTGCCGGCGGATCCGGGGGCGCTGGTGCTCGGGTGTGACTCGGTGCTGGCGTTCGAGGGGGAGATCTTCGGGAAGCCGGCGGACGCCCGGGAAGCGGCGCAGCGGTGGATGGCGATGCGCGGGAAGTCCGGGGTGCTCCACACCGGGCATCATCTGACCGGGCTGGTCAGCGGGCGGCAGGCCGAGGCGGTCGGTACGACCACGGTGCACTTCGCGGACGTGACCGACGCCGAGATCGAGGCCTACGTTGCTTCGGGTGAGCCGCTGCAGGTGGCGGGCGCGTTCACGCTGGACGGGCGTGGGGGTGCGTTCGTCGAGCGGATCGAGGGTGACCCCGGCAACGTGATCGGGCTGTCGTTGCCGCTGCTCAGGACGCTGCTCGCCGAGATGGACGTGCCGATCACGACGCTCTGGCGAAACTGAGCCGAGCCCCGGCCAGCCGCCGGAGCGAAACCAGCAGCCGCCGAGCGGAAGCGGCAGTGGAACAGGCCGTGAAAGCGGCAGTGGAACAGGCCGTGGAAGCGGCAGCGAAACTGAGCCGAGCCCCAGCAGCCACCGGGCGGAACTAGTCACTCAACGGGCAGCGGAGAGCCCGTCTCCAGGTACGTCTTGAGGCTGGACAGGATCGCCGGCCACCCCTGGCTCACTTGCCCGAGGATCGTGCTGCCGTCGTCGAAGCCGTCGTGCGTGACGGTCAGCCTGACCAGCTCGCCCACCTGTTCGAGGTCGAACGTCACGGTCGAGCGCCGCTCCGCGGTCACCGCCGCCAGCCACTCCGGCGAGAAGCCGTGCTTGGCGGCGAACTCCGGGGTGAAGCTGTGCCACGTGTACGACAACCGCGACCCCGGTACCGATTCCAGCACCACCTGTTCCGGGTCGGCGATGGTCAGGTCGCCGATTTTCCAGGTGATCGGCGAGCCGGCGGTCCAGTCGCTGTCGAACGACACGCCCCAGTACTGACTGGTGAACGCCGGCGATGTGAGCGCCTCCCAGAGTTTCGCGGGCGTGGTCGCGATGTACGTGGTGTAGACGAAGCTCATCGGTGTCCCTTCCAGCGCGCTTTTGAGGTCGGCGAGCGCCTGGACGCGCCCGCGGTCGTATCGGCTGATCCAGCGGTCGGCGATGGCGTTGACCGGTGCGGCGTTGAGGTGGTGCAGCTTTTCCCGGCCGCGCCGGGTGGTGGTCACCAGGCCGGCGGCTTCGAGCACGGCGAGGTGTTTGCTGACCGACTGCCGGGCCATGCCCAGGCCGGAGCAGAGATCCCGCAGCGTCTGCCCGTTGCGCCGGTTGAGGCTGTCGAGCAGGTGGCGGCGGCTCGGGTCGGCCAGTGCTTTGAACACCTCGTCCACGGTCACCACAATAGGCATCCAAATGGCTGCATTTCAAGACGGGCCACGACGGGACACTGAACTGCCGTTAGGCTCTAGCCGTGCGGAAGATATTGATCGCCAACCGTGGCGAGATCGCCCTCCGGGTCATCCGGGCCTGCAAGGACGCCGGCCTCACCAGCGTCGCCGTCTACGCCGACAGTGATCGCGACGCGCCACATGCCCGGCTCGCCGACGAGGCGTTCGCACTGGACGGCGAGACCGCCGCTGACACGTACCTGCGCGTCGACAAGTTGATCGACGTGGCCAAGCGGAGCGGGGCTGACGCCGTACATCCGGGTTATGGGTTTCTCTCGGAGAACGCCGAGTTCGCCGACGCAGTGATTAAAAACAACCTCACGTGGATCGGGCCGAGCCCGCAGGCGATCCGCGACCTCGGCGACAAGGTGACCGCGCGGCACATCGCGCAGCGGGCCGGGGCGCCGCTGGTGCCCGGCACACCGGAGCCGGTGGCCGACGCCGACGAGATCATCGCGTTCGCCGAGCAGCACGGGCTGCCCGTGGCGATCAAGGCGGCGTTCGGTGGTGGCGGGCGAGGTCTGAAAGTGGCCCGCACGATCGAGGAGATCCCGGCGCTGTTCGAGAGCGCGACACGCGAGGCGGTGGCCGCGTTCGGGCGCGGTGAGTGTTTCGTCGAGCGCTACCTGGACCGGCCCCGCCACGTCGAGGCGCAGGTCATCGCGGACACGCACGGCAACGTGATCGTGGTCGGCACGCGTGACTGCTCGCTGCAGCGCCGCCACCAGAAGCTGGTCGAGGAGGCGCCCGCGCCGTTCCTGACGGCCGAGCAGCGCGCCGAGATCCACGGGAGTGCGAAGGCGATCTGCCGCGAGGCGGGGTACTACGGTGCCGGCACGGTGGAGTACCTGGTCGGCCAGGACGGGACGATCTCGTTCCTGGAGGTCAACACGCGGCTGCAGGTGGAGCACCCGGTCAGCGAGGAGACCGCCGGCATCGACCTGGTCCGCGAGCAGTTCCGGATCGCGTCCGGCGAGCCGCTGGCGCTCACCGAGGACCCGGAGCCCCGCGGGCACGCCATCGAGTTCCGGATCAACGGGGAGGACGCGGGCCGCGGCTTCCTGCCCGCACCGGGCACGGTCACCGCGCTGACCTGGCCGTCCGGGCCGGGCGTGCGAGTCGACTCGGGCGTCGAGACGGGCAGCGTCATCGGCGGGAACTTCGACTCGATGCTCGCCAAGATCATTGTCACCGGCGCGACCCGGGAGCAGGCACTCGAACGTTCCCGCCGGGTCCTCGACGAGACGGTCATCGAGGGCATCGCCACGGTGCTGCCGTTCCACCGCGCGGTCGTGCGCGACGAGGCGTTCACCGCCGAACCGTTCACCGTGCACACCCGGTGGATCGAGACCGAGTGGGCCAACGAGGTGCCGCCGTTCAGTGCCCCGGCCGCCGACGGCGGCGAGGCCGCCGAACGCGAGACCGTCGTGGTCGAGGTCGGCGGCCGGCGCATCGAGGTCCGCCTCCCCAAGGACCTGATGGGGCGTACGTCGTCATCCGCCGCCCCGCAGAAACGCGCAAGCCGTCCGCGCGGCAACGCCGCGACCGCGGCCGCGAGCGGCGACAGCCTGACCGCCCCGATGCAGGGCACCATCGTGAAGGTCGCCGCGCAGAACGGTGACGTCGTCAACGAGGGCGACGTGATCGTGGTCGTCGAGGCGATGAAGATGGAGCAGCCGCTGAACGCGCACAAGGCCGGCACGGTCAGCGGGTTGTCGCTGGAGGTCGGCGCCACGGTCACGTCCGGCGCGGTGGTCTGCACGATCGAGGGCTGAGGGCAAGTGTGTCCACACTGGCGGCCTGTCCACAGGCCGCCGGTGGCAGCCTGCCGTTTCCGGCCATACTGACCAGCGGGACTTCCCCCAGGGCGGGTGGGGTGACAAGTAGAAGTCGATCACCCGCCCATCTGGCGGACACGCCCCAGGATCTGGCGGGCCGCCTCCACCGGGTCCTCCTGGGCGCTGTCCGGGAAGGCGCCGCTCAGCCACAGCGTCGCGAAGCCGTGGACCATCGACCAGGCGGCCAGGCCGACTTCGCGTACCTCGTCGGAGACCAGCTCGGCGGTGCCTTCCTTGGCCGGTCGCGCGGGGCCGGTCGGGACGGGCCCGGCGAGCGGCGCGTCCGGCAGGTCGGTCATGCCGGCGTAGAGGGCGTCGGCGGCCTGGCGGCGCGCGGCGAGCAAGCCGGGGTCGTCGGCGTGGTAGAGGTCGGTCCGGAACATCACCTCGAACGTCGCCCGGTTGGCCAGTGCGAACCGCAGATAGGTGACACCGAGTTCGAGCAGGCTGTTGCTGGCCAGCCGGGAGGTGGCGAGCGCCTTGGCGAGGCGTTCGAAGCCGTCGGTGGCGAGCGCGGTGAGCAGCCCGGCCTTGTCGGCGAAGTGGTGGGCGGGCGCGGCGTGCGAGACACCGGCGCGGCGGGCGAGGTCGCGCATGCTCAGCGCGGTCACGCCGGAGTCGGTGATCGCGTCGGCGGCCGCGGTCAGCAGGGCGCGCCGCAGGTCACCGTGGTGGTAGCTCTGCCTGGTCACCGCGCAAGGATAACTAGCCAGTGGCAAGATTCGGCGGCTCACGACGTACGGGAAACCGGTCTTGATCTTGTTTTTGAAGGGGCGGGCCGCCGATACGGGACCTACCGGCGGCCCGCTGCCACGGCGCGTCGGAACGGGGGATCCGGCGCCGGCGGGCAGAACCAACGGTACGCCCCGCCGTTGTGGACACTGGGAAAACCATGGGCGCTTCAGGGCCTTTCGGCCGTAGCGTGGCGGGCATCACGGCCGGGTTCACAGACAGTGGGCGCATGCTGAGCACAGCGCTCTCTCAGGTGCGTTCCCGGAAAATACCGTGAGCCCTGAATCCGCTAGGTGGTGGCCCCTGCGATGACCGATCTGCTGACGATGGTGACCTCACCGCTCTGGGTCTACCTCGCGCTGTTCGGATTTCTCGCGGTGGACGCGTTGATCCCGGTGGTGCCGATCCAGGCCATCATGATCACTTCGGGTGCGCTGACCGTCTACGGCGACCTGCACCTGGCCCTGGTGATCCTGATCGGCGCACTGGGCATGGTCACCGGCGACCTGATCGCATTCGTGCTGGGGCGATCCACCGGGCATGGGCTCAGCGCCCTTCGCGCCCGATTCGCCCCGCGCAGCGAAGAAGGTGAGAATTCGCGCGCCCGACAGGCCGCCGAGCGGTTCACCCGCGGCCTGCGCCGGCCCGGTCCCCTCGTGATCCTGCTGTGCCGGTTCGTCCCCGGCGGCCGGATGGCCTCCGGCTATCACGCCGGCCGCACCGGCTACCCGGTCCGGAACTTCGTCGGGTACGACGGCGCGGCCGCGCTCTGCTGGGCCTCCTACGGCGGGCTGGTCGGGCACCTCGGCGGCACCGCGATCACCCAGTCCGCCTGGCGGCTGTTCGCGATCGCGGCAGCCGCCGCCCTCGTCTTCGGCACCGCCGGCTGGATCCTCGCCCTCTTCGGCGGCAAGGACCCGGCCGACCCGGAGTCGACCGGCGCAGGCTCGACCGGCGCAGGGTCGACCGGCTCAGGCTCCGCCTGCTCGGGGTCGACCGGCTCGGGGTCAGCCTGCTCGGGGTCGGCCGGCTCAGGGTCAGCCGGCTCAGGGTCGGCCGGCTCAGGGTCAGCCGGCTCAGGGTCAGCCTGCTCAGGGTCAGCCGGCCAGGACGCTACTGGATCTCGTGCTGCATCAGCTGACGAGCCGCTTCCGCAATCGAACCCGACAGCGACGGATAGATCGTGATCGTGTGGGCCAGCTGGTCCACGGTCAGGTTGTTCTCGATCGCCATCGTGATCGGCAGGATCAGCTCGCTCGCCTTCGGCGCCACGACCACGCCGCCGATGACCTGACCGGTCGCCGGGCGGCAGAAGAGCTTCACGAACCCGTCCTGCAGGCCGGCCATCTTCGCCCGGGCGTTGCCGGTCAGCGGCAGCATCACCTGGCGGGCCGGGGTGCGGCCGGAGTCCACCTCGTTCTGCGAGACGCCGACGGTGGCCAGCTCCGGGTCGGTGAACACGTTCGCCGAGACCGTGCGCAGCCGCAGCGGCGCGACCGCCTCACCCATCGCGTGCCAGATCGCGATCCGGCCCTGCATGGCAGCGACACTGGCCAGCGGCAGCACCCCGGTGCAGTCACCGGCGGCGTAGATGCCCGGCACGTTGGTGCGCGACACCCGGTCGACGGTCACGTAGCCGCCGTTGCCGACCGCCACCCCGTACTCCGCGAGGCCCAGGTCGGCGGTGTTGGGGACGGCGCCGACCGCGATCAGGGCGTGCGACGCCTCGATCACCTTGCCGCCGGACAGGGTCACCCGGACACCGTCGCCGGTGTTCACCACCGAGTCGCCACGGGACTGGCTGAGAATGGTCATGCCGCGGTCACGGAACACCCGCTCGATCGCCATCGCGGCGTCGGCGTCCTCGTGCGGCATCACGCGCTCGCGGCTGGAGACGAGCGTGACCTGCACCCCCATCGCCAGGTAGGCGCTGGCGAACTCGGCGCCGGTGACACCCGAGCCGATCACGACCAGGTGCTCGGGGAGCTCGGTCAGGTCGTACACCTGACGCCAGTCGAGGATGCGCTCGCCGTCCGGGCGGGCGGTGGACAGCACCCGCGGGGTGGCGCCGGTGGCCAGCAGGACCGTGTCGGCCTCCACCGCGTACTCCGCGCCCTCGGCCGGGGTGATCAGCACCTGGTGGGTGTGGCCGAGCCGGTCCTCACCCATCCGGGCGCGGCCACGGACCACGTCGACACCGGCCTTGACCAGCTTCGTCTGGATGTCGGCGGACTGCGCCAGCGCCAGCTTCTTCACCCGCTGGTTGACCGCGACGGCGTCGACGCTGACCCCGTCGAGACCGCTGGAACGGATCCCGAAGGCGTCGTTGTTGCGGTAACCGGTCATCACCTCGGAGCTGGCGATGAAGGTCTTCGACGGGACACAGTCGGTCAGCACGCAGGCGCCACCGGGCCCGTCCGCCTCGACCAGGGTCACATCGGCATCGAGCTGGGCGGCGACCAGGGCCGCCTCGTACCCGCCCGGGCCCCCGCCGATGATCACGATCCGACTCACTGTTACCCGACCTCCAAATAATGACTCTGCCGCCCCCGCAGGGGAAAAACCGGCAACAAACCCCATACGGTGTGCCGACACGCTCGTCTCATATTCTCACCGACCGTCGTTACGACTATCGTCGTCGCCGTGCGTCACTACGCCGCGTATGGCTCGAACCTGGACCCAGCCCGCATGCTGGCCTACTGTCCGCACTCCCCCATGGTCGGGGTCGGGTGGATCGAAGGCTGGCGCCTGACCTTTGCCGGAGAAGGGGAAATGGGCTGGGAGGGGGCGGTGACGACGATCGTCGAATCGCCCGGCGACCGTGTCTTCGTCTCCCTCTACGACGTGCATCCGTGGGATGCCTCACAACTCGACGAGGTCGAGGGGGTGCCCGCCGGGACATACCAGAAGCTCACCGTGCGTGTATCGACGCTCGACGGTGAGATGCCCGCCTGGGTCTACGTCTTCGCCGGTTACGAGGGCGGCCTGCCGACCGCGTGGTACCTCTCCGAGATCGCCACCGCGGCGGAGAAGGCCGGGGCGCCCGACGACTACGTCAGCGAGCTGCGTAGCCGCCCGACCCGCACGGCTACGCCGGGGACCTGACGCCCGGCCGCGGTGTCACCGTGGTCTCGTACACGTTCGCCCGGTAGAGCGGGGACATCCCGACCTTCCGGTAGAGCCGTGCGGCCTCGGTCGGGTTCGTGTACACGTCGTGACCCAGTTCCGCCGCGCGCTCGGCCGTCCGCCCCATCAGCAGGCGGCGTTCCGGTCAGACGTACACCTCGGCGAGGTCCCGGGCCTGACCGGTCGGGTTCCGTGGACGGGACAAGCCGGCGAGTGGTCCAGCCGGGCGGAACACGCTCGTGCCCGCCATCCGACCACGCCCGCCGAGCACCTGCCAGTCGTTGTCACCCGCCCGGGCCGGGACGTCAGCGGGTGAAGCGGTGCGCGAGAGACTCCAGCAACCCGGCCAGTTCCACCCGCTCCGGACGGTCCAGCGTGCCCCAGGCCTGCCCGGCGAGCGAGTTCGCCACCGACTCGGCCCACATCAGGCGGCGCACCAGCGGGCCCGCCGACGGGTACGGCGACTGCCATCCGAGCGCCACCGCGCCGGTCTCCCCCTCCGGCCCGGCGATGATCGCCTCCAGCGGGGTCAGGCCACCGGCGCGGACGGCGATCACGTACACCCCCTGCCGGTGCTCGTGCAGCAGATGCAACAGGAACGCGGCCCGCGCCCCCGGCTCCTGACTCGGCACCGGCATCGCCCGCCACGCGGCGAACAGCGGCAACCCGGCCGGGTCGACCTCGCCCACCACCCGCTCGGCCAGCTCCAGCAGCCGGCCCAGCCGCGGGAAGCCGCCGACCTGCTCGACACCCCAGGTGCACAGCTCACGCAGGTGCCAGGTGGCCACCTCGGAGGGCTGCGAACTCTTCGCCGTGGCCTCCCACCCCTCGGTGACCGCCTCGGGCGCGATGAACGCGATCGCCGCCGCCACCGTCTCCGGCCGCACGTCGCCGAGCGCGCCGGCCCGGGCCGAGACGTGATAGGCCCAGCCGGAGAGCCCGAGCAGGCGGGCCCGCCGCAACGTCTGCGGGGATTCGGCGAAGGCTCCGACGATGGTGGCGACGCTCGCCTTGGCGTTGGCCGCTGCCTGTTCGGGGGTCACCGTCCGATTCTGCTCCGCTCGACCGATTAAGAAAACGCTCTACTTGTCCGCCCTGCGAACAAATCAACATCAAGATCTTCATGTCCTGGGTCCGCTGTGGTCCTTCTCCGCCGCTCCCGCGGGGACCCTTCCGGGCCGAGCAGGGCGCGGGGCGCCCAGAACGCTCAGCCCTCCAGGGCGGCCTCCGTGGGTGGGCACGGTGAGAGCAACAAACCTCCCGACGCGCTTGAGCAGGCCGCGCAGTTCCGCCACCCGGTGGTCCGCGACCTCCGCGGTGAGTCCCGCCCGCAGCGCGCCCCCGGGTTCCGGCCCGGTTGCCGCCCGGGCACGGCTGCCCGTCCGCAGAGCGCCGGGACAGCGCCGAAGCGGGGCTCGGTGGTCAGTCCAGGTCGTCGAGGGCGGCTTGGACGTCGCCGACCCGGCGGCGGGCGGTGGCGGCTTCGCGCTCGGCGGTCCGGCGGGCCAGTTTGCGGCGGCCGACTTCGGCGACGGCCTCGGTGCGCCGGCGTTCCAGTTCGGCGAGTTCCGCTTCCAGGTCGTCGACCAGGCTCTCGGCGTCCCGTTCGGCCGACTCGGCCCGGTTCAGCTGGTCGTCGGCGCGCCGTTCACCGGCTTCGGCCGCGCTCAGCTCGCGTCGCAGTTCGCGGCGGCGGCGCTCGACCTCCCGGCGCCGGCGCTCGCGGGCGGCCCGTTCCCGCGCTTCCCGCGCCGCCGACTCCGCATCAGACTCGCCCTGCCCCGAGTCTCCGTGGCCCGGCTCATCGTGGTTCATGCCGCCGCGGACCGGCGTGGAGCCGACGAGATCATCCTCGTCCTCGCCGCCGGTGATCAGGCGTAGGCGCGGGCGTGGGACCTCCCCGAACCCCGCATAGGCGGCGGCCCGGATCAACCGGCCGGTCTGCACCTGCTCGGCGATCTCCGGGTCGGCCAGCGCCGCGGTCAGCGTCGCCTCCACCTCGCCCATCGGCAGCTTGGCGGCGCCCGCCCCGGCGGCCACGGCCAGCTTGCGGGCCGCGGTGACCAGTGCCGACACGAACGCCCGGCGCTGCTGCGACAACTCGCGCAGCTGACCGCCCTGCAGTTCGCGCTGGGCGGCCCGGAGCGCCCCGGAGAGTTCGACCAGCTCGCCGATCAGGTCCGGGCGTTTGCGGACCAGCAGGTTCACCACCCACGCGGCCACGGTCGGTTTCTTCAGGGCGGCGAGCCGCTTGGCCGTCTCCCGGTCGCCGGCCGCGCGCGCCTGGTCGACCGCGGCCGCCCGGGTCGCCACGAAACCGTCCGGCGGCTCCTCGTAGAGCCGCCGGACCACGTCGTCGATCACACCCGGCACGTCAGTCGAGCGTGGTGCCGGGAGCCACGTGCTGATACCGGGTCTGGGAGAAGTTCTCCAGATGCCCGTCGGAGATCTTCGCCCCCCGCTCGTTGAGCAGCGCGTCGTGGATGGCGATGGCCCGAGCCGGTTTGACCGCCCGGGCGAACTCGATCGCTTCGGAGATCTTCAGCCACGGCGCGTTGAGCGGGACGCAGAGGGTGTCGACGGTCGCGCCGTCGGGGACGACGAACGAGTCACCGGGGTGGTAGAGGTTCGCGGTCCCATCGGTGATCAGGTATCCCAGGTTGGCGATCCGCGGGACGTATTCGTGGATGATCGCGTGCTTGCCGCCGTACGCCGAAAGGGTGAAGCCCGCGGCCTCGAACTGCTCGCCGGGCGCCACCGGCCTGGTCGCCTCGGCGACGTCGCCGAGTTTCTCCAGGACCTCCGCGTGCGCGAAGACCCGCAGCCCGGGCCGGCGTTCGACGGCCGCGGTGAGCGCCGCCACATCGAGGTGGTCGAAGTGCTCGTGGGTGATGACCACGGCATCCGCACCGTCCAAGGCCGACTTCTCGGAGAATTCGCCCGGATCGACGACGAGCACTCCCGCCCCCTCGATCCGTAGACAGGCATGAGTGAACTTCGTGACACGCACGGTGCTCCTCCGTCGCTGAATCGTGACCGGTCATCTCGCAGTCTGCCGGAACCGGGAACAGGCCGCCGAACGTCCCAGCGGTCAGTCGTACCGACGATCGGAGTTGTGATGCGTGAACGGGGATATGTATGGCTCGGCGCCGTGCTCCTCAGCGGTGCCCTTCTGGCCGGATGCGCCGCTGACGGCGCGTCCGACAACAGCACGTCCGGCGCCGCCGGCAAGGCCGCCGCTCCCGCCGCCCGGGAGGCCCAGCAGGACGCCGGGGCGGGTGCCGCCACCCAGGGCAAGGACACCGCGGCCGAAGCACCCGACCTGCGGGTGGACCAGCGGTCGATCGTCTACACCGGGAGCATCACGGTGCAGGTGAAGGACGTCAACGCGGCCGCCGCCCAGGCCACCGGGATCGCCGGTGGCAGCGGTGGCTTCATCGGCGGCGACGATCGGCAGAGCGGCGGGGACAGCACCGGCACGGCCACGCTGAAACTGCGGATCCCGGCCGACAAGTTCGCCTCCGCGCTGGAACAGATCGCCAAGCTCGGCACCGAGAAGAACCGGGCGATCAACACCGAGGACGTGACCGAGCAGGTCGTCGACCTGGACGCGCGGATCGCGGTGCAGCAGGCCCGGGTCGACAGCGGGCGCAAACTGCTCGGCCAGGCCACGTCACTGAACGACCTGGTCATGCTGGAGAAAGAGGTGGCGACCCGGGAGTCCGACCTGGCGTCGCTGCAGGCCAAGAAGCGGCGGCTGGCCGACCTGACCGCGCTCAGCACGGTGACCGTGGTGCTGCTCGGCCCGGACGGGGTCGCGCCCGTCGACACGTCCGACCCGAGCGGCTTCCTCGGCGGTCTGTCCAGTGGATGGCATGCCCTGGCCGACTCGCTCGCGATCCTGCTGACCGTCCTCGGCGCACTGCTGCCGTGGATCGTCGCGCTGGGGCTGCCGGCGTGGGGGGTCCTCTACCTGCGCCGCCGTTACGTCCGTGACCGCGCCGGCCCGCGGCTGCCCACCCCCACCACCGAAACCCCGTGACAGTCCCGCCGGCCCTGCGCTCGCCAAGCACCCGCGCAGCACCACCGGAGCCCGGCCGAAAGCAGGCGGCCGGGTCTCAGCGGTGCCTCGACGGGCTCGAAGCACCCCGGGGAACCAGCCGGGAGAGTGGGCGCGCCGCCACCCGGACCGGCATCGGCGTCGCGGACTGCCGGCGGCGGGGCCAGGCGGGCTGCTCGACCGCGTGGACGGGTTTGCTGCTCTGACCGTGCCCACCCACGGACGTCGCCCTTCCGGGCCGAGCGTTCTGGGCGCCCCGCGCCCTGCTCGGCCCGGAAGGGTCCCCGCGGGAGCGACGGTCTGTACCCCAGCGGAGACGGGCAATGAAGATCTTGAAGTTGATCTTCAGAAGGCTCCGGTGGACAGGGCGGCGAGCGCGGTGTGGGTCATGACGCGGATGCCGTGGCCGATGCAGCTCTCGTCGACGTCGAAGTCGCCCTGGTGCAGGTCGTGGCGGACGTCGGAGCCGGGGACCGCGGTGCCGAGGCGGATCATCGAGCCGGGGACGTGTTCGAGGTAGAACGAGAAGTCCTCGCCGCCCATGCTGATCTCGGCCTCGACGACGCGGTCGGCGCCGAGGGCCGCGCCCGCCGCGCCGGCGATGATCGCGGTGGCCATCCGATCGTTGATCACCGGGGGGACGCCGCGCTTGTAGTCGACCTCGACCTCGGCGCCGGTCGCGGCGACCACGTCGCGGATCAGCTTGGTGACCATCTCGGGGGCCTCGCGCCAGGCGTCCCGGTTGAGGACGCGGACGGTGCCGCTGAGCTCGCCGGAGCCGGGGATCGCGTTGAAGGCCTGACCGGCGTGGACCGAACCCCAGACCAGCGAGACGCCGGCCCGCGGGTCGACGCGGCGGTCGAGCAGGGCCGGCACGTCGACGATGACACGGCCGAGCGCGTGCACCAGGTCCGCGGTCAGGTGCGGGCGGGCGGTGTGCCCGCCCGGGCCGGAGAGTGTGACCCGGACCGTGTCGGCGGCCGCGGTGAACGGGCCGGAGCGGACCCCGACCAGGCCGGACGGCAGCTGCGGGTAGCAGTGCAGCGCGTAGATCGCGGCGACGTCCTTGAGGCCGCCGGCGGCGATCACCTCGGGCGCGCCGGACGGGATCGCCTCCTCGCCGGGCTGGAACAGCAGCCGCACCCGGCCGGGCAGCTCGCCGCGCTCGTTCAGCTGGGCCAGGGCCAGGCCGAGGCCGAGCAGGATCGTGGTGTGCACGTCGTGGCCGCAGGCGTGGGTGGTCTTCTCGACGGTGCTGCGGTACGGCACGTCCTTGAGGTCGTGCAGCGGCAGCGCGTCCAGGTCGGCGCGGAACGCGATCACCCGGTCGCCCTCGCCGATGTCGCAGATCACGCCGTTGCCGCGGGGCATCAGGCGCGGCGAGAGACCGGCCACGGTCAGTTCACGGACGATCAGCGCGGCCGTCTCGAACTCGGAGTGTGACCGCTCCGGGTGCGCGTGAATGTGGCGACGGATCGCTACCAGCTCGGCTCCCCGGGCAGCGAGCCAGCGGTCGAGCTGGCCGGGAAGAGGGTCGGCACCGGGCAGAGGCTCCGGCCATGCCGTTGCAGCGCCGTCGGGCGCCGTCAGAGCAGTAGTCACGTCGGATTCCAGATCACTCTCGAATTTCGTCGGATTTTGCGACGCGCGACAGCTTAATCCGATTCCGGTCACGCTGTGTAACGGTCGGGTAAACATGGCCGGCCCCGATGGTGCGGCGCTGCGGACCGGTTCGCGGGGCCCGCGGGAGGTCGTCCCGGGCCGCCGCCTCCATCAACGGGTACTGAATCGCGGAGGTGACGCGACACACCACCAGTACGTCAGCCGGATCAGAACCGCTCAACCGGCCGGTAGACGCCCCACACCCCGCGCAGGGTATGGCAGACCTCACCCACCGTCGCACGCAGACGCAACGCCTCTTTCATCAACGGTAGGACGTTGGCCGTCCCCGCGGCGGCCTTCGCCATATCCGCCAGCGCGGCCTGCACAGCCGGGTTGTCCCGCTCCTCCCGCAGTCCCGCCAGTCGGGATGCCTGGGCCGCCTCGATCGCCGGGTCGACGCGCAGCGGCTCGTACTTCTCCTCGGTCTCGGTGGTGAACCGGTTGACGCCGACCACCACCCGCTCGCCGTTGTCGATCTCGTTGGCGATCCGGTACGCCGACTGCTCGATCTCCGACTTCTGGAAGCCCTGTTCGATCGCGTCGACGGCCGACCCGTACTCGAAGACGCGCTCGATCAGCGTGGTCGCCTCGCGCTCCACCTCGTCGGTGAGGGCCTCCACCGCGTACGACCCGGCGAACGGGTCGACGGTGCCGGTGAGGCCGCTCTCGTACGCCAGGACCTGCTGGGTCCGCAGCGCGAGCCGCGCCGACTTCTCGGTCGGCAGGGCGATCGCCTCGTCGTACGAGTTGGTGTGCAGCGACTGCGTCCCACCGGCGATCGCGCCGAGCGCCTGGATCGCGACCCGGACCAGGTTGACCTCGGGCTGCTGGGCGGTGAGCTGCACCCCGGCGGTCTGCGTGTGGAAGCGCAGCATCAGCGACTTCGGGTCCTCGGCACCGAAGTCGTCGCGCATGATCCGGGCCCACATGCGGCGGGCCGCGCGGAACTTGGCGATCTCCTCCAGGAGCGTGGTCCGGGCGACGAAGAAGAAGCTCAGCCGCGGGGCGAAGTCGTCGACGGCCAGGCCGGCGGCGATCGCGGCGCGCACGTACTCGATGCCGTTGGCCAGGGTGAACGCGATCTCCTGCGCGGGCGTGGCCCCGGCCTCGGCCATGTGGTAGCCGGAGATCGAGATGGTGTTCCACTTCGGGATCTCGGCCCGGCAGTACGCGAACGTGTCGGCGACCAGGCGCAGCGACGGCTTCGGCGGGAAGATGTACGTCCCCCGCGCGATGTACTCCTTCAGGATGTCGTTCTGGATCGTGCCCTGCAGGGCCGACCCGGGCACTCCCTGCTCCTCGGCGACGAGCTGGTAGAGCAGCAGCAGCACCGAACCGGGCGCGTTGATCGTCATGGAGGTGGAGACCTGGTCGAGCGGAATACCGGCGAAGAGCTGCCGCATGTCGTCGATCGAGTCGATGGCCACGCCGACCTTGCCGACCTCGCCGTGCGCGATCGCGTCGTCGGAGTCGTACCCCATCTGGGTGGGCAGGTCGAACGCCACCGACAGGCCCATCGTCCCGGCCTTCAGCAGCTGGTGGTAGCGGGCGTTGGACTCGGTCGCGGTGCCGAACCCGGCGTACTGCCGCATGGTCCAGGGACGCTTGGTGTACATCGTCGGGTAGACCCCACGGGTGTAGGGAAATTCACCCGGCTGGTCGCTCCCGGCGCTCGGCGGCACGTCCGCCGGGCCATAGACCGGCTTGATGGGGAAACCCGACTCTGCGTTCACGAGGTGATCCTAAGGCTCGTGCAGGTCCAGGGCGCGTCCACCGTCGGCCACACTGCCGCTACCCTGGGTCGTTTCCCGGTGAACAGTCAGGTCGTGACTTTCGTTGCGGCAGGCGACCGGGCAAGATAGCTGCGTTGGCCCGGCCCCCCTAGACCCCCTCGGTGGCATCCTCAGTGACTCAGATTCCGACGTGGAGCAGCGGTGACGCCGCTTCCCTAGGTGGACGCGCTGCCCCCGGCACACTGATCGGCGGGCGGTACACGCTGCGCGCCGCGGTGGGTCACGGCGGCATGGGCACGGTCTGGCGCGCGGCGGACACGCTGCTGCGCCGTGACGTGGCGATCAAGGAGGTCATCCTCCCGCCCGGCCTGGCCCCGAGCGACCGCGACGCGATGTACGAGCGGACCATGCGCGAGGCCCGGGCCGCCGCCGCGCTGCAGCACCCCGCGGTCGTCCAGGTCTACGACGTCGTCCACGAGAACGGCCGTCCCTGGATCGTGATGGAGCTGCTGGACGCGCGCAGCCTCGCCGACATGGTGATCGAGGACGGGCCGGTCAACCCGCGCGTGGTCGCGAAGATCGGCATCGCCCTGCTCGGCGCGCTCGAGGTCGCGCACGCGCACGGCGTGCTGCACCGCGACGTGAAGCCGGCCAACGTGCTGATCTGCAACGACGGCCGCTGCGTGCTGACCGACTTCGGCGTCGCGCGGATGCCCACCGACGTCCAGCTGACCACGCCGGGCATGGTGCTCGGCTCACCGCACTTCATCTCCCCCGAGCGTGCGATGGGGCAGGATTTCGGGCCGCCCAGCGACCTGTTCTCGCTCGGCGTCACGCTCTACACGGCGATCGAGGGGCGTCCGCCGTTCGACAAGGGTGACCCGATCGAGACCATGCACGCCGTGGTCGAGGACCCGCCGGCCCCGGTGCAGCGGGCCGGTTCGCTCACCCCGGTGCTGATGGGCCTGCTGGAGAAGAACCCGGCGCAGCGGATGGACGTGCAGACCGCCCGCACCATGCTGCGGCAGCAGCTGGCCGGGGTGCTGGCCAGCAAGAACCCGCCGCACATGATGACCGATCCGTACTCGGTGGTGCCCGGGCCGCGGCCGGTCTCGCCGCCGCCCGCGGCCGAGACGCAGGCGATCCCGCCGTCCGGTCAGATCGGCGGCCGGGCCATGCTCTCGCCCGGTGAGTCGCTCACCGACCACTTGAGCAAGCTGGAGCAGCAGAACGCGAGCGGCGGGCGCCGCCGGGCCCCGGAGCCCGCTCCGGCGTACCCGACGGCCGCGACCAGCGTCATCCCGCCGCAGACCACGTGGCAGCCGCAGGGCGCCCGGCCGGGCACGGTGGTGACCAGCCCGGCCGCCAAGCGCCGGTTGGCGCTGCAGAACGCGACGGAGGCGGTCAAGGCGAAGACCGGCCGCGCCGTCGAGACGTTCCAGGGCTGGCCGCGGAACAAGCAGCTGGCGGTCGGCGGTGGCGGCGTGGCCGCGCTGCTGGCGATCATCCTGATCTTCTCGCTGACCGGTGGCGGCAACGATCAGCCGCAGGCGCAGACCCCGACCGGTGGTCAGGCCAGCGCGGCCGCGCCCGCGAGCGACGTGCAGACGCAGGCCTACAAGGGCAACAAGGCCATCTCGGTGAAGGTTCCGGCCGGCTGGACGCGGACGGTGGGCGGCACCACCTACGTGGACTACGTCGACCCGGCCGACAAGCTGCGCAAGGTGCGGGTGCTGGCCGAGCCGGGCAAGGCCACGCCGGAGAAGTTCGTCACCAGCATCGCCCCGGCCGGGCTGAAGAAGTCGTCGAACTGCCCGGCGCCGTTCAAGTCGGTCGGCACCAACACCGAGGTGCAGGTCGCCGGGCGGGCTGCCGCCGAGCTGGAGTACACGTGCGGCACCGGTGACGCGATGCGCCACGGCATCTGGCGGATGACGCAGGTCGACGGGACGATGTACTCGTTCTTCCTGACCGCTCCGGACGCCGAGTTCGCCGACAGCAAGAAGTATTTCGACGCGATGGCGGAGAGCTTCCAGCTGAACCTTTAGTCGACCGGATTGCGAAGCAGGGCCTCGGGGCTCTGTGCTATCAATCCGTAATGGCACCAGAAGTTGATATTGACCTGAGGGCGACGGCCGAGGCCTGGCTCGCGGACGATCCGGATCCGGCGAGTCGGGCTGAGTTGCGTGAACTGATCGACGCTCTGCCGGCCACCGCCGCGGAGCTGCGCGACCGGTTCGCCGGGCCCCTCACCTTCGGCACGGCCGGGCTGCGCGGGCGGCTCCGGGCCGGGCCGAACGGGATGAACCTGGCGGTGGTCACCCGCGCCGCGGCCGGCCTGGTGAACTGGCTGGCCGCCCAGGGCGGGCAGGGGCCGCTGGTGATCGGGTTCGACGCCCGGCACGGCTCGCGCGAGTTCGCCGAGCAGACCGCCCGGGTGGCGACCGGCGCCGGCCGCGAGGCGCTGCTGATGCCGGGCGTGCTGCCCACCCCGGTGCTCGCCTACGCGGTGCGCGCCCTGGACGCGGTGGCCGGCGTGATGGTCACCGCCAGCCACAACCCGCCCCAGGACAACGGCTACAAGGTCTATCTCGGGGCGGCGCTGGGTGGTCCGGCCGGCACGGGCGCGCAGATCGTGCCGCCGGCCGACGCGGGCATCGAGCACGCCATCCGCGCCGTCGCGAGCCTCGACGCGGTCCGGCTGGGCGACGCGGGCACGGTCCTCGACCAAGAGACGATCGACGGGTACGTGCGGAGCGCCGCCGCCGTCCTCACCACGAACGGCCCTCGCGATCTGGCCGTGGCGTACACCCCGTTGCACGGCGTGGGTGGCGAAACCCTGGTCAAGGCGTTCGCGGCCGCCGGTTTCGACGCACCGGCGGTCGTCGCCGACCAGGCCGAGCCGGACCCGGAGTTCCCCACGGTCGCGTTCCCGAACCCGGAGGAGCCGGGCGCGATGGACCACCTGGTCGCGCTGGCCGAGACCACCGCGGCCGACCTGGCGATCGCCAACGACCCGGACGCCGACCGGTGCGCGGTCGCGATCCCTTCGGCCGCCGGCTGGCGTCCGTTGCGCGGGGACGAGCTCGGGGTGCTGCTCGCCGACCATCTGATCCGGCGGGGCGTGACCGGGACGTACGCGACCACGATCGTCTCGTCGTCACTGCTGGGGCGGCTGTGCGCGGCGCGCGGCGTCCCGTACGCGGAGACCCTGACCGGCTTCAAGTGGATCGTCCGCGCCGCCGAGGAGCTGGCGTTCGGCTACGAGGAGGCGCTCGGTTACTGCGTCGCCCCGGCCATGGTCCGTGACAAGGACGGCATCACCGCCGCGCTGACCGTCGCCGAGCTGGCCGCCGGCCTGAAGGCGGAGGGCCGCACGCTCGGTGACCGCCTGGACGAGCTGGCCGTCGAGTTCGGCGTGCACGCCACCGATCAGCTCTCGGTGCGGGTCGAGGACCTGTCCGAGATCGGCGCGGCGATGACCCGGGCGCGCAACGCCCCGCCGGCCACGTTGCTCGGCACGCCGGTGAGCGAGGTGCTCGACCGGCTGCCGGAGAACGACGTGCTGACGTTCCGCACTCCGACCGCCCGGGTCGTCATCCGCCCGTCGGGGACCGAACCGAAACTCAAGGCGTACCTCGAGGTGGTGGAACCCGTCGGCGACGGTGACGTGACAGCGGCCCGCAGCCGCGCCTCCGCCAGGCTGACCGCCCTGCGTGCGGAGATCGCGGCTGTTCTCGGCGTCTGAGGGGTCTCTGGGCGTCCCTAAGCGACCTTGGGGGCGCCCAGCGCGGCCGAGATGGCCTTGCCCAGCGTCAGGACCACCAGCGCGACGCTGGGGCGGACGATCGAGTCCTCCAGGTTGCCGCCACCGGCGAAACCGGCGCCCGCGGAGATCGCCTCGAGCCGCTTGTGGGCGTGCTCGGCCTCCTCCGGCGGGAGCTTCAGGGCCGGCTCCATGCGGGCCGCGCAGAGCAGGGTGGCCAGCGCCGCGGTGCGCTCGTCGGGCACCGCGTCGGTGGTCAGCGCCGCGGTCAACCGGCCACGGATCTCGGCCTCGAACGCCGGGTCGGTCGTCGGGTACCGGTGCACGTGGATGTAGTCGAGCTGGGTCTCGTCCACGTCCTTCACCACGCCCCGGGCGCACAGGTCCTCCAGGACCCGGATGCGCAGGCGGTGCCGCAGGCGCTGCAGCCACTGAGCCGGGGTGTGCGGCGGGTCGCCGGCCACCTTGGTCAGCACCGCGTCAGCGATCGTGTCACCGATCGGCGTCGCATCCTTGACCTGCAGGTAACCGTCGACGTAGGCGACCCGGCCCGCCAGCGCGAGATCGATCAGCACAGCCGCGGCCATGCCGAGATCGAGCCCGATCCGGGAGCCGGTCGCTTTGCCCGTCTGATCGTCGTACGCGAGAAGTAGGAGTTCCTCGGCGAGCGGAATGGAGGTCATGGAGAAAACATAACGGCTGCGCGCCCGACAGTCAGTCGCCGGTCGTGGGCCTTCTGGGTGCGGCCACGGTGCGAAAAACCCTGGGTGATCGCATGGTCATCCCTGGTGACAGCCCCACCTGTTTCCTGTCGGAAATCCGCAGGCGGGAGACTGACGACATGAACTCCAACCCAACTGAGCCGTTCATCCACCCGTCGGCGGACGTGGAGGACGGCGCCCGGATCGGGGCCGGCAGCAAGATCTGGCACATCGCCCACGTGCGGTCCAGCGCGACCGTCGGCGACGAGTGCGTGATCGGCCGCAACGTCTACCTCGACGCCAACACGGTGGTCGGCAGCCGGGTCAAGATCCAGAACAACGTCTCGGTCTACCAGGGCGTGACGATCGAGGACGATGTTTTCGTCGGCCCGTGCGCCGTCTTCACCAACGACCTGCGGCCCCGCGCGCACAACGCGGACTGGACGATCACGCCGACCCTGGTCAAGCGGGGCGCGTCGATCGGCGCGAACGCGACGCTGATCTGCGGCATCACGGTCGGCGAGGGCGCGATGATCGCGGCCGGCTCGGTGGTGACCAAGGACGTCGAGCCCTACCAACTGGTGCGCGGCAACCCGGCGCGGCCCGCCGGCTGGGTCGACGAGAAGGGCGAGATCGTCAGCCGCGACCCGGCCACGCGTCCCTGAATTGCGCGAAGGCCCCTGGTTTCTCGGCCAGGGGCCTTCATCCGGTACGCCGTGAGCCGCTCTCTCCCGGCTCAGCCGGTCTCTCCCGGCTCAGCCGCGGGCTTCCCGGCTCAGCCGCGGGCTTCCTGGATCAGCCGCCGATGACGACGCGGCGGATCGAGCCCAGCCGCTCGGGGTCGGTCACGCGGCGCCCGTCCACGACGACCTCGACGCCGGGCAGCTCGGCCGGGCTGAGGCTCCGGTACTCCGCGTGGTCGGCCTGCACGATCGCCGAGTCCACGGCCTGGCCCTCCCACGCCGGCAGACCGTGCGCGACCAGTTCCTCGCTGGTGTACATCGGGTCCGACACGTACACGTCGGCGCCGCGCGCCTTCAGCTCGTCGACGGTCGGGAAGACGCCGGAGAACGCGGTCTCCTTGACGCCACCCCGGTACGCCGCGCCGAGCACCAGCACGCTGCGGCCCTTCAGGTCACCGACGGCGGCGGCGAGAAGATCCACCGCGTACGACGGCATGCCGGCGTTCGCCTCGCGGGCGGCCCGGACCACCGTGGCGGTCGGGTCGTTCCACAGGTAGAGCCGCGGGTAGACCGGGATGCAGTGGCCGCCCACCGCGATGCCGGGCCGGTGGATGTGGCTGTACGGCTGGGTGTTGCAGGCGTCGATCACCAGGTTCACGTCGATGCCGAGCGTGTCGGCGTAGCGCGCGAACTGGTTGGCCAGGCCGATGTTGACGTCGCGGTAGGTGGTCTCGGCCAGCTTCGCCAGCTCGGCCGCCTCGGCGTTGCCCAGGTCCCACACGCCGTTGCCCTGCGGCAGGTCGGCGCGCTCGTCGAAGTCGAGCACGGCCTGGTAGAACTCGACGCCGCGCTTGGCCGACGCGTCGTTGATGCCGCCGACCAGCTTCGGGTACTTGCGCAGGTCGGCGAAGACCCGGCCGGTGAGCACCCGCTCGGGGCTGAAGACCAGCAGGAAGTCCTCCCCGGCGACCAGGCCGGAGCCCTCCTCCAGCAGCGGCGCCCAGCGGGTGCGGGTGGTGCCGACCGGCAGCGTGGTCTCGTAGCTGACCAGCGTGCCCGGGCGCAGGCCACGGGCGATGTCCTTGGTCGCCGACTCCATCCAGCCGAAGTCGGGCTTGCCGTCCGCGTCCACGAACAGCGGCACCACCACGACGACCGCCTCCGACTCGGCGACCGCGGCCGCGGTGTCGGTGGTGGCGGTGAGGAGACCGGCGTTGACCGCCTCCTTCAGCTTGACGTCGAGGTCGGCCTCGCCCGGGAACGGGACCTCACCGGCGTTCACCTTGCGCACGGTCGGCTCGGACACGTCCGCACCGATCACGGTGTGTCCCTTGGAGGCGAACTGGACGGCGAGCGGCAGCCCGATCTTGCCCAGGGCCACGACACAGATCTTCATACGGGAGTGTTCCTCCTATGCTGGGGGCCGGCCTTGACGGTGACCGTGTCAAAGAGTAGGCCACATCGCCGCGATGCCTAATCCGTCCCCGACACTTCGGCCACGGCCGGACCCTCCGTGTTGCGCACGGACACGCAAGGTAGACGAATCAGGGCCTGATCAGGTCTGCAGCACCGAGCAGGTGGGGAAGCCGGCCAGCGGCTAGGGTATCGGGCGACCCCCAGAGACAACTCCTGGAGCACACCATCATGAAGGTTCTGAGCGTAGTCGGCGCTCGTCCCCAGCTGGTCAAGTTGGCGCCGATCGCGGCCGCCTTCGCCGGCACCCCGCACGAGCACGTCATCGTGCACACCGGTCAGCACTACGACCACAACCTGTCTGACGTGTTCTTCTCCGGGCTCGGGATTCCGGACCCGGACGTGCACCTGGGCGTCGGCTCGGGCAGCCACGGCGTGCAGACCGGCGCGGTGCTCAGTGCCATGGACCCGGTGCTGGAGCGGGAGAAGCCGGACTGGGTGCTGGTCTACGGCGACACCAACTCCACGCTGGCCGGCGCGGTCTCCGCGGTGAAGCTGCACATCCCGGTGGCGCACCTGGAGGCCGGGCTGCGCTCGTTCAACCGGGCCATGCCCGAGGAACACAACCGGGTGCTCACCGACCACGCGGCCGACCTGCTGCTGGCGCCGACCGAGGAGGCCGTGCGGCACCTGCGCGGCGAGGGCCTGGGCGAGCGCACCCACCTGGTCGGCGACGTGATGGTCGACGTCTGCTTCAAGGTCCGCGACGACGTGCTGGCCGGGCGTGGCCAGGCGCTGGAGCTGCCGGAGGGCATCGACCCGTCCCAGCCGTACCTGGTGGCCACCCTGCACCGGGCCGAGAACACCGACGACCCGGCGCGGCTGGCCGCCCTGGTCGGCGCGCTGGCCGACCTGCCGGTGCCGGTGGCGCTGCTGGCCCACCCGCGCCTGCTGGCCCGGGCCCAGTCGCAGGGCCTGAAGCTGGCGCAGGGCGCGGTGCACCCGGGCCAGCCGTTGCCGTACTCGGCGATGGTGGCCGCGGTGCTCGGCTCGGCCGGCGTCGTCACCGACTCCGGTGGCCTGCAGAAGGAGGCGTACCTGCTCGGCAAGCCGTGCACCACGCTGCGCACCGAGACCGAGTGGGTGGAGACCCTGGCCGACGGCTGGAACCACCTCGTGCCGAACCCGGCCGAGCTGGACGCCGCCGCGTGGCGCGAGCTGGCCACCCGCCCGACGCCGTCGTTCGAGCGCGGCGAGCCCTACGGTGACGGCCGCGCCGCGCAGCGGGTCGTCGAGGTGCTGGCGGCGAACGTCCGCTGACCTGCTGACCGGACAACGAGGGGGCGGCCGGTGGCCGCCCCCTCGTTTCGGTTCCGCCCTACCGGGTCACTTCACCCAGGGTTTGCCGTTCAGCGCGGTGGTCGCCTGGACGCCCGGGTACCGCTTGGCCAGCCGCCAGGCCAGCGGCACGACCGCCGAGTCGGCGGCGATGATCCGGTCCGCACCGGCGATGTCGATGTTCTTCAGCGTCTTCTTCTTGGCCCGCGAGATCAGCAGCAGCGGGCGCGCCCGCTTGTAGACCGGCCAGAAGAGCCGGTGGTGGATGCCCTGCGACACCGCCGCCTGCCCCCGCCGCGCCCGCAGGGCGGCCCGGTCCAGCACCCGCAGGCGCTCGCCCTCCCGGGTCATCTCCCGGGTCTTGGTGAAGACCTTCGTCGGCACGTCGAAGAGCACCCGGCGCTCGACCCAGCGCAGCGGGTGACCGTACATCTCGCTGGACTCGAACACGTGGTGGACGTTGACCAGCTCGTCGTCCAGTTCCACGTCCTCGACCGTCCGGCGCTCGGTCACCAGCAGGTCGACCTGCACGCCGGCACTGGTCAGGTCGGAGATGAAGGTCTGCAGCCGGTCGCTGAGCTTGTAGGTCAGCGTCAGCAGCACGACGCGGGGCCGGCGCTCGGTCGGCTCAGCCATGGTCCACCTCCACAGCGGGCAGCGGCCGGCGCACCATGGCCCGGATCGCGTCCTCCAACGGTTCGAGCAGGTTGTCCCGCTGGAAGCGGACCGCGTACGCCCGGGCCTCGGCCTGCTGCTGCGGCGTGAGCGAGCGAGCCGCGCGGCCCGCCTCGACCATCGCCTTGGCGACCAGGCCCGGCTCCAGGCTGTCGGCCGTGAACCAGAGCGGGTAACCCTCCAGCACCTCACGGGCGGCGATCTCGGGGGCGTGCACCGAGACGATCGGCTTGCCGGTCGCCATGTACTCGAAGATCTTGCCAGAGGTCACGTACTTACCACCGGCGGCCAGGAAGACCAGGACGTCGTTGTGCTCGTAGACCCCGGCGACCTCGGTCTTGGAGACCGGGCCGCGCAGGCGCAGGCCGTGGTCCAGCTCCGGGTCGGGATCGCCGTTGAGGTCCAGGCCCAGCAGCGGCAGGAAGCCGGCGTGGCTGCTCTTGAAGAAGCCCAGGTGGCCGTGGATGTTGAGCTCGGCGCCGGTCAGCTCCGGGTACTCCCGGGCCTGGTTGAACGCCTCGGCCAGCTCGACGACCGGCTGGTTCTTGGTGATCGTGCCGAGGTAGCCGAAGCGCAGCGGGCAGTCCTCGCTCGACGCGCCGGTGGCCGGGCCGACGTCGAGCAGGTCCGGGTCCCAGCCGTTCGGGACGACCATCATCCGGTCGGCCGCCTTCGGGTAGCGGTCGGCGTGCCAGGCCCGCAGCGCGTTGTTCACGAACACGGTGTGGCTGGAGTCGCCGATGATCCGCTGCTCCCAGCCCCAGGCCGGGTGCTTGGCCGGGAACGCCGGCTTGTCACTGAACAGGTCCAGCGTCCAGGAGTCGCGGTAATCCGCCACGTACGGCACGCCGGTGGCCTTGTTGATCTCCCACGCCGCGGCGAACGCGGCGAACGGGTTACCGGTGGCGAGCACGGCGTCGAACGGCTCGCGGCGGTGCGCCTCGAGTGCGGTGGTGACGCAGTTGCGCGCCCAGGAGACGTACTGCTCGGGGAAGTACCGCTCCTCGCGCCACCGGTGCAGCCTCATCGCGGCGCCCGGGATGGTGCCCTGCAGCCAGCTCATGCTGTGCAGGTCGCCTTCCCACCGGGTGAGGTCCTGCTCGGGACGCTCCACGTGGATCCGCGGGTCGACGGTCTCGGAGAGCTTCTCGTCGACCGAGCCGATCACGTCATAGAGGAAGCGGAGCGGTGCTGCCAAGACCGTCACGTCCCAGCCGGCCGCGGCGAAGTGGTTGGCGGTCGCGCGAGCCCGGTATACGCCACTGGCCCGCGACGGCGGGAAGTAGAAGGCGATATAGAGCAGCCGCGGTGCCTTCGGTCTGCTGAAGGTCATACCCTTCCTTTACGATCCGTAGGCTGGGGGGAGTCAGCCGGCGTGGGGAACTGGTCGCTCAGCTCCGGGTGACCGGGAGCCAGGCCGGGTCAGTCACCACGAAAGCATCGTAGGACCCTAGCCTCTGGGGGGCTGTGATCGAGGCTCCCTTCCGCCGGTTCGGGCAGCTCTTCCGGTACGGGGGGACCAGAGCGCCGGAACACCTGTGACCGAGACCACAACACAAGTCGATCCCGACCATCGGACGCGACGTAACCGTAACGACCATCCGTTAGGGTTCTACGGGCGCCCCCGGGCAGGTAAACCGGCTGTTTTCTCCGCCTCGGCGCACATGCCCTGCCCCGCCGTCCCGGGCTGCCTCGCGCGGTAGCATTCGCGCCAGTCGCGCCGGACCGTGTTCACCAGGAGGATCACCTATGCCCGCCGATCACCCCCCGATCAAGCGTGGCCGCGTTGTCATGCTCGTCGACAATGACGTGCGGGGCGATTCCCGGGTGCAGAAGGAAGCGCGGTCGATGGCCGCGGCCGGCTGGGAGGTCATCCTGCTCGGCGAGCGCCGCGACTCCCCGCTCGAGACCTGGAAGATCGGCGACGCCGAGGTCCGCCTCGTGCCGATGGACGACAAGCTCTCCGTGCAGCCGACCGCGTGGCGCCGCAGCTGGCGCCGCCCGTTGTCGTACGCGCCGGGCAAGGAGATGCCGTACCGGCTCGAGATGATCAAAGTCCGCCAGGCCGAGCTCACCACCCGGTTCGCGGCGCTGAACGCCAAGCGCCGCAACGGCGGCTCGGCGGCCGCGCACGCCCTGGGCAAGGCCGCGCTGCTCCCCACCCGGGCCACCCACAAGGTCCTGAGCCTGTGGACCCGCGGCCGGGCCCGCGAGACGATGAAGCTGCGCGCCTCCCGGCGCGACACCAACGCGCTGTTCACCAAGTTCCCCCCGTGGTTCTGGAAGACGACCATGGGCAACCGGGCCTGGCGCAAGCTCGACCCGTCGCTGTGGCAGTGGGAGCTGGCGTTCCGCAACGTCATCGACAAGCTCGAGCCGGACATCATTCACGCCAACGACTTCCGGATGCTCGGCGTCGGCGCGCGGGCCAAGCTCCGGGCCCAGGCCAAGGGCCGCAAGACCAAGCTGGTCTGGGACGCCCATGAGTACGCGCCGGGCCTGGTCCCCAAGTTCCACCGCCTCTGGCTGCCCGCGATCACCTTGCACGAGGCCGAGTTCGCGCCGTATGCGGACGCCGTGGTGACCGTCTCCCCGTCGCTGGCCGACCTCCTCAAGGAGGAGCACAAGCTGGCCACCCGGCCCGGCGTCGTGATGAACGCGCCGGTGCAGGCCCCCGCCGCGGACGAGAGCGCGGCCGGCGTGCCCGACCTGCGGGCCGACTGCGGCATCGGGCCGGACGTGCCGCTGCTGGCCTACGTCGGCGGCATCACCCCGGTGCGCGGCGTCGACATCATCATCGACGCGCTGCCGCACCTGCCGGAGGTGCACCTGGCGATGGTCTCGGTGCACCCGAACGGCAAGAACCCGGCAGTCGAGCAGATCATGGCGAAGGCCGAGTCGCTGGGCGTGGCCGACCGGGTGCACGCGCTGCCGTACGTGCCGCACTGGCAGGTCTCCGAGTACCTGAGCCCGGCCGACGCGGCGGTCAGCCCCCTGCACCACCTGCCGAACCACGAGATCGCACTGAGCAACAAGTTCTTCGAGTACTCGCACGCACGGCTGCCGCTGATCACCAGCGACATCCGGACGATGGCCGAGATGGTCCGCTCCACCGGTCAGGGCGAGGTCTTCAAGGCGGAGGATCTCGACGACTTCGTCCGCGTCGTGCGCCTGGTGATGGCCGACCCCGACAAGTACCGGGCGGCCTACGACCGGGACAACCTGCTGCAGAGCTGGACCTGGGAGGCCCAGGCGGCCGTGCTCGACGGTGTCTACACCGCGCTGGCGCCGGCCTCCGCCCCGCCCGCGAAGCCGGCACCCGCCGTCACCACGGCGCCGGCCGAGCCGCAGGTCGCCCGATGACGGTGGCGCCGGGCGACCGGCACGTCACCGTCGTCACCCCGTGGTATCCGACGCAGATGTTCCCGTTCCGCGGGGCGTTCGTGCGGACCATGGTGGAGGCGACCGCGTCCGGCTGCGACTCGGTGACCGTCATCCACGGCGACCGGTGGTCGTCCCGGGTCTCCGACGCCGAGGACGCGGCCATCGTCGAGGCGCACCTGAAGCTGCTGCCCCGGTCGAAACGGACCTCGCCGACGTTCGGCGGTGCGACACTCGACTACCTGCCGGTGCCGATGCCCGTCGGCGGCGACTTCGCGTACGTCGCGAAGCGGCACGCGGCCACGCTGAACGCCGCGTTCGCGGGCAAGCCCATCGACGCGGCCGTGGTGCACGTGCACGAGGCCCTGCCGAGCGGCTGGGCCGTCCTGGACAACCTGCGGCCGGAGACCAGGCTGTTCGTCACCGAGCACGCCAGCTTCCTGGAGACACTGCTCGACGAGCCCGAGGCCCGGGAGATGTACGACAAGGTGCTGGACCGCTGCGAGCACCTGTTCGTGGTCGGCGACGGCACCCGCGACGTACTGCTGAAGGCGCTCCCCCGGCACGCCGCCAAGGTGAGCCTGGTGGCCAACCCGATCAACTTCGGCCTGCCCCGGCCGGAACCGGTCACCGAGCTGCGCCGCTGGTTCTACGCCGGCAGCCTGATTCCCCGCAAGGGCGTCACCTGGCTGCTGGAGGCGTTCGCCAAGTGCCACGCCGAGCACCCGGAGCTGACCCTCACCATCGTCGGCGACGGCGAGCTGGGCGACCAGCTGCACGCGCGGGTCGAGGAGCTGGGCCTGCAGAGCCAGGTCACCTTCCTCGGCTCGGTCGACCCCGAGATCGCCCTGCAGCTGATGCGCGAGCACGACCTGCTGGTGCACGCCAGCCGGTGGGAGAGCTTCGGCGTGACGATCGTCGAGGCCGTCGCCGCCGGGATGCCGGTGCTGGTCACCCGCTGCGGCGGCCCGGAGGAGACCCTGGCCGGCATCGAGGAGGCGGCCGGCGAGCTGGTCGCCGTCGAGGAGGACGACACCGCCCTGGTCGAGGGCTACCGGCGCCTGCGCGCCCGCTTCCCGGACGGGCTCGACCTGGGCCAGGCCCAGCGGGTCCTCGACGAGCGCTACGGCTACCCCGCCGTGGCCAAGATGCATCACAAGGCGTGGTTCGAGTGAATGTTCTGTTCCTGGCCCTGGGTGCCGGCCGGCGGCGGGCGGTGGTGGAGGAATCCGCCCGGGTCGTCGCGAACGGTGGCACCGCCACCGTCGTGATCGCGATGGCCAAGCAGTGGAAGAACGAGACGTTCGCCCCGGGTGTGACGGTGCTCGACTCCTCGCTGCTGCACCAAGACGAGCTGCTCTGGCGGATCGAGCGGCTGATGGTCTACCGCGGCCCCGAGTTCGTCCTGCGGCGCACCTTCGGCAAGCGGGGGAACTCGGCGGTCCGGGCGTACCGGAACAAGGTCGCCGACCGCTTCCACAAGCGCGCGTTCCTGCCGGTCCACAAGCGCCTGCGCAAGGACGTGAGCAGCAAGTTGCTCGCCGGTCACATCACGCGCGCCCCCAAGGCGTACGAGTGGATCGTCGTCACCGACACCCGGTCCATGCCGGAGGCGGTGGACGTGCTGAACGAGCTCGGCCCGAACAACCGCATCGGGCTGGCCTGGAGCGCCGAGCACCTCGCCTGACCGTTACGGACGAGCTCGGCCCGAACAACCGCATCGGGCCGGCCCGAAGCGCCGAGCACCTCGCCTGACCGTTACGGACGAGCTCGGCCCGAACAACCGCATCGGGCCGGCCCGAAGCGCCGAGCACCTCGCCTGACCGTTGCGGACGACGAAAAATCCCCCAGGACCGGGTCCTGGGGGATTTTTTCGCTGCCGTCGTCAGGCGACGTTCTCCGTGGTGTCGTCGCGCGCCGAACGCAGCACCGCGGCGGCCACCTCGACCGTGCGCATGCCCTGCTGCAGCGTGACGATGTCGCTCTGCTTGCCCTCGACGGCGTCGCGGAAGCGCTCGTGCTCGACGAGCAGCGGCTCACGCTTCGGAATCGCGTACCGCACCATGTCGCCCTCGGACACGCCGCGGAACGCGCGCAGCGCCTCCCACTCGGTGCCGGCCTGGCCGTTGGCGTAGAAGGTGAGGTCGGCGGTGAGCGTGTCGGCGATGAAGCTGCCCCGCTCGCCGGTGATCACCGTGGACCGCTCCTTGAACGGGCTCAGCCAGTTCACCAGGTGGTTCGCCATCAGGCCGCCCTCGAGACTGGCGACCGCGGAGACCATGTCCTCGTGCGGGCGCCCGCTGCGGGACGCGGTGCGGGCCGAGACCGTCTGGTATTGCCGGCCGGTGACCCACGCGGTCAGATCGATGTCGTGGGTCGCCAGGTCCATGACCACGCCGACGTCGGCGATGCGGCCGGGGAACGGGCCCTGGCGGCGGGTGACGATCTGGTAGATCTCGCCCAGCTCGCCGGCCTCCAGGCGGGTCCGCAGGCTCTGCAGCGCCGGGTTGTACCGCTCGATGTGGCCGACCGCGCCGACCAGGCCCTTGGCCGCGAACGCCTCGACCAGACGACGGGACGCCTCGAGCGAGGGGGCCAGCGGCTTCTCGATCAGGGCGTGCACGCCGGCGTCGGCCAGGCGCAGGCCCAGCTCCTCGTGCAGGCCGGTGGGCGAGGCCACGACCACGTAGTCGACGCCGAGCTTCAGCAGCGCCTCCAGGTCGGGGACGACCTGGACACCGTGCGGGGCGACCGCGTTAGGCGACGGGTCGGCCGCACCGACCAGGTCGACCCCGTCCAGCAGGTTGAGCACGCGGGCGTGGTTGCGCCCCATCGCGCCCAGGCCGATCAGACCAGCGCGCAAGGTCGACTCGGTCATGCGCCGGCCACCTCGTTGACCGTGGCGACGATGTGCTGCAGGTCCTCGTCGGTCAGGCTCGGGAAGACCGGGAGCGACAGCACCTCGGCGGCCGCCTTGTCGGTCTCCGGCAGCTTCCACGGGCCGACGGTCAGGTCCTCGTTCAGGTACGGCCGGAGGCGGTGGATCGGGATCGGGTAGTAGACGCCACTGCCGACGCCCCGTTCGGCGAGCGCGGCCCGGAACGCGTCCCGGTCACCGTTCACCCGGATCGTGTACTGGTGGTAGACGTGCGTGGCACCCTCGTCGACCGGCGGGACGGTCACACCGGTGAGGTTCGCGTCGAGGTAGGCGGCGTTCGAGCGGCGCTTCTCGGTCCAGCCGCGCAGCTTGCCCAGCTGCACCCGGCCGACCGCGGCGGCCACGTCGGTGAGCCGCATGTTCGCGCCGACGATCTCGTTCTGGTACTGCTTCTCCATGCCCTGGTTGCGCAGCAGGCGAAGCTTGCGCGCGAACTCGGCGTCACCGGTGGTGATCATGCCGCCCTCGAGCGAGTGCATGTTCTTCGTCGGGTAGAAGCTGAAGCAACCGGCGATGCCGAACGCGCCGACCGGCGTGCCGTCCACAGCCGCGGCGTGCGCCTGCGCGGCGTCCTCCACCACGGCGAGGCCGTGCGCCTGTGCAAGGGCCATGATCTGGTTCATCTTGGCCGGGTGCCCGTAGAGGTGGACCGGCATGATCGCGACGGTGCGCGGCGTGATCGCGGCGGCGGCGGCATCCGGGTCGATGCAGAACGAGCCCGGCTCGATGTCGACGAAGACCGGCGTGGCGCCGGCCAGGCGGACCGCGTTGGCCGAGGCGGCGAACGAGAACGACGGGACGAGGACCTCGTCGCCCGGCTTCAGGTCCAGCGCCAGCAACGACAGCTGCAGAGCCGACGTGCCGGAGTTGACCGCGACGCAGTGGCGCCCCTCGACCAGGGTGGAGAACTCCTGCTCGAAAGCGGCCACCTCGGGGCCCTGAACCACCATGCCGGTGCGGAGAACCCGGACGGCGGCCTCGATCTCTTCCTCGCCGATCACGGGACGGGCCGGTGGAATGGTTGCACGGGAGCCCGTCATGGGCCTTCCTCCTGCACAGAGAGTGACAACTCGACGACTTGCTCGTTGATCCGCGGCGTACGGCCGGGCACCCTGCGACAGTGCGGCGATCGACCCGCCATATCCAACGTTCAGCGCAGGCCACAGTACAGCATGGTGGGATGGGTGTCCGATTACTCTCGGCACCGGCCGATCACGACGCGCCCGACAACGGGGAGATGACACATGAATGCGATCCTGGCTACGCTCGGTTATGTCATCTCACCGGACGGGTCACGGGTCCTGATGATCCGGCGTGACACCCGGCCGGATGACCTCCACTTCGGCTACTTCAACGGCCTCGGCGGCAAACTGGACCGCGGCGAGGACGTGATGGCCGGGATGCGGCGGGAGATCGCCGAGGAGTCCGGCCTGGAATGCCACCGGCTCGACCTGGCCGGGACGATCTCGTGGCCCGGCTTCGGCCGCAACGGGGAGAACTGGTTCGGATTCGTCTTCCGGATCCCGGAGTGGTCCGGGACGCCGTTCGACACCAACGACGAGGGCTCGCTGCACTGGGTCGAACGGACGGAACTGCTGGCCGGCCGGCTGCCCATGTGGGAATCCGACCGGCACTTCCTGCCGTTGGTCTTCGCCGAGAAGCCCGAGGTCTTCCACGGAGTCATGCCATTCGCCGCCGGCAAAGCCACGAGCTGGAACTTCTCCACCCATTAGCCCCCTTCCGACGTACGCCGGAAGGGCTTAAAAGCCTTAACCTCAACCCCAGCGCATTTCGCCCGTCGATGACGAGAGCGCCGAAAACGACGAGCGAAGCGTGGTCGTTTTCGGCGCTCTCGTCATCGACCGCCAAGGGCGAAATGCCGCCGAGCCGAAGGCGAGGCCATCAGGCACAGCCATCAGGCCCAACCGTCCGGCCCAACCGTCCGGCCCAACCGTCCGGCCCAACCGTCCGGCCCAACCGTCAAAATCTGCGCATGCCGCCGAACTGACGGTCGCCCGCGTCGCCGAGTCCCGGCACGATGTAGGCCTTCTCGTTGAGCCCTTCGTCGATCGAGGCCGTGATCAGGCGCAGCGGCAGGCCTGATTTCTCCAGGCGCTCGACGCCCTCGGGCGCGGCCAGCACGCAGCAGACGATGATGTCGGTGCAGCCGCGGTCGGCCAGCAGCTTGCAGCAGTGGATCAGCGAGCCGCCGGTGGCCAGCATCGGGTCCAGGACCAGCACCGGCTGCCCGGCGAGGTCGGCCGGGAGCGACTCCATGTATGCCCGGGGCTCGTGCGTCTCCTCGTCGCGGGCCAGGCCGACGAAGCCCATCGACGACTCGGGCAGCAGCGCCAGCGCGGCGTCGGCCATGCCCAGGCCGGCCCGGAGCACCGGCACGATCAGCGGCGGGTTGGCCAGCCGGGTGCCTTCGGTCGGCGCGACCGGGGTCTCGATCGGGAACTTCTCCACCGCGAAGAGGCGGGCCGCCTCGTAGACCACCATCGTGGTGAGCTCGTGCAGGGAGGCGCGGAAGACGCCGGACTCGGTCTCGGTCCGGCGCATCGCGGTGAGCCGCGTCTGGGCCAGCGGGTGATCAACTACAAGGACGTCCACGCCGATCAACCTACCGTTCACTCAAGATCAACACATACCAGCCTGCTTAGAATCGTTCTCATGACTGCGACAGCGCCCTTCGGGCTGTCCGATCTCCGCTCCTACCTGCACGGCCTCCCCGGGGTCGACAAGGTGGGGGTCGAGGCGAGGGCGGCCGCGCTCGGCACCCGATCGGTGAAGACGAGCAGCAAGGCCAAAGCCATCGACCTGGCGATCCGGATGGTCGACCTGACCACGCTCGAGGGCGCCGACACGCCCGGCAAGGTGCGCGCCCTGTGCGCCAAGGGCCGGCGACCGGACCCGTCCGACCCCAGCGCCCCCTCGGTCGCCGCGATCTGCGTCTACCCCGCGATGGTCCCGGTCGCCGCGGCCGCGCTGGCCGGTTCCGGGGTGCACCTGGCCAGCGTCGCCACCGCGTTCCCGTCCGGTCAGGCGCCGCTGGAGGTGAAGCTGGCCGACACCCGGGCGGCGGTCGCGGCCGGCGCCGACGAGGTGGACATGGTGATCAGCCGGGGCGCGTTCCTGGCCGGCGACTACACCAAGGTGTTCGACGAGATCATCGCGGTCAAGGAGGCGTGCGGCAGCGCGCACCTCAAGGTGATCCTGGAGACCGGCGAGCTCGCGACGTACGACAACGTGCGCCGCGCCTCCTGGCTGGCGATGCTGGCCGGCGCCGACTTCATCAAGACCTCCACCGGCAAGGTCGCGGTCAACGCCACGCTGCCGATCACGCTGGTCATGCTGGAGGCCGTCCGCGACTTCCGGGTGAAGTTCGGCCGGCAGATCGGCGTGAAACCGGCCGGCGGCATCAAGAACACCAAGGACGCCATCAAGTACCTGGTGCTGATCAACGAGACCGTCGGCGACGACTGGCTCGACCCGGCCTGGTTCCGGTTCGGCGCGTCCTCGCTGCTCAACGACCTGCTGATGCAGCGCACCAAGCTCACCACCGGTCACTACTCCGGTCCTGACTACTTCACCCTGGACTGAGGACCGTGCTCGCCAAGGCGGCTCCGCCACAGGTCAAAAGCAGAAAATCGTGGTGAAAATGTTCGAATACGCACCGGCACCGGAATCGCGCTCCGTCGTCTCCATCGACTCCTCCTACGGCCTCTTCATCGACGGCTCCTTCGAGCAGGCCGGGGAGGGTGGCACGTTCAAGACGGTGAACCCCGCGTCCGAGGAGGTCCTGGCCGAGGTCGCGGCGGCCGGCCCGGAGGACGTGGACCGTGCCGTCGCGGCCGCCCGCCGCGCCTTCGGCCTCTGGTCGGCGCTGCCCGGCTCGGAACGGGCGAAGTACCTGTTCCGGATCGCCCGGATCATCCAGGAACGCTCCCGCGAGCTGGCCGTGCTGGAGTCGCTGGACAACGGCAAGCCGATCAGGGAGTCGCGCGACGTCGACCTGCCGCTGGTCGCCGCACACTTCTTCTACTACGCGGGCTGGGCCGACAAGCTGGCCTACGCGGGCTTCGGCCCCGACCCCCGTCCGATCGGTGTGGCCGGCCAGGTCATCCCGTGGAACTTCCCGCTGCTGATGCTGGCCTGGAAGGTCGCGCCCGCGCTGGCCACCGGCAACACCGTGGTGCTCAAGCCGGCCGAGACCACCCCGCTCTCCGCGCTCTTCTTCGCCGACGTCTGCCGTCAGGCCGAGCTGCCCCCGGGCGTGGTCAACATCGTCACCGGGGCCGGCGACACCGGGGCGTACCTGGTGGCCCACCCGGATGTGGACAAGGTCGCGTTCACCGGCTCCACCGAGGTCGGGCGGCAGATCGCGCGGACGGTGGCCGGCACCGGCAAGCGGCTGACCCTGGAACTCGGTGGCAAGGCGGCGAACATCGTCTTCGACGACGCCCCGATCGACCAGGCCGTCGAGGGGATCGTCAACGGGATCTTCTTCAACCAGGGGCACGTGTGCTGCGCCGGGTCGCGACTGCTCGTACAGGAATCAGTTCTTGATCTTTTCTTGGAGTCGTTGAAACGGCGGATGTCGACGCTGCGAGTCGGTGATCCGCTGGACAAGAACACCGACATCGGCGCGATCAACTCCGCCGCCCAGCTTGCCCGTATTACGGAATTGTCGGAAATCGGGGCGTCGGAGGGCGCCGAGCGCTGGTCACCCGCCTGCGAGCTGCCCGACCGTGGCTTCTGGTTCGCTCCGACGATCTTCACCGGCGTGACCCAGGCCCACCGGATCGCCCGCGAGGAGATCTTCGGCCCGGTTCTGTCCGTGCTCACGTTCCGCACCCCGGCCGAGGCGATCGAAAAGGCCAACAACACGCCGTACGGGTTGTCCGCCGGCATCTGGACCGAGAAGGGCTCCCGCATCCTCGCCGTCGCCGACAAGCTGCGCGCCGGGGTGGTCTGGGCCAACACGTTCAACAAGTTCGACCCGGCGTCGCCGTTCGGCGGCTACAAGGAGTCCGGCTACGGACGCGAGGGTGGCCGGCACGGCCTGGAGGCGTACCTTGCCTAAGACATCGAAGGTCACGTCGGCGGAGCCGGCTCGGGTGGCGGAGTCCGGGGCACCCATGCGTCTCGCCGTCCGGAAGACCTACAAGCTCTACATCGGCGGCAAGTTCCCGCGCAGCGAGTCAGGACGGACGTTCGTGGCAGACGGCGACAACGTGGCCCTCGCCTCCCGCAAGGACGCCCGCGACGCGGTCGTCGCGGCCCGCGCCGCGCAACCCGGGTGGGCCGGGGCCACGGCGTACAACCGGGGTCAGGTCCTCTATCGGATCGCCGAGATGCTGGAATCGCGGCGGGACGAGTTCACCGCGCTCGGGGCGCCGGCCGCCGAGCTGGACGCCGCGATCGACCGCTGGGTCTGGTACGCGGGGTGGTCCGACAAGATCGCCCAGGTCGCCGGCGGGGCCAACCCGGTGGCCGGCCCGTTCTTCAACATCTCCGCGCCCGAGCCGACCGGCGTCGTCGCGATCGTCGCCCCGGCCGGTCTGCTCGGCCTGGTCAGTGTCATCGCCCCGGCGATCGTCACCGGCAACACCGCGGTGGTGCTCGCGGCCGGTCCGCAGATCGCGATCACCCTGGCCGAGATCCTCGCCACCTCCGACGTGCCCGGTGGCGTGGTCAACATCCTCACCGGGAAGTACGCCGAGACCGCCCCCTGGCTGGCCGCGCACGCCGACGTCAACGCGCTCGACCTGACCGGTGTCGAGCACGGTGAACTGGCCGCCGAGCTGGAACGGGCCGCGGCCGGGACACTGAAGCGGGTGCTGCGGCCGCGAGCGGGTGGAATGGACTTCACCGCCGACCCCGGGCTCAAGCCGATGACCGCGCTGCTGGAGACGAAGACCGTCTGGCATCCGAAGGGTTATTGACGACGCGCGTGGATCGGGAGGGGACGGGGCCGCTGTCACACAGCGTTGCGGACTAGGGTATGTGCCGGTAGTCACCCGTCCCGCCCAACCCAGATCAACCCGGAGGTCAACCGTGACCAGCCAGTCCGACGAGCCCGAGGCGTCCGCGCCGGTGGCCGAGAAGTCCTCGACGGAAGGACTCAACGGGCGTGAGCTCTGGGAGCAGGTTCGCGTCGAGCCGATCGAGGTCGCACTCCCGGGTGGCGTCGGCCTGACGCTCCGGGCGTACCGGAAGGTGTCCGAGCTGACCCCGACCGAACTCGAGGTCGAGGAAGAGGACCCGTTCGACTCCCGCAAGCGCGCTGCCCTCGACGAGGACGGTGAGGAGGGCATCATCGTCGACGAGGAGTACGAGGCGCTCCTCGCCGACGACGAGAACGAGGACGAGGAGACCGACGCCGACGGCGAGAAGAAGTCCGGCGGAAAAGCCGATGCCGACGCCGAGTCGGAGGAGGTGAAGGACCAGCCGGACGACGAGGAAGTACCCATGTTCCTCAGTCACAAGGGCCGCCTGCTCGCCTTCAAGAACGCCGAAGCGCTGGTCTCCTTCATTCGTTCGGGTGCTCCCCACGATCTCGCACAATTGGACACCTGGGGTGACCTCGCGGAGCGGGTACAGTCGAGCGACATCGACCCGCTGCCGGAGGAGCGCTACGAACTCGACCTCGTGGTGGAGAACCTGCGCGGCGGACACGACACGTGGGATCTGCCCCTGCTCATCGCCGCCGGAGAGGTGGCCCGGGATCTCGGGTACGCACTCCGGCTCAAGCCGGTGATCCTGGCGCTGTCGCCCGGCTCCCCGCTCGATGACCTCGACGAGTCCCTCCGTGCCGCGGAAAACGGTGGCATGGGTGGTTTCTTCGGCCGTCGCCGGCTGAAGAAAATCGGGGCACAACAGGCGAGTCTCGGCTGGCGTTCGGTGATCGGCAAGATCTCTGCTGCTGTGGACTGGCGTGACTGACCGATTACCAGGGAACATCAGTCCTTGGCCACAGAGAAGCACTCCCGGGGAGGAGGACGACGCCGTGGCGCTCGTGCGCGTGTACTGCGGTCTGGCGTCGGCTGATGATTCGGTGCGTTCGGCCTCGGCCGCTCCGCTGACCATCGCCGTGGTGGACGACGCAGGCCGGTTGCTCGGCGTCCACGAGATCAGCGACGACCCGGCCGGTTACGCCTTGCTGGGAACGCTGCTCGTGGAACGGACGACGGGGTTCGGCGACGCGGCCGTGGCCGCCGACAGTGACGACCACGTCGTCACGTCGCTGCTCACCGCCGCCGGCCGGCCACTGGTCGTGGTCGACGACGACGACGCCGACGACTTCGCCGAGCGCTTCTCGGACGACGACTCCCCGGAGGAGATCTCGGCCCCGGCCGCCGCCCGCCGCGCCATCGGGCTCGCCCGGGCGTTGCAGGCCGGCGCGATCGCCGCGGTCAACCTGCCCGCCCCGCGCGAGCTGGTCAGCTACAAGCCGGTCCTGGCCGCTCACGTGGCCATGCTCGCCGGGCGGAACTCGGCCGCGGTCGCGCTCCGCGAGGTGCTGCGCGAGCTCTACCCGGCCGCTCTGCGGGCCTACCCGGACCCGGCGCACCCGCTGGCCATGGCCGTCCTCGACGCGATCCCCGAGCCCGGCCGGCTGACCGGCCGTGGCGGCGACCCCGAGCAGACCGCTCAGGAGGTCGCCACCGAGCTCACCCGCGCCGGCGCCGGCACCGAGGACCAGGTGATCGCCACGGTCACCGCCCTGCAGGTGGCGATCAGCGAGTCGCCGCGCCGAGGCGGGGTCAACAAATCGCTGGCCCCGGCCGCCGCCGAAGCGGTCCGGCACGCCATTGCCGCCGTCCGCACCTGCGACGCCGCCTGCGCCGCCCTGGTCGGCACGCTCGCTGCCCGGGCCTCCAGCCCGGCCACCGAGCCGAACGTCGGCCGTCGCGCCGGTCGCCGGGCCGCTGAGCCGACCCCGGCCGCGCCGGCCGCCGTCAGCAGCGACCTCGGTTCCCGGTTCAGCCGTCGCAACCGCCCCGAGCCCCTGGTGGCCGGGCTCGGTGGCCCGGCCGTGCCGCAGCCGATGAACGCACCCCCGGTCGCGCCGGACCCGATCGCCCCGCCGCCGGTCGCACCGGCCGCCGCCAACGGGCTTCCCGGCCGGATCAGCAGCACACCGGGCAACCGTCCGGTGTCGGTGCCACCGCCCCCGCCGGGCATGACACCGATAACGCCGGGCACCCGCCCGGTGCCGGGCACCCGCACGCCGGCCGCCCCGTCGTCCCCCGCCGCGCGGAACCCGATCTCCCCCGCCGCGCGAAACCCGATCTCCCCCGCGGCGCGGAACCCGATCTCCCCGGCCGCGCGGAACCCGGTCTCTTCCGGTGGCCTGCCCAGCAGCCCGGCCGACGCGGGCGAGCCGTTCCGGCCCACGCTCACCAACGCCGAGCTCAACCGGGCCCGGGCCGAACGGGGACGCACCGTCATCCCGTCCCGGCCCAGCACCCGCCCGGCCGCGAGCACCCCCGCCGCGACCAACGGCGCCTCCACCGGCCCGACCGACTTCTCCCTGCCGATGCCCACGCAGCGGCCCGCGGAGGAGACACCGGAACCCGGTTCCCGCGCCAACTGGCCGCTGCTCAACACCGGCGACGACAGCGCGCTCCCGCAGCGCTCGGCCGCCGCCTCGGTGAGCGGGGCGGGCTCCTCCGTCAGCGGGGCGGGCTCCTCCGTCAGCGGGGCCGGCTCCGACGGACGTGTCCGGCCGCCGTGGCAGGACATGCCGAAGGAACCGCCGGCACTGCACCTGGTGGACACGCCGCTCAACGGTTCCCGGGGCAAGGCGCCCGGGATCGACCAGCTCGGCGACCCGCCGTCACTGCGGCTGATCGACGGCGGTGCCCGCACCATGCCGGTCGAAGACCTGCCACCCCGGATCACCCCGCTGGACCGCAGCAGCACGCCGCCGGTCCCGGCCGACGGCAGCGACGGCGACCTGCTGATCTTCGCCGCCGCCCGGTCCGCCTGGTTCACCGGCGGCCCCAGCGGCGACACCGGCACCGACTGGGCCAACCCGAACGACAGCGGCTGGCGTGCCGCGCAGAAAGCGGCCACCCCGGCCGTCGCCGCGGAGACGTCGGCCGGCCTGCCCAAGCGCGTCCCCCAGGCGAACCTGGTGCCCGGCACCACCGTCCGGGAGGAACGTCCGCTGCGGATCGTCCGGGACGCGGCGTCGATCGCCGCGCACACCACCGGATACTTCCGCGGCTGGCGGCGCGGGCAGGAGATCGGCGGCTTCGCGATGGGTGGGCGGCCCGGGCGCGAGGCGGCCGGCGGGTGGGACTTCACCCGGGACGGGCAGCCTGCCGACGAGTACCGGAACAACGGGGCAGGGTACAGCGGGAATCGCTGAGATTCGTCCTGGGACGGCCGTGGCCCTTCGGGGTCGCGGCCGTTTCGCTGTCCGGCGCTCGCTTGTCCCAGCGGCTCGGGCTTCCACGTGGTGCCGCTCGCCGAAGCACCGGCATCGACCACCAGCCACCGCCACCAGCCACGGTCACCAGCCACCGCCACGGCCACGGCCACCAGCCACGGCCACCAGCCACGGCCACCAGCCACCGCCACGGCCACGGCCACGGCCACCCGGATGCTCGCCGGCCGGCGCTCCGCCACGGTCCAGCCGACACTCACCGCCTACCGAGCGCGAGCCGCTCGCTGGCCGGCCCCGCTCCCGCCGGCCCAGCCGCCGCCCCGCCCGGCTCAGGTTCTGTCGACGGCGCTGGTCCCGGCTGGCTGCCAGAGGTACACCAACCCACCCCAGGCACCCATGAGCCCCGGCCGAAGCAGCCCAGCCGGCTCCCAGGGGTGCACAACGCGTTCTGGAACAGCCCTCAGCACAAGCCGGCTGCACGCGGCTGACCGCCAGAGATGCATCAGCACCGCCCATACACCGCTCAGCGCAAGCCGACCGGACTTGGCCGGCTGTCGGGGGTGTATTCAGCGGGTATTGGCCGGGCGGGGCGGCGTGAATGCTTTCGGCTGGTGGTTACTCAACGTCGTTGATCGGCTGCGCGGAAAACCCGGCCGAAGACGCGCAGAAGCCCCGCTCCGACTATCGGAGCGGGGCTTCAACCGTTCGTCAGGCGGGCGCTACCGCGCGCGTGCGACGCATCGTCAGCACATACTCCACGAGGGAGATGAGGACGTTCTTCGTCGACTCACGGTTGCGGGCGTCGCAGCTCACCACCGGCACGTCGCTCGAGATCGCCAGAGCGTCCCGAACGTCCTGCGGGTTGTGGTACTGCATCCCGTCGAAACAGTTGATCGCCACCAGGTACGGCAGGCGACGGTGTTCGAAGAAGTCGATGGCGGCGAAGCAGTCGGCAAGCCGACGCGTGTCCACCATGACCACCGCACCGATCGCGCCCCGGACCAGCTCGTCCCACATGAACCAGAACCGCGTCTGGCCAGGCGTGCCGAACAGGTACAGGATCAGGTCACGATCGATACTGATCCGGCCGAAGTCCATGGCGACCGTGGTGGTCATCTTTCCCGGCACCTGCCGGTTGTCATCGACGCCCACACCGGCCGAGGTCATGATCGCCTCGGTCGTCAGTGGGGTGATCTCCGAGACCGAGCCCACCAGCGTCGTCTTACCGACGCCGAAGCCACCGGCGATGACAATCTTCGCCGATGTCACGCGTCCGCCCGCAGCGGGACGTTGCGACATGTCAGAGCCTGCGAAGTCCACTCAGCACCCTTTCCAGCAGTTCCGTGCCTACCGCGTCGGTCTCGTCCTCTAGCGAGGTGGGCTCGTACACCGCGAGCAGGCCATCGTGGGCCATGTCCGCGACGATCACCCGTGCCACACCGAGCGGCAGTTGCATGCGTGCGGCGATTTCGGCGAGTGATTGAACTCGACCGTTGTCGCACATCGCCGCGATGTACTGATGCTCGCTTCCACCCTGCCCGCCGCGGATCATTCCGGAGCGGCCGCGCACGGTTGTCTCGACCAGCGCTTCCAGCGCTATCTCAAGCTTCGGCCGGGTTCGACCACGGGTTACGGCATACGGTCTTACCAGCGCGCCGGTCGGCTCATCGCGTTCAGGCATCGTCACCGTCAACCCCTCCCTCGGCCCCTCGAAGTGTATTGGTTTTCAAGTTTCTGGACAGTAGCCGGATGGGCCGGCTCACTGCGCCTTCAGCCCAGCACCCCGGCCGCAGACCGCGGCGCGGGGGTCAGCGCCTCGCCGACGCGGTCGACCAGGAGGGCCATTTCGTAGCCGACCTGACCGACGTCGCAGCTCCGAGCCGCGAGCACCGCGAACGAAGAGCCATCGGAGATGGACATCAGGAACAGGAACCCATTGTCCATCTCCACAACCGTCTGCAGAACAGCGCCGCCCTCGAAGCAGCGCGCAGCGCCCTGGGTCAGGCTGACCAGGCCGGACGCGATGGCGGCCAGCTGGTCAGCGCGGTCCCGGGGGAGGTCCCGCGAGGCCGCCAGGAGCAGGCCGTCGGCGGAGACCGCGATCGCGTGCGCGACCCCGGGAACGCGGTCAGCAAAGTTGGCGAGGAGCCAACCGAGATCCTGCGTAGATGTCATGCCTCATGCTCCTTGCCAGCCTGCGAGGGCTGCTGCCCTCCCGGAGTCTCCTCCGGGTTGGTCGATTGTTCCTTGGTGCGACCGCGCGCGACACCCCGGTGGTACGCGGACAGGAGACCGCGGACCCCCTCGGGCGTACGGCGCTGGACGGAGTTCTCGCTCCGGTCAACACCGCCGGGGACGAGTTGCGCCATCGGCGTGCGCTTGGGGAGGCCCGCCGTGGTGGTCGTGTCGATGGTGACTTCGGACGCCTTGCGAGCCGCCGACCAGCCGTCGTCAGCCGCGGTGCGCCACGGGTTGGTGCCCGCCGCGCCGCCGCCGTACGAGCCGGCACCGGCCGCCGAGGCGCCCGCACCGACTGTGGCGGTGTCCAGCGCGCGGGCCTCCGGGGAGACCGCCTGCTGGGGCACGCCGGCGTTACGGGTCGGCTCGCCGGTCGGGATCCGCTGGGAGACGACCGCTTCCTCACCGGTGCCGATCACTGCCGGACCGGACGACGCCGCCTGGGTCGTGGTGAACCAGGCCGATTCGAGCTCCCGGAAGATCGGCAGCTCCATCGTCTCGTCGGCGAACGGCACCGCACCCTCGCGGGCGGAGGAGATCTGGGCCGCCGCGGTCGCCTGGTCGGCAGCGGGGCTGCTGACCGGGGCCACCGAGGAGTCGTACGCCGGCGGGGCCGACGCGGGCAGCGACGCCAGCGGCGGGTTGACCGGGCGGGCCACCTCGGGGTGCGGCTCGGCGTTCTCCGGGCGGTAGCGCGGGATCTCGGCGGTCATGTCGAGCGCCGCGGCCAGATTCTCCGGGACGTGCGGCGTCTCGCGGTCACCGGCGACCGGCGGCCAGGCCGGCGGGGCCGACGCGAACGAGGTCGGCGCGGCCGAGATCGGCGCGGCGGAGACCGGCGGCGCGGACGGCACCGGCGGTGCCGAGGTCACCGGCGGGGCCGATGGCACGGGCGGCGCGGAGACCGGCGGAGCGAACTGGTTGCGGCCCTGCGTTTCCGGGGTCGCCGGCAGCTGGCGCGGGATGGTCGGGCCGAAGCCGTTGAGATCCCCGTCGGGCCGCGGGTAGTCGTTGCCGTTGCGGCGCTGGGCGAGCTCGTCGAGACCGGCGAAGCCCTGCGGGCCGGGGCTGGCCGGACCGGAGCTGACCGGGCCGGACGGCAGCGGCGGGAGCGGCTCGTTGCTGCGGGGGCCGAAGCCACCGCTGGGCGCGCCGTTGAAGCCGTTGGCCGAGCCGTTGTTGCCGAGACCGCCACCGAAGCCGTTCGCGCCGAGCCCACCGCCGAAGCCGTTGGACCCACCACCGAAGCCGTTGGACCCGCCGCCGAACCCGTTGGAGGGTGCGGCACCGGTCAGGTCGGACCAGGCCGGGACGGAACCGTTCGACCCGTTGGCGCCCGGGTATCCACCGCGGCCGCTCTCCAGGGCGAGCGGCTCGCCGAAGGACGGCATCGCGGCCGGCGGCGCGTCGTAACCACCCGGCATACGGCCGGGAGTACCAGTGGCCAGGACGGAGATGGGCAGACCCACCTCAGCGACAGTACCCCGCTCGCGGTCGGCCGGGCGGAGCTCGACGCGGACGCCGTGCCGGTTCGCCAGCCGGGCGACCACGACCAGGCCCATCATCCGGGAGACGGCGACGTCCACCGTCGGCGGGTTGGCCAGGCGCTCGTTCAGGTCACGAAGCTGCTCGCGGCTGATGCCGATGCCGTGGTCCTCCACGCTGAGCACCGCGTTCTCGCCGACCCGGCGGGCCTCCACCAGAACGTTGGAGTTCGGCGGGGAGAAGGCGGTCGCGTTGTCGAACAGCTCGGCGACCAGGTGGACCATGTCGTTGACGGCGTGCGCCGACACCTCGATGTCCCGGTCGATAACGCCGAACTCGATCCGGGTGTAGTGCTCGACCTCGGACTGCGCGGCGCGCAGCACGTCGATCAGAGCGGCCGGCTCGCGCTGCACACGGGTGGAGTCGGCGCCCGCGAGAACCAGGAGGTTCTCGTCGTTACGCCGCATTCGGGTGGCCAGGTGGTCGAGCTGGAAGAGCTCGGCCAGCCGGTCCGGGTCCTCCTCGCCGCGCTCCAGCCGGTCCAGGTGACCGATGAGCCGGTCGACCAGGATCTGCGAACGGCGGGCGAGGTTGACGAACATGGTCGCGACGGAGGCCCGCAGGGCGGCCTGCTCGGCCGCGGTCCGCACGGCTTCCAGGTGGACCGCGTTGAACGCCTCGGTCACCTGCCCGAACTCGTCCCGGCTGCGCACCGGGAGAGGCTCGGCGATCTGGTCGGCGACCTGGGCCGGGGTGAGCGACGCGGAGAGCGCCGGGTCACGCAGCCGGGAAACCGCGTGCGGCAGACCGAACTGGGCGACCGCGAGCGCACCCTGCCGCAGCTCACGCAGCGAGCGGGCCATCGATCGGGCGACCAACCACGCGAAGAGGATGGCCAGCAGGAGCATGCCGAGCAGGACGCTGGTCTCGACGAAGACCGTGCGGTTCGTCGTGTTCCGGTTGTCCGTCGCCTCGACGACGATGCTCTTGTCCAGGTTCTGCTCGACCCCGCGGAACGTGTCGTCGTAGTCGGCGAGCGCCTTGTCCCAGCCGTCGACGGTCAGGGGGAGCGACGAGATGTCGGTGCCCGAGGTGGCCAGCAGCGGGGTGATCAGGTTGCCGGCGGCGCGGGCGGCGTCGTTGTTCTGCGTGCCCTTGTCGAACTGCGCGTCCTCACCGTTGGTGGCGACCGCCGTGAGGTTGCCCTTGGCCAGGTTGAAACCGGTCTGGGCGGTGAGCAGAGCCTGCCGCAGCGACGCGCTGAGGTTGCCGGTGCCGACGACTTCGAGACCGAGGTACCGCTGCTGGGACACGTAGTCCTTGGCGCGGGCGACCTCGGCCACCGCCCGGAGGTGGTCACTGAGCGCGGTGTTGTTGGTCTGCTGGGCGGCGGCGTCACGCACGCTCAGGAGGTCGTTGATCAGCGTGTTGTACGTCGTCTCGACCGTCGAGACGGCCTCGGCCGGGCCGTCCTTCTTGGTGACCTTGCTCCGGTACGTCGAGAGGTCGCTGAGGTTGTTGTCCAGCCGGGAGAGCATCAGGGTGACGCGCTCCGGCTGACTCTCGACCGCCGAGCGCTGCTGCGCGTAGTTCCGGATGGCCGCGTCGACCTTGGTGTGGACGCCGTTGTACTTCGGGGTCGCTGTCTTCGCGATCGCCGCGTTCGGCTTGCCGCCGATCGTGGTGTCGGAGGCGGCAGCGATCTCGATCGCGTACGCCCTCTCGTCCTGGAGCTGGTCGGCGAGGCCACCTGCGGCCTCGGCCAGCACCGCGAGCGTCCGCGTGTTCTCTGCGGTGTCAGCTTCGTCGATGTGCTCGACCAGACCGTTGACGCCGACGATGATCGTCGCGACGGTCGGCACGAGCATGATCAGACCAAGCTTGGACCAGATGGGTAGGTCTCGCAGCCGACCCGTAGGTCGACGCAGACGCGACATGACGCCGTCCGCCTCACTTGGGCGCTTGCTCACGTCACCGTCCTCCTGATTCGGGCCCGGCATTCGGCTCGCCGGGCACCGCGCACGGCCGACTCGCCGGGTCGGGCCCCCGAGATTCCATCACGACGAGTGTCAAAGAGAAAGAGCATGCGGACACGGACCGGTTGTGTGACGCGATGTTGCAACGTCGCAGTTGGACATCGCCGGTCTGAAATCACTACCCGTAGAGGTGCATGTATCTCAAGGTCACTCGAACGCGGTCGGCGCGGCTTTGGGGGGTGGGTGCTGGCCGACGGGTCAGATCGTAGTCGATCGCGACAGGAGAACCATGGCTCGGTTGACCCGCGATCGGCAAGGCAAGATGCCGGATTATGCCAAGTTTGTAGGCGGGAGTGTAGCCGAACGGTGGAGCCGGGGATCCAGACAGGTAATTTCGTCTGCCGTACGTATGCCCCGATCCAGAAAAAGCGTGATAAGCCCGACTTCAGCCGATCAACTTGGCATACGCCGGCTTGATCACCTCATTGATCAGGACCAGCCGCTCGTCGTACGGGATGAAGGCCGACTTCATCGCGTTGATGGTCAACCACTGCAACTCCGCCCACCCCCACCCGAAGGCCTCGATCAGCAGACTCATCTCGCGGCTCATCGACGTACCGCTCATCAGCCGGTTGTCGGTGTTGACCGTGACCCGGAAGCGGAGATCGTGCAGCAGCTTGATCGGATGGGCGGAGATCGACTCGGCCGCGCCGGTCTGCACGTTGGAGGAGGGGCAGAGTTCCAGCGGGATGCGCTTGTCCCGCACGTACGCCGCGAGCCGCCCCAGCACCGGCGGGGCCGCGTGGGTCCCCCCGGTCGCCGTCACCGTGCTCGGCCCGTCCACCACGGTGATGTCGTCGATCAGCCGGACGCCGTGCCCGAGCCGGTCGGCGCCGCACCACTGGATGGCCTCCCAGATCGACGGTAGGCCGAACGCCTCGCCCGCGTGGATCGTGAAGTGGAAGTTCTCCCGCTGCAGGTACTCGAAGGCGTCCAGGTGCCGGGTGGGCGGGAAACCGGCCTCGGCCCCGGCGATGTCGAAACCGACCACCCCGGCGTCGCGGAACCGCACCGAGAGCTCGGCGATCTCCTGCGAGCGGGCCGCGTGCCGCATCGCGGTGAGCAGCGTGCCGATCCGGATGGGGGTGCCGGCAGCGGCCGCTTCGGCGCAGCCCTCGCGGAACCCGGCCTCGACCGTCTCGACCACCTGGTCCAGCGTGAGACCGCGCTCCAGGTGCTGCTCCGGCGCATACCGGACCTCGGCGTAGACGACGCCGTCGGCGGCCAGGTCGAGCGCGCACTCCTTGGCCACCCGGTGCAGGCCCTCGACGGTCTGCATCACCGCGACGGTGTGCGCGAACGTCTCCAGGTACCGTTCCAGCGAGCCCGAGTCGGCGGCGGCGACGAACCACTCGCCCAGCCGCGCCGGGTCGGTCTCCGGCAGCTCGTGGCCCACCGCGGCGGCCAGCTCCACGATCGTGGCCGGCCGCAGTCCGCCGTCCAGATGGTCGTGCAGCAGAGCCTTGGGAGCCTTGACGATGTCCGAGTGCGCGATGCCAGCCATCAGGGAAGCGTAAGGGGAAGAGCCGAATGATCGATGGCGCATTGCCGTACTTGCGATGCCCGGTGTGTCGACAGCCACTCGGACGGCACGTTCGCAGCCTTCGCTGCCCCGCGGGTCACAACTTCGACATGGCCAGACAGGGCTACGCCGACCTGAGCGCCGGGCGCCTGCCGCACACCGGTGACAGCGCGGAGATGATCGCCGACCGGGCCGGTTTCCTGGCCGCCGGTCACTACGCCTTCATCGCCGAGGCGCTCGCCCACGCGGCTCAGGATCCCGAGGACCAAGATCCGATCACGGTACGGCGGGAAGCGCGCGACCAGGCATTGGTCCTCGATGCGGGCACCGGCACCGGCGACTACCTCGCCCACGTCCTCGGTCACGTCCCCACCGCTGTCGGCCTGGGCCTGGACGTGTCGAAACCGGCCCTGCGACGGGCCGCGAAAGCCCACCCGCGCGCCGCCGCGGTGCTGACCGACCTGTGGCGCCCGCTCCCGGTCACGGACTCCTCGGCCGCCGTGATCCTGAACGTCTTCGCCCCGCGCAACGGCCCCGAGTTCGCCCGGGTGCTGCGCCCGGACGGCCGGCTGCTCGTGGTCACCCCGGCCGCCGACCACCTGGCCGAGCTGGTCACCGCGCACGGCCTGATCCAGGTGGACCCGGACAAGGCGGCCCGGGTCGGCGGAACTCTCGACGAACACTTCCGGCCACTCGGCGCGACCACCCTGCGCCACGAGATGCGCCTGACCGCCACCGAGGTCCGCACCCTGATCGGGATGACCCCGAGCGCCCGGCACGTGGCGGTCGGCGACCTGCCCGCACGTGACGTGACGGTCACCGCGGCGGTGGTGCTCACCACGTACGGGAAAAGGGCCTGAAGGCTTTCAGACCGAGAGGTCGACTTCTTCCCATTCCGGGGGCTTGTCGTGGTAGGGGCCGTGGAAGACGACCGCCCACTCCAGGGCCCACCGCCGCTGGCCGATCGCGTTGCTGTCCACCTCGCCGGGCAGCGGGCGGCCGGCCTGCTCGGCCTCCTGGTACGCCCAGTCCAGGCAGTAGTAGAGGTCGAGCAGCACCGCCGCCTCGGCCGCGTCCCGGACCGCGACCAGCGACCGGGACCGCCAGCGGCCGAAGGTCTCACCCGCCGGCAGGTCCGGCATCTGGCTCATCAGGTGGTCGTCGGGCGGCACGGTCGGGTCCAGGTGCCGCCCGAGCCCGAGCAGGTAGGCCAGCGCGAAGACCGCGTCGTGGTGCAGCACGAACGAGCGGTGGTCGCCCTTGGCCCCGATGACGAACTGCCACTCCGGCGGGGTGACCAGCTCGACCAGGTGCGACGCGAGCAGCCAGCTCATCGCCGCCTCGGTCGGCATCCCGAAACAGCGGGCCACCACCACGTGCAGCACCGCGGCCCGTGCCTCGAGCTCGGCCACCGGGCGCAGCTCGACCGTGTCACCCAGCTCCCACACCAGCGGGAACGAGGGCGGCGGCAACGGCAGGCCCAGCCTGTCCAACTCGTCCAGGCTGGCCTCGCGAACCGCGCGTGGATCGGGAGCGGCCTTCGTCATGGTGCGTCAGGCTATGCGGTCGAGCAGAAGCCCGGCCGAGGTGGGGGCATCGGTCCCGATCATGATCGCCGCGACCGCGTCGGCCCGGGCCGACGCGATCCGGGACTCGTCGTCCGTGCGCAGCTCGAGCAGCACGTCACCGGCCTTGACCCGGTCGCCCGGCTTGACCTTGAGCTGCACGCCGGCGCCGAAGCTGACCGGGTCCTCCTTGCGGGCCCGGCCGGCGCCGAGCCGCCAGGCCGCCACCCCGATGCCGAACGCGTCCATGGTGGTCACCACGCCGTCCGTCTCGGCCCGCAGCACCTCGGTGTGCCGGGCCGTGGGCAGCGCCGCGTCCGGGTCGCCGCCCTGCGCCCGGATCATCGCCTTCCAGGAGTCCATCGCCGCGCCCGAGGCCAGCACCTTCTCCGGGTCCGCGTCGACGCCGGCCGCGGCCAGCATCTCCCGGGCCAGGGCCAGGGTCAGCTCGACGACGTCGGACGGGCCGCCACCGGCCAGCACCTCGACCGACTCGGCGACCTCGTTGGCGTTGCCGACGGCCAGGCCGAGCGGCGTGCTCATGTCGGTGAGCAGGGCGACCGTGGTGACCCCGCTGTCCTTGCCGAGCTGGACCATGGTCCGGGCCAGCTCCTGCGCCTGCGCGAGGTCCTTCATGAACGCGCCCGAGCCGACCTTGACATCCAGGACCAGCGCGCCGGTGCCCTCGGCGATCTTCTTGCTCATGATCGAGCTGGCGATCAGCGGGATCGCCTCGACCGTGCCGGTCACGTCCCGCAGGGCGTAGAGCTTGCGGTCGGCCGGGGCCAGGCCCTCGCCCGCCGCGCAGATCACGCCGCCGACGTCCTGCAGCTGGGCGATGAACTCCTGGTTGCTCAGCCGCGCCCGCCAGCCGGGGATCGACTCCAGCTTGTCCAGGGTGCCGCCGGTGTGGCCCAGGCCGCGGCCGGAGAGCTGCGGGACGGCCACGCCGCACGCCGCGACCAGCGGGGTCAGCGGCAGCGTGATCTTGTCGCCGACGCCGCCGGTGGAGTGCTTGTCAGCGGTCGGCCGGGACACCGCGGAAAGGTCCAGCCGCTCACCGCTGGCGATCATCGCGGCGGTCCAGCGGGCGATCTCGGCCGGGGTCATGCCGCGCAGCAGGATCGCCATGGCCAGGGCGGACATCTGCTCGTCGGCGACGACACCCGTGGTGTAGGCGTCGACCACCCAGTCGATCTGCTCGTCGGAGAGCGTGTGCCCGTCCCGCTTGGCCCGGATGACGTCGACCGCAGCGATCCCGCTCATGCCGCCACCTCCGCTTCGCTCCGGCGCCGGCATGAGCCGATGACTGAGTTCGATGATTCACTCGCAAGCTCGCTCATGCCTGTTCCTCTTTCCAGCGCTGCGGAATACCGTCCGGCAGCTCGCCCTCGCCCGCCCAGGACAGACCGCCCTCGGCGTCCACCACCACGACCCGCGGACTGCGGACCAGGCCCCAGGCCACCGCGCCGGAGGCGGCCGGGAAGTTCGGCCCCTCCTCCAGGATGCCCTTGTCCTCGCCAGTGCCCGGGGCGCCCGACGAACGCTCCCAGTAACCGGTCCAGATCGTCTCACCACCGGACAGGTCCGGGTGCACGAAGACCGTGCCGCGGCCGCGCCACTTGGCCAGCTCGGCCGGGACCTCCGGGCCGCCGGCCGGGCCGGTGACCTTCTCCATGTCGACCCAGCCGAACGCCTGCGGCAGCAACTCGTCCATCCGCAGCGGCCGGGGCAGCGCCTCGACCAGCATGTCCGGGCCGCCGTGCTCCCACAGGATCTGGCGGCAGCGCCCGCACGGCATCAGCGGGGCGCCGGTCGCATCCACGCAGGACATCGCGACCAGCTTGCCGCCGCCGGTGGCGTGCAGCGAGCCGACCATGCCGCACTCGGCGCACAGGGTCATGCCGAGGGACGCGTTCTCCACGTTGCAGCCGACCACGACCCGGCCGTCGTCGACCAGGGCGGCCACGCCGACCGGGAAGTCGGACGCGGGCACGTAGGCGTGCCGCATCACCTCGATGGCGGCTGCTCGTAGCGCCGCCCAGTCGATCTCCATGATCTCAATTCTGCCTGACTGTCAGGTCCACGAACGAAAGATGCCCGGGCCAGGCCCGGGCATCTGACGTACACGGAAATCTCAACTCTTGATGTACGGGACGCCGTCCGCGGCCGGCGCACGCACGCGGCCGACCAGCCCGGCCACCGCGATGATCGTCGCCAGGTACGGCAGCATGCTCAGGAACTGGTTCGGCACCGGGCTGTTGATCGCGCTCAGGTAGAACGCCAGCTTCTGCGCGAAGCCGAAGAACAGCGCCGCCCCGAACGCCCCGAACGGCGTGTACCGCCCGAAGATCAGCGCGGCGAGGGCGATGAACCCGGCGCCGGCCGTCATGTTCTTGGTGAAGCTGCCGGTCGCCACCAGCGTGAAGTACGCCCCGCCCAGCCCCGCCACCACGCCGCCGAGCAGCACGTTCAGGTAGCGCAGGCCGCGCACCCGGATGCCGACGGTGTCGGCCGCGGTCGGGTGCTCGCCGACCGCCCGGGTCCGCAGGCCCCAGCGGGTCCGGTTCAGCCCGAAGTGGATGACCACGACCAGGATCAGCGCGATCCAGAGCAGCAGCGTGGCGTCGAAGAAGACCGGCCCGAGCACCGGGATGTCGGCCAGCCCGGGGAGCTTCCAGCTGGGCATCTGCGGCGGCGCGTTGTACTTGGCCGCGTCGGGCTGCATCAGCCGCTCGTAGAGGAAGCCGGTGATGCCGAGCGCGAACAGGTTCAGCACGATGCCGACCACGGTCTGGTCGACCAGGTAGCGGATCGAGAGCACGGCCAGGATCGCCGCGATGATCACACCGCCGACGGCCGCGCTGATCAGGCCGGCCCAGACGCTGCCGGCCATCGTGCCGATCAGGGCCCCGGCGAACGCGCCCATCAGGAACTGGCCCTCGATGGCCACGTTCACCACGCCGGAACGCTCACCGAGCACCCCGGCCAGCGCGCCCAGCACCAGCGGCAGGGCGAGGTCCATCGTGCCGCTGAGGGTGTCCTCCAGCGACATGAACTGACCGGCCACCTGCCAGCACAGGAACGACAGCACGAACGTCACGATGCCGATCACCAGCAGCGCGTTCGACCAGCGCTTGAGCAGCCCGGCGACGAGCAGCCCGCCGGCGAGCAGGGTCAGCCCGCCGAACAGCACGGCACCGAACTGGCCGTTGATCGAAAGCGCGGCCCCCGCGGCGTCCTGGGTGAGCGTGAACCGGGCGTCCTTGCTCGGCGCGAGCGAGCCGAACACCACGGCGGCCAGCGCGCCCAGCAGGATCAGGGCCACCCCGAAGCGGCGCTGACGGGTCCAGAACGGTTCCGGCGCGGCGACCTCGGTCGGCGCCTCCACAGTCGTGGTCGACATGTCCTCAGCCCTTCGCCGGAGAGACGCCGAGCCCGGCGGCGCGGGCGGCACGAAGTCGGAAGATCGCCTTCACCAGGGCGGGAGCGGCGATGAAAATGACGATCAGGGCCTGCAGCACGGTGACCAGCTCCAGCGAGATGCCGGTGAACGACTGCATCCGGTTGCCGCCGGCCCGCAGCGCGCCGAACAGCAGCGCGGCGAGCAAGGTGCCCCACGGACGGTTGCGGCCGAGCAGGGCCACCAGCAGGCCGTCGAAGCCGATGTTGCCGGCCACCGACGGGGTCAGCGCGTACGCCGTACCCAGCACCTGGGTCGCCCCGCCGAGCCCGGCCAGCGCCCCGGCGACCGCCATCAGCAGCGTGTACGTCTTGGCCACGCTGATCCCGGCGGTCTTCGCGGCGTGCGGGTTGGAGCCGACCGCGCGCAGCTCGAAGCCGAACGCCGACCGGTTGAGCAGCCACGCCACCCCGGCCGTGACCAGCACCGCGAGCACGATGCCCAGGTGCACCCGGAGCACGCCGCCGAACGAGGGCAGCTTGGCCGACTCGGCCACCACCTTGCTGATCGCGTCGGTACGGCCGGGCTGCTGGACGCCCTTCTGGATGACCAGCCAGGCCAGGAAGAGCCCGGCGGTGTAGTTCAGCATGATCGTGGTGATCACCTCGTGGGCGCCGGTCCGGGCCTTGAGCAAGCCGGGCAGGAAACCCCAGAGCGCGCCGCCGAGGGCGCCGGCGACCAGCGCCACGATCAGGTTCAGCACCATCGGCAGGCCGAACGTGAAGCCGGCCACCCCGGCCGCGATGCAACCGAGCACCGCCTGGCCCTGGGCGCCGATGTTGAACAGGCCGCCGCGGAACGCCAGCGAGACCGCCAGGCCGGTGAAGACCAGCGGGGCGGCGTAGGTCAGCGTCTCGGAGAGCGGGGCGAACGCGTCCTGCCAGGCGCCGGTGCCGGAGAACCAGGCGTTGAACGCCTCCGGGTCGCCGAGCGCACCCTTGAGCAGGTCGGAGTAGGCCGAGCTGATCAGCGTCCAGCTGGCGTCGAGCGCGTCGGCGGGCCGGGCCGTGAAGTAGCCGAACTTGGCCAGCACCGTCGAGTCGGAGACCACGATCAGCACCGCGCCGATCACCACGGCCAGCACGATCGACAGCACCGTGACGGTCACGCTGTTCGACGACCAGAGGTTGCGCAGGAAGACGTTGAGGAACGTCTCCTTCTCGGCCGGCGCCTCTTCCTTCGGTTTGGTCGCTTCGGCGGTCACTTCTTCTCCTCGTTGCCGCCGGTGATGCCGGCCATCAGCAGGCCGATCTCCTCGCGGGGGGTGTCCGGCGAGACGACGGCCAGGATCCGCCCGCGGTACATCACCGCGATCCGGTCGGCGAGCCCGACCACCTCGTCGAGCTCGCTGGAGACCACCAGCACCGCGGTGCCCTGGTCACGCTCGTGGACGATCTGCTTGTGGATGAACTCGATCGAGCCGACGTCCACCCCGCGGGTCGGCTGGGAGGCGATGAACAGCCGCAGCGGGCGGGACATCTCCCGGGCGATGACCACCTTCTGCTGGTTGCCGCCGGAGAGCGTGCCGACCGCGGACTCGGCCGACTGGGTACGGATGTCGAACTGCTCGACCCGCTCCTTGGCGTTCCCGGCGATCTTGCCGATGTCCAGGCGGAACGCGTTGCCGAAGGGCTCCCGGTCGTACATGTCGAGGATCAGGTTCTCGGCGACGCTGAACTCCTTGACCACGCCGTCGTGGCTGCGGTCCTCGGGGACGTAGCCGACTCCGGAGCGCAGGATCTTCTTGGTGCTCATCCCGGCCAGGTCCTCGTTGTCGAGCTCGACCTTGCCGGCGCGCACCTCGCGCAGCCCCATGATCGCCTCGACCAGCTCGGTCTGCCCGTTGCCCTGCACACCGGCGATGCCCAGCACCTCGCCGGCCCGGACCTCGAGGTCCACGCCGTCGACCGCGCGGATCCCCCGGTCGTCGTCGACGACCAGACCGGCGACCTGCAGCACGGCCCGCCCCGGCTCGGCCGGGCTCTTCTCCACCTCGAGGCTGACCGCGCGGCCGACCATCAGGGCGGCCAGCTCGTCCTCGCTGGTGTCCGGGCTGGCGGTGCCGACGATCTTGCCGCGGCGGACCACGGTGATCCGGTCGGCGATCGCCTTGACCTCTTTGAGCTTGTGGGTGATGAAGACGATCGACTTGCCCATCTCGGTGAGCGAGCGCATCACCGCGAGCAGTTCGTCGGTCTCCTGCGGGGTGAGCACGGCGGTCGGCTCGTCCAGGATCAGCAGGTCGACGTCACGGGTCAGCGCCTTGACGATCTCGACCCGCTGCTGGGCGCCGACCGGCAGGTCCTCGATCAGGGCGTCCGGGTCGACCGGCAGGCCGAACTTCTTCGAGGTCTCGATCACCTCGCGGCGGGCGCGACGGCGGTCCAGCCAGCCCAGCGGGCCACCGCGGGTCTCCTCGGCGCCGAGCGCGATGTTCTCCGCCACGGTGAAGACCGGGACCAGCATGAAGTGCTGATGGACCATGCCGATGCCGGCCGCGATCGCGTCCCGGGGGCTGCGGAAGATCTTGGGCTCGTCGTTGACGACGATCTGTCCCTCGTCCGGCTGCAGCAGGCCGTAGAGCTGGTTCATCAGGGTCGACTTGCCGGCGCCGTTCTCGCCCAGCAGGGCGTGCACCTCGCCGGGTTCGACGGTGATGTCGATGTGGTCGTTGGCCACCAGGTCGCCGAAGCGCTTGGTGATGCCGCGCAGTTCCAGTTTCAGCGGAATCTCCCGAGTCTCGGTGCTGGTCCTGGTGGGGGGGGAGGTGTGACGGTCTAACGCGAGCCGCCGCTCGGTCACAGGCTGGGAAACCCGTGACCGCGCGGCGGCCGAATGCTACTACCCGTGGATCACTTGGGCGCGCTGGCCGAGTCCACCGGGACGGTACCAGCGATGATGTCCTTCTTCAGCTGCTCGATCTCGGTCTTGAGAGTCCCGTCGACCTTGCTGTCGAACTGGTTGTACGGCGCGAGGCCGACACCGTCGTTCTCCAGGGTGCCGATGTAGCCCGGGGTGGCCGAGAGCTTGTCGCCCTTGGCGCCCTTGACCACGGACTCCTTGACGGCCTCCTCGACGTTCTTGACGACCGTGCTGAGGAAGACGTCACAGTACTGCGCGGCCGACTTGCAGCCGTCCTGGTCGACCCAGATGACCGAGACCTTGCCGGACGAGTCCTTGGCGACCTGCGCGGTGCCCAGGCCGGTGCCGCCGGCGACCGGCAGGATCACGTCGGCACCCTGCGAGACCAGGGTCTGGGTGATCGTCTTGCCCTTGTTCTGGTCGATGAAGCTGTCGGCGAAGGTGCCGTTCTGCTTCGCCTTGTCCCAGCCCAGGACGGTGACGGTCTTGCCCTTCTTCTGGTTGTAGTAGGCGACGCCGTCGGCGAAGCCGTCCATGAAGATGGTGACCGGGGCGATCTTCAGGCCACCGTAGGTGCCGACCTTGCCGGACTTCGAGTAGCCCGCGGCGAGGTAACCGGCCAGGAACGCGGCCTGGTGGGTGGCGAACTGCATCGGGTAGACGTTGGCGCCCGAGCTGCCGCTGTCCACGATGGCGAACTGCGAGCCGGCGCTCTCGGTCGCGACCTTCTTGGTGGCGTCGCCCATCAGGCCGCCGACGGCCAGGATGTAGTCGCACTTCTGGGTCACGAAGTTGCGCAGGCCCGGCTCGTAGTCGGCCTCGGAGGAGGAGGAGACGTACTTCGGGTCGATGTTGCTGGCCTCGGCCTTGGCGGCCTGGATGCCGGCCCAGGCGGAGGCGTTGAACGACTTGTCGTCGATGCCACCGGTGTCGGTGACCATGCAGGCCTTGTAGGCCGCGGCGGCGGCGGAGCTGCCACTCGCGGTCGGGGTGTCAGCCGGAGCGTCGCCACAAGCGGCGGCCGCGAGCGTCAGCCCACCTGCCGCGAGAATCGCCACGATCCGCTTCCCACGTACTGGGCGCAAGACGCCCTCCTTCCACTGCTCACCGACACTCTCGGTAAGTCTCAGGTCGGCAGCGTAACTGCGGGCCATGTGGTCGTCAGGCGTTCGGTACGGACTGTTGGCGCACCGTTATCGCGCCGCAATCACCAGGGATTTTGCCTGCCGCTTTAGGTGGGTTCCCAGTGGAATTGCCCGGTCGCCGTGTAACCGGAGATTAATCTTCGCCGACGGCAACCCCGTTTGGTCACGGTTCGCTTCGGGTGCGGTCACCTTTTGGTCACGGCGGCCTTCCGGCGCCGGGTCACAACCATTTGCGCGTACGTCGTGAGCCCGCTCTTCCGCGTCCGACCCGTCACGCTTCCCGCGCCGCGCCGCGACGCGCCACGCCCACTTCCCGCGCCGCGCCACGTCCTCTTTCCGCGGTGCGTCACACCTTCGCCCGGGCGGCCCGCCAGGCCCGGATGCCGAGGACGCCCACGGTCGTGCCGATGGCCAGCGACGCCGCGATCAGCACCGCGTGCACCCAGAGGAACGCGGTCGGCGTCCCGCCGTCGAACGAGCGCTCGTCCTTGTAGATCGCGACCGCGAAGCGGGGCCAGATCACCCACGTCCACACGCCGACCGCCGTCAGGAACACTGCCCACCGTCGTGTGATCACCACGGCGACGAGTATCGCAGCGTGCTCAGCGGCTCAGCCGGGCGGCTATCCGGCGCCACCCGTCGTGCACCTGCGACGGGTCCGGAGTGGGCGGGGGCGGGCCGCCGATGCCCTGCTCGGCGAGGAGTTCGTCGGCGGGGGCGGTGTCGCCGTCGGCCATCGCCCGGGCCGCCTCGATCTCCTTGCGGATCGCGTCCGCGCCGTCCAGCGGGAACATCGGCTCGACCACGGCCATCAGCTCGTCGTCGGCGACCACGGCCCGGGCGAGGGCGATCGCGTGGTCCCGCTCGTACGGACCGCAGACGACCGGATCCCAGTCCTCCCGGTCGCCCAGGGAACCGATGGTGATCACCCACGGCGCGTCGGTCAGCGGCGAGCCGGGCGGCAGATGGAGAGTGACGAGAGTGCCCACGCGAGACATCATCGCGGGCGGGCGTCCCGGATCCAGAGGTTTTGTCCCACGGGAGCGGTTTTGTCGTCAGCTGAGATGTCCACCACACGCCCGTGCGGGCTGGTCGCCGCCCAGGCCGCCCCGAAGAGCAGGAGCTGGTGGAAGACGTACAGGTAAACCAGTGCACCCACGGCCGAGCCGACCAGTCCGTACGCCGGATTGCGCTCGACCATCGCGACGAACGACTTGCCCACGGTGTTGAGCAGCATCAGTCCGATCCCGACCTGCAGCACCGGCGGGGCCATCCGCCGCGCGGTCATCCGCAACCGCGGCACCGCGGCCAGCAGCGCCGCCGCCAGCAGCATGTTCACCCCGAGCGTGAGGATCAGGCTGACCACCGCCAGGGTGCGCTGGAACCCGCCGTCGGCCAGCCAGTCCAGCAGCTGCTCCAGGCCGTAGACGGCCGCCTGGGTCAGCGCCAGCAGGATCAGGACGCCGACCAGCACGCACAGGTCGACGGCCTGCCGGACACCGAAGTAGCCGGGCTGCTCACGGACCCGCCAGATGTGCCGCTGCGAGGAACGGATCGCCTCGACCCAGCCGATGCCGGTGAAGGTCAGGCCGAGGATGCCGACGATCCCGACGGTCTTCTTGCTGTCCAGGATGGCCTGCACGTCCAGGAACGGCAGGTTCTGCCGGAGGAAGTCGTGCACCAGGTCGAACAGCTGGGTGTTGCTGGTCAGCAGGAACCCGAAGATCGAGTAACCGATCAGCAGCAGCGCGAACACGGCGAAGAAACCGTAATACGCGCTGGCCGCGGCGAGCCGGCCGCCCTGGACGCTGTCGTAGCGCAGCAGCGCCCGGCACAGGTGGTCGAAATAGCGGGAGCGGTACCGCACCGCCATGATCCGGGCCGCGACCGCGTCATACGCCCGATCGATAGGGTTCACCGCGCGACCGTAACCGAAAGATCAGCCGCCGAGCGGGAAGTCACGCCGTGGCCGCCACGGACCCTCGCCACCGTGCGAGAACAGCGTGAACGACGTGACCGGGAACTTGCAGGAGAAGCCGGCCAGGTCGTCGAAGACCGCGTCCAGCGCCTCCGGCGACACGTCCTGCGCGACCGTGACGTGCGGATGATACGGAAAGCGGCTGTCCCGGCGGATGTCGCCGGACCTGGTGATCGCCTCGGCGAGCAGCTCACACTCGCTGATACCCATCGCCAGGCTGACGAACACCACCTCGGTGACCGGCCGGAACGTCCCGGTCCCGCGCAGGTGGACGGTGAACGGCGGCTGGCCCGCGGCGACGGCTTCCAGGTGCTTCTCCACCGCGGGCAGCGCCCCGGTGTCCACCTCGGTCGGCCCGAGCAGCGTGACGTGCGCCGGCGTCCAGGCGGCCTGCGGGTCGCCGGCCTCCGCGCGCCGGCGCGTCAGCATCGCCCCCCAGGGCTCCGGGATGTCGATCGCCACGCCGATGCGTGTCCGGGAGGGATCGCCCACGGTCTCAGACCCCGCGGGCGGGGCTGAGGAAACCCACGTTCTTGTACGTCTTGGCGAGCGTCACCGAGGCCACGGCCCGCGCCTTCTCCGCGCCGACGGCCAGGATCTTGTCGAGCTGCGCCTTGTCGTCCAGGTACATCTTGGTCTTTTCCTGGATCGGCTTGACGAACTCGACCAGCACCTCGGCGAGGTCCTTCTTGAGGTCGCCGTAGCCGCGCCCGTCGTACTGCTCGAGCAGCTCGTCGATGGTGCGCGTGGTGAGCGCCGCATACATGGTCAGCAGGTTGCTGATGCCGGGCTTGTTCACCTCGTCGTAGAGGATCTCGCGGCCGGTGTCGGTGACCGCCGACCTGATCTTCTTGGCCGAGCGGGCCGGGTCGTCCAGCAGCTCGATGATGCCGTTGGGCGATGACGCCGACTTGGACATCTTGATCGTCGGGTCCTGCAGGTCGGTGATCTTCGCGGTGTCCTTGACGATGTACGCCGAAGGCATCGTGAACGTGGACGCGAACCGGGTGTTGAAGCGCTGCGCCAGGTCGCGGGTCAGCTCCAGGTGCTGCCGCTGGTCCTCGCCGACCGGGACCTGGTCGGCCTGGTAGAGCAGGATGTCGGCGGCCTGCAGGATCGGGTAGGTGAACAGCCCGACGGTCGTGCTGTCCTGCCCGGCCTTGGTCGACTTGTCCTTGAACTGGACCATCCGGCCGGCCTCGCCGAAGCCGGTGATGCAGCTGAGCACCCAGGCGAGCTGCGCGTGCTCGGGCACGTGGGACTGGACGAAGAGCGTGCAGCGCTCCGGGTCCAGGCCGACGGCGAGCAACTGCGCGACGGATACCCGAGTACGGTTACGGAGCACAGCGGGATCGTGACCCATAGTGATCGCATGCAGGTCGACGACCATGTAGAACGCGTCATGGGTGTCCTGCATCGCCACCCAGTTGCGCACCGCGCCCAGATAGTTGCCGAGGTGGAAGGAGTCGGCAGTCGGCTGGATGCCGGAGAGCACTCGCGGGCGGCGGGCAACGTCGGACATGAGGGCCATTGTGTCAGTCTCGAACCGGGAACCGAAAACCCCCTCGCCACCGCCGAGGGATGTTCGAACCTGTTGACTTATGAGCGCTTCCGAGTGATTCTATGATCGCCATCGCTGTGCTGACCCGCGGCGGAAACTGAATGACACCCCGCGCTCTGCAGAAAGGGCTCTCTGCCGTGAAACTGCTCGTCACCGGCGGCGCCGGTTATGTCGGAAGCGTGACCAGCCGCCTGCTGCTGGACGCCGGCCACGAGGTCGTGGTGCTCGACAGCCTGCGGACCGGCTTCCGCGAGGCGGTCGCGCCGGACGCCACGTTCGTCGAGGCGGACATCGCCGACGCCGCACAGGTTCTCACCCCCGAGGCCGGATTCGACGCGGTGCTGCACTTCGCCGGGCTGATCGCGGCCGGCGAGTCGATGGCCAAGCCGGAGCTCTACTGGCACGAGAACGTGGTGAAGTCCCTGGCCCTGCTCGACGCGATCCGCGCCGCCCGGGTCCCGCGGGTGATCTTCTCGTCGACCGCCGCGGTCTACGGCAACCCGGTCGAGATTCCGATCAGTGAGACCGCGGCCAAGGCCCCGACCAGCACGTACGGGTCGACCAAGCTCACCTTCGACCTGGCGCTGACGTCCGAGACGTTCGCCCACAACCTGGCCGCCGTGTCGCTGCGCTACTTCAACGTGGCCGGGGCGTACATCAGCGAGAGCCACGAGATCGGCGAGCGGCACGACCCGGAGACGCACCTGATCCCGATCACGCTGCAGGCCGCGGCCGGCAAGCGGGAGAAGCTGCAGCTGTTCGGCGACGACTACCCGACGCCGGACGGGATGTGCGTGCGCGACTACATCCACGTGCAGGACCTGGCCCGCGCGCACCTGCTCGCGCTGGAAGCGGCGACGCCCGGCGAGCACAAGATCTACAACCTGGGCAACGGGAACGGCTTCTCCAACAAGCAGGTCGTCGAGGCCGCCCGCGAGGTGACCGGCGCGGCCATCCCGGTGGAGATCGCCCCGCGCCGCGACGGTGACCCGGCCACTCTCGTCGCGTCCTCGTCGCGGGCCCGCGAAGAACTGGGATGGGTTCCCGAGAAGAACACCCTCCAGGAGATGATCGGCGACGCTTGGACCTTCTACCGGAAGCACGTCGCATGAGCATCCTTGAGAAAGCCCGCGCCGCGTTCGTCGAGGCGTACGGCGAAGAACCGGCCGGTCTGTGGGCCGCGCCCGGCCGCGTCAACCTGATCGGCGAGCACACCGACTACAACGACGGGTTCGTGCTGCCCTTCGCCCTGCCGCAGCGCACCGTCGCCGCCGTCGGCCCGTCCCCGGACGGGACCTTCTCGGTCTGCTCCACCCTCGCGCCCGAGCCGGTGACCTTCGGTGCCACCGAGCCGGGTGAAGTGACCGGCTGGGGTGCGTACGTCGCCGGCGTCGTCTGGGCGCTGCGCGAAGCCGGTTTCGAACCACCCGCCGTGCGCATCGCGATCGACTCCGAGGTGCCGCTCGGCTCCGGCCTGTCGTCGTCCGCCGCGCTGGAGTCGTCGGTGCTCACCGCACTGGTCGACCTGGGCGGGCTGGACGTGCCGCTGGAACGGCGCCCGGCGATCGCCCAGCGCGCCGAGAACCTGTACGTCGGCGCGCCCACCGGCATCCTCGACCAGTCCGCGTCGATCCGCTGCGAGGCCGGCAAGGCGCTGTTCCTGGACTGCCGCTCCTACGAGATCGAGCAGATCCCGTTCGACCTGGCCGCCGCCGGCCTGGCCATCCTGGTGATCAACAGCAACGCGCCGCACCAGCACGTCGACGGGGAATACGGGGCCCGCCGCAAGAGCTGCGAGGAATCCGCCGCGATCCTGGGCGTCACCGCGCTGCGCGACGTCGCGGTCGAGGCCCTGCCGGAAGCGCTGGAACGGCTCGGCGACGAGGTGCTGCGCAAGCGCACCCGGCACATCGTCACCGAGAACCAGCGGGTCCTGGACGTCGTGGCCCTGCTGCGCGACGACCGGGTCCGCGAGATCGGCCCGCTGCTGACCGCCGGGCACGCGTCGATGCGGGACGACTTCGAGATCACCGTCCCGCAGGTCGACGTGGCCGTCGAAGCGGCGCTGGCCGCCGGGGCGCACGGCGCCCGGATGACCGGCGGCGGCTTCGGCGGGTGCGTGCTGGCCCTGATCGACGCCGCCCGCGCCGACGAGACCGCCGCCGCGGTGGCCGCGGCCTACGCCGAGCACGGCTTCACCGCCCCGACGAGCTGGGTCGCGGTCGCCGGCCCCGGCGCCACCAGGCTCTGACCCACGCCGGCAGCCGCGGCCCCCGTCAGCCGCGGCTGCCCGCCCCGTCGACGGCCGCAGCCCACTCCCCCGGGCGCACTGGCCGCAGCCCACTCCCCGGCCAGCCGCGGCCGCCGTGGTGACCGGACATGTCAGGACCGTCGCCGGTCGGGCCGCAGCCCACTCCTGCGCCGGCCGCGGCTGCCGAGGCCGCAGTCCACTCCTCCGGCCGGCCGCGGCTGCCCGCCCCCGCCGGCGGTCACGGCCCGCTCATCCAGCCGGCGACCGCGACACGCGTATCCGGCCGGGCCGACAGCGGACGGCACGCGCGCGTGCTCCGCGAGCGCAATCCGGGGCATGGGCACGTGGGCGGTTTTCTGCTCTGACCGTGCCCCGCCACGGAGGTCGCCCTTGTGGGTTTCGCGTTCAGGGCCGGCCACGGCCCTGCGAAACCCGCAAGGGTCCCCGCGGGAGCGGCGGAGGGTGACCACAGCGGAGGTAGGACACAAAGATTTTGATCTTGCTTTTGATCGGGTATTGCCTCGGTCATGACGACTGAGCGCGAAGAGAACGAGCCCAACGAGTACGGTTTCGCCGGCGACCCGAGCCTGCCCGAGCCGGAAGCCGCGCCGCACCTGACCGAGGGTGAGGGCGAGCGGATCGCGGTCCCGTCGGACGACCTCACCGGCGCGATCACCGAGGCGATCGACGAACTCACCGACCAGGAGCGGCACTGACCGGTGCCGACCCCGCCGGGCGGCACTGACCGGTCCGGGCCGCGCCGGGCGGCACTGACCGGTCCGGGCCACGCCGGCGGCACTGATCGGTCCGGGGCTACGCCGGCGGCGCTGATCGTCCGGGTGGCTGAGCCGTTCGGGCGCCCCCTACCTGGCCTTTCGCCCGATCACCCGCAGGAGCGAGCCCGGCGACCGCAGGCCCGGCCCGCGGCTATGGTGGCGGCATGGGGGTCAGCCCGCCGTTTCTTCACGACGACACCGAGCCCGGTGTCTCCCTCCGCGTCGACATCGCCGCCGACGCGGCTGTCTCGCTGCTCACGGTCCGCGGCCCCTGGGACGATCGACTCCGGCGCAGTGCGTCGGTCACGTTGCGCCGATGCTTCTCCGAGCATCCGGACGCGCTGATCGTCGACCTGAGCCGGCTGCTCGACCCGCGCAGCGAGAGCGTGCCGACGTGGACGACCGCACGCACGGTCGCGGCTGCCCTGCGGCCGCCGGTGCCACTGGCGTTGTGCGTGCCGCCGGATCTGCCGCTCGCCGACCGGATGCAGGGATTGAGCGTGGGCCGGTTCCTGCCGGTCTATGCGAAGGTGCGCCAGGCTCGGGTGGCTGTCGCCGGCCGGATCCCGGGCTCGGAGCGGCTGGTGGTGACGCTGCCGCCGGATCCGGACGCGCCGAGCGCCGCGCGCAACCTGGTCAGCGACGCGTGCCTGGCGTGGGGCCTGGCCCGGCTGCTGCACCCGAGCCGGCTGGTGATGTCGGAGCTGGTCACTAACGCGGTGGAGCACGCCGGCACGCCGATCCGGGTGGTCGTCACCCGGCGCGGCCCCGGGCTGCACCTGTCGGTGGCCGACGGTTCGCCGGTGATGCCGCGGCTGATCCGCCCGGCGCGGCCGAGGCCGGGGCGTCCGCTGGACGAGCGGGGGCGCGGGCTGCAGACCGTGCACGAGATCGCCGAGCTGTGGGGCGCGATGCCGACCGCGGCGGGCAAGATGGTGTGGGCGACGGTCCGGGAGCGCCGGACCGCCGCCTGAGACAGGTTCTGGCCCGTGATCACGCGGCGCTCGGCGTGATCCGCGGGCCGGGACTCAGCTCGCTTCGATGATCATTCCGGCGGCGACGGTACGGTTGGTCGCCTCGTCGATCAGGATGAAGCCACCGGTGGTGCGGTTGCGCCGGTACTCGTCGGCGAGCAGCGGCACCGTGGTGCGCAGCTTGACCCGGCCGATCTCGTTGAGCCCCAGGCCCTGGGCCGCCTCGTCGCGGTGCAGTGTGTTCACGTCCAGCCGGTACTGCAGGCCGCGCACGACCGTCCGCGCGGTGCGGGTGGTGTGCTTGATCGTGTACTTTCCGCCGACGCGCAGCGGGGCGCTCTCGTCCATCCAGCAGACCATCGCCTCGATGTCCTGCGCGACGGCCGGCGCGTTGTGCGGACGGCAGATCATGTCACCGCGCGAGATGTCGATCTCGTCGTTGAGCCGGACCGTCACCGACATCGGCGGGAACGCCTGGTCGACCGGGCCGTCGGCGGTGTCGATCGAGGCGATCGTGCTGTGCAGGCCGGACGGCAGAACCATCACCTCGTCGCCGGGCTTGAGCACGCCCGAGGCGACCTGGCCGGCGTAACCCCGGTAGTCGGTGACCGTGGTCGACTGGGGGCGGATCACGAACTGCACCGGGAAGCGGACGTCGACCAGGTTGCGGTCGGACGCGATGTGCACGTGCTCCAGGTGGTGCAGCAGGGACGGCCCCTCGTACCACGGGGACTTGTCCGAGCGGGAGGCGATGTTGTCGCCGTTGAGCGCGGAGATCGGAATGATCGTCAGGTCGGGGGCGTCGAGCTTGGCCGCGAACGAGGTGAACTCGTCGGCGATCTTGTCGTACACCTCCTTGTCCCAGTCGACCAGGTCCATCTTGTTGATGCAGAGCACCAGGTGCGGCACGCGCAGCAGGCTGGTCAGGAACGCGTGCCGGCGCGACTGCTCGACCAGGCCCTTGCGCGCGTCGACCAGGATCAGCGCCAGGTCGGCGGTGGAGGCGCCGGTGACCATGTTCCGGGTGTACTGAATGTGCCCGGGAGTGTCGGCGATGATGAACTTGCGCTTCGGGGTGGCGAAGTACCGGTACGCCACGTCGATCGTGATGCCCTGCTCGCGCTCGGCGCGCAGGCCGTCGGTGAGCAGCGCCAGGTTCGTGTACTCGTCGCCGCGGGAGGCGCTGGCGACCTCGACCGCCTCGAGCTGGTCCTCGAAGATGGTCTTGGTGTCGTACAGCAGGCGCCCGATGAGGGTCGACTTGCCGTCGTCCACGCTGCCGGCGGTGGCGAACCGCAGCAGGTCCATGTTGCGCGTGGCACCCGGCTCCAGAACGGCCTGGCTCATCAGAAGTAGCCCTCTCGCTTGCGGTCTTCCATCGCGGCCTCGCTGACCTTGTCGTCACCGCGGGTCGCGCCTCGCTCGGTGATCCGGGTCGCGGCGACCTCGTCGATCACCTTCTCCACCGTGTCGGCCTCGGAGAGCACCGCCGCGGTCTGCGAGGCGTCGCCGACCGTCCGGTACCGCACGCGACGGACCTCGGAGGTCTCGCCGTCGCGCAGCTGGATGAACTCGTTGACCGCGTAGAACATCCCGTTGCGCTCGACGACCTCACGGTCGTGCGCGTAGTAGATGCTCGGGAGCTCGATCTTCTCCTTGGCGATGTAGTGCCAGACGTCCAGCTCGGTCCAGTTGGAGAGCGGGAACACCCGGATCGACTCGCCCGGGTGGTGCTTGCCGTTGTAGAGCGCCCACAGCTCGGGGCGCTGGTTCTTCGGGTCCCACTGGCCGAACTCGTCGCGGAAGCTGAACATCCGCTCCTTGGCGCGGGCCTTCTCCTCGTCGCGGCGGGCGCCGCCGAAGAGGGCGTCGAACCGGTACTTCTCCACCGCGGCGAGCAGCACCGGGGTCTGGATCCGGTTGCGGGTGCCGTCGGGCAGCTCACGGACCAGGCCGGTGTCGATCGCCTCCTGCACGCTGGCGACGACCAGGTTCAGCCCGAGGGTGGCGACGCGACGGTCCCGATATTCCAGGACCTCGGCGAAGTTGTGGCCGGTGTCGACGTGCATCACCGGGAACGGGATGCGCCCGGGCGCGAACGCCTTCTCCGCGAGGCGGAGCATGACGATCGAGTCCTTGCCGCCGGAGAAGAGCAGCACCGGGCGCTCGAACTCGGCCATGACCTCCCGCATGACGAAGATGCTCTCGGCTTCGAGCGCATCCAGATGCGAGACGCGATAGTCCTTCGTCTGGCTCATAAGTTCAAACCCCAGCTCATTCTGCGATTTTCCACGGCCGTAGCCGGATCGTCATTCTGGCGGAAGATGCCTGCTGATCGCAGCAAGCAACCGAGGAGCGAGATCTTTCCGACAAACAACCAGGTCAGGAAGCTTCGGATCGGCCCGGTTGTAGCTCAGCGGAGTGCCGTCGACGCGGGAGGCGTGCAGCCCCGTGGCCAACGCCACAGCGACCGGGGCGGCCGAGTCCCACTCGTACTGCCCGCCGGCGTGGACGTAGGCGTCGGCCTCGCCGTTGATCACCGCGGCGATCTTCACCCCGGCCGAGCCCATCGGCACCAGCTCGGCGCCCAGCTCCTCGGCGAGCGCGGTGACGAACGCCGGCGGCCGGGTGCGGCTGGCCGCGATCCGGATCACACCGCCGGTCGCCGCTTCGAGGGGCATCGGCGGGTACGCCGGCGCGTGGTCGGTCGCGATCGTGCGGTGCTGCGCCGGCATCGCCACCGCGCCGGCGGCCAGGCACGCCGGGTTCGACGAGTCGGCGGTCCAGAGCGCGACGTGCACGGCCCAGTCGGCACGACCCTCCTCGGAGAACTCGCGGGTGCCGTCGAGCGGGTCGACGATCCACACCCGGGACGCGGTCAGCCGGTCGGGACGGACCGTGTCCGGCTCGCCCTCGCGCCAGGCCACCCGGGCGTGCTCGTCCTCCTCGGACAGCACCGCGTCGGCCGGGCGCCACCGGGCCAGCTCCGCGCGGAGCAGGTCGTGCGCGGCCTTGTCGCCGGCCGCCTTGAGCGCCTTGCCGTCGGCGAAGCCCACCTCGGCGCGGACCCGCAGCAGCTCCTGCCCGGCCCGGTCGGCGAGCCAGCGGGCGAACGCGGCGTCGATCACCGGTGGGGTGCCGCTCTCGGCGCCGTCCCGCTGCCCGGCCACGCGTGCGGACGTCTTCGTCTGCTCGCCCATCGTGTCGCTCCTCACCCGAGTCAATACGCTCCCGACGAGCGCACCACTGCAGTCATCGTCCTCAACAGGATCACCAGATCCAAACTGAGCGACCAGTTCTCGACGTAGCGCAGGTCGAGCCGGACCGCTTCCTCCCAGGAGAGGTCCGACCGCCCGGACACCTGCCAAAGACCGGTCATCCCGGGTTTCACCGCCAGGCGGCGCCGCACGTCGTCCGCGTAGGCGGCGACCTCGGTCGGCAGCGGGGGACGCGGCCCGACCAGCGACATCTGCCCGCAGAACACGTTCAGCAGTTGCGGGAGCTCGTCGAGCGAGAACCGGCGCAACCACTGACCGACCGGGGTGACCCGAGGGTCGTCACGGATCTTGAAGAGCACACCGTCGTGCTCGTTGAGATGCCTCAGCTCGGCCAGCCGCGCCTCGGCGTCCACATACATGCTGCGGAACTTGAAAATCCGGAACTTCTGCCCGTCCCGTCCCACACGCACCTGTCGGAAGAGTACCGGCCCGCGTGACGTCAGTCGCACGCAGAGCGCCACGGTCAGCAGCACCGGTGCGAACAGAATCAGCAGCAGCAGCGCCCCCACACGATCGACCAACTCCTTGACCAGGCGCGATCCGCCGTGCAGCCGGGGATGCTCGACGTGCAGCATGGGCAGCCCGTCGAACGGCCGGATCGTGGTGCGCGCCCCGGCGACGTCGACCAGCGCACTGGCCACCACGAGGTCCACCTCGTCGCGCTCCAGGCGCCAGGCCAGCCGGCGGACCGCCGCGCCGTCCAGCTCGGGACAGCTGAGGACCACCACGGTGTCCGCGTCGGCCAGTTCCACCGCGGACGCCACGTCGTCGAACGTGCCGTAGACGGGCAGATCCACCTCGATGCCGTCGGCCTCCGGCGGCAGGCACGCGCCGACCACCTCCAGCCCGTGGTACCGCTCGCGGCGCAACTGGTGGGTGATCCCGATGACCGACAGCTCGTGGCCGACAACGATCACCCGGCGCAGCGCCTCGCCCCGGGCCCGCGCCCAGTGCAGCCGCTTGCGCAGCACGAACCGCAGGACCAGTACGGAGATCACCGCGGCCGGCAAGGCGGCCAGCACATAGGACCTTGCGAGATCAAGTTCCAGCGCGTACGACACCAGGGCCATCCCGGCGACCAGACCGCCCCCGCCGCGGATCACCCGCTGATACTCATCGGTGCCGACGAAGAGGTACCGCCGCTCGTAGGCCCTCGACACCGCCAGCACCGCGAGCAGCACCACCGGCAGCAACGCCGAGATCCAAAGATAAGTGCGGTTGTACGCCGTGACGTCGTCCCCGAACCGCAGCCCGAACCCGGCCGCCCCGGCCACGATCCCCGCGCCCAGATCAGCGAGAACCAGGGTGCGCACATAGCGCCCCTCCCACCGCTGCCGCCGTGACATCGCGGCGTGCCGCCCCCGCGGCCGGGTGAACGGGCGGGCCGCCGCCGACCGGTTGCGCTGCGACGACCAGTGCCGCTCCACCGCCCGGTTGTGCGCCGGATCAGCGGCACCCAGCCCCGCGCGGGGCGCACCGTTGCGGCGCTCGGCACCCGGCGGTGGGCTCAGCGGGGCGACCGGAACCGGGATTCGCATGTTGCGGGCGGACACGTACCGCAGCGGAGGATGCTGCGGCCCCTGATTGACGGACGGCCCCGGGTCGATGGACGACTCAGCGGGCCCCGCGGGGTGCTGCACCACCGGCAGGCTCACCGTGGGCTCGGTCAACGCGTCCGCCCGCCCCTCGGACACGTCCTGAGACATCCTGCGATCCCCCCGTCACGTCGGCGGCACACCGATGTCGTGCGCCTGTGGTGACCAACGGACGGACGGCGGAGCCGTCACGGCATGACCAGCCGGACAAATCGACCCAAACGGTCAATCGATTCCGGCCCGGCCCATCAACTTCCGTGGTATTTGTTCTGCGCCCACTCGACACCCTCGAGCACGACCGCTTCCACCACGTCAGCCGCCCGGTCCACCAGGAAGTCCAGCTCTTTGCGCTCCGCCGAGGAGAAGTCGGAGAGCACGAAATCCGCCGGCTCCTGCCGTCCCGGAGGCCGCCCGATGCCGAAGCGCACCCGCGCATAGTCCTTACTGGCCAGCGACTTCGACATCGAACGCAGCCCGTTGTGGCCACCCTCGCCGCCGCCGAACTTCGCCCGGACCTGCCCGAACGGCACATCAAGCTCATCATGCACCGCGATCACATGCGCCACGGGCACTTTGAAGAACTGAGCCAGCGACACCACCGGCGCCCCCGACAGGTTCATGAACGTCAGCGGCTTCACCAGCACCAGCTTCGGACCGCCGAACCCCAGCCGGCCCTCGGCCATCTCCGCCTGCGCGCGCTTCGCCCGGCCCATCTTCGCCCCGACCCGCGACGCCAGCAGATCAGCCACCATGAACCCCACGTTGTGGCGGTTCGCCGCATACTCCCGGCCCGGATTGCCCAAGCCGACCACCAGCCACGGCGCCTCGTCCGTCACCCTCTCCGCCTCCCCGGATACACATCAGGGAAAGTGCCGGTCGGCACTTTCCCTGATGAACTGGCTTACCGCGGACCCGCGACGCGCGCGAGCGCCGAAATTACTCCGCCGCAGCCTCGGCGGACTCGCCCGCAGCGGCCTCGTCCTCAGCGGCGGTGGTGGTGCTCTGCGCCGCGTTGATGAACGCCAGCACGGTGTCACCCTCCACCGCGAGCTCGACACCCGCCGGGAGCTTCACGTCAGCGGCGGTCACGGTCGAACCGGCGTCCTTGCCGTCCACCGACGCCTCGAGCTCGGACGGCAGGTTCAGCGCGTCCGCGATCACGGCCACCGTGTTCGACTCGTGGGTGATCAGGGTGTTCTTCGCGGCCTCGCCGGTCAGCGTCACCGGGACGTCAACCTGGACCTTCTCACCCTTCTTCACGATCAGAAGGTCGACGTGCTCGTACGAGTCCTTGATCGGGTCACGCTGGATCGCCTTCGGCAGCGCCAGGGTGGCGGCCGAGTTGCCGGCGATGTCGATCGTGAAAATCTGGTTCAGACCGCCGTGCCGGATGGCAGCGGCGAACTCACGGGCCGGAAGGGCGATGTGCTGCGGCGCCTCGCCGTGCCCGTACAGCACGGCGGGCACCAGGCCGGCCCGGCGCGTGCGGCGGGCACCACCCTTGCCGAACTCGGTGCGGGGCTCGGCGCTGATCTTTACCTCGGACACGGGGAAACTCCTGAAACTCTTCGATGCGGGCTGCGTCTAAGTCTGCGGCTGCGGTATTCCAGCAGTGCTTCAGTGCTGATCAACGACGGCGTGTGGCCGTCGCCGGCGCTGCCGGGCAAGGGGGCGCGCTGGGCACAGGCCCGGAGCACCGCGTCGATCACGGAGCCTCGAGCGGACTGCGAACCTCAGCAGACCGCGGGGCACCCTCGCCGTGGCAACCGCACTAGCTTACCTGCTCCGAACCCGCAGAAATCAGCGGGTCGGCACACCCACGGCGTACCCGGAAAAAATTCACCCCAAAACACGGAGAGCGCCCGCCACCGGCAACACCGGCGGACGGGCGCTCTCACCCCTCGTGAATCAGCTCAAGCCACCGAACAGCGTGGTCACCGAACCGTCGTCGAACACCTCACGGATCGCACGCGCCAGCAGCGGTGCGATCGACAACACCGTGATCTTGTCGAGCTGCTTCTCCGGCGTCAGCGGCAACGTGTTCGTCACCACCACCTCGGAGATCCGGCTGTTCTTCAACCGCTCGGTCGCCGGATCCGACAACAACGCGTGCGTCGACGCCACGATCACGTCGGCCGCGCCCTCGTCGAACAGGATGTCGGCCGCCTTCGCGATCGTCCCACCGGTGTCGATCATGTCGTCCACGATCAGGCACACCCGGCCCTCGACCTCACCGACCACCCGGTTCGCCACCACCTGGTTCGGCTTCATCGGGTCACGCGTCTTGTGGATGAACGCCAGCGGGCAACCGCCCAGCCGGTCCGTCCACCGCTCCGCCACCCGCACCCGGCCCGAATCCGGCGCGACCACCGTCATCGGACGGCCGGCGAACTTCTTCTCCACATACTCCGCGAGGATGTCCATCGCGAACAGGTGATCCACCGGGCCGTCGAAGAAGCCCTGGATCTGCGCCGTGTGCAGGTCGACCGTGAGAATCCGGTTCGCCCCCGCGGTCTTCAACAGGTCCGCCACCAGACGGGCCGAGATCGGCTCACGACCACGGTGCTTCTTGTCCTGCCGCGAATACGGGTAGAACGGCAGGACAACGGTGATCCGCTTCGCCGACCCACGCTTCAACGCGTCGATCATGATCAGCGTCTCCATGACCCACCGGTTCACCCCCTCCGTGACCGACTGCACCACGAAGGCATCCGAGCCGCGCACCGACTCCTTGAACCGGACGAAAAGCTCGCCGTTGGCGAACTCGTAGGAATCCGACGGCGTCGGCGCCACGCCGAGCACCTGACCGATCTCGTCGGCCAGCTCCGGGAAGCCTTGGCCGGAAAAGAGCATCAAACTCTTACGGTTCTCCGCGACGATGCTGCCCATCGGCTCGCTGCTCCCGTGAAATAGGGGGTGGGTTCTCGTGAAGTATCCCTTGCGGCCACGTAACCGCCACGTTTCCAGGGCACCACGTGGGATGCCTCACCCCCGCTGGATCACTCCTGCTCAGGGGTGATATCCCGGGCCCGCTCCGCAGCCTCCGCCGACACCGTGCCCGGGCGCTTCATCGCCACCCAGCCCTCGATGTTGCGCTGCTGCGCCCGGGTCACCCCGAGATTGCCCGCAGGCACATCCTTCACCACCGCGGAACCCGCCGCCACGTAAGCACCCGGCCCGATCTCCACCGGCGCGATCAACACCGAGTCCGAACCCACGAACGCCGCCTCGCCGACCACCGTCCGCGACTTCCGCACCCCGTCGTAGTTCGCGAAGATCGTGCCGGCGCCGATGTTCGCCTTCGCACCGATCTCCGCATCCCCCACATACGTCAGATGCGGCACTTTCGCGCCCTCACCCAGCTCGGCGTTCTTGGTCTCCACGAAACCGCCGACCTTCGACTTGCGAGCCAGCTTCGTCCCCGGCCGCAGATACGAGAACGGGCCGACCGTCGCGTCCGGGCCGATCACCGCACCCACCGCATGCGACCGCAACACCGTCGCCCCGGCCGCCACCGACGTGTCCACCAGAGTGGAATCCGGACCCACCACCGCACCCGACGCCACCGACGACGAGCCCGAGATCTGACAGTTCTGATCGACCACCGCGTCCGCCTCCAGCGTCGCCGTCACGTCGATCCACGTCGTCGCCGGATCCAGCAACAGGACACCCGACCGCATCCACGCGTCGTTCACCCGATCGCGCATCAGCACCCGCAGGCGCGACAACTCGGCCCGGTCGTTGCAGCCCAGCGTCTCGTACGCGAACTCGGCCACCTCGATCGCCACCGGATGACCCTGACCGGCCAGAATCGCGAAAACGTCGGTCAAATACTCCTCACCCTGGGCGTTGTCGGTCGACAGCTTCCCCAGCGACTCCCGCAGCAACGCCGCGTCGAACGCGTAGATCCCCGAGTTGATCTCGCGGATCGCCAGCTCGTCCGGCGACGCGTCCTTCGCCTCGACGATCCGCTCCAGGTTGCCCTTCGCGTCCCGGACCACCCGGCCCAGACCGCCCGGCGCCTCCACCTCGGCGCTCAGCACCGTGGCCGCCGCACCCGCACGCTCGTGCGCGGCCAGCAGCGCCTCCACCGTCTCCGGACGCAGCAGCGGGACATCACCGCTGAGCACCACCACGGTCCCGGACAGCTCCGGCGCGGCATCCAGCGCGATGCGGACCGCGTGCCCCGTACCGTTCTGCTGCTCCTGCAACACCGACGACGCGCCCGGCGCCACCTCCGCCACGAACGCGCCGACCTGGTCGGCCTTGTTCCCGACGACCACGAGCGTGCGATCGGCGCGAATCTCCGAGGCGACGTGCAGGACGTGGCCAAGCAGGGTGCGCCCGAGCAACGGCTGCAGCACCTTGGGCGTGGCGGACTTCATCCGCTTGCCCTCACCGGCGGCAAGGACGACAACGGTACGGCTGGGGGCCTGGCTCACGCGGAACTCCAAGTTCGCAATAGGCGATATCGATGGACGATGCAGCCCAGCGTCGGCCCGGCCGCAGACGCAAAAGCTCCCGGAGGAGGATTCGAACCCCCACAAACGGCACCAAAAGCCGCGGTCCTGCCATTAGACGATCCGGGACCCATTTCGGACATTTCCCTTAGGTCATGTCCACCGGACACATGATAGCGGGCCTCGCCTGATCTTCGCTCAGCGCGATGCCCTCCATGACTCCCTCCGCCTCCCAGTAAAGACGAGCCGACCTACAGACACTGACGGTCAGACAACCGCGGTAGGACTGCCCCACGTTCTTCCGGACCGTGGCCGGGTTGTGTTTCTTGAGTGTCGCGCGTTGGAAGTCCTCGACCGCGATGCCGACGACATCCGCCCACCACGCTGTCGCCCCGGCCACGTCGGCCGACTCGTGGATGCTCAGCCGATACCTGAGTTGATCCGGTATGACGCCCAGAAGCGCGACATAGCGCAGGAAGAGCAGGATCAGTTGCGGATCGCTGTTGATGAATTGGAGATTCAGCGCCTGCGGCCTCCAGGGCTTCTCCTTGGCGCCTTCACACCAATAGGCAACCGAGCCGAGAAGAATGACCTCTCGGTCGGAAAGCTCCCCGACCCAGGCCGACACCCTGGCCAGCGTGAGATCGCGCGCCTCGTCCCGCGCCCGTCGATGCGGCTCCCAACGCGCCTCGGCGACTTTCTTGGAGTGCCGGCTCCGCCGCGCCGCCGCTTCCTCCGGCGTGGCATCGAGCGGCATGTCGCGAGTCCACAGATAGGCCGAGGACTTCGAGACCTCCAGCGCCTCGGCGATCTCCGGCACCGTCCGCCCTTCGGCCCGCAGCTCCCTCGCCAGCTCTCGCATGTCGTCCTTCGCCCGCGGCCGCCGCGTCCAGTCGGGCGGGTCGATCCCCTTGAGCCACTCGGTCAGCGTGCCGTTGCCGACGCCGAACCTCCTCATCAGCTGTGACCTTGACAGACCCGGGTCCACCCGCAGCCTCCGCGCCGCAGCCCGACCTTCCTCATTGCTGGAACAACCGTTGATATCCATGTCCCTACGTTAAGACGAAAAAATCGACGTGTGTAAGAGCAGAAGTGTGCCAACCCTGTACCCACGACAACTCCCTGGCAGGATGGCCGAATGACCGAGGAGAAGCCCCGGGTCCGAATGTCCGCCGCTCAGCGCCGCGAGCAGTTGATCAGGATCGGCCGCCAGCTGTTCGCCGAGCGCGGCTACGACGCCACGAGCGTCGAGGAGGTCGCGGCCCGCGCGAAGGTGTCGAAGCCGGTCGTCTACGAGCACTTCGGTGGCAAGGAGGGGCTGTACGCGGTGGTCGTCGACCGCGAGGTCCGCGCACTGCTGGATCGGATCACGGCGGCGTTGACGGCGGGTCATCCGCGGGAGTTGCTGGAGCAGGCTGCGCTGGCGCTGCTGGATTACATCGAGGAGGAGCCGCACGGGTTCCAGGTGCTGTCGGCTCGGCAGGCGCCGGTGCTGGCGCCGGCGGGCACGTTTTCGAGTGTGATGAACGATGTGGCGCACCAGGTGGAGCACATTCTGGGCGCGGAGTTCAAGGGGCGCAGCCTGGATCCGCGGCTGGCGGAGCTGTATTCGCAGGCGCTGGTGGGGATGGTGGCGCTGGTGGGGCAGTGGTGGCGGGAGGCGCGGAAGCCCAAGAAGGAGCTGGTGGCCGCGCATCTGGTGAACCTGGCGTGGAACGGCTTGTCGAATCTGGAGGCGAAGCCGGGCCTGATCACCCGGAAAGCACGATGACCGCCGCGCCCGGGCTGGAGCGCGACGGTCATCGGTGAGCGTGGGGTCAGGCGGTGCGGCCTTCCCGGACCTGGCGCGGCGCGCCGGCTTTCTCGGGTGCGGCGACCTTGCTGTAGAGGCTGATGGTGATCAGCAGCAGGCCGACGAGGTAGGTCACGATGACGGTGGACATGCTGGCGCCGAAGAAGTTGGCGTCGGTCCGGATGGTGGCCATCGAGTAACTGGCGAGGACGAGGAGCCCCCAGCCGAGGTACTTGTCGATGGCGACGTCGACGTTGCGGCCGACGACGGCGCCGAGGATCACCAGTGCGCCGACGACGACGGCGACGATCGACCAGAGCAGGTTGCTGCTCTGCCCGAGCACGCGGTCGCCGGTGTGGCCGGTGAAGCTGTCCCCGGCGGTGATGCCGAAGCCGATGATGCCGAAGACCACCAGGTACGCACCGGCGACAAAACCGGCCAGGCGGTACATCGGCCGAAGGGGGTGGTTGACCGGAATATGCGCCATGCTGTCCGTCTCCAAGGTCAGGTGTTGTCGTCCCGATTCTCGCGTATCCGCGACAAGCGGCGCAGGCACACCCCCCGGATCAGTTTCCGGGCACCTGCTCAGCCAGCTCCAGCCAGGCCATCTCGACCTCTTCCCGTTCCTGGCGGATGGCTTTGAGCTGGGCTTCCAGCTCTACGATTTTGTCGTAGTCGCTGCCGTGTTCGGCGAGGCTTTCGTTGATCTTGGCTTCCTTCTCGGTGAGCTTGTCCATCTGGCGTTCCATCCGGGCCATGTCTTTCTTGGCCTGGCGGAGCTCACCGGAGGAGAGGCCGGGCGCCGTGGCGGCACCTTCCTTCCCCGGTACGGCCGATGGCGCCGGCCCGTTCCCGTGGATCCGGTCGAGGTACTCGTCGATGCCGCCGGGCAGGTGGACGAGCCGTCCGTCGCCGAACATCCCGTACGCCCTGTCGGTGACCCGCTCGACCAGGTAACGGTCGTGGCTGGCGACGATCATGGTGCCGGGCCAGGAGTCGAGCAGGTCTTCCAGGGACGCCAGGGTGTCGGTGTCCAGGTCGTTGGTGGGCTCGTCGAGGAGCAGGACGTTGGGCTCGGTGGCGAGCAGGCGCAGCATCTGCAGCCGGCGTCGTTCACCACCGGAGAGGTCGCTGACCGGGGTCCAGATGCGCTTGTCGGTGAAGCCGAACACCTCGGCGAGCTGCCCGGCGGAAAGTTCCCGGTCGCCGAGCTGGACGCGCTTGGCGACCTCTTCGACGGCTTCGAGCAGGCGCAGGTGCCCGGGCAGCTCCTTGAGCTCCTGGGAGAGGAACGCCGGGCGCACGGTGGAGCCGGTGACGAGGCGGCCGCCGTCGGGTTCGGTGACGCCGGCGAGCAGGCGCAGCAGGGTGGTCTTGCCGGCCCCGTTGGCGCCGAGGACGGCGATCCGGTCGCCCGGGCCGACCTGGAACGTCAGGTCCCGGAAGATCGGCTTGGGCCCGGCGTTGAGCGTCACGTTCTCCAGGTCGTAGACCTGTTTGCCGAGCCGGGTGGTGGCCAGCCGCTGCAGGCTGACGGTGTCGCGGACCGGCGGGACGTCGGCGATCAGCTCGTTGGCCGCGTCGATCCGGAACTTGGGCTTGGAGGTGCGGGCCGGCGGGCCGCGGCGCAGCCAGGCGATCTCTTTGCGGAGCAGGTTCTGCCGGCGGGCCTCGACGGCGGCGGCGACCCGCTGGCGTTCGGCGCGGGCGAGGATCCAGGCGGCATACCCGCCCTCGTACGTGTGGACCTGCTCGTCGACGACCTCCCAGGTCATCGTGCAGACCGCGTCGAGGAACCAGCGGTCGTGGGTGACGACGACGAGGGCACCCTTGCGGGTGAGCAGGTGTTTGGCGAGCCAGTCGACGCCGGCCACGTCGAGGTGGTTGGTGGGCTCGTCGAGGATCAGCAGGTCGCTCTCGCGGACCAGGAGGGCGGCGAGGGCGACGCGGCGGCGCTCGCCGCCGGACATCGGGCCGACCGGGGTGTCCAGGCCGAGGTGTCCCATGCCGAGGCCGTCGAGGATGAGCCGGACACCGGCGTCGCCGGCCCACTCGTGTTCGGCGCCCATGCCCTCGGCGAGCCAGGCGGTGCCGAGGACGACGTCGCGCACGGTGGCGTCGGCGGCCAGGTTGAGTGCTTGGGGGAGGTTGGCGACGCGCAGGTCACGGCGGTGCGTGACCCGTCCGGAGTCCGGTTCCTCGATCTTCGCGAGCATGCGCAGGAGGGTGGACTTGCCGGCGCCGTTGAGGCCGACGATGCCGACGCGGGCGTCGTCGTCCAGGCCGAGCGACACGTCGGTCAGCAGTTGACCGGCGGCGCCGTAGCCTTTGTTGACCCGGTCCAGGTTGATGATGTTGGCCACGAAAATCCTGTCTCGCGGGGTACCGCGGGGCTGCGGCGTGGTCCAGATGGTGCCCGGCGGAGGCCCGCGGGCACCGATCTAGATTACTCGCGCCCCGGGCTGTGGTCCGCGGGCGGTGACCGCTCCGCGGCAGACGCCGGCCGCGCTGAGCGCGGCGGCCAGTTCCTGCGCGTGTGCGGCGTTGGCGGCGAGGAAGACACAGGTGGGGCCGGAGCCGGAGACGAGGCCGGTCAGGGCACCCGCCTCGGTGCCGGCTTTCAGCACGTCGGCGAGCTGGGGGCGCAGGGCGAGCGCGGCCGGCTGCAGGTCGTTGCCGAGGACGTCGGCGAGCACCTCGGGGTTGCGCTGGCGCAGGGCGCTCATCAGCCGGTCGGGGCTGCCGAGCGGCGCCGGGGGCTGGGAGCTGTCGCGCAGCGTGTCGAGCTCGCGGTAGACGGCGGGGGTGGAGAGACCGCCGTCGGCGACGGCGACGACCCAGTGCCAGGTGGTCGGGCGGGCCAGGATGGGGCTGACCGCCTCGCCGTGGCCGGTGCCCAGGGCGGTGCCGCCGTACAGCAGGAACGGGATGTCGGAGCCGAGCTGCGCGCCGACCTCGGCGAGCTCGTCGCGGGACATGCCGAGGCCCCAGAGCATGTCGCAGGCGATGAGGGTGGCGGCGGCGTCGGCGCTGCCCCCGGCGAGACCACCGGCCAGCGGGATGGTCTTCTTCAAATGCAATCGCGCGTACGCCGGGACGCGCCCCCGGGCGGCGAGGGCCCGGGCGGCCCGGATGATCAGGTTGGTCTCGTCGAGCGCGAGTTCCCCGGCGCCCTCGCCTTCCATGGTGAGGGTCAGGGTGTCGCCGTGCCGGGCGGTGATCTCGTCGAAGAGGCTGATCGCGTGGTAGACGGTGTTCAACTCGTGATAGCCGTCGGGGCGCAGCGGGCCGACCCCGAGGTGCAGGTTGATCTTCGCCGGGACGCGCACCCGGACCGGGCCGCTGTGCGGGCGCGGCTCGTCGTCGTCCGGGCCCCACGCCTCGGTCACGGAGCGATGTCCCGGATCGGCAGCGCGATGTCGAACGACGCGCTCAACACCAGCTCCGTATCCGAGTCCGCCACGAGTTCATACCGGCCGTTCACCAGCTCATAGGCGTGGTCATGGCCGAACGTCGGGGCGGGGACCGCGATCGTTGTTCCGTCGCGAAGCTCGATGCGGGGGGTGTCGTCCGGCAGGTTCAGGACGTCCTCAAGAGAGAGGGTCGCCAGACGCTGCCGGATCGGATCGGGCGACCAACGGCCATAACCGATCGTTTCCGCGGTCATGAGTCCACCTCCTCGGGCTGTGCGCCGGACGGGCCGAGCTTACCGCCGCCCTCCGACGTTGTGGCCGCAGCGGCGATCGCCACGAACTGCTCCACGGTCAGCGACTCGCCCCTGGCCTGCGGGCTGATCCCGGCCCGGACGAGGATGCTCTCGGCCACCGCGGCGCCGCCGGCCCACCCGGCCAGGGCGGCGCGCAGGGTCTTGCGCCGCTGGGCGAAGGCCGCGTCGACGACCGCGAACACCTCGGCGCGGGCGGCGCCGGTGGGCGGCTCGCGCCGGGTGAAGGCGACCAGTCCGGAGTCCACGTTGGGCACCGGCCAGAACACCGCGGGCGGGACCTTGCCGGCCGATTTCGCCTCCGCGTACCAGGCCAGTTTGACGGACGGAACGCCGTACACCTTGGATCCTGGTCCGGCGATGAGCCGGTCGGCGACCTCTTTCTGCACCATGACGAGGCCGCCGCGCAGCGTTGGCAGCTCGGCGAGCAGGTGCAGGACAACGGGGACGGCGACGTTGTACGGCAGGTTCGCGACCAGCATGGTGGGCGCCGGGTCGAAGCGGTCCCCGGTGATCTTGAGAGCGTCGGCCGGGTGCACGGTCAGGTGCGCGGCGGTGACGGTGCCGGGCAGGGCGGCGGCCAGGATCGGGTCGATCTCGACGGCGTGCACGTGCGCGACGGCGCCGGCCAGGCCCAGCGTGAGCGAGCCGAGGCCGGGGCCGACCTCGAGGGCCACGTCGTCGGGGCGCAGGGCGGCGGCGGCCACGATACGCCGGATGGTGTTCGGGTCGTGCAGGAAGTTCTGGCCGAGCTTCTTGGTCGGCGCGACGCCGAGGCGCGCGGCCAGTTCCCGGATCTCCGCCGGGCCGAGCAGTCCGTCAGCCATGTGAAGCAGCCTAGGCGGCCGACTACTCCTCACTGGTTCCAGGGCCCGAAGACCCGTTCGCCGTTGGCCGAGATCTGCGCGCTCAACGCGTCGACGTCGGCGCCCCGGGCCGCGGCCAGCGCCCGTACCGTGATGGGGATCAGGTAGGACGCGTTGGGCCTGCCCCGATGCGGGACGGGTGTCAGGTAGGGCGCGTCGGTCTCGACCATCATCAGTTCGGGTGGGGTGATCGCGGCCGCCTCGCGCAGGTTGGTGGCGCTGGCGAAGGTGACGGTCCCGGCGAAGCTGAGGAAGTAGCCGCGGCGTACGCATTCGGCCGCGAACTCGGCGTCGCCGGAGAAGCAGTGCAGCACGACGGTGTCCGGCGCGCCCTCGGAGTCGAGGATGCGCAGCACGTCGGCGTGCGCGTCCCGGTCGTGGATGATCAGGGCCTTGCCGTGCCGCTTGGCGATCTGGATGTGGGCGCGGAAGCTGGTCTCCTGCGCGGCCCGCCCGTCGTCGCCGGTGCGGAACGTGTCCATGCCGGTCTCGCCGATGCCACGGACCCGGGGGCGGGCGGCGAGCGCCTCGATCTGGCGCAGCGACTCGTCCAGATCGGAGACCCGCGGCGCGTCGTTGGGGTGCAGGGCGACCGCGGCGAGCACGGCGTCGTGGCGGTCGGCCAGGTCGGCGCCCCACCGGGAGGACTCCACGTCGACGCCGACCTGGACCAGCCGGTCGATGCCGTTCTTGGCGGCCGCGGCGATCAGCGCCTGCACCGGGTCGGTGACCCCGTCGGCGCCGCCGGGCACCCCGGCCTCCTGAATGGTCAGGTCGAGGTGGGTGTGGCTGTCGAAGACCGGCACGGCCAGCGGTTCCGGCGCGGGCGGGAACTCGCCGGCGCGGCGCGCGGCTTTCGCCCGGCGCTTCTCGGCCGGGCTATCGGGGGGAGCTGACGACATGTGAGACATTCTGCACGGACCCTCGTCCGGTAACCGAACGTTCACCTGGGATCCATGCCGATCATTTAACTTCCGCTGGGTGACCGTGACCGGTGAGGACAGCCAGCTGGGCACCGACCCGCTCGAGCCCCCGCTGATGGCACCCTTGCGCCGCGGGTTGACCTGGCAGGCCGTTCAGTCGATGAGCCAGTCGGCGGTGCACCGGGACGATCCCACGCTGCGCGCCATCCGGGAGACGGCGGCGGTGCGCCGCGGCACCCGGATGACCAAGCTGCTGTCTCCGGCGCAGGTCGCCGGTCACCTGGGCGGCTGGTTGCCGTACGGATTCTGTTACCGCTCCTGTGACATCGCCCATCTGCGCGAGCCGGAGCAGCTGACCCTGCTGCGCACCGACGGTGCCGCCGACGATCGGGTCGTGTTCGCGCTGCGCTGGCGGGCCACCGACCCGGCCGACTACGAGCTGCCGGCCGGCCCGGCGCAACCCGGTCTGGCCGCGCTGCCGGCCCACTCGCGGATCGGCGCGATGGTGCTGGGCACCGGGTTCACCCCGAGCACCGACGACCTGATCCCGGAGTACGTCACGGCCGGGTTCGCGGATCTGCCGATGCCGGCGAACGCGCAGCTGGTGGCGCACGTCCCGGGCGGCGAGGAAGCGGTGCTCTACACGTATCAGCCGGAGCAGCACGGCTGGCTGCGCCTGGCCGGCCCGCGCTGGCGTGGCCTGCTCGGCGAGCTGCCCGGAGTCAGTCCCGACCGGGAGTACGTGCCCTGCACCGCGGCCGGTACCGCCAAGCTGATCGGCTCGATCAGCGACAAGGAGTACGAGGCGGTCGCCGACCCGCCGGGCGAGTTCCGGGTCCGGGCGCTGACCCGGGCCGCCCGTTACGCGGTGCAGACGCTGAGCCGGCGCGCCGAGCAGGCGTTGTGGCGCGGGGTGCCGTGCTGGGTGTTGCAGCGGGACGAGACCTGGGCCCGGTTGCGGCTGCTGCGGCCGGACGGCGAGGCGCTGAACGCGACCGGGGCGCGCTGTTACGAGCGCGGGGTCTACGAGGCCTGGGCGCCGACCGACGAGCTCGCCGACCATCACATCGCGGAGATCGCGTACCAGATCTGAGAAAGCGGAAAGGGCCGGCGGATGCCGGCCCTTTCCTCATTCTGCGTTGATCAGCGGGTCAGCTTGACGTGCAGGCTGCGGTCACCCCGGTGGTCGCCCCAGTCCCAGGCGGACGTGTCGATGAACAGGTCGCCCTTGGCCTGGCCGGGCACCTTCAGGGACCACTTGCCCTTGACGACCTTGGTGCCCTTCACGGCGCACTTCTCGTCGTACTGCTGCTCGTTGTAGATCCGGATCCACTTCTTCCCGTTGAAGCAGGAGATCTTGTGGCCGTTGACGCGGGTGAGCCAGACGTACACGTACGGCGCGCCGGATCCCTTGTCGGTGACGGTGCCCCGGATCACGTTCCACGACTTCACGCGGTTCGCGTTGGCCGGCTTGGTGATCGTGACGACCGGGCGCCACTTGTCCTGCCGGACCGTGACCGAACCGGCGCTGATCCAGCTGGTGTAGCCGTTCGCGTTGCGGTACCGGATGTAGAGCGGCCGATTGCCCTTCACCACGAGCTCGGAGCCCTTGTAGTGGTAGAACATCGAGGTGATGGTCCGGTTGCTGCCGGAGTAGGAGCTCGACCAGCCGTCGCCCCACTGCACCTCGAACCGGTTGGTACCGGACGGCACGCGGTCGACCTTGAAGGTGAACCGCTGGCCCGGCCACACGGTGTGGGTGCTGAGCGTGACCCGCCCCGGCACGGTCACCGTGACGGCCTTCGCGATCTCGGAGTGGTTGCCGGACGCGTCGGTCAAAGTCTCGACGACCCGGAAGGAACCGCTCCTCCCGTACGCCTTGGTGTAGGTCGACTGACCCGGAGACAGCGTGGTGTGACTGCCGTCACCGAAGTCGATGTACCGCGTGATCGCCGAGTTCGCGTCCGTGGGGTCGGAGTAGTCCGACTCGTTCTGGGTGAAGACGACCGACTGCCCGATCCAGATCGAGCTCAGGTTCAGCCGGAAGTTGCCGGTCGGCGCCTTGGCGTCCGGTGCCGGCGGCTGCGAGCTCGTCTGCGGGTCCGGCTGAGCCGGCGCCTCGGAGCTGGTCTGCGGGTCCGGCTGGGCCGGCGCTTCCGAGCTGGTCTGCGGGTCCGGCTGGGCCGGGGCTTCCGAGCTGGTCTGCGGATCCGGCTGGGCCGGGGCCTCCGAGCTGGTCTGCGGGTCAGCCGACGCCTCGTCGGAGACGGCGGTCCCGTTGGTGTCGGCGTAAGCCGGCGTCGTCGCCAGCGCGCCGCCCGCCAGCAGGACGCCACCGGCGATGGCCGCGATCAGCGGCTTGGCCAAACGTGGTTTCAAGGAAGTTCCAGCTCCTTCGAGGGGTACCAGAACCACATGAAGGACAAGTTGGACGATCGTGGACGTCAGAACGGTCCCAGATCGACGAAACGCCAACGTTCCCCCGTGGCATCGATGAATCTAGCCTGTGCGGAACCTTTGATCAATCCCGTATTCCCGGACCGGGGGACACCCGCGGCGTACCGCTGACAGCGACAAACGGGGCAGTTCCCAACCGAACGGCACTTCGCTTCCGGAAGTGACGGTCGTGATTCCGGCCACATCCGGCCTGGAACGACGAAGGGCCCGGCCGAAGCCGGGCCCTTCACGTCGGATCAGCGGTTCAGGAAGCGGCACCCAGCCGCGCCAGCTCCTCGTCCACCACGGACGGCTCCAGCTTGCGGAAGACCGGCTTCGGCGCGCTCAGCGGAGTGCCGGCCACCAGCGGCACCGACTCCCAGCGGGCGCCGACCATGTAGTCGCCCATCAGCACCGGGTACCCCGGGCCGCCGTCCAGGTCCTCGACCTCGACGATCTCCGGCATCGGGGCGTGCACCCCGGTCCCGCCGAGCAGCTCGTGCACCTTCTGCGCGGAGTGCGGCAGGAACGGCGTGAGCAGCGTGTTCGCGTCCCGGACGACCTGCAGCGCGACGTGCAGGATCGTGCCCTGCCGCTCCTTCTGCGACTCGTCCTTCAGCTTCCACGGCGCCTGCTCGGACAGGTACTTGTTGGCCTCGGCGACCACCTTCATCGCCTCGCCGATCGCCGCTTTCTGCCGGTGCTTGCCGATCAGCTCGCCGACCGTGGCGAAGCCGGTCTTCGCGACCTCCAGCAGGGCCAGGTCCTCCGGAGTCAGGTCGACGGCCGGCGGGATGGCGCCGAAGTTCTTCGCGGCCATCGAGATCGAGCGGTTGACCAGGTTGCCCCAGCCGGCGACCAGCTCGTCGTTGTTGCGCCGGACGAACTCGGCCCAGGTGAAATCGGTGTCGTTGGACTCCGGGCCGGCCGCCGCGATGAAGTACCGCAGAGCGTCGGCGTCGTAGCGCTCCAGGAAGTCGCGCACGTAGATGACCACGCGGTTGGACGAGGAGAACTTCTTGCCCTCCATCGTCAGGTACTCACTGGAGACCACCTCGGTCGGCAGGTTCAGCTTGCCGAGCGAGCCGGCCTGGCCACCCTTGTCGCCCTCACCGGAGTAACCGAGCAGCAGCGCCGGCCAGATCACCGAGTGGAAGACGATGTTGTCCTTGCCCATGAAGTAGTAGCCGGACGCGTCCTTGCCCTGCGCGTCGGCCGACCACCACTGGCGCCACGCCTCCGGGTCGCCGGTGCGCCGCGCCCACTCGATCGAGGCCGACAGGTAGCCGATGACCGCGTCGAACCAGACGTAGATGCGCTTGTCGGCCCGGTCGCGCCAGCCGTCCAGCGGGATCGGCACGCCCCACTCCAGGTCGCGCGTGATGGCCCGGGGCTGCAGGTCGTCGAGCAGGTTGCGGGAGAACTTCAGGACGTTGGGCCGCCAGTTCTCCCGCTGGTCCAGCCAGTTGCCGATCGCCTGGGCGAAGGCGGGCAGGTCGAGGAAGAAGTGCTCGGTCTCGACGAACTTCGGCGTCTCGCCGTTGATCCGGGAGCGCGGGTTGATCAGCTGCTCGGGGTCGAGCTGGTTGGTGCAGTTGTCGCACTGGTCGCCGCGGGCCTTCTCGTACCCGCAGATCGGGCAGGTGCCCTCGATGTAACGGTCGGGCAGGGTGCGGCCGGTGGACGGCGAGATCGCGCCGAGCGTGGTGCGGGCCACGATGTACCCGTTCTGGTGCAGGCCCTCGAACAGCTGCTGCACCACCGCGTAGTGGTTGCGCGTGGTGGTGCGGGTGAACAGGTCGTAGGTCAGGCCCAGCCCGTGCAGGTCCTCGACGATCACCCGGTTGTAGCGGTCGGCCAGCTCACGGGCGGTGACACCCTCGGCGTCGGCCTGGACCTGGATCGGGGTGCCGTGCTCGTCGGTGCCCGAGACCATGAGCACGTCGTGGCCGGCCATCCGCATGTACCGGCTGAAAACGTCGGAAGGCACCCCGAAGCCGGAAACATGACCGATGTGGCGCGGGCCGTTGGCATAGGGCCAGGCGACCGCGGCGAGAACGTGACTCATGACGCCCAAGCGTAGTGACCCTCTCCGGCGGCCTGCGAATGGATTGCCACCCGCCACGCTGAGCGACCGATTTGTCCCGACACACCCCATCATTGACGGTACGGACGACGATCGCCGTAGTTGACTGAACCAGTGACCGGAAACACGCCGCAACAGGGGGAACAACCAGCGCAAACGCCGGCGGGACACCCGTGGGCGCAGGCCGAGAAGGACCCCACCTGGTGGCAGGGCGACACCGAACGGCTGCCGAGCTCCCAGGAGTGGGCCGACCTCGCCGCCGAGCGGGCTCGCACGGCCGGCGCCACCGACACCGCCGAGCACCTGGCCACGGCCGACCAACTGATGATCATCGAGCCGGGGCTGCCGGGCGACAAGGAGTCCGGGGACGTACCGGGAAAGCCTGATCGTCCGACGGTCGCGTTGGACACCGGCCGGGCGCCGCGCGGGCCACTGCCGCCGTTGCCCGAGGACGCCTCGCCGGCCACCGCGCACCGCCTGGAACGGGTGGAGAACTCGCCGTTCTGGGAGACCGACGAGGCGCGGATCGCGGCCGAGGCCCGCAACGACCCGCGCCCCGGCCGGCGACGGCGGCTCCCGGCGGTCAACCCGGTCGCCTCCCTGCTCGCGCTCATCGCGCTCAGCCTGGTCGCGGCGTTCTTCGCCTGGGTCAGCGCCGAGCCGTTCTGGCTCGCCACCGGGCACGGCGATCGGGGGTACGCCACCACGACCCGCTGCCACGGCACCGGTCTCACCCAGCGCTGCACCGGCCGGTTCAGCACCGAGGACGGCAGTGTCACGGTCCGCCGGGTGCGGCTGCTCGGCATCACCGGGACGGCCCGCGAGCCGGGCGCGGTCACCGCCGCCCGCATGGTCAGCCCGGCCGGCTCGCAGGCCTACGCCACCCCGGCCGGACCACTGCTGCACCTGCGCTGGGCCCTGGGCTTCCTGATGGTGCTGATCTGCGGGTACGGCATCGCCGGCGCGACCGGCGCCCGGCGGCTGGAGTCCGCCCGCGCCCGTCGCGGGGCCCTGCTGGGCAGCGTGGCCGGCCCGGTCCTGCTGCTGATCGGGTTCCTGATCGCGGCCTACTGAGCGGCGTGCACGACGTTGTAGACCTCGCGCTTCTTCAACCCGTACTGATCAGCGACGGCCTGGATGGCATCGCGCCGTGAGTCGCCGCCAGCCTCGAGCCGGGCCACCACCGCGCGCAGCTCCTCGTCCGCGGGACGTTCCGCGGGGCGGTCCGGCGCACCACCGACCACCAGGGTGATCTCACCGCGCGGCTCCCCGTCGGTGGCCCACGCCACCAGTTCCTCACAGGTGCCGCGGCGGATCTCCTCGTACGTCTTGGTCAGCTCCCGGCAGACCGCGGCCGGCCGCTGGGCACCGAACGTGGTCACGAGGTCGGCCAGCGTGCCCGCGATCCGGTGCGGGGCCTCGAAGAAGACCAGCGTGCGGGGCTCGCCGGCGAGCTCCTTCAACCGGGAGCGGCGGTTCGAGCCCGTACGGGGAAGGAAGCCCTCGAAGACGAAGCGGTCACTCGGCAGGCCGGAGAGCGCCAACGCGGTGGTGACCGCGCTCGGGCCGGGCGCCGCGGTCACCGGGAAACCGGCTTCGAGCGCGGCCCGGACCAGGCGGAACCCGGGGTCGGAGACGCTCGGCATGCCCCCGTCGGTGATCACCACCACGGTCGCGCCGCCGGTCAGCTCGTTCACCAGTTCCTGGGTGCGCCAGGCTTCGTTGCCCTCGAAGTAGGAGACGACCCTGCCGCCGACCGTCACCTCGAGGTCCTTGACCAGGCGCCCCAGCCGGCGGGTGTCCTCGGCCGCGATCACGTCCGCGGCGGCGAGCACCTCCCGCAGCCGGGCCGACGCGTCGCCGATGTTGCCCAGCGGGGCTCCGGCCAGGACGACCCGGCCAACTCCTGCTTCTTCACGAGACACCGGAAAAGTCCACCACACGCCCGGGCCTCAGTTCAAAGCTCGGCAGCCTACGATCGCGGGGTGACGACGGCGACAGCGGAGAAAGACCTGCCCACCGCGGACTCCCCCGCCGGGGCGGAGTCGTCCCGGGGCGTGCGCGTGGTGCCCGACCTCGTCCGGCGGCGCTTGTCGACGCTGGACAACCGGCTGGAACCCTGGTCGTGGCTGGTCACCGTGGTGATCACGGTCGCCGCCGGGATCCTGCGCCTGGCCGGGGTGGACAAGCCCAAGGGTTACATCTTCGACGAGGTGTACTACCCGACCGACGCCTGGGACATGCTCCAGCACGGCGTCGAATGGGACGAGAAGACCAACGGCCCGGCGTATGTGGTGCATCCCCCGCTCGGCAAATGGCTGATCGCCCTGGGCGAGAAGATCTTCGGCAACGACGAGCTCGGGTGGCGTTTCACCGCCGCGATCGCCGGCACCCTGATGATCTTCATTCTGATCCGGGTCGCCTACCGGATGTTCCACTCCACGGTCCTGGCCGGGATGGCCGGTCTGCTGATGACCCTGGACGGTTTTCAGCTGGTGCTGTCGCGCACCGCGCTGCTCGACATCTTCCTCGGGCTGTTCGTGCTGCTCACGTTCGCCTGCATGGTCCTCGACCGGGACCACTACCGGCGGCGCTGGCGGGACGCGCTGGCCGGCGGGTTCGACCCGGCCGCCACCCACAAGATCCCGCGGATCGTGCCGTGGTGGCTGCTGGCCGGCGGGGTCTTCTTCGGCCTGGCCTGCGGCGTGAAGTGGAGCGCGCTGTTCTTCGCGCCGTTCTTCGCCGTCCTGGTCATCGCCTGGCGCGCGCAGGCCCGTCGCTCGGCCCGCGTCCGTGGCCCGTTCGTGGCCGGCATCCTCGGCGACTTCGGCTACCTGATCCTCAGCTTCGTCCTGAGCATCATCTTCTACCTGGCCACCTGGATCGGCTGGTTCGTCACCGACGACGGCTACTTCCGGCACTACCGGGAGGCGAACGGGCTGGGCGAGCCGCCGGTCCTGGGCGCGCTGCTGAACCTGATGCACTACCACTCCGAGGCGTACAACTTCCACAGCGGACTCACCGAGAAGCACGTCTACCAGTCCTGGCCGTGGCAGTGGCTGCTGCTCGGGCGGCCGGTCGCCTTCTACTGGAACGGCAACGGCAACTGCGGGTCGTCCAGCTGCGCCGCCGAGATCTTGCTGCTGGGCACGCCGCTGCTGTGGTGGTCGTTCCTGCCGGCGCTGTTCGCGCTCGTCTGGTTCGGCATCGCCCGGCGCGACTGGCGGGCCTTCGCGATCTTCACCGGCGCGATGGCGAGCCTGCTGCCGTGGTTCTACTTCGCCGTCAAGGACGGCCGGACGATGTTCTCGTTCTACCTGATGCCGGGTCTGCCGTTCCTGATCCTGGCGGTGGTCTACGTCCTCGGGGCGATCATGACGCCCCCCTCGGGCATGGCGACCGGCGCGGCGAGATCCGACCGGCAGTTGATCGGCGTGGTCGTGGCGGCGACGTACATGGTGCTGGTGGCGCTCTGCTTCGCGTACTTCTATCCGGTCTTCGTGGGCAAGACGATGCCGTACGACGACTGGTCCGTCCGGATGTGGCTCGGCAGTCGCTGGATCTGACCGCTCCCGCTCTGCTCCGACCCCCGCGAAGCCCGGCGTTCCGCGCCGGGCTTCGCCCGTTCCACCCGGCCCGTCGTCACCCTCCCGCCCAGCCGGCCGATCCCAACGGTCGCTACGGGGCTGCGTCCACGGACCCGGGAGACCGTTGGAAGCCGGCCGACCGGTCGTGGCCGGCTTTCCACGGTGCTGGCGAGGGCCCGGGACACCCGTGAGGGCCGGCCGGCTTCGCGACGGAGCACCCCGCTGGACCACGAGCCTCACGTTTCGCCGGGCTTCACCGCTTTCGGGTGGCCTCTGTGGACTTGACCCACAGCTCCGCCCTTCACCGATCTTGCCCCTTTTTGCTGATCACGACGGGTCTCGCCGGAAGAACGGCGAAGGATCGGGATCCGCCCGGAGTGGACACGGGCCGGAAAAAGAAGGGCGCGCCCCGATCGCCTGCCACGGGGGAAGCGGGCGATAGGGGCGCGCAAGATGCAGCTTAACGAGCCGGGATGACCCGCACAACGGGTCGCGGCCACGGATTGCCGTGTCGATCCCACCATCCCTTAGATTCGGACAATATACTCTTTTAACATTTAACACGCATACCCGCTCATGAATACGATTCAACTCCACCGTCGGGAATGCGACAGCAATTCGATCCCCGATCTGGCGTAACGTATTTGGGCTTCCCGCCGCACCGCAGCTCAGCGGAATCTCCGGCATCGACTGCCGGCGGGTCAAATTCCAGCGGTCATCATTTCGTCCCTTTTTACCGCATCAGTCGGCCATCACCCTTATAGGTGACAACTGCCAAGATCGCGATAAATGTTCTTAAGCTCGCCGCGTGACAACGCAGGATTCCCAACACCCGAAGACCGCCGACCAGCGAATTCCGGACACGGAAGTGATCGCCGTTGCGACGCCGGCCCCGGTGTTCGTCGATTCCACCGGCCGGCGGAGCCGCATGCTCCGCCGGATCGCGCTGGCGTTCGGCATCCTCGTCGTCTCCTACGGCGGGCTGGTCAGCGTCAGCCTGGCCGGCGGCCCGGTGAACTCGAGCGCCGTGCTGCCGCTGCCCGGATTGGACGACGACGAGAAGGCCGACCCCGTGCCGCCCCGGCCCGAACCGGCGCCGGCGACGAGCCCGGCGAGCGTCGCGACCCGGCCCCCGGTGGAGTCGACGGTCAACCCGGTCCGGCCGCCGGAACGACCGGTGGCCACCGCGGCCGCCACCGTCAAGCCGGCCGCCTCCACGAAACCGGCGCCGGCCAAGACCACGAAGGCGCCGGTCGCCAAGCCGGCCCCGGCCAAGGCGACGCCGACCCCGACCGTCACCACCACCAAGCCCACCGAGTCCACCACCACGGCCCCGACCGCCACCCCGACCGTCACCCCCAAGGTGGAGAACCCGGCACCGATGCCGCCGGCTCCCCCGGCCCCACCGGTCGCCACCAGCACTGCCAAGACCAAGCCGGCCGCGCTGCCCGCCCTCGGTGACGACCCGGCCGACACCGACCCGCCCGCGCCCTCGACGGAAGCGACGGACAAGGCGGAGGCCTCGGCGTGAGCCGCACCCGCGGCCGCAGCCGCCGGCGCATTCTGCCCCGCCCCCGGGTGATGCTCGGCTCGCTGCTGCTCGCGCTCTTCGTCGGTGTGCTGGTGGTGCAGGCGTACATCAATGCCGAATTCACCGCCGACCACAAGGAGACCGAGGTCGGCGACCAGGACCCGGTGCCGTTGTCGATCCGCGGCGGGGGGCCGATCATCAACACCACCGGTGGTCAGGAGAGCACCAGCCGGCTGCCGGACCGCACGATCGCGCTGACCTTCGACGACGGGCCGGATCCGGTCTGGACCCCGAAGGTCCTGGAGGTGCTGCGGGAGAACGACGCGCACGGCACGTTCTTCGTCGTCGGCTCGCAGGTCGCCCGGCACCCGGCGCTGGCCAAGGACATCGTCGCCGACGGCAACGAGCTGGGCCTGCACACGTTCACACACCCGAACATGCAGCTGCTCGCCCCGTGGCGGCGGCATCTGGAGCTGTCGCAGACCCAGGCGGCCATCGCCGAGGCCACCGGCGTGCACACCAACCTGGCTCGGTTCCCGTACTCCTCGAAGGCCGACGCGATCGACGAGGAGAACTGGAAGATCGTCAAGGAGGCCGGTCAGGCCGGTTACCTGGTCGTCGTCAACGACCTGGACAGCGAGGACTGGCAGCGCCCCGGCATCGACCAGATCATCCACAACGCCATGCCCAAGGGCGACAGCTCGGCGATCATCCTGTTCCACGACGCCGGCGGCGAGCGCGGCCAGACGGTCGAGGCGCTGCGCAAGTTCATCCCGATGATGAAGGCGCGCGGATACCGCTTCACCACCGTCACCGAGGGCCTGAACCTGGGCATCGAGGAGCAGGCCGCCGACGTCCGGGCCGGCCGCGCGCCGGAGAGCACCACGGTCATCCCGACGCTGCCGGAGAACCCGGCGGCGGCCTCCGGTGACGAGTGGCGCGGCGCCGGGCTGATCTGGACCGTACGCGTCGCCGACGGCCTCGTCGTGCTGGTCGCCGCACTGTTCGTGGTGGTCGGCGCGCTGACCATCGGCCGGACCGCCCTGTTGCTGCTGCTCGCGACCCGGCACGCCCGGCAGCGACGCAAGGCGAGCTGGAGCTGGGGGCCACCGGTCACCGACCCGGTGTCGGTGATCGTGCCCGCCTACAACGAGAAGGAGGGCATCGAGGCGGCCGTCAAGTCGCTGGCCCTCGGCGACTATCCGGAGATCGAGGTGGTGGTCGTCGACGACGGCTCCACCGACGGGACCGCCGACATCGTGGAAGGGCTGCGGATGCGCAACGTCCGCGTGGTCCGCGTCCCCAACGGCGGCAAGTCCAACGCCCTCAACACCGGGATCGCCCTGGCCCGGCACGACCTGATCGTGACCGTCGACGGCGACACGATCTTCGAGGAGGACTCGATCCGCCGGCTGGTGCAGCCGTTCGCCGACCCGACGGTCGGGGCGGTCGCGGGCAACGTCAAGGTCGGTAACCGGTCCAGCATGGTCGCGACCTGGCAGCACATCGAGTACGTGATCGGCTTCAACCTGGACCGCCGGCTCTACGAGACGCTCAACTGCATGCCGACCGTGCCCGGCGCGATCGGCGCGTTCCGCCGCGAGGCTCTCGCGAAGGTCGGCGGGGTCAGCGACGAGACGCTCGCCGAGGACACCGACGTCACGATGGCGCTGTGCCGGGAGGGCTGGCGAGTCGTCTACGAGGAGCACGCCAAGGCCTGGACCGAGGCGCCGACCACCCTGGAGCAGCTCTACCGCCAGCGGTACCGGTGGAGTTACGGCACCATGCAGGCGATGTGGAAGCACCGCCGGGCGCTGTTCGACAAGGGCCCGTCCGGACGCTTCGGCCGGGTCGGTCTGCCGTTCCTGGCGCTGTTCGGGGTGGCGCTGCCGATGCTCGCCCCGGTCGTCGACATCATGCTCGTCTACGGCCTGGTCTTCTGGGAGCTCAAGGAGACCGCGATCGCCTGGCTCGGCATGCTGTCGCTGCAGATGTTCACCGCGGCGGTCGCGTTCCGCTTCGATCGGGAGCCGCTCAAGCCGCTCTGGCGGTTGCCGTTGCAGCAGTTCGCCTACCGGCAGCTGATGTACCTGGTGCTGCTGCAGTCGGTGACCACCGCGCTGACCGGTGGCCGGCTGCGCTGGCACAAACTGAACCGGGCCGGGCTGACCAAGCGGGCCGACATCCCGCCACCGAGGGTGGAGAACGTCGCGCCGGCCGTGCAGGGCTGGCCGCCGGCCGAGGTGCCCAGGCAGCAGCAGCCGAGGGGACGGGCGGTCGCACCGCCGACGACACCCGCGGTGCCGTCCCAGGCGCACCGGGAGGAGATCCCACGGTAAACGGAACAGCCTCGTGCCCCACCGAACTGCCGCCGGTGGGGCACGGTCGTGTTCAGGCCATGGCCAGGTCGCGCAGCAACTCGTCGGGCGTGAGATCCGCGTACGGGAACACCACGTGCAGTGAGGTCCCGTCGCCGGGCCGGTCGGAGAGGGCCACCGTCGCGTGGTGCGCGTCCAGGATCCGTTTCGCCACGGCCAGCCCGCGGTCCGGGCCGGGCACGTCGGCCGGGTTCGCGATCGCCCCGTAGTACAGGTGCGGGAACAGCTCCGGGCGCATCCCGTCGGGCAGGTCCATGTCGTCGAGCCGCACGGTCGGGCCGGACTCCATCTCCGTGCCGACCCGCACCCGGCCGCCCTCGGGCGTGTACTTCACCGCCGCGAACAGCAGATGTGTCAGCACCTGCTCGAGCCGCACCGGGTCGGCGATGATCGGCAGCGACGGCCCGCCGGCCTGGTTCAGGATCCAGATGTGCTTGCTGGCCGCGATCGGGCGGACCGCCTCGACCGCGCGCTGCGTCACCCGGGTCAGGTCGCACTGCCGCATGTGCAGGCTGTCCCCGCCGAGTCCGGCCTCGGCCATCTGGCTGAGATGGTCGATCAGCTCCCGGAACCCACGGCAGTGCGCGGCCGCGGCCCGTCCGACCAGGTCGGCCAGCTCGGCGTCGTGATAGCCGGTGTTCCCCAGGTTCTCCAGGTACGTCGACATCAGCCGCAGTGACGAACGCAGCTCCCCGCCGACCAGCCCGGCCAGGTCGTCCTTGCGACGCTCCAGCTCCTGCAGCCGGGCCGTGGTGTTGGCCAGCGCGTACGCGTACCGCCGCAACTCCAGCTGGGCGGTCACCTGCCGGGCCAGCGCGCGCAGCGCCTGCTGCTGCTCCATGTCCAGCCGGCGCGGCTCCCGGTCCATCACGCAGAGCGTGCCGAGCGCGAACCCGTCGGTGGTCATCAGCGGCGCCCCGGCGTAGAACCGGATGCCGTCAGAAGCGGTCACGGCCGGGTTGTCGGCGAACCGCAGATCGGCCCGCGCGTCGGGCACCATCAACAGATCCCGGCCGAGGATCGCGTGGGCGCAGAAGGACAGGTCACGAGTCGTCTCGGTGAGATCCGAGCCGGTCCTGGCCTTGGCCCACTGCCGATCCGCGTCGACCAGACTGACCATGGACATGGGCGCCTCACAGACGCCGGCGGCCAGCGCGACGATGTCGTCGAAGTCCTTCTCCGGTGGGCTGTCCAGGATGTCGAGCGAGTACAGCGCGGCCAGGCGCTCTATCTCGTTGTCGGGTAGGGGCGCTTTCATACGGTCACCTCCGAGACTTCCTTCAGAGGTACCACGTAAAAGTAGCCACCTTCATAATTCGCCCAGATCTCGCGCGGCAGGAGTGTGACTTCCCCGCCGTGCCGATGATCACTTCAGGTCACGGCCGTATGCTTCGCGCCCATGAACACCGACGAGTTCGCGTGCGGCACGTGCGGCTCGACACACAGCGGCCCACCGCTGAGCTTCGCCGCGACCGCCCCGGACGTGTGGCTCCCCGACATGGCCGACGACGAGGGCTGCCTGCTCGACTCCGACCTGTGCGTGATCAGCGGCGAGCGGTTCTTCATCCGCGGCCTGATCGAACTCCCCGTCTGGGACACCGGCGACGTCTTCGCCTACAGCATGTGGGTGTCACTGAGCCGCCCGAACTTCACCCGCGCCGTCGACGTCTGGGAACAGCCCGGCCGCGAGACCGAGCCGCCTTACTTCGGCTGGCTCGCCAACACGATCGACGGCTACGAGCCGACCACGCTCAACCTCAAGACCATGGTGCACACCCGCCCGGTCGGCCAGCCGCCCTACATCGAGCTCGAACCGACCGGCCACCCCCTCGCGATCGAGCAGCGCGCCGGGATCTTCCGCACCCGCGTCGAGGAGATCGCCAGCTTCCACCTGCATCGCCCCTAAAAGATCACATTCAAGGACTTCATGTCCCACGTCCGCTGTGGTCGCCCTCCGCCGCTCCCGCGGGGACCCTTCCGGGCCGAGCAGGGCGCGGGGCGCCCAGAACGCTCAGCCCTCCAGGGCGGCCTCCGTGGGTGGTCCCGCTCAGAGCAACAAACCTGTCCACGGACCCGCTCCGGCCGGACAGTCCCGTGCGCCGGAGCCCGCGACGCAGGCGGTTGGTCGCCCAGCCGGCACGCTCCCGGTCCCGGCTGGTTCTCACCGCTGGGTGCCGACCGCGGAGCAGGTTCTCGCGCTACTCGATGTCGTCCCTGACTACTTCCGGGCAGCGATCTGGCTCGGGGCGGGGCAGGGGATGCGCCTCAACGAAGTCCTGGGGACCGAGTCCGGTACTCGATGCGTGAATCACCTTCATCGGACCGTGCACGTCGTGCAGCAGCTTCAATTTCATGCCGCAGATTACGGAGGCTTCTACCTCACAACTCCCGAGGCTGGATTTGTCGGTGACGTCGACCTCGACGAACGACGACCCCGATCAACCAGGGGGTCGAGCCGACGCAGGTCCACAGGGCATTACGGCACGCAAGCCTGAAGCTCACCGCTCGACACGTACGTGCACTGGTGGCCGAAGCAGGATCGGAAGCGAAGTGTGTTCAGCACCATCCTGAAGCAGTCCACCCGACCCGCGTCGAAGGCGGTTGGCGAGTGACTCCAGAAACCCAACGTGGGCTGAAAATGGACTACTTGATCTTCGTGATCAAGTAGCCCCAGATCAACGTGATTCTTGGTGGAGCTGTGGGGATTTGAACCCCGGACCCCCTCGATGCGAACTGGTGGCGGCTCGGTTGCGGACGGTCCCGTACGAGGTCAGACGGGGTGTACCGGCTCCGTAAAGCCCGACTCGGCGCGGTCGGCTGCTGTACTGCGCTGCTGTACAGCGCTTGCATGGCCAACGCTCAGACGGGATACTCACGCCTGATGACTCCGCCGGGCTTGGTGTGGGTCTGGTGACCCGTTCAACTCGGGTCGCGCGATGCTCGTACTCGTCATGATCACTCTTCTGCATCTCTCGCTGAAGTCAATTGCCCGCAGTCTCACGAACTGTCTCCGGTCAGCGAAGAAGATCAAGAAGGGAGTCAAGATGATGACTAAGGTCTTGGTGCACGGTCTGTTCATCGCAGCAGGGGGCTTCCTGGCTCAGACCACGCCCTACGGTGTCGTGGCCTGAGGGCAGCGTACCGGCCGACTCGTCCGCCGCCCTCCTGGTCGGGGCATGTTTTACCCAGTTTGAACAGGCAATATAGCCGCCCATCGTTGGTCAGCGTCGGGTGACATCAGGCGTCTTTTGATGGGCCCCAGCGTGGCCCCGATGGCCCCAGCATTGGCCGCGACCACCCTGGGGTTTTCCACCGCAACCCCCACCTAGGTCCATCGCCGCCCGCCCGTAAAGCCGAGCAGGAGAAGGCCCGCGACCGTGCCGGCAAAGCCTGGCAGTACACCGGGCTCGTCTTCACGACCCAACTCGGCACACCGGTCGAGCCGCGCAACTTCTTCCGCGCCTTCGTCGCGCGCATCCCGAAGGCGGACGTGCCCCGGATCAGCGTTCACGACGCCCGGCGCACGTGCGGTTCACTGCTGGCCGACCTGGACGTGCACCCGCGGGTGGCCGTGCAGATCCTGCGGCACGCCGACTTCAAGGTGACCATGGAGCTCTACACACAGGTCTCGTCCAAGCAGACGATCGATGCGCTGCGCCGCCTCGGTGACAGCCTGGACGGGTGACCGCCGATGCCGTGTTGCTGTACTTCGCTGCTGTACAACAGCAAAAAGGCTGCTCCGGGAACGTCCGAAACAGCCTTTGACCTGCGGTGGAGCTGTGGGGATTTGAACCCCAGACCCCCTCGATGCGAACGAGGTGCGCTACCAGACTGCGCCACAGCCCCTGGTCGGTCCTCGGTGAGGCCTTCACCGTGGAACCTCCAAAAGGCTAACAGGTCCCCCGCCACCCCCGCGAACCGCCCCTCCCCCACCACTCCGGCCGGCGCCTGGAGGCGGCCCCACTTGCCCGCTCGCACCGCTGGAAGCCGGCCGCGCTTCTCCCGGCGGCACTCCGTATGGGGTTGGGGTAACCGTGCCCCGCCACGGAGGCCGCCCTGGAGGGCTGAGCGTTTTGGCCGGCCACGGCCTGCTCAGCCCGCAAGGGCCCCCGCGGGAGCGGCGGAGAAGGACCACAGCGGACGTAGGACATGAAGTCCTTGAATTTGATCTTTTCAGGCGGTGTGGTGGCGGCCGCCGGCCTCGTAGGGACGGCCGCGCAGCCCGCCGCGACGGCGATACGACACCGAGCCGCCGTTCGCGGCCACCGGCAGGTCGGACGGCTCCCGATCGAGGCCCATCGCCGCACGCCGGACAGCTTCCTTCTGGGCCGCGAGCCGCCGCTGCGCCTCGCGCCGCGCGGCCGCCCGGCGGGCCTGTTCGCGGCGGACCTCGGCCTGCCGCGCGGCCAGCCACGCCGCCTCCCGGGCCTGGACGCGGCGACGCCGGCGGTCGACGATGGCCCGGTTGCGCAGGTGGACCAGGTAGACGCCGAGGAGCGCGCCGGTGACCGCGAAACTGATCCAGAAGCCGGGGCCGACCGCCAGCACGCCGATCAGCTCGATGACGTTGAGCAGTAGCAACGCAGCAAAGACGCGACGCCGGCGGACGACCGCGGGGGTGCCCCGGCGCTGCGGCAGCCGGCGCTGCGGGCGACGGCCGGTGACCAGGCGCAGGCGACGCTGAGGTTTCGGGGCGGCCGGTTCACTCGTTGGGGCGGGCAGCGTAACCGTGACGCGGCGACCGGTGTTGATCGGTCGGCGTCCGGGCACGGTGCGTCGACGGCGCTGGCGTTGGAGCACCCGCGCCGTGGACGACGCCCGTTCCGCGGCGAGGCGCTCGGTGGCGTCGTACCGGCGAACCAGCGCCGGGGCGAGGGCGAGCAGCCCGGCCGCGGCGAGGACGGCGAGGAGCACCGATGTCGGCACCCTCACCCCTTTCGTTCCGCCACGACAGATCAGATGAAAAATGACACGACGAATGCGAGGTTACGGGCGGTAGCGGGGATATTTCGCGCGCCGCGCCGACGACTCTGCCGCGCCCAAGATCACTTGGCGGCGCGAACTCGCTTCCAGCGGGCCAGCAGGCCACCCTCGGCGGCGATCTCCTCGCTGGTCATCGCATACCCCAGGTGGTCGCGCCAGCCGCCGTCGATGTGCATGTAGCGCTGGTGGTATGCCTCCTCGCGGAATCCCAGCTTTTCCACGACGCGGCGGCTCGGCCCGTTCTCCGGGCGGATGTTGACCTCGATGCGGTGCAGCCCGCCGGGGCCGAACGCGTGGTCGACGGCGAGCGCGAGCGCGGTCGGGATCACACCGCGACCGGCGACCCGGTAGTCCACCCAGTAACCGGCGTAGGCCGAAGCGAACGCCCGCCGGACGACGTTGCCCAGGTTCACGTGCCCGACCAGGCGTTCCCGCCCGTCCTCGAGCAGGCAGACGGCGAACGGCATGCTGTCGCCGCGACGGGCGGCACGTTTCATGTCGCGGTAGACGTAACCGTAGGCCCGGGTGGAGTTCATCTCCGCCCACGGGCCGGGCGGCGCCGACTCCCAGGGCGCCAGCCAGGCCTGATTCGCGATCCGCACCTCGGACCAGGCACGGGCGTCAGAGCGCTTGTACGGCCGCAGCAACACCGGCCCGTCCGCCAGCACAGCGGGCCAGCCGGGGGTTGCCCCGAGCATTCATCGCCTCCGGTCGAGCAGCAACACGTCCACGGTCGAGCCGGCCGCCGCCGTCGTGACCCGCTCACCGAGCACGAGCAGTCCGTTGGCTTCGGCCAAACCGGAGAGAGTGTACGGCCCACCGGCGAGTGGCTGCACCGTGTAACCACCACCCCGCCGCTCCGCGATGTGCGCCGGGCGGAACTCGCGCAGCCCCCCGGGCGAGGAGATGGTCTCCAGCAGGTGCGCCTTGACGCTGGGCCGGAACACCGGCTCGGCCCCGGCCAGCAGCTGGATCGCCGGGCGGGCCAGCACCTCGAAGCCGATCAGCGCCGCACCGGGCTCGCCGGGCAGGCAGACCACCGGGACCTCCTCGCCGCCGACCGTGCCGAAGCCCAGCACGGTGCCGGGGCAGAGCGCGACGTCGGTGAACTCGACGATCCCGCGGCCGGTGCCGGGACGCGAGAGGACCCGGCGCAGCATGTCGCCGGGTCCTGTTCCGGTGCCACCGGTCGTGATGATGAGGTCGGCACGCAGCGTCTGGTCCTCCAGCAGGCCGCGCAGCCCCTCCGGATCGTCGTCACAGATCCCTATTCGGTACGCCAGAGCTCCCGCCTCCACCGCGGCCGCCGTCAGCGCATGGGAGTTGGCGTCGACGACCTGCCCCGGCTGGCTCGGCCGGCCCACGTCGACCAGTTCGTCCCCGGTCGCCACGACGACCACCCGTGGACTGGGCCGGACCAGCACGTGCCCGATCCCGGCGGCGGCGAAGGTCGCCACGAGCGGGGGCGTCACGTACGACCCGGCGGTGGCGAGCACCTGGCCGACGGCCAGTTCCTCGCCGGCCCGCCGCACGCCGGAACCCCGTTTCGGGGCGTGCAGGATCTCCACCGCGGCCATGCCCTGATCGGTCCAGTGCACCGGGACGACCACGTCCGCGCCGAGTGGCAGCGGCGCCCCGGCCGCGACCGAGAAGCAGGTGCCCGAGGTCAGCCGGACCGGCCGCCAGCTGGCCGCGCCCAGGTCGCCGACCACGTTCAGCCGGACGCCCCGGGTCGGGTTGTCGAACTGGCCGAACGCCGGATGCGTACCGAGGCGCCCGGCGCCGGCCAGGTCTTCCCAGCGGGCCGCGTACCCGTCGATCGCGGCCTGGTCGAACGCGGGGAACGGGTGCGGCGCGATCACGTCGGCCGCCAGCACGTTCCCGTGCGCCTGGGTGAGGTCGAGGTCGAGCGGAGGCAGCGCCCGCAACCTGCGCAGCACGCTGCCCAGGTACTCGGCGAGAGGCATCAGCTCGTTGGCGGCCGCCTCGGCATCGGCCGTGGCCGTCATCCCTTCTGACCACCGACGAAGTCGGTGAGCCAGGCCCGGAACTCCTCGCCCAGATCGGGCCGCTGAACGGCGAGCTGCACCACGGTCTGCAGGTAGCCCAGCGGCTGCCCGGTGTCGTAGCGGGTGCCCCGGTAGACGATGCCGTGGACCGGGGTGCCGGCCTCCAGCAGCGCCGCCATCGCGTCGGTCAGCTGGATCTCGCCGCCGCTGCCGGGCTTGGTCTCGGCGATCGCGGCGAAGATCTTGCCGGGCAGCACGTACCGCCCGACCACGGCCAGGTTGCTCGGCGCCTCGCTGGGCGACGGCTTCTCCACCAGGCCGGTCACCTCGACGACGCCCTCGCCGAGGTCGGACTCGCGCACCGAGGCGATCCCGTAGCGGGACGTCTCCTCCGGAGCGACCTCGATGAACGCCAGCACGATCCCGCCGGTGCGGGCCTGCAGGTCGAGCATGTCCGGCAGGAGCGGGCTCTCCTCGTCGACGAACTCGTCGCCGAGCAGGACCGCGAACGGGTTGTCGCCGACGTGTGAGGCCGCGGTCCCGACAGCGTGGCCGAGGCCGAGGGGCTCGCCCTGGCGGACGGTGTAGATGTCGGCGAGCTCACTGGTGCGGCGGACGGCGGCGAGCCGCTCGGTGTCGCCCTTCTCCTCCAGCCGCTGCTCCACGTCGGGGCGGCGGTCGAAGTGGTCGACCATCGAGGTCTTGCCGCGGCCGGTCACCAGCAGCACGTCGGTGATCCCGGCGGCGGCCGCCTCCTCGACGATGTATTGCAGGACCGGCCGGTCGACGACCGGCAACAACTCCTTGGGGACAGCTTTGGTGGCCGGCAGGAAACGCGTTGCCAGGCCGGCCGCTGGGATCACCGCTTTGACCGCGCGCTTACCCGACCCTTGCGCGTTCGTCGTCATCAGTCACCGCACCTTCGCTGGTTCGTGCCCGGCGTTTTCGCTCGCACGCATGCCGCGAGACTATCGGCCGAGAGCGCCTCTCGGCTGTTGCGGCCCGCTCCCGGCCGGGGCGGGATCGAAATTCCCCCCGGACACTCGGGACGAAACGCTCTCCGCGAGACGATACGTGTCGCGGCCCGCGTTCTTCGCCGCGTACAGCGCCTCGTCCGCGGCGTCGAGCACCCGCTGCGCGGTCTCGCCGTGCTCGGGGAAGACCGCGATCCCGATCGAGACGCTGATCGAGGTCCGGTCGGCGAGACCGGGCCGACGCTGGTCGAGCTGCACCGGACGGTCCCTGACCAGGGCGCCGAGGCGTTCGGCGACGATCACCCCGCCGTACGCGTCGGTCTCCGGCAGCAGCACCACGAACTCCTCCCCACCCTGCCGGAACGCCACGTCCACCTCCCGCAGGCCGACCCGGATCCGCCGGGCGAACTCGCCCAGCACCTGATCACCCGCCGGGTGCCCGAACGTGTCGTTCACCTCTTTGAAGTGGTCGAGGTCGAGCACCAGGACGGTGAGCATCCGGCCGAACCGGCTGGCCCGCTCCACCTCCCGGCGCAGCACCTCGCGCAGATAACGGTAGTTCCACAGTCCGGTGAGCGGATCGGTCAGCGACAACCTCTGCGCCTCCTCGTGCACCCGCACGTTGTGCACGGCCACTCCCGCCTGCCCGGCGAAGGTACGAAGAGTGCACAGGTCGGAGTCGTCGAAGGCGGGACTTCCGAGCCGGTCGTAGAGCGCCAGCACCCCCAGCGTGCCCGGACCCGGCTCCTGGTCTTCACCCGTTGGTGGTGCGCAGATCGGCACCGCGACGTACGACTCGCACGCCGGTTCCTCGGCCACGACACCGGCCGAACCACGCAGCGGAGTACCCGAGGCGGCCACCGCGCCGAGCACACCGCGTCCGGTCACCAGGCGGCGTTGCGCCAGTTCGGCCGGGGGCAGGTCCCACTCGCCGGTCAGCCCGGCGCCGCAGCGCGCGGCCAGCGTCCCGTCCACCTGGTCGACCAGCAGCACCAGCCCGGCCCGGGCGCCGGTGGCGGTCATCGCCGTGCGCAGGATCACCGGCAGGATCCGGTCCAGGTCGTGCGTGCTGGACAGGGTGTCGCCGAGGATCGCCAGGTGCCGCCGCAGCTGGTCACGGCTGGCGGTCAACGCCTGCACGTAGGACTGCAGCTCCCGGGTCATCCGGTTGAACGTCCCGGCCAGCCGGCCCAGCTCGTCCGGCCGCGGGATCGGGACGCGGGTGTCCAGGTCACCGTTGGCCACCCGGTCGGCGGCCCAGGCCAGATCCCCGAGCGGGCGGGTGGTCGACCGCGCCAGCCACCGGGCCGCGACCACCGCTACGGCCGCGGTGACCAGCACGATCAGCGGGAGGACGGCGTACCGGAAGGTGGGCTTGCCGGGCATCGCCGTGAGCGTCAGCGGCAACGGCTGCCCCGGACCGGCCGCGACGTGCCGGGCCGTGCCGCCGGCCGGCCCGCCGGACTCCTGCGGGCCGTCGAGCGTGATGGTGACGCCGGCCACCTCGCCGAGTCTGCGCAACAGGGCGGCGTCGACCGGGCGCGCCGCTCGCACCCCGGCCTCGCCCGCCTGCGCCGACGCGGCCAGCGCGGTGACCGGCGTCGCGTCCGGCGCGGCACAGTCCTGCCACCCGGCCTGCGCCGGGGTGTCGGGCGCGAGCACCGCCCCGGGCAGCGCCATCCGCGACGTGGGGGCCGCAGCCTGTTGACCGCCTGGTTCACCGGCTTGCCGGCTACTTCGTCCGCCCGCCTGCCGGCTGTCTTGTTCGCCGCCGAAGCTGATGTCGGTGGCCAGGCCTCGGGCGATCAGCTGGTCGGCGACCGCGGCGCGCTCGTCCGCGGGCACCACGGCCACCGCCTCGGCGGCCGCCTGCAGCTGCCCGCAGATCGCCCCGACCGCCGCCTGGACGGTCGTCACCGCCCGATCAAGACGCTCGTTCGTCCGGTCCCGGCTGACCGTCGCGACGGTCAGTGCGACGAAGACGGACCCGAGCAGGACCGGACCGAGCACGACCACCAGGAAGGCACTGGTGAGCCGGCCACGTAAAGTCACACATCCTCCCGGGAGCGGCCCTCTTTGGAGCGATGCTGACATAGTGTGCACCGTTTGCCGCTTTTAGAAAGGGGGTGTTGCATGTCGGATTTAACCGGTGCCGCGGAAAAATCCCCCCAAAACAAGATCACGCTGCGCATGCGGTTACTCACGGCACGTCGATCGCTCTCCGCCGCCGACCGCGCCGAAGCCGCCACCAAACTTCAAGATCAAATTCTTTCCCACGTACGGCATCGCGCCCCGCGCGTCATCGCCGCCTACGTCCCGTCCGCATCGGAGCCCGGCGGCCCCGACCTCCCGGACGTGCTCCGGGCAACGCTCCCCCCAGGTGGCCGGCTGCTGCTGCCGGTGCTCCTGCCCGACAACGATCTCGACTGGGCGTCCTACACCGGCTCCCTGGCCACCGGCCGTCGTGGCCTCCGGGAGCCGACCGGCCCGCGCCTCGGCGTCACCGCCCTGCGCTCGGCGGATCTGATCCTGGTCCCGGCCCTGGCCGTCGGCCGGGACGGTGCGCGAATGGGCCGCGGCGGCGGCTCCTACGACCGCGCCCTCGCCCGCCTTCTCCCCGGCCCGACGGTGGCGGCTCTCCTCCACGACCACGAGACCCTCGACCAGGTACCGGCCGAGCCCCACGACCGTCCCGTTCACGGCGTCATCACGCCGACGGCGGGCTTCTCCCCCCGCCCGGCGCTTCCCTGAGCGCGTACTTCGTCACATCCGGCGGCGCGCCGGGGCCTCAGACCCGGGCCGGAGTGGACGAATTGACCTCCGATGCCGCAACATTGGCACTCGGAGTTGGCGAGTGCCAGCAGCCGACAGATCCGGAGGAGCCGTGCCTACCTACCAGTACGCCTGCACCGAGTGCGGTGAGCAGCTCGAAGCCGTTCAGTCCTTCTCCGACCCGGCGCTCACCGAGTGCCCGAACTGCCACGGCAAGCTCCGTAAGGTGTTCAACTCGGTCGGCATCGTCTTCAAGGGCTCGGGCTTCTACCGCAACGACTCCCGGTCGGGCAACGTGAGCGCCGAGAAGTCCGGCGACTCGTCGCCGAAGAAGGCGGAGAGCACCACGACCTCGTCGAGCTCCTCGTCCGACAGCTCGTCGGCCGCCACGAGCAGCAGCTCGTCCTCGTCGACCTCGACGCCCTCGTCGTCGAGCAGCAGCTCATCCTCGACCTCCGGGGCGAAGGCCACCGCGGCCTCCTGACCCACCCCGTGCCGCGAGGGGCGTGCCGGATCGCGGCACGCCCCTTCGCCGTACCCGAAAACGCTCTTGTGTTGTCAAAAATCCCGGCCTCGCAGCGCGCCCGCCCAACCTAGCCCGGCCCGGCGCCGCGACCTGAGTTGTCCACACTGCGGCGTTGTCCACAAGCCACCCGCGCCGCTGCCGGATTCCGCCTACCCTCGCCCGCCTGGACACGTCCGCGGCAACAGGAGGGCAGAGCGATGGGCCGGACCCGCGATCGGAGCGAGCGCCTGGATCCGGTGCGCTGGCGAGCACCGGGCCGGGGTGCCCTGTTGCGGCTCGCCGTCATAGCGGTCCTGCTGGCCGTCGCCGCCGGCGTCATCCGATTACGTCCGGCGGCCACCCCGTGCACGACATCCGCGGCCCCGGCCACCAGTACCAGCACCAGCGGCATCGGCACGGCGCGAGCCAGTGGCACGGCCTCAGCCGCGCCTCAAGAAAGCGGCAACCCGTCGATCCCGGCGGGCACGGTCGGGGTCCCGGTGCGGCTGGCTGACCCGACCGCGCTGGCCCTGGTGCACCCGGGAAATGTGGTCGACCTGCTGCGGCTCGGCGAGGCGGGTGAGAGCAGTCCGATCGCGAGCTCAGCGCTGGTCTTGGACGTGACCGGCGCGGATGATCCGGCGACCGGTGGGCTGCTGCTGGCGCTGGACCCGGAGCAGGCCGGTCGTGCGGTGGGCGGGTCGAGTCACGGCTTCGCCATCCTGATCCGCCCCGGCTGAGACTCTGGAAGACGGCGACCTGCGGGTGGCACGGAGCGGCCGGCGGGTCCGGTGACCCGTCGGCGCGGCGACCGGAGCGTCAGCCCCAGTGCGGCGGGCGGTCGTCGAGCAGACGGTCGTCGTTGGAGTGGCCGCGCTCGCCCCAGCCGCGCTCGGTGTCGTCCCGAGTCTGGTCGGGCAGCACAGGTGCCTCCTCCGAGTCGAAGTCGACCTCGCGCTCGGCGTCGTTGTCCCGCTCGGGGCCATCCAGGATGTCCACGCCTAGAAGGGTAAGCCGACATCGCTTCGGCCGTCGTCCCCCTCCGGCTGTACCGTCGGTGAACGTGAGCTCCCCCACCAGTGGACCGGACGGCGACGCATACTGGCAGCGGCCCGATCCGGGCGCCCCGTCGCTCGGCCGGCCGCCCCAGGATCAGCCCGCCACCCCCGAGGCCCCGGCATACCCGGGGCCGCCGCCCACCGATCCGCCGGCTCCGCACTGGCGGCCGCCGACGATCGCCACGCCACCCCCGCCGCGTCACATGCCCGCGCAGAACATGGACGCCATCGACGAAGCCGAGAGGTCGGCGCGGACGGTGACCTACGGAGTGGGTCTGGTCGCGGGCGCGATCGCGCTGATCCTGATCTGCCTGCTCTGCGGCCGCGCACTGTTCTGACCCGCACCATCGCGGCCCGGCCTGCGCCGCACGGTCCAGCCCACGCCACGGCCCGGCAGTCGCCACACGGTCCGACCGGCGCTGCACGGTCCGACCGGCGCTGCACGGCCAGACCAGTACTGCACGGCCAGACCACTACTGCACGGCCAGACCGGCACTGCACGGCCAGACCGGCACTGTGCGCCTGGCTCTGCCTACGCGTTATGCGTTTGTCCCTGCGAGCGCGCCTGGCCGCCCCGGCTCGGAAACGACAACGCCGCCGGATCATCGACCCGGCGGCGCCGTCGAAGCGGAGAAAAACGACCTCAGTAGGTGCCCCAGACCGCGGTCGCCCCCGAGTCGCCGGTCCGGTAGATGTAGTAGCCGCTGCCGGCCGCCAGCACCACCGACAACACGATGAACGCCAGGTTCAGCACCAGCGGCGGCCTGCGCTCCGGCCGGAAGGTCGCCGCCACCATGGCCAGGGCGAGCAGGCCGAGCGCGAGCGAGAACCAGAATGTCATCGAGCCGTAGTCCATGTGCTGCGCCAGGATCTCCTTGCCCTTGGGCGAAAACGTCGAGATCTTGCTGTCGTAGAGCTCCTCGCCGGACTCCTTGGCCACGAACGTCGCGACCGGAGCCACCAAGCCGAGCAGCGCCACAGCCCATGCGAGCTTGGGCCGCCACGCCGGCGCGAGCGCGTAGACCACCGCGCCGAGAGCGAGCAGCGGCACGAATATGACGGCGGCGTGCAGCACGAGAATATGAACGGGCAAGCCGTTGACCTGGTCGAACACTTTTCCTCCTGGGTCCGGGGTGATCGCTAGCTTAGAGATGCCTGACGGCGCAAACATCCCCCCGTCAGGAACTACCGCGGAAATCCCGGCCGGGTTCAGCCGCCGACCAGCGGATCTGTGACTTCTCCCAGGTTGGGGAAACCGCCCAGTCGTGCTGTCATGGACGAATGTCCACCGGTGAGGAACTGCTGCGCGCGCACGGCCTGCGGGTCACCCGCCCACGCCTGGCCGTGCTCGAGGTGCTGACCGGCGGCGGGCATCTCGAGGTGGACGAGATCGCCCGGCAGGTGCGCAGCCGCCTCGACTCCGTCTCCACGCAGGCCGTCTACGACGTGCTGGGCGCGTTCTCCCGGGCCGGTCTGGCGCGGCGGATCGAGCCGGCCGGCAGTCCGGCCCGCTTCGAGGCCCGGGCCGGCGACAACCACCATCACATCGTCTGCAGGGGCTGCGGTGCGATCGCCGACGTCGACTGTGCGGTCGGCGAGCGGCCCTGCCTGTTCCCGAGCGACACGCACGGCTTCGCGCTGGACGAGGCCGAGGTCACGTTCTGGGGGCTTTGTCCGGCCTGCCAAGCCAGACGGCTCGCCGACTCGGCCTGATCCGCCCGCGCCGCGCGGCATAATTCACTGATGACGGGCGACGTGGGGCTGTTCGGGCCGGGATCGATCACCTGGAAGCTGCATCGGGAGCCGATCCTGATGCTCGGCGGCCTGCGGTCGCTGTACATGCAGGCGCTGCACCCGCGAGCGGTCGCGGCGGTCGCGCAGAATTCGGCGTACCGCTCCGACATGTGGGGCCGGCTGATGCGCACCTCCGACTACGTGGCGACGGTGATCTTCGGCAGCACCGCCGAGGCCGAGGAGGCCGGTGCCCGGTTGCGCCGAATCCATTCACGGCTGGGGGCGACCGACCCGCGTACCGGGGAGTTCTTCCGGGTCGACGACCCTGACCTGCTGCGCTGGGTGCACGTGGCCGAGGTCGAGTCGTTCCTGACCACCGCCCGGCGGGCCGGGGTGAGCCTGACCGCCGACGAGATCGATGCCTACTACACCGAGCAGCTGCGGGCTGCCGCCCTGGTCGGCCTGGACCCGGTGACCGTGCCGGCCACCGCCGCCGAGGTCGAGGCGTTCTACGCGGCCTTGCGCCCGGAGCTGGGCCTGACCCGGGACGGCGCGGAGGCCGCGTTCTTCCTGACCCTCCCGCCGATCCCGGACACGTGGGGCAGCCGGGCGCTGCGGCTCGGCCTCACGCTCGGGCCGCCGCGATGGGCCTATCTCGGGCTGGCCGGCACCGCACTCGGCCTGCTGCCGTCGTGGGCCCGCAAGATGTACGGCGCACCGGGTTGGCCCACCACCGATCTGGCCGCCGGCCTCTCCGCCCGTGGCCTGCGCACCCTGCTGGCCGGCATCCTCGCCGTCCTCCCGGCGGGATACCGCGTCTCGCCGGCCCACCAGGCCGCCCTGGCCCGAGCCGGCCTCGCCTGACACCCCGACGCGCCTGACACCCCGACACGCCGCGGCCTCGCCGGACGCCACGGCATTGCTCGACGCTTCGACACGCCCCGCCCTCGCCGTGCCCGGGCGGGGACACGACGCGGCGAGAAGGCCCGGCGGGACAACTTCGCGGCAGGAAGGCCCGGCGGGACAACTTCGCGGCGAGAAGGTCCGGTGGGAGAACCCTCAGGAAGCGCCCAGATGCTCCACCGCCGCCCAGGGCTCCTTGGCCGCGACCGAAGCCCCAGCCGGGCACACCTTCCGGAAGTCACACCACCCGCACAGCGACCCCGGATTCACCGGGAACGCCTCGTCCGGATCCGTTCCCGCCGCCACCGCCTTCTCCGCGGCCATGATGTCCTGCGCGGTCTCCTCGGCCCGCCGGACCTGCCGGGCCAGCGACTCGTCGGTGTGCTCGTGCACCGCGACTGTCCCGGTCGGCAGGTGGTGCAGCTCAACGCGGTAACAAGGGCGCCGGAAGACCCGCTGGGCCGCATACGCGTACAGCGCGAGAGCCTGTGACCCGCGCGCGTCGTCCGCGTCCAGCCCACTGCGGCCGGTCTTGTAGTCGACGATCACCGCTTCCGGCCCGTTCTCGCCCGGGCGGCCGTCGATCCGGTCGGCCCGCCCGTTCAGCGCGAGGATCGCGGTCTTCGCGGCGACCACCCGCTCGACGCCGAGCGGCTCCTCCTCCGGGTCGAGGGTCGCGACATACGTCTCCAGCCAGTCGAGCGCCTTGCGGTAGGCCGCGCGCTCCAGCTCGACATCCCGGTAGCCCTCCCGCACCCAGGTGCTCTTCAGCAGCGTGGGTAGTGCCTCCGGCACGCGGCGGTCGGAGGGCAGGGCATACCAGTTCTTCAGGGCGGTGTGCACGCTCGCGCCGAGCGAGTTGTGTGCCCAGGGCGGCCCCTTGGGCGGGCTGGGCCGATCGACATACGAATATCGGTACCGCCGGGGGCAGTCGATGAACGCGCCGAGCTTGCTCGGCGTGCAGACGAAGAGTTTCTCGGGCATCCCGGCGAAGCCGAGTTGCTCGGGGACGGCGGCACGGTTCCTGGTGGGAGGCACGCGACAATCCTGCCAGCCCCCTCCGACAAAAAAGAAAGTCAGAAGCGCGGCGCGTACAGCTGGACGAAGGCGAAGATCGCGTCCGCGATGAGCTGCACCGCGATGGCCGCCAGCAGCAGACCGGCGATCCGGGTCAGCACCTCGATACCGGCCGGCCGCAGCAGCCGCACGATCAGCCCGGAGAAGCGCAGAACCAGCCAGACCGTCGCCATCACGGCCAGGATCGCGGCGCCCAGGATGAGATATTCGTCGAGGCTCCGCGCCCGCTGCACGAAGAGCATGGTGGCGACGATCGCACCCGGGCCGGCCAGCAGCGGCGTGCCGAGCGGGACCAACGCCACGTTGCTGGTGCCGCCCTGTTCCTGCGGTTCGTCGGTCTTGCCGGTGAGCAGTTGCAGCGCGACCAGCACGAGCAGCAGTCCACCGGCCGCCTGCAGGGACGGGAGCTGCACGTGCAGGTAATCCAGCAGGGTCTGGCCGGCGACCGCGAACCCGATGATCACGCCCAGGGCGAGCAGGACGGCCTGGGTTCCGGCCCGATTGCGCGCCTTGGCGGGCATGGCGCCGGTGAGGGCGAGGAAGACCGGGACCATGCCGGGCGGATCGACGATCACCAGCAGAGTCACGAAGAACTCGCCGAACAGCTTGAGATTCACCCGATCAACGTAGGGCGCGGCATTCGTTCGCGCAGGCTGGTGCGTCGATCGTCACCCGAGGACGGGCACTCCGGTCGCGGCGGCCACGATCTTCTCGTAGACCTCGGGGGCGGTGATGAACGCTCCCAGTCGCACCGTCTTGTGCGTACCGTGAAAATCGGACGACCCGGTGACGACCAGCCCGAGCTTCCCGGCCAGCGCCCGAATCTCCGCCCGTTCCTCAGGCGAGTGATCCTCATGGTCGGCTTCCAGGCCGAACAGTCCCGCGTCGGCAAGCTCGATGATCAGCTCATCGGGAACCACACGCCCCCGCTTGGTCGCCCGGGGATGAGCAAACACGGCCACGCCGCCCGCCGCACGCACTGCGGCGACAGCATCGAAAACATCAAGATCCGATTTGGGTACGAAGTAACGCGCCCCCAGCCACGCGGACGCGAACGCCTCGTCGGTGCTGTTCACGAGCCCCGCCCGGATCAGCGCCTGCGCGATGTGCGGCCGTCCGACCGAACCCCCGGCGGCATAGCCGAACACCTCGTCCCAGGTGATCCGCACCCCGTCGGCGCGCAGCAACTCGACGATCCGCTCGGCTCGCTGTTCCCGATCGGTGCGCAGCGCCAGCATCGAGGCGGTCAGCGCCGGGTCCTCCGGGTCGAAAAGGTAAGCCAGCAGGTGCAGCGAGATCCCCGGCTGCACGCCGTGCCATCGGCAGGACAGCTCGGCGCCACGCACGAGTCGCAGCCCGTCGGGACGGGCCGCGGCCGCGCCGGCCCAGCCCCCGGTGGTGTCGTGATCCGTGATCGCCATGACGTCCAGCCCGGCGGCCGCCCCCGCCATGACCAGCTCGGCCGGGGTCAGGGTCCCGTCACTGGCGGTGGAGTGGCAGTGCAGATCGATCCGGCGACTCAGGCGTCGTCTCCCTCGTCGTCCTTGCCGAGCCGCGCCTCGACCGCCTGCGGCTCATACATCTCCTCGACCACGCGCAGGTAGAGCTCGTTCGGGTTCGGCAGGTGCTTGACCTCGCGCAGCGCCTGGTCCTGACCGGCGGACTCCAGCACGAACGTGCCGTAGCTGAGCATGCGCCCGAGGGCGGACTGCTCATACTTCATGTCCGTGACCCGCAGCAGGGGCATCATCGCCACCTTGCGCGTGACGATGCCGTTGACCACCATCACCCGCTTGTTGGTGAGGATGAACCGGTCGAAGTACCAGTCGAAGACCTTCCAGGCCACCCAACTGATCACGCCGAGCCAGATCAGCACCGCGACGGTCACCATGCCGTCCACGTTCTGCCTGGTCAGGAAACCGGCCAGATAGCCCAGCAGCAGGGTCGCACCGGCGCCGATGCTCAGTGGCAGCGACAGGTGGATCCAGTGCCGCTTCCACTCGCCGCGATAGCGTTCGGTCGGGAAGAGGTAACGGGCGACCAGTGTGGTCGGTTCATCCTCCAGAGGGAGGAAGCGCCGCGGACCGCTGCTGCGGTCGAGCCCTTCCAGCTCCTCCTCGGTGAAGACCGGCGACTCGTACTGATCGGGGTCGTCATACTCGTCGGCACGGTGTGTGCGATTCCCGAACCGGTCATCGTCCGGATAGGTCTCGGCATGTGTCCGACCAGGATCGGTGTCCTCGAACGCGGGGTCCCGAAACCTGAAGGCCTCATCGTCGTCCGGAGAGCGCTGGGCGCCCTCGCCTCGCTGATCGCGCGGCTCACCAGGATCCATGGACGAATGTTACGCGACGAGGTCGGTGAAGAAGGTGCCGAAGCCTCGTGCGATGTCCGCGATCGTGCCTCCGAGTGACTCGAAGACGGCAGCCGCCGATCTCGGGTTGAAGGCAATGAAGAAGATCAAGAACGCAATACCAAGCCAGGTGAGAACCTTCTTGACCATAGCGGGCCTTCTCCTCTGGTACGGGTGACAATCAGCGCCGCGGCAGTACTGACGGTATCAGCTCCGTAGCCCCGTGTGAACAAAGTGCCCGGAAAGCCGATTGCCGGTCAGGCACGACCGTGCAGGTAAGGCGAAGGCGCTCCGAACACGAGCTCGGGCGGCACCCCCTCGGAGAGGTCGCCAAGGACGACGTGCTCCGCGAGAAGATAGCCCGCGCTTGCAGGCCACGCTACCGCATAGAGCCAGATTCCCTTTGCCTCACTCACGTATGCGCTGCGGTCCTCCGGAGACTTGACACACCATAGTGGAGTCGGATGCCCAGCCACTTTGATCTTGGCGTGCGGACCGGCGCACGGACCGCGGTCGGCGAGCGTCTCGGAGAGCAGATACCCAGGGTCGATGCCCGGGATCCCGGCGAAGCGATTTCCCAGCCCGACGCCCGGCTGCTCCGCGATGAACACCAGGTCGGCCGGCCCACCACCGAGTGGTTCCGGGCCGCTGCAGGCGACCGCCGTGGCGCACACCCCGGAGCGGTCGTCGCCGGCCCAGCCCACTCCGGTCACCGTCCAGCCGGGCGGCAGCGGCCACGGGCTCCAGAGGGGCATCCGCTTGACCGCCGACGCCGACTCCCGTAGCACCGTCTCGACGATCTCGGCGCTGATGTGCTCGGCGACGTGGAACGGCGGGACGTCACCACAGTTGTCGCAGCGCCAGTTGCTGTGCATCAGGTCCGGCTTCCGGACCTGATCAGCACATCTGGGGCAACTCACCGTGACACCCACACTCCATACCGTGCGGGTCCGGGAAGCCGCCGTCAAGCGGATCGGCGAACACGGCGTTGTCCGACAACCGGCCCCGGGCGCGACGCGGCCGGACGACCGCCACGACCTCAGGCCGGCGGCGGGGCGGCGTGCGCGCGGATCCAGGCGTGCATCGCGATCCCGCTGGCCACACCCGCGTTGATCGAGCGCGTGGACCCGTACTGCGCAATGGAGAACATCTGCGAACAAGCGCTTCGTGCCACGTCGGAGAGGCCCGGACCCTCCTGCCCGAAGAGCAGCACGCACCGGCGGGGCAGCGTGACGGTCTCCATCGGGCGCGAGCCGGGCAGATTGTCGATGCCGATCACCGGAAGTTCCGCGCTGTCGGCCCACCCCACGAACTCCTCGATCGTGGGGTGGTGCCGCACGTGCTGATAGCGATCGGTGACCATGGCGCCCCGACGGTTCCACTTGCGCAGCCCGACGATGTGCACCTCGGCTGCGAGGAACGCGTTGGCGTTGCGCACCACGGTCCCGATGTTCAGATCGTGCTGCCAGTTCTCGATCGCAACATGGAAGTCGTGGCGGCGCGTGTCCAGGTCGGCGATGACCGCCTCGCGACTCCAGTACCGATAACGGTCCACCACGTTGCGCCGGTCGCCGTGCGCCAGCAACTCGGGGTCGTAGTGATCGCCGGAGGGCCACTCACCCACCCAGGGACCCACGCCGACCTCGGTGGATTGGTCCTCGCCCACGGTCATGGGGCGTTAGGCTACTCATCCGGCCTGCGGGATCACACGCGGCCGGGAAACACTCGCCGGACGAATCGGCAGGAGACGCAATGAGCGGCGGGGCCCTCCCCGGCACCCGCCGCCCACGCTCTGTTGGGAAAGAGTTTGCCTTACCGTCCGTATCCATGTGAAGAAGTTTCTACTGTGACCCAGCTCACATTTAGGTTTATTTACAGTTCCCAGGACGCCATGGGCGCGTTCCCATGCGCCAACCACAGGCAGCGCAAATACCTCAGATGGCGCGATCTTGGATAGATCGCGCCGACGCCCGGTGTCGGCAACCTGACACCGACTGCCTACTATCAGTTACTATGGTGACTCAAGGTCGCCCGCCGCCCGCAGAAGGTGCCGTAGGACACGTGTCACGGCGCTCCGAACGGGAATGGTGAAGAGGTGCCTGGAGTTTCACCCGACGAAAGCGATTCCCGCAGACGGAGGCATCAATGGCGACGGTTGCGCTGACCACAGCGAACTTCGACGAGGTCACCAGTAAGGACGGCATCGTCCTGGTCGACTTCTGGGCCAGCTGGTGCGGGCCCTGCGTGCGCTTCGCGCCGACCTACGAGCGGTCCTCGGAGAAGCACCCGGAGATCACCTTCGGCAAGGTCGACACCGAGGCCGAGCAGGCGCTCGCTGCCAAGTTCGACATCCGGTCCATCCCGACCATCATGGCGGTTCGCGACGGCATCGTGGTCTTCGCCCAGCCCGGCGCGCTCCCCGAGTCCGCGCTGGAGAGCCTGATCGAGAAGGTCGAGCAGCTCGACATGGACGAGGTCCGCGAGCAGGTCGCGGCGCACAAGAAGGGTCACGAGTCCGCTGCTGCGACGAGTGGCGCTGCGAGCTGACCAGCAAAAACACCAGCTAGACACGAGGCCCGTGGACCGATTCGGTCCGCGGGCCTCGAGCTTTTCCCACAAGGTACGCCGTACGTGTCCACAGTCCTCCTGAAGCGGTGGACACGATCTCGAACGTGTGTTCGAATAACCGCCATGCGATGGTCCCATCTGTCGGCTCGCGCCGATGACGGCTCGCTCCCGGACAGGGCAGCGCCCGCGGCTCCACCCCTGCCGCTGGCGCTGCCCGGCGCAACCGTCCGCACGTTCGACACCCCCGGGTTCGCCGGCATGACGTTCTACGAGGTCCGCGCGAAATCGTTGATCAACCGGGTGCCCGGCGCGTCCCGGGTGCCGTTCGAGTGGACCGTCAACCCCTATCGCGGCTGCTCCCACGCCTGCACCTACTGCCTCGCCGGCGACACCCCGATCCTGATGGCCGACGGGTCGACCCGCCGGCTCGCCGAGATCAGGCCGGGCGACTCGGTGATGGGCACGATGGGCGCCGGTCCGCACCGGCGCTATGTGCCGACCACCGTGCTCGACCACTGGGCCACCAGTAAGCCCTCCTACCGGGTCACCCTCTCCGACGGCACCCGCCTGGTCTCCAGCGGCGACCATCGCTTCCTCACCGACCGCGGCTGGCGCTACGTGAGCCCGGCCGAGCCGCACCATCCGGCCCTCGCCATCGGTGACCTGATGTTCGGGGTGGGTCACTTCGCCGAGCCGCCCAAGGAGTCACCGGACTATCAGGCCGGCTTCCTCTGCGGCCTGCTCCGCGGCGACGCCGCCAGCCGGGCCGCCCGCGAGGGCGACGCCTGGGTCCGCGCCGACGGTTACCTCGACGACGTCTCCCTCCCCGACGCGTTGCGCTGGCCCGAGGTGCCGTCCGGCGAGTGGTTCAAGGGATTCCTGGGCGGCGCGTTCAGCGCGGTCGGCCGGGCCGAGCGGCTCGCCGTCGCGTTCGAGAGCACCGACCGGATCTACCTGCGCTGGGTCACCGAGGCACTCACCCACCTCGGCCTGACCAGCCGCACCCCGGTGCCCTGCCGGGCCGAGCGCCCGGGCCGAGTCGAGACCGGCCGCGACCTCTGGTCCGCGCTGCGCTTCCGCCACCTCACCGGCGCGCTGGACGCTCCGCTCGACGCGTCCGGCGTCGGGGTCCGCGCCGACCGCCGGCTCGCCGTCGCCGACATCGAGGACCTCGGGCTCACCCTGCCGCTGTTCGACATCTCCACCGGCACCGGCGACTTCATCGCCGACGGCGTGGTCAGCCACAACTGCTTCGCCCGCGGCACCCACAAATATCTGGACCTCGACCCCGGCCACGACTTCGACTCCCGCATCGTGGTGAAGGTGAACGCCGGCGATCTGATCCGCCGCGAGCTCGCCGACTCCCGCTGGTCCGGTGCCCCGATCGCGATGGGCACGAATGTCGACGTCTACCAGCGCGCCGAGGGACGCTACCGACTGATGCCGGAGATCCTGGCCGCGCTGCGCGACCACGCCAACCCATTCTCGATCCTGACCAAGGGCACGCTGATCCTGCGCGACCTCGACCTGCTGCGGCAGGCCGCCGCGGTGACCCAGGTGGCGCTGGCTTTCTCGGTCGGCTTCGTCGACGAGCGGGTCTGGCGTTCCGCCGAGCCCGGCACGCCCAGCCCGCAACGCCGCCTCGACGCCGTTCGCCGCCTCACCGACGCCGGCTTCCCGGTCGGTGTCCTGCTCGCCCCGATCCTGCCCGGCCTCACCGACACCGAGGAGTCCATCGACGAGACCGTCGCCGCGATCGCCGCGGCCGGCGCCACCAGCGTCACCCCGATCCCCCTGCACCTGCGCCCCGGCGCCCGGGAGTGGTATGCGTCGTGGCTCGCGCGCGAACACCCCCACCTCGTGCCCCGCCACCGCACGCTGTTCGCGAACGGGGCGTACTCGCCGCGCACGTATCAGGACGAGTTGTCCGCCCGGGTCCGCATGGCCGCGCGCCGCCACGGTCTCCACCGGCCCACCCCGGCCCAGTTCCGCACCGTTCCCACCCCGGAGACCGCCACGCCCCAGTCCACCCAGTTGACCCTGCTGTAGCCCGCACCACCCGGCCGGGCGCCACACCGATCGCATCCGCCACCGCTCGGCCACACCGCCACCCTCGCCACGCGGGCGCGTCACCCGCCGTGGCACGCTCGCCGTGCTCGGCCACGCGACCGGTTTTGGCCATGCGCGCTGCGCCGCCGGCAGATGGCCGCGATCGCTGCGGGCGAGCGGCGCGGAATGCAGCGCCGCGCCTGGCCGCACTCGCGGTGTCCGGCGCCGCCGCCCAGCGGAAAGCAGCGCCGCGCCTGGCCGCACTCGCGGTGTCCGGCGCCGCCGCCCAGCGGAAAGCAGCGCCGCGCCTGGCCGCACTCGCGGTGTCCGGCGCCGCC
>NZ_JBIRWQ010000007.1:217030-393917 GCF_044388125.1 Actinoplanes sp. NPDC020271
CCGCCCAGCGGAAAGCAACGCCGCGCCTGGCCGCACTCGCGGTGTCCGGCGCCGCCGCCCAGCGGAAAGCAACGCCGCGCCTGGCCGCACTCGCGGTGTCCGGCGCCGCCCAGCGGAAAGGCAGCGCCGCGCCTGGCCGCACTCGCGGTGTCCGGCGCCGCTGCCCAGCGGAAAGCAGCGCCGTGCCTGGCCGCCACTCGCGCTGTCCGGCGCCGCTGCCCGGTGCGACCGCCGCGCTTGGTTTTTCTGTCCACCGATTGCAGCGGCCGGTGGAAGAGATCGGCTAGGGGGTGGTGTTGAGAAGTGCGTGGATAGAGTCGGAAGCATGCGTAGCGCTCGGCAGATCCTGGCGGAAGCAAACGTGATCGCGGTGGTCGGCGCCTCCCGGGACCCGTCCAAGGCGGCGCACACCGTGCCCTTGCAGATCCTTCGGCACGGGTGGCGGATCATCCCGGTGAACCCGTTCGTCGACGAGGTGTTCGGGGTGAAGACCGTGCCCACGCTGGCCGACCTGCCGGAGCCCGTCGACCTGGTGAACATCTTCCGCCCGGCCCGGGACGCCGCCGACGTGGTCCGCCAAGCCGTGGCAATCGGTGCACCGGCCGTCTGGCTGCAGAGCGGGATCGTCTCGGCCGAGGCGCGGCAGATCGCTGTGGAGGCCGGCATCGACTACGTCGAGGATCGCTGCCTCGCCGTCGAACGAGCCGTCAACAGCCTGACCAAACGCGCCTGACAATCATCGCCCCGGCGTGGTGACAGTCCCGGCCGCCAACTGGTGGCGGTCAGCCGCACTGAGGGCTGGAATCAGCAGGCCGGAGCAGCTCTGACTGCCGGCCGCCGGCGGTCAGCCGGCACTGAGCGCTGGAATCAGCAGGCCGGAGCCACGCCGGGGTGCCGGCCGGCCGCCACCGGCTGGCAGTCAGAGCTGAGAACGGCGAGCCGAAACAGCACTGAGCGCCAGCCGGCCACGCGACATGGCTTGACGAGGGGCCGGCTCACCGACAACCGGGCTGATGCGGGGCCGGGACGGGCGGGGTCGAAGGGTCAGCGGAACTGGGCCTCTCGGACGCTGTTGCCGCCGTCGACGACCAGCATCTGGCCGGTGATGTACGACGCGGCCGGCGAACACAGGAACGCCACCGCCGCCGCCACCTCGTCGGGTGTGCCGGGGCGCCCTATCGGCGTACCCAAGCCTTGTTTGATCTCTGTGACCGTGGACGCCGCGGTGTAGATCGTGCCCGGGGCGACACAGTTCACGTTCACCCCGTCGGCGACCAGCTCCATGGCGAGCGCCCTGGTCAGCCCCACGACACCGGCCTTGGCCGCGGCGTAGGCGGCTTCCGTCGGCAACGCGTTGACCGGCCCGGCGGTGGCGGCGAGGTTGACGATCCGGCCCCAGCCGCGTTCGGACATGCCGCCGACGAACGCCCGGCTGCACAGGAACGCGGTGCTCAGGTTCCGGTCGATTTCCGCTTTCCACTCGTCGAGGGTGAGCTGGGCGACCGGGCGGAGCACCTCGGGGCTGGCCCGGCTGGCCAGGCCGGCGTTGTTGACCAGGACCTCGACGTCGCCGAGCTGGTCGGTGATGGCGTCGGCGAGCGCGCCCACCTCGGACTCGTCGGTCAGGTCGGCCACGAACCCGGTGATGCCGAGCTCGGACGCCCGTTCGTGGATGCGCCGGGTGGTGGAGACGATCGCCACCCGCGCGCCGAGGTCACGCAGCCGGCGGGCGGTCGCGTACCCGATCCCGTCGGGGCTGCCCGCGCCGGTGACCAGCGCGACCTTTCCGTCCAGACGCAGTGTCACCGCGGCCTCCGCACTCGCTTCCTCGAATTCCGCCTCGACCACCTCGGGTGTGATCTCGACCGGGCGGTCGGGTTCACTGCCGGGCACACCGGACCGGGGTGGCCGGCCGTCGGCCGGACGGGTGGCGTCACGCCGCGAAGGGCTGCCGCCGGTGGAGCGGGCGTCGAAGACCATGCGGCGATCCTGCCTGCTCCCGTCAACCGGGGCAAACATCCGCGTCACCGTGGCGCACCCGGCGCCCCGGTCGCGCGGAAGGCCCGACCTGCACCCTGAGTATCCCGGACAGGTTTTTCCGACACGCCGGAAATTCAGTCGTCGTGTTCGGGCATTACCACCCAGGCGTCGGTGAGCGGCGTGGCCGGGCCCTGCTCGACGAAGATCAGTGGCGCGTCACCGCCGTAGTGGGCCGGCATCTCCGCGCGGGCTTTCGCCAGGTCGCGGGTGCCGATCTCCAGGCCGGCGCCGTCGTGGCGGCTGCCGACCGTGACGATGCGCACACCTCGGACCGTCCAGAAGGCGAGATCGGCGACGACCCGGTCGTGCCAGTCGCCGAGTTCCGCGACGGCGTGCGCGGCGTCGCGCACGACGACACAGTTGCTCTCGGCGGTCTCGCGGATGAAGTCGTCGAACTCGGTGGAGGCCGTCGGCACGCGGTACACGATCGCCCGTACGCGCTGCTGGTCCACCTCGATCCCGGCGAAACTGTCCGGAAAACGCAGGCGGCCGCCCTGTTCGATCCGTTCCATCGCGGCGGCCAGCGACGCCGGCGTGACCGGCATCCGGAAGCCGCCGCGCTCGACGAACTCCGCCGCGCGGCTGAACTGGCATCCGGCCGTCCGCCAGCCGCCCGCCGCGCCGGGTGGGTCCGGCTGGTCAGCGCTTTCGAACTCGCCACAGCCACTGATCATGAGCACTCCGGCGAGGAGCAGCCGGCCGAGCCGTACCCGATGCATCGCATCCCTCCTCCTTACCGCGCCCGTCGCGGCCCCGCCACCCCGCCGACGTACAGGCCGGCCGAAGGTGCAACGACCGGGTCGGGTCTACCGGTCACGGCCGAAACCTCGCCGAAAGCCGCAAAACAGACGGCAAGGATGACGCTCCCGGTCCGCGGGCCCGCCCGGGCCGATTCGGCCGATCAAAACCCTTCGGGGGTACGGCACGAGCCCCGCTCAGTCGGCGAGCGAGGGCGCGACCGCACGCCGGTTCGCCCGGGCGGCACCGAGCACGACGACGGCCACACCGGCCATGAGCAGGGCGAGCCCGGGCAACGCGCCGGGTCGTGGGGACTGGCCCAGCCACAGCCGGGCCAGCAGCGCCGCACCCGGGACCTCGAGCAGGATCAGGACGCTGACCGTGGTCGCCGTGGTGTGCTGCAGCGCGTAGTTGAACATCGAATGCCCCAGCAGCTGCGCACCCGCGACCAGCGCCAGGATTGCTGCCCAGGTTCTGCCGTCGTACCCACTCAATCGAATGCCACCCACGAGACAGACGATCACCAGGAGCACCGCACAAACCCCATAACAGATCCAGGTGTACGTCGTCGTGCTCAGCGCCGAGCGCGCCTGCTCGCCCAGCGCCGTGTAGACCGCGGCGAAGATCGCGCCGAGCACCGCCAGCACGTCGGCGAGGACGGCCTGCCCGGAGACGCCGACATCAGCCCCGGTCGCCCAGGCGGCACCGGCGACCGCGAGCACGATGCCGGCCCACCCCGTCGCCGACGGCCGTCGCCCCTGCCAGGCCGCGATCAGCCCCTGCCACACCGGCTGCGTCGCGACCAGCGCGGTCGAGGTGGCGACCGTGCCCAGCTGGACGCTCGGCATCCACGTGGCGAAGTGCGCGGCCAGCGCCAGCCCGGCCAGCAGGCAGAACACCCCGGCCCGGCGCTTGGAGCCGCGGATCGCGTCGCGCACCTCGGCGCGGCGCGGGCCGAGCGCGACCGGTGTCAGCGCCACCGACGCGAGCCCGTTGCGCCAGAACGCGACCGCCAGCGCCGGAGCTGACGCGAACGCGATCAGCGGCCCCGACGAGGAGACCGCGAGCACCGCCACCACCAGCGCCAACACCGTCAGCGGGGCGATCGGTTGCCCTGATGAGCGCATATTCATCACCGGCCGTCATTTCTTGCACGTTCGCGCAGGGAGGTTTGCCACTGTCGGTTGGCGGACAGTGACGGAGTCGCTACAGTCACCGACGGCTCTACGCCGATTTCTACCCCTCGATGCCTTGGAGGCCGATTTCCATGCCCGCATACCGTGCGGTGGTGTTCGACTTCTTCGGCACTCTCACCCGCTCGGTTCAGCGTGGTCCACAGCACGCCGACATCGCCCGCTCGCTCGGCGCCGACCCGGAAGCGGTGCGGGGCGTGCTGGACCGGACGTTCCGGGCCCGGGCCTGCGGACGTTACGGCTCCGCCGAGGCGACCCTGCGCTGGGTGATCGAACAGGCCGGTGGCCGCCCGCGACCGGGCGCCATCCGCGCCGCGACACCGGCCCGGGTCGACGCGCTGCGCGCCGACACCCAGCTGCGGCCGGACGCGGTCGACGCGCTCCGAGCGATCCGCCGCCGCGGCCTGCGCACGGCGCTGATCAGCGACTGCACCCACGAGCTTCCCGCCTTCCTGCCCGGGCTCCCGGTGGCGCCGTTGCTGGACGCCCAGATCTTCTCGGTCGAGCTCGGCGTCTGCAAGCCGGACCCGAAGATCTACCTGGCCGCCTGCGACGCGCTGGACGTCGCCCCGCAGGACTGCCTCTACGTCGGCGACGGAGGCAGCCACGAGCTGACCGGCGCCGCCGCGGTCGGCATGACCCCGGTCCGGCTCGCCGCCCGCGACCTCGCGAACCATCTGGTCTTCGACGCCGACACGAACTTCGCCGGGCGTACGGTGCGGTCGCTCACCGAAGTGCTCGCACTCCTGGACCACACTCCGGTCCTGGTCTGACTAGCATCACTTCCGTGACCGGTGTGCTGGACGAGGCGATCAAGAAAGCGGCCGTCGCCTGGATCTCGGTGGGCGACGGGCCGGCGTACGCGCTGTGGTGCATGCCGGTCGACACCTCGCTGGCCGTCATCACCGGGCCCGGCGAGCAGTTCGCGCCCGGCCTGGCCGAGGCCCGGGAGGCCACCGTCCGGCTGCGCGGCGACCACGGCGGCCTGATCGTGACGACCGGGGCCGTCGTCACCCGCCTCGACCCGAACAGCGAGGAATGGGCCGAACTCGCCCCGCAACTCGCCGGGAAACGGCTGAACGCGCCGGGCAGCGCGGACGAACTGGTGGCCCGCTGGGTGGCCGCGGACTGCGCGCTGCTGCGGATCACACCGAGCGAGGAGACGCTGGTCTCCGGGGCGGCCCTGGGTGATGAGGCGGGATCGGCGACGCCGCGGGAGACGCCGGCCCGGGTCGAGACGCGCAAGCCATTCCGGTTGCATCGGGTCGCTCGGCGCTGATCCACGGCCGTGAGCCGCTCCGCTGACCGGCGGCGGCCGCTCCGCCTGCGCCACGCCCGCTGAACGACAGCGCCGCCCGCCCCGATCAGCGGCAGTCGGCGAACCGCTCCGTCCGCTTACCCGCGGCCCGTCCAGCACCTAGTCGGGCCGCTCGGCGCTGACCAGCGGAAAGGCGGCTGGGAGCTATCCACAGTTCCGGGTTGTCCACAGGGCTTCAGCGCGACCCGGGCGCGCCGCGCGACAATGGCACTGGGCACGCCCCCCGGTGGTGGGTGGGGAGTATTCAGCCGATGAACGGGGGGACGGCGATCTTGCCGGTCGCCACCGGGTAGACGTGGCCGGTCACCGTGGCCGACGTGGCGGCTCCTGCCTCGGCGGTGACCGTGCAGTCCAGCACCGACGGCCGTTTCATCTCGGCGCCCTGGTGGACGCGGAACGACGACGTGCCGTCGCCGGGCAGCCAGCCGGCGCCGACCAGCCACACGCCGAGGCCGAGCGCGGCCGAGCCGGTTGCCGGGTCCTCCCACACCGCGTCGCCGGGCACGAAGACGCGGGCGTGCGCGACCCCGTGGTCCCAGGAGAAGATGCTGAGGCCGGTCACTCCGTGCCGCGCGGCGGCCTGATGGTCGAGCTGGACGGCGGCGAGGGCGGAACGACGTACCGGGAAGAAGTCCCAATCGAGACCACAGCCGGCCGTGCGGGGCGCAGCACGGTCTCCACCAGCGGCGGCGCCGGCCGTCAGGCCGGTGATCTCCAACAGTGCGTCCAGCCGGACCGGGTCGCCGAGCCGCGGCGTGGCTCCGGTGAGCGTCGCCGAGCCCGCGGCGGTCACGTCGAGTGGCAGCAGCCCCGCGCCGCACTCCTGCACCACGCGTCCCGGTCCGAAAAGGCCCTGCCGCATCAGAGTCACGGCGGTGCCGACGCTGGGGTGACCGGCGAACGGCAGTTCCGTGGAGGCGGTGAAGATCCTTATCCGGTACGTCGCGGCGGGATCCGTCGCCGGCAGCACGAACGTGGTCTCGGCCAGGTTGAACTCGCGGGCCAGCGTCTGCATCTGTGCGGTGTCGAGATGCTCGGCGCCGAGGACCACGGCGAGTGGATTGCCGGCGAAGGGCCGATCCGTGAACACGTCGACGATCTCGTAGGCCACGGTGGACATGCCCGGACCCTAACCTAATGTTGGGCTGTGACCATGGGGACGAGGGTTTATCTGGCCCGCCTGGCCGGTCTGCCGGTGTTCGACCCCAACGGCGACCGGGTCGGGCGGGTGCGGGACGCGGTCGTCCGGCTGCGCACCACGAACCGGCCGCCGCAGGTCGTCGGCCTGGTGGCGGAGATGGCGCTGCGCCGCCGGATCTTCCTGCCGATCGGCCGGATCACCGGGATGGACGCGGAGTCGGTGGTGCTCGGCACCGGGTCGTTGAATCTGCGCCGGTTCGAAAAGCGGCCGAACGAGTTGCTCGTCCTGGAGGATCTGCTGGATCGCCGGGTCGTCGTCGAGCCGGAGCAGCCCGGCGGCCAGGAGCATCACGGCATCGTCCTGGACATCGGCATGGAGTTGAACCGGAACACCGAGTGGGCGGTCACCCGGGTCGCGGTCCGCGAGCACACCGGGCGGCTGACCCGTCGCGGTCACGTCTACCAGGTGGAGTTCGACCGGGTGCGCAGCCTGATCGGCCCGACTGACACGCAGGGCACGTCGAACCTGATCGCCCTGCTGGAGCAGATGCGCCCGGCCGACATGGCGAACGCGTTGCAGGATCTGCCGGACGCGCGGCGCAACGAGGTGGCCGTCGCGCTCGACGACCGCCGGCTCGCCGACGTGCTGGAGGAGCTGCCCGAGCACGACCAGGTGGAGATCCTGGTCCGGCTGGACCGGGAACGCGCCGCCGACGTGCTGGAGCGGATGGACCCGGACGACGCCGCCGACCTGCTCGCCGAGCTGCCGAAGACCGAGCAGGCGGTGCTGCTGGACCTGATGGAGCCGGAGGAGGCCGCACCGGTCCGGCAGCTGATGAGCTACCGGCCGGGCACCGCGGGCAGCGTGATGACCTCGGAGCCGGTGATCCTCACGCCGGACGCGACGGTCGCCGAGGCCCTGGCCCGGATCCGCGAGCCGGAACTGTCGCCGGTGGTGGCCGCGCAGGTCTTCGTCGCCCGCGCCCCGAGCGCCACCCCCACCGGGAAGTATCTGGGGATGGTCCACTTCCAGCGCCTGCTGCGGGAGCCACCGTCCTCGATCGTCGGCGGGCTGGTCGACAGCGGGATCGAGCCGCTGCGACCGGACATCGGGCTTCCCGAGATCACCCGGCGGATGGCGACGTACGACCTGGTCGCCATGCCGGTGGTCGACAGCACGCACCGGCTGCTGGGCGCGGTCACCGTCGACGACGTGCTGGACCACTCGCTGCCGCGGGACTGGCGTGACCGGGACGCCCACGACGACGAGGAGACCCCGTGAGCGAGCCACGCCGGGATCGGCTGGACCAGCCTCGCGAGTCGGGGCGGATGCAGCTGCCCAAGTTCGATCCGGAGGCGTTCGGCCGCTGGTCGGAAAGCATCGCGCGGTACATGGGGACGGCGAAGTTCATCGTCTACATGACGATCGTCATCGGCGCCTGGTTCGCGTGGAACACGCTCGCACCGGACCGGTTGCGGTTCGACCCGTACACGTTCACGTTCCTCACGTTGATCCTGTCGCTGCAGGCGTCGTATGCCGCGCCGCTGATCCTGCTGGCGCAGAACCGGCAGACCGACCGGGACCGGCTGGCCATGGACGAGGATCGACGCCGGGCGGCCCTGCAGAAGGCCGACACCGAATACCTCACCCGGGAGATCGCCTCGTTGCGCATCGCTCTGGGCGAGGTCGCCACCAGGGATTTCATACGTTCTGAGCTGGCTCGCCTGGCTGACGAACTCGACGAGGCCGCGCACCGCCGCGAGAAGCGGGCCCGTATGGAGTGGGACGAGGACCACTCCTGACCCCGACGTAGCATGGGCAGCATGTCCGCACCCGCTTCCACCCTCGAGGACGCCATCCAGGCTGCTCTGGCGACCGTCGACGACCCCGAGATCCGCCGCCCGATCACCGACCTCGGCATGGTCTCGGGCTTCACCGTGCAGGACGGCCTGGTCAAGGTCGACCTGCTGCTCACCGTCGCCGGCTGCCCCCTGCGGGACAAGCTGAACTCCGACATCACCGCCGCGGTCACGAAGATCCCCGGGATCACCGGCGTCGAGATCAACTTCGGGGTGATGAACGAGGAGCAGCGCAAGACGCTGCAGACCACGCTGCGTGGCGGGGGTGCGGCCGAGCCGGTCATCCCGTTCGCCCAGCCCGGCTCCCGCACCCGGGTGTACGCGGTGGCCAGCGGCAAGGGCGGCGTCGGCAAGTCCAGCGTGACGGTGAACCTGGCCGCCGCCCTGGCCAAGCGCGGCCTGTCGGTCGGCGTGGTCGACGCGGACATCTACGGCCACTCGGTGCCCCGGATGCTCGGGGTGGACGGCAAGCCCACCCGCGTCGAGGACATGATCATGCCGCCGCAGTCGCACGGCGTGAAAGTGATCTCGATCGGCATGTTCACGGCCGGCAACGCCGCGGTCGTCTGGCGCGGGCCGATGCTGCACCGCGCGCTGCAGCAGTTCCTCGCCGACGTCTACTGGGGCGACCTGGACGTGCTGCTGCTCGACCTGCCCCCGGGCACCGGCGACGTGGCGATCTCCCTCGCCCAGCTCCTGCCGAACGCGGAGATCCTGGTCGTCACCACCCCGCAGATGGCGGCCGCCGAGGTGGCCGAGCGGGCCGGCGCGATCGCCCTGCAGACCCATCAGCGCCTGGTCGGCGTCGTGGAGAACATGTCCTGGCTGGAGTTGCCGGACGGGTCCCGCATGGAGGTCTTCGGCGCCGGCGGTGGCCAGACCGTGGCCGAGTCGCTGACCCAGACCGTCGGGGCGCGGGTGCCGCTGCTCGGGCAGATCCCGCTGGACACGCGGGTGCGTGAGGCCGGCGACGCCGGGACCCCGATCGTGCTGGCCGACCCGGAGGCGCCGGCCGCGAAGGCGCTGGACGGGGTGGCCGACAAGCTGGCTGTCCGCCGCGAGTCCCTGGTCGGCAAGCCGCTCGGCCTGATGGTGAACGCCAAGCGAGGCTGATCGCGTAAGCAGGAAGGCGCGCCGCTTCTCGCGAAGCGGCGCGCCTTTTCAGTTCGGGCTGGTTCTCAGCGGCGTCTCGACGGGTGCGAGGCACCCCTGAGAGCCAGCCAAGGCCGCGACGTATGCGGCGAGCGCTCAGCGCCGGCCGCGACGTATGCGGCGAGTGCTGAGCGCCGGCCGCGGCCTTGTCAGGTGGCGTCGAGATCGAAGCGCTGGGCCGGGTGGATCGCCGGCGGGGCCGCGGCCGGCTCGACCGGCGCCGCCGCCGATGACCGGCTGGTCGCGCTCTTCAGGTCGGCCGCTGTCTCGTTCAGGTGTGACTTGACGCCGTCGAGGTCGCCCTTCACCCCGTTCAGATCCTGCTTCACGTCGTCGAAGAGGCTCTGCAGCGGCTTGCGCAGCGCATGCTCCTCGTCCTCGCTGAGGATGTGCTTGCGGATGAACGCCTTCGGATGCAGATCCTCGAGCTGGATGTCGGTGCCCAGCTCACGGCTCAGGTCAGAGGTCGCGTTCTGTGCCATGGCGCGCAGGCCGCGCACCATCTTCAGACCGTCGCCGATGACTTTCGGCAGACGTTCCCCGAAGATCAGCAGCGCCAGCAGCAGCAGCGCGCCGATCTCCCACCAGTTCAGATTCTCGAACACTGACGGCCTCCCAAGCGTCCGGGAGCAAGCGTACGCACGCGCCCTGCCGACCAACACCCCACAGAGCTGTTAGTTGGTGTCTGCGGCGAGTGTCACGGAGGCGGAGGCGGTCTTGGTGCCGCGCTTGTACTCCACCGCGACGGTCGCGCCGGGCGCATACTTCCGGACGAGGGCGATCAGGTCGGTGCCGTCCTGCAGCGGATGCCCGTTGATCTTGGTGAGCACGTCACCGCCTTTCAGCCCGGCGGCCGCGGCCGGACCGGCCGGCTCGACCGAGCGCAGCCGAGCGCCGGAAGCGCTGCTGCCGCCGGTGGTCACCTCGGCGCCGATCACCGTGCGCCGGGCCTTGCCGGTGTCGATGATGTCCTGCGCGATGCGTTTGGCCTGGTTGATCGGGATGGCGAAGGCGAGACCGATGTTGCCGGCCTCGGTGTCGGCCCCGCCGACCGACCGGATCACCGAGTTCACCCCGATGACCTGGCCGGCCGCGTTCACCAGCGGGCCGCCGGAGTTGCCCTGGTTGACCGCGGCGTCGGTCTGGATGGCCGCGTAGTACCGCGTGGTGCCGCCGGACTCGCCGGCCTCGATCGTGCGGTCCAGCGCGCTGACGATGCCGGCGGTCACAGTGTTCTCCAGCGCGAGCGGGGAACCGAACGCGAGCACCGGGTCACCGACAGCAATCGCGTCGGAATCGCCGAACTCGATTGCGGGCAGGTTGGATTTTGCGACTTTGATCACCGCGATGTCCGACTCCTGGGCCCGGCCGACGAGCTTGGCCGGGGCGGTCGAACCGTCGCTGAACGAGACGCTCATGGTGTCGCCGGCGCCGTCCACCACGTGGTCGTTGGTGATCACGTAACCGTCCGCGGAGACCACGAAACCGGACCCGATCGCGCCGGTCACGTGGACGGTGACGACGCTGGGCTGCACCTTTTTCGTCACCCCGGCGAACGACTCGGGATCGCGGTCGACGGCGGCCGGCGCCTGCTGCCCGGAGGCGCCGAGCTGGGTGCCGGAGCCCCCGACATAGCCCCCGCGGACCGCGAAGACGAAGCCCAGTGTCCCGCCGATGCCACCGGCCAACAGGGCAGTGAGCAGGCAGATCAAAAGAATTGGGGTGTACGACCGACGCGGCGCGTCCGGATCCGGAACGGGATCGAGAGCGGGACCCCCGGTCGGCACCGGCGGTGGCAGCACCACCGCGGACGGGGCCTGCGGGTCGCGCCACGGATCGTTGAGCGCGTCGGTCCACCAGGGTGACCCGGGCGACTGCTGATGCCCGCCGGGCACAGACGGCGCCGTGGGTGGCCGGCGCCAGTTCCCGCCGTCGGTCACGTCAGGGCCTCCAGTCGTCGTTCGCCCGCTCGCCGCATCCAGGATGACACGGATTCGGAGTGCCGCGCCGTCCAGCCGAAGCCCCGGCGCGACGAGTGGCCGGTTTATCCATCGACAGCACCGTGCATCACGGGTGACCGTCGCTCTACTCTCTTATCCGATGTGCCCGGCACATCCCCCTCGCGCAGCACGGAGGTTCGTCATCATCGGTCCCGCCGCCCGCTCCTTCGGCCAGCAACCGGGCCACTCCATGCCGTTCGCCGAGACGTACGCGGCCGAGGACCCGATCCTGCAGACCGCCCGCTCCCTGGCGCACGAGCTCGGCCTGCCGTGCGTCTCCCCCGGCGCCGGTTCGGTCCTGCGCCTGCTCGCCGCGGCCGGCAACGCCAAAGCCGTCGTCGAGATCGGCACCGGCACCGGCGTGAGCGGCGTCTGGCTGCTCCGCGGCATGCGCGCGGACGGGGTGCTGACCACCATCGACGTCGAGCACGAGCACCAGCGGATCGCCCGACGGGTGTTCGCCGAGGCCGGCTTCGCGCCGTCGCGCACCCGGATCATCAGCGGCCGGTCGCTGGACGTGCTGCCCCGGCTCGCCGACGGGGCCTACGACCTGATCTTCGTGGACGCCGACACCACCGAGTTCGCCGCGTGCACCGAGGCGGCGCTGCGGCTGCTGCGGCCCGGCGGCGTGCTGATCGTGAACGGGGTGCACGCCGGCGGCCGGATCAACGACCCGGCCGCCCGTGACGTGGACACGCTGACCGTGCGGGAGACGGTGAAGGCGATCCGCGAGTCCGAGGAGTGGATCCCCGCGGTCATCTCCTCCGGCGCCGGCCTGCTGACTGCCGTGAAGCGGAGCTGACGCTGTGTTTGATGGCCTCGCTTCGCTCGGCGGGCGCTGCGCCCCTTGAAGTCGTTGTCGAGGGCTCCGACAACGACTACGGCTTCGCCTTGCCGTTGTCGGAGCCCTCGACAACGACGGGCGCAGCGCGCAACGCACGTGACTCCGTGTCCCCGGAAACGTGGACGGGCTTCCGGCCCCGGTGCTACGACTGGCCCGGAAGCGTCGACAGGTAGCGGATCAGGGTGCGGGCGCCCCAGCCGGTGGCGCCCTTGGTGAGTTCGGCGTCGGGGGCCTCGGCCCAGGACGGCGCTGACATGTCCAGGTGGGCCCAGGTGGCGTCGCCGAAGAAGTCGCGCAGGAACAGCGCCGCCATCACCGAACCGGGGCCCTGCGGGGCGCTGACCCGGTCGGCGATGTCGCTGCGCAGGTACTCCACGTAGTCGCCGGGCAGCGGAAGCCGCCACATCTTCTCGCCGGCCGCGTCACCGGCCGCGGCGAGCGCCGCGGCGAGTTCGTCGTCCGGGCTGTAGAGGGCGGCGGTGCGTTTGCCCAGCGCGACCGCGTTCGCCCCGGTCAGCGTGGCCAGGTTGAGCACCAGGTCGGGCTGGAGGCGATCGGCCGCGTAGGCGAGCGCGTCGGCCAGCACGATCCGGCCCTCGGCGTCGGAGTTGGTGTTTTCGCTGGTCGACCCGTCGTAGTGGGTGATCACGTCACCGGGACGGAACGCCGACCCGCCGATCGCGTTCTCGGCGAGCGGGGCCAGCGCGGTGACCCGTACCGGCAATTGAAGATCGGCTGCGGCGAGGGTGGCGGCGATGACGGCGGCCGCCCCGCCCATGTCCTTCTTCATCAGCTTCATGCCGTCGCGCGGCTTGATCGAGATGCCGCCGGTGTCGAACGTGATGCCCTTGCCGACCAGGACCACGTGCCGCGGCGAGGTCACCCCGGACGGCGTCCAGGACAGCTCGACGAAGCGCGGCGGCGAGACCGAGCCGGCCCCGACCGCCCGCAGGCCGCCGAACCGTTCCAGCTGGTCGCCGGCGAGCACGGTCACGGTCATGCCAGGGCGGGTCGCGGCCTCGGCGACGACCTGGTCCGCGAACCACGCCGGGTTCTTGACCGACGACGGAGTGTTGGTGAGGTCGCGCGCCAGCCAGGTGGCGGTCGCGGTCGCGTGCGCCTGGGCGAGGGCCCGGGCGTACGCCGGATGATCGGCTCCGACCAGATCGATCCGCCCGGACCGGGGCGGCTCGGGCGCGTCCCGATAGCGGTAGCCGGCCAGCCACAGGCCCTCGGCGAGGCCGCGCACGGCGTCCTCGGAGGTGCCGTCCGGGATGGCGATCCGGGCGTGCTCGTCGTCGTCGAGCGCGCGCACGATCGCCGCTCCGGCGACACGCCAGGCGGCCTCATCACCGTCACCGGTCCCGGCCACGATCACCCGGGACGGGCGGCGCAGCGGGCGCGGCAGAACGGTGATCTCGCCGGGTTTGTCCGGTGCGGACAGCGCCGTGATCTCGGCGCCGATGTCGCCCGGCAGGACCGCTCCGGCCGGGACGATCCAGGTGCGCTGCTCGTCGAGCGCTTCAGTCAACCCGATTGGGAACACGGGAGGATGACCTTTCCGTAAGACGTGGAAAGCCCGCCGGTACGGGCGGTACCGTACCGGCGGGCTCGCGTGAAACGTCAGCCGGCGATCGACTTCAACGCGTCACCCAGCGCGCTGGCCTCGTCCGGGGTCATCTCCACGACGAGACGGCCACCACCTTCCAGCGGGACGCGCATGACGATGCCACGCCCCTCCTTGGTGACCTCCAGCGGACCATCGCCCGTCCGCGGCTTCATCGCCGCCATTTTGTCTCCCCTCAGACCTACGTCAGGGTCGGTGGGTTGCCCCACAGCCACTTGCTCCTGGAATGCCAGCAGCCACGTCACGTGCTCAGCCCCACATGACGCGGTGCTCGTTTCCGACCGGCGGCCGTACAGGCCGTTTCACGCTTCCACGCGTTGCGGCCCACCGTGCCGATCAAACATTTTCCCTGATGAACACCGGCGAACCCAAACCCAGCCCGGGCGGATGTGACAGCATCTAGCATATCGTCTTTTGGGCTGTCACAATGTGCGGTCATGCAGGCGCGGTCCGCACTCTTCGACCTGTACGGCGACTACCTGCGCACCCGGGGCTCCCGAGCACCGGTCGCCGCCCTCGTACGACTGCTCGCTCCGCTGGACATCGCCGCTCCGGCAGTCCGTACAGCGGTGTCGCGAATGGTGCGACAAGGCTGGCTGCATCCGCTGCGCCTGGCCTCCGGACCGGGCTATCTGCTCACTCCCCGGGCGGCGCGCCGGCTGGACGAGGCCGCCGCGCGGGTGTACCGAACCGGTCGCGGCGGCTGGGACGGCCGCTTCGACCTGATCACGTTGCACCAGCCGCCGCTGGCCCGGCGGGAGGCGGAACGGCTGGCGTTTCTCGGGTACGGGCCACTCAGCGACCAGGTGTGGGTCGCCCCGCGCGCGTCGGACGAGCTGGAGGCGGTGCTCGAGGAGGCCGGTGCCAAGTACGACCGGTTCAGCGCCGCGCACACGGCCGGCTCGGCGGGAGCGAGCGGGATCGTCGGACGGGCCTGGGACCTCGACCGGATCGGGCGTTCCTACCAGGAGTTCGAGGACTCGCTGCGGCCCGTGGTCAAGGCGGTCACCGCGCGCAGCTCGGACGAGGAGGCGTACGCGGCAAGGTTCCGCCTGGTGCACGCGTGGCGCTCGTTCCTCTTCCAGGACCCGCAGCTGCCCGCGGCCCTGTTGCCGCCCGGCTGGCCGGGGCTGCGCGCGGCCGCCTTCTTCGACAAGCACGCCGCCCGGTTGCGCCCGGCGTCCGATCGCTACGTCGAACGGTGCCTGCACGACAAAGGTAGATTCGGCCAATGACCGCCATCCGACCACCCCACCCGTCACCCGAAAGCGGGCTGAAGACCGACTGTCTGCTCGTCGACCGCACTGACGCGGTCGTCACACTGACCCTGAACCGCCCCGACGCGATGAACTCCTTCACCGTGGACCTGAAGGAGGCCCTCCGGGACACCCTGGCCCAGCTGGAGACCGACCGGTCCTGCCGGGCGATCGTCCTGGCCGGCGCCGGGAACGCGTTCTGCGGCGGGCAGGACCTGCGCGAGCATGCGACCCTGCTGGAGACGAGCACCGACCTGGACACCGTCCGGGTGCACTACAACCCGATCGCCCAGCGGCTGGCCAGCATGCCGAAACCGGTGGTCGCCGCGGTGCGCGGGATGGCGGCCGGCGCGGGCGCGTCCCTGGCGCTGCTCGCCGACTTCCGGATCGGTGGCCCGGCCACCAAGTTCCTGATGGCGTTCGCGAACGTCGGCCTGGCCGGGGACAGCGGCATCTCCTGGTCGCTGCCGCGGATCGTCGGGCACGCCCGGGCGGTCGAACTGCTGCTGCTGGCCGAGCCGGTGAAGGCGCAGAGGGCGTACGAGATCGGCATGCTCTCCCGCCTTCTCGAGGACGACGAGCAGGTGCTGCCGGCCGCGCAGGAGCTGGCCGCGCGGCTCGCGGCGGGGCCGACCGTGGCTTACGGCGCGATCAAGCGGGAGCTGTCGATCGGGGACGCCGGGACGCTCTCCGACGCGCTGGCCGCCGAGGCGCAGGCACAGTCGATCTGCGGCGCCACGGCCGACCACCGCAACGCCGTGACCGCGTTCGTGAACAAGCAGAAGCCGGTTTACGAGGGCCGCTAGTCCTCGTCCTCCTCCTCGGGGTCCTGGTTCGCCTCGACCCCGAGGACGAAGGCCTGCATCGCCAGCTCGTCGCCGGACGGCCAGACGTAGGTCGGGAGTTCGCGCGGGCCGAGCTCGTTCACGTGCGACCAGAACTGCCGGACAGCTTCGGCCGGGGTCGGCGCCTCGATCGGCATCGCCACGCTGACCAGCCAGTTCCGCTTCGCGGGGGCCTGACCGAGCCGCTCGGCGACACGCCGGAAGTCGGCCTCGGCGACCGGGCCGCCGGTCAGCTCCGCGGCGGGAACCGGCTCGTCGAAGGCCCGCCGCAGATATGCCAGAGCCGCGTACTCCCCGGCCTTCTCGACCCGGGCCAGCGCCACCACGTGCTCGTCGGCGACCAGCAGCACCTCATCGCCCGGGGCAAGGCCGGCCGGGCCGCCCCGCACCACCACGACGTCCTGCTGGAACAAACGTTCCGTCGCCCACTGCTCCGTTGGGATGACCACCGACCATTGCGCCATGGCTCCTATCCCATCACGGGGACCCAGCAGCCGATCAGGTGGTCGTCAACCATGCCGGTGGCCTGCATCAACGCGTACGCCGTGGTGGGTCCGACGAACTTGAAACCGCGCTTCTTCAACGCCTTGGCCATCGCCGTGGACTCCGGGGTGACGGCCGGGACGTCCTTCATCTCCGCGGGTCGAGGCCGTTTCGCCGGGGCGAACGACCAGAGCAGCTCGGTCAGCTCACCGGGCGCGAGATCGGCGGCCACGCGCGCGTTGTGCATCGCCGCGTCGACCTTCATCCGGTTCCGCACGATGCCGGCGTCGGCCATCAGCCGGGTCGCGTCGCTCTCGTCGTAGGCGGCGACCTTGGCGATCGAGAAGTCGTCGAACGCCGCCCGGAAAGCGGGACGCTTGCGCAGGATCGTGATCCAGGACAGGCCGGACTGGAACGCCTCCAGGGTGAGCCGCTCGAAGAGCGCGTCGTCACCGCGGATCGGCTTGCCCCACTCGGTGTCGTGGTAGTTCGCATAATCCGGGGAGCTGCCGCCCCAGGAGCAACGGGCCTTGCCGTCGTCGCCGAGCACCAGATCCCCGGTCACGGCAGCCGGCCCTGCTCGATCAGACGGCCGAACTTCTTCAGGGCGCCGGTGAAGCCGAGCTTCGAACCGGGCCACACCACCGGCCAGGCGATCTTGCCGACCGGGCCGGGCGGCAGGTGGAACCATTCGTGCAGGACGACCTGGGTGCGGTCGCCGGACATCGCGGTGCAGCGCATGGCGCCCGGGCCGCGGAGCACCTTGCCGCAGTGCACGACGCGGACCTCGTACGGCGCGTTGACCTTGACCACCCGGATCTCGTCGCGCAGCACCGCCGGGCCGATCGTGGTGACCGCCTCGACCAGGCTGCCCTCACCGCCGTCGCCCTCGGCCACCCGGACGCGGGTGAACGGGATCCAGTCGGACTGGCGCTCCCAGTCCATGAACGCGGCGAACACCTTCGCGGCCGGGGCGTTCACGATGACCGTGGCGGTGAACTCCCCGGAGCCAGGACGGGCGGCGTCATCGGCGCCCGGGGCTGGACTCATCGCGCCGCCTCCGCTGCGCCGCGGCGGCACGACGAGTTGACGACCGAGCCTACGGATTCGCTCGCAAGCTCGCTCATCGGCTCTCCGCCGGCTCCTCGTCGGCGGCCGGCGGGACCTCGGCCACCTCGGCGACCGGGCCGTCCGGCTCGTCGTCCTTCGCCTTGTCCTGCTCCTTCTCGGCCGGCGTGGCCTGCGTCGGTGCGATCGCGGCCTCCCGCGCGGCGCGCAGTGTGTCGGCGTCCTCGGTCCGGCCCTCGCGCAACGCCGTCACCTCCGCCTCCAGCACCCCGATCAGCTCGCCCTTGTAGCCGATGTCGTACGCCGCGCGCTGCAGCGCCTGATCGACCTGAGCCATCCGGTACCCCCGCCAGGCGGTGTCGAACCTGGTCCGGGCGATGTCGTCCTCGCCCAGGGGGCGGTCGCCCGGCAGTGGCACCGACTGGCCGTCGGGCTCGACCGGGGTCAGCCCGGAGTCGCCCCCGCTCAGGAGAACGGTCACGCCGAAGACGATCGTCCCGACGACCAGAGCTACGACAATGAAGAGCAGAAGCTGACTCATGCGCACGATGTTGACATGTCGGCTTTCCCTAGGCGAGTCCGCCACCCATCTGTCATGTCCAGGTCAGGATCTTCTTACGCCACGCATAGAGGATGCCCAGCGCGAGCACGGCCACGAAGACGCCCATCTCGGCGATCGCGGCGCCACCGAAGCCCGGAAGATCGAAGATCACCGCCCATGGGAAGAGGAAAACGGCCTCTACCGCGAAAAGCACATAAAGGTACGCATACACGTAGTACCTGATCTGGGCCTGCGCCCAGTCCCCACCGACCGGGTCGATGCCGCTCTCGTACGGGATCCGCTTGCCGGCCGGCTCGGCGGGACGCGCCGGGCGCAGCAGCCGGTTCGCCCCGAACGCGGCCACGAACAGCAGAACCCCGGCGGCCAGGACGAGGCCGAGGGTGGCGTACGAGCCGAGATATCCCTCCACGAACGGGCAGCCTACCCAAGACCACTAGCTCCTGGGAGCGCCGCATGGCTACTGTGGGCAACGGCTCGCGGCCGCCTCCGTAAGGAGCGGCGACGTAGTGTGGAAGTGACGATGCGCGGGCCTGCTTCATCGACGCGTTTAAAAGGCCCGCGCTCTTTGGAGGTTGAACGTGGCCGCTCCCGCGAAGCGAGTCGAGCAGCTGGACCGGGTGGTGATCCGATTCGCCGGGGACTCCGGAGACGGTATGCAGCTCACCGGAGACCGGTTCACCTCGGAGACCGCGCAACTGGGCAACGACATCTCGACCCTGCCCAACTTTCCCGCCGAGATCCGAGCACCGGCAGGAACTCTGCCGGGCGTCTCGAGCTTTCAGGTCCATTTCGCCGACTACGACATCCTGACCCCGGGTGACTCGCCGAATGTGCTGGTCGCGATGAACCCGGCGGCGCTGAAGGCCAACCTGTCGGAGTTGCCGGCCGGCGCCGATCTGATCGTCAACACCGACGAGTTCACCAAGCGCAACCTGGCCAAGGTCGGTTATGCCGCCAGTCCCCTGGAGGACGGTTCCCTCGCTGAGTTCTCGGTGCATCCGGTCGCGCTGACCTCGATGACCGTCGGGGCGCTGGCCGACCTGGGCATCTCGAAGAAGGACGCCGAGCGCGCGAAGAACATGTTCGCGCTCGGCCTGCTCAGTTGGATGTACTCGCGGCCGTTCGAGTCCACCCTGCGGTTCCTGGAACGTAAGTTCGCCAAGCGACCGGAGCTGGTCGAGGCGAACAAGACCGCGTTCCGGGCCGGGTGGAACTACGGCGAGACGACCGAGGCCTTCTCGGTGCGTTACGAGGTCAAGCCGGCCCGGATGCAGCCGGGGACCTACCGCAACATCACCGGCAACCAGGCGCTCGCGCTCGGGCTGGTCGCCGCCGCGGTGCGCTCCAAGCTGCCGCTGTTCCTGGGCGCCTATCCGATCACGCCGGCCTCCGACATCCTGCACGAGCTCTCCAAGCACAAGCGGTTCGGCATCACCACGATGCAGGCCGAGGACGAGATCGCGGCGGTCGGGGCGGCGCTGGGCGCGGCGTACGGGGGCGCCTTGGGGGTCACCACGACCTCCGGGCCGGGCGTGGCGCTCAAGGGGGAGACGATCTCCCTGGCCATCGCACTGGAGCTGCCGCTGGTGATCGTCGACGTGCAGCGGGCCGGGCCGTCGACCGGGATGCCGACCAAGACCGAGCAGGCCGATCTGAACATGGCGCTCTACGGCCGGCACGGCGAGGCGCCGCTGGCCGTGATCGCGCCGAAGTCCCCGTCGGATTGTTTCCACGCCGCGTTGGAGGCGGCGCGGATCGCTCTGACCTACCGGACACCGGTCATCCTGCTCTCCGACAACTACGTGGCCAACGGTTCCGAGCCGTGGTTGCTGCCGTCGGTCGACGAGCTGCCGGACATCTCGGTCGAGTTCGCGACCGCGCCCAACGCCGAGGACGGGAAGTTCCTGCCCTACCTGCGGGACCCGGCGACGATGGCGCGCCCGTGGGCGGTTCCCGGCACGCCGGGGCTGGAGCATCGGATCGGCGGTCTGGAGAAGGCCGACAAGACGGGCGACATCTCCTACGACCCCGCCAATCACGAGTTCATGGTCCGGACCCGGGCCGCGCGGATCGAGGCGATCGGAGTCCCGGACCTGGACGTGGAGGACCCGTCGGAGGCCGCGCGGGTGCTGGTGCTGGGCTGGGGGTCGACCTATGGGCCGATCGGGGCGGCGTGCCGGGCCCTGCGACAGCGGGGCCTGACCATCGCGCAGGCGCATCTGCGCCACATGTCACCTCTGCCCGGCAACCTCGGTGAAGTGCTGAAATCCTACGAGAAGGTAGTCGTTCCCGAGATGAATCTCGGACAGCTGGCCCACGTGATCCGGGCCCGCTACCTCGTCGACGCGGTTCCGTTCAACCAGGTCAGCGGCCTGCCGTTCACCGCGGCGACGCTGGAGAGCATGCTCGAGGACGTGGTCAAAAATGGTTAGTGAGGCCATCCCGCTGAAGCTCACCATGAAGGACTTCAAGTCCGATCAGGAGGTGCGCTGGTGCCCCGGCTGCGGGGACTACGCGATCCTGGCCGCCGTCCAGAGCTTCATGCCCGAGCTGGGCATCCCGCGGGAGAACATCGTGTTCGTCTCCGGGATCGGGTGCTCGTCGCGTTTTCCGTACTACATGAACACGTACGGGATGCACTCGATCCACGGCCGCGCGCCGGCGATCGCCACCGGGCTGTCCGCGTCACGCCCCGACCTGAGCGTCTGGGTCGTCACCGGGGACGGCGACGCGCTCTCGATCGGCGGCAACCACCTGATCCACGCTCTGCGGCGCAACGTCAACCTGAAGATCCTGCTGTTCAACAACCGGATCTACGGCCTGACGAAGGGGCAGTACTCTCCGACCTCCGAGCTCGGCAAGATCACCAAGTCGACGCCGGCCGGGTCGGCGGACTCGCCGTTCAACCCGCTCTCGCTGGCGCTGGGTGCCGAGGCGACGTTCGTGGCCCGCACGATCGACTCCGACCGCAAGCACCTGCAGTCGGTGCTGCGGGCCGCCGCCGAGCACGAGGGCTCCGCGTTCGTCGAGATCTACCAGAACTGCAACATCTTCAACGACGGCGCATTCGACCTGATCAAGGACGCCGAGTCCCGCGACGAGCACCTGATCCGCCTGGAACAGGGGCAGCCGATCACCTTCGGCCGCGACAACCAGTGGTCCGTCGTGCACCCGGAGGGCAGCTTCGGCCTTCGGGTGCAGCCGGGCGGGACGCCGCTGGTCCACGACGCGACGGTGGAGGACCCGGCGTATGCGTTCGCGCTGTCCCGGCTCTCCGGCTCTGATCTGAACACGACACCGATCGGGGTGTTCCGCAATGTGCAGCGGCCGTCCTACGACGAGATCGTGCGCAAGCAGCTCGTCGACGCGCGCTCGCAGGCGACCGGGACGCCGGAGGAGATGCTCAACGAACTGCTCAACTCCGGCGACACCTGGACCATCCTCTAGGTCGGCTGTCCGGCCCGGCGCCGCTCGGTGCCGGGCCGTCTCGATCTCCCGGTACGTCGTGAGCCCGCGTCTGTGGCATCCGGTCCGCGAGGTGCGTCCCGGGCCGCGGCGCGGACGAACCTGCTGCTCCGGCGCGTCGGATCGACGGGACGGCTCGTCACGACGGGGTTGCGCTCTGAGCGCGACCACCCACGGACGTCGCCCTTGCGGGCCTCGCGTTCAGGGCCGGCCACGGCCCTGCGAGGCCCGGAAGGGTCCCCGCGGGAGCGACGATCGGCGACCACAGCGGACGTGGGACAAGAGGCTCTTGAAGTTGATCGTGAAGGTGGCCGGTCAGAAGGCGACGCCGGTCGAGGCGGCTTCGTCGGCGCGGATGTAGACGAGCAGGTCGCCGGTCTCGATGTTGACGACCTGCTCGCCGCCGAGCGGAAGGACCTTGCCGCGACGGATCAGGGCGACGACCAGCGTCGGCAGCTCCCGCGGGTTGCGGCCGACCTCGGCGCGCTCGGCTGAACGCATCGCCAGTGCCATGCCCTGGCCGGGGGTGAGCAGGTCCTCGACGACGTCGATCAGCGGCGGCGCGGTGGTGGTGAGGCCGAGCAGGCGGCCCGCGGTCGACGAGGAGACGATCACGTGGTGCGCGCCGGACTGCTTGAGCAGTGCGGCGTTCTCCTGCTCGCGGACGGCGGCGATGATCCGGACCTGACCGGCGGTCAGCTGGCGCACGGTCAGCGTGATCAGCACCGACGCCTCGTCCTGATCGGTCGCGATGATCACCGACTTGGCGTTCTTGACGTCCGCCTCGAGCAGCACCGACGAGCGGGTGGCGCTGCCCTCGATCACGACGAAGCCGTTGGCGGTCGCCTGCCGGACGGCGGCCTCACGGTTCTCCACGATCACGATGCGGGACTTGTCGTAACCGGTCTCCAGCAGCGCGGCAACCGCGGCCCGGCCCTTCGTGCCGTAACCGCAGATGATCACGTGGTCCTTCAACTTCCGCCTCCACCGGCTGATCCGCAGGCCCCTGCGGTACTGGTCGGTCAGCACTTCCAGGGTGGTGCCGACCAGGATGATCAGGAAAAGCACGCGGGCCGGCGTGATGAACAGGACGTTGACCAGCCGGGCGCCCTGAGTCGCCGGGGTGATGTCGCCGTATCCGGTGGTGGAGAGCGAGACGACCGCATAGTAGAAGCAGTCGAGCAGGCTCAGCCCGTCCCCGTTCACGTCGCGGTAGCCGTCCCGGTCCGCGTAGACGACCGCGACGGCGCTCAGCACGAGAAGCACTGCCATCACCAGCCGGACGGTCAGAGCTCGGAGCGGTCCCTGTCGGACCAGCGGTAGATGAATCATGGCAGCGCCTGTACGGACACGCCCTAATCAGATCAGTAGTCAGGGTGATCCGCATCATCCGATCTTCGAAATGAACCGTTCAGCGCACTATCTGGGCAAATCTGGCAGCGCCGTCCTCCAGGTCCGGGTGCTCGACGGCCAGCGCCATCGCCACGACCCGGTCGAAGCCCAGGGTGGCGCCGTCCGCGTAGGCGGCGTCGAACGCGGCGTCGCCGAGCGCCAGCCGTAACGCGACCTGCTGCTCCGACCAGAAGGCACCGAACGATTCGGTACGCCGTGCCCCGCGCGCCGCCTCCGCCCCGCCGAACAGCACGGTCGCGTTCACCGCGTCCCCGCCCAGCGCACACCGGGCCGCGATAGCCGCCACCGCGTCCGCGGCCGCACCCCGGAAGCCGTGCCGCAGCCGCGACCGCAACGCCACCACCAGGTGATCGTGGGCCGCCACCAGGTCGCCGCGCCGCAACGCGACCATGCCGAGCAGCCAGTCCACCGCCCGCCGCCCGCGGTCCTCCGGACGACCGGCCTCCAGCTGGCGAGCCGCGCCGAGCAGCTCGGCGGCCTCGGTCAGCGCGCCGCGCCGCCAGAACAGCTCGGCCAGCGCCAGCACCGCCGGCAGTGACTCGGTTGCCACCCCGGCCCGTTCCGCCTCGGCGATCACCGACCGGCACGAGGTCTCGGTCGCCTGTTCGCCGTGCTCGTCCAGCCGGATCCGGCGACTGCCCAGCGCCCGCACCAGCAGCGCCGGTTCACCGGCCCGGCGGGCGGCCGCCTCGGCCCGGACCAGGAACGCGTCCCGCTCGGACGGATCGTCGGCCAGGTCGGCGTGGATCAGGTATGCCTCGGCCAGCTCGGCCGGGGCGACTTCCTCGTCGGCGCGTTCGTACAGCCGGATGAGCAGGGCACGGCCCTCACGGGCGCCGCCGTGCTCACGCCACCACGGGTTCAGCGCGCCGGCCAGACGCAGCCCGGCCCGGACGTCACCACCCGCGGACGCCCAGCGCAGCGCCGCCTGCCACTCCGCGACGTACGGGCCGAGATCGGTCAGCGACACCGTGCGCCGCTGCCCGTCGGTGTCCACCGCGATGTCCGCCAGCGTCTCCAGCGACCAGGCGAGATGCCGGTCCCGGGCGACGGTCTCGTCACCGGTGCCGGCGAGACGGCGCAGCGCGTACGACCGGACGTGGTCCGACATCCGGTAGCGCGGCCCCGGCACCACCTCGATCAGCGACTTCTCGGCCAGCTCGGAGAGCGCACTGAGCGCGCCCTCGCCGCACCAGTCGACGGTCGCCAGGTCCACCGGGCCGGCGAAGACCGCGAGCCGGTGCAGCAGTTCGGTGGCACGGCTGCCGAGCCTCCGGTACGACCAGTCCAGGCTGTTCCGCAGGCTGTCGTGCCGCCCGTCGCCGCACGCGTCGCTGTCCAGCGCGCCGATCGGATCGTCCAGCCGCCGGGCCAGCAGCTCGGCCGGCAGCAACCGGAGCCGGGCCGCGGCCAGCTCGATCGCCAGCGGCGAACCCTCCAGCCGGGACGCCAGCTCGGCCAGATGCTCGTCGTCGTCCCCGCGCCGCCCGCCGCGGGCCGCCGTCGCCCGCTCCTTGAGCAGCGCGAACGCGTCGGCCGGGGCCATCGGCGGGATCCGCCACACGGTCTCCCCCGGCAGGCCCAGCGGTGCCCGGCCGGTGGCCAGCACGTCCAGCCGGCGGCAGCGGGACAGCAGCCGGTGCGCCAGCGTCGCGGTCAGCCCCGGCGCCGCGTCACAGGTCTGCAGAATCACCAGCATCCGCCGCTCGGCGCATTGCTCGACCAGCGTGTCGATCATCGGGCGGCCCGGCTCCGGGCGCAGACCCAGCGCCGAGGCGAGAGCGGCGGGCAGACCACCGGCCGCACTCGCCGCGTCGATCGTCCACACCCCACCCGGATAGGCGTCCAGCACCTGCTCGGCCACGCTCAGGCTCAGCCGCGTCTTGCCGGCGCCACCCGGGCCGACGACGCTGACCAGCCGATGATGGCTGATCAGCTCGGCCAGCTCGGTCAGCTCGGACTGCCGCCCGACGAACGAACTGTGCTCGGCCGGCAGGTTGTGGCGGGGCGCCTCCGCAGTCCGCGGGCGCGGGAACTCGCGCTCCAGTCCGGGTGCGAGCACCTGAAAGATCCGCTCGTCGTCGTCGAAGCCGCGCAGCCGGAACGCGCCCAGGTCGAGCAGATCCACCCCGGCCAGCGTGTCCGCGGCGGCATCCGTGCCGGTGAACGCCGTCACGGCCAGGGCGGTCGCCTCCGAGCAGAGCACCTGCCCACCGTGCGCGGCGGCGGCGACCCGGGCCGCGCGGTGCACCTCGGGGCTCGCGTACTCCACCCCGATCGGCGTGGCGTGCCCGGTGTGCAGTCCCATCCGGACCTTCGGCACGGCGTCCGAGCGCGGCCAGTCGAACGCGGCCAGCCGGCGTTGAGCCTCCACACAGGCCGCCACGGCGGCGTCGGCGTTGTCGAACGCCACGAAGAACGAGTCACCCTCCGTAAGGAGTTCGACACCGCCGAAGTCACTCAACGCAGCACGTAACACAGAGCGATGTGCGTTCAGCACAGCGCGATAGGTGTCACCGAGCATCCGGGCCAGTCGTGTTGAACCTTCTATGTCCGTGAACATGAAGGTCACGAGGCCGCTGGGTAGCTCGAGCCGTCCCGACACGGTGGAACCTCCGCCCCCTTTGGAAGTCGCGACTCATGCTGCCGTATCTCAGAGTCACCGCCCATCGTAGAAACGGACGGTAACCAAGTTCCCGCCACGGCCGACCCCTTACGGAGGACTTCACCGAAGAGTGGGATCGACATCGGCATACGGGACTACGGGTGTCGTAACGAAAGAGATCGAACGCGGAAACGACGCGGTCGGGCAAAACCGCCGGGCCGATCGGATGTACCCGTACGTGTCATCCCAGTTTCTGGGAAATCGGGGCTGAGCTGGGCAATTTGTCGGCAGAGGGCTCATCGACGAATACGGAGGGTGAGAATGGACGGCCGGTTGGCCACCAATGTCGACGGACGACCGGTATCGAGCGGTTTGCAGTAAGGAGTGCATCAGATCACTCCTTCGGGTGATGAAAAGACCCAATTCAAGATCTTTCATGTCCCACGTCCGCTGTGGTCGAGGTCCGCCGCTCCCGCGGGGACCCTTGCGGGCTTCGCAGGGCCGTGGCCGGCCCGGAACGCGAAACCCACAAGGGCGACGTCCGTGGGTCGGCGCGGTCAAACCGAAAACCCGACCCCGTTGGGTGTTCTCCGCGTCCGAGCGCACCCGTTCACAGGGCCGCGACGTGGGCGGGGTCGAGGCGGCAACACGCCGCCGGGGCGCGGCCGGCGCTCGGCGTTGTCATTCAGGGCTCTGAGACAACCCGCAGCGCCAGCCGGGCCGTGCGGCGCTCGCCCGGCGGGAGCGGTCCCGGCCAGGCGAGCACGGCACCGGCCGAGAGGGTGCTGGTGCCGGCCAGGCGAGCGCGGCACCGGCCGGCGTAGGTGCGGTGCCGGCCAGGCGAGCACGGCACCGGCCGGCGTAGGTGCGGTGCCCGGCGGATTGCCGGACGTCGGCGGTCGGGTCAGCAGCCGCAAGCGCCACCGCAGCAGCCACCACCGGCGCTGGGGGCCGGGCCGGCGGCGCCGCGGCCGGTGACCGCGACTGTGGACAGCAGTTTGACGGTGTCGTCGTGGCCCTGCGGACAAGCGGCCGGCTCGGCGGACTCGCGCATCGGGCGGCTGAGCTCGAAGGTGTCGCCGCAGGCGCGGCAGCGGTAGTCATAACGCGGCATCGGACCAGCGTAGAGCGCCTTTGCCCAAGCGTCGTCCACAGGTCTCCGGCGACTTTCCCAACGCTGGTCGCGGCCCGGTAGGGTCAACGCGTGGCGGAGGTACCGAAGACCCCAGCAGAGCGTCCGGAGTTGCGGGCGGCGGCGCCCTCCCAGGGCGGGCCGCTGGGCAGTTCGGGGGCGACTGGTGCTTCCGTCGCGGGCAAGCGCACGCCGCCGCCGAGGCCCGGCAAGTCGGACACGTCCGGCCCGGCGGATGCCGGCACGAAAAAGCCGGATGCCGGCACGGAGAAGCCCGGTTCTGGTGCTGACAAATCCGGTTCTGGTGCTGAGAAGCCCGGTTCTGGTGCTGAGAAGCCCGGCAAGGCCGCCGGACCCAGCGAGAAGGCCGAGGCGGGCAAGGCCGCTGACGTCAACAAGAAGGCCGAGGCCGGCAAGGCCGCTGACGTCGGCAAGGGCTCGGGCGAGACCGGCGCCGACAAAGCAAGCAAGGACGCAGCGGACAAAGCCGAGACGGGCCCAGCCGGCAAAGCGGACGCGACCGGTAAAGCCGGCAAGGTGGACGCGACCGGTAAAGCCGGTGAGGCCAAGGACGGCAAGGCGCGCGAGGACGCAGCGGACAAAGCTGAGGCGCCGCCCAAGCGCAGCCTGGCACGACGCTCCCTGAGCCTGGTGGGCCGCGGTGGCCGCGGCGTCGCCGCCTGGGCCCGGCGTCCCAGCGGGCGCGTCATCCTCCCCAGCGTCGTGGTCGTCGCACTGATCGGGCTCGCCGGGACGGCGGGCGTCTACCTCGTCCCGCGAGCGCTGGAGGCCGCACCGACCCCGAGCGCCACCCCGAGCTTCGGCGCTTCCGGGGCGGCCGGGGCCGCTCCGGCGCCCTCGGTCGGCAGCTCGTTCTCGGTCGGCGGTTTCCCGACCGACCCGTTCGGGGTCGGCGGCTTCCCCACGGCCGGAGCCACCAACCCGATTCCGGGCTTCACGGTCCCGCCGACCGGCGGCACGGGGGTCGTGCCGGGGACCGCCGCTGTCAGCCGCCCGGCGGATGCGCTGGCCGGCTGGGCGGAGACGGCCGGCACCAAGGTGGGGATCCCGGTGGTCGCCCTCCAGGCGTACGGGTATGCCGAGCTGGTGACCCAGCAGACCATGTCGACTTGTCACCTGACCTGGACGACGCTCGCCGCGGTCGGCAAGGTGGCGTCCGGGCACGGCAGTACGAACCCTGCGGTCCTGCGGGCGAACGGGGTGGCCGAGCCGACGATCTTCGGCCTGCCGCTGGACGGGCAGGGTGGCCGCATCCTCGTCAAGGACACCGACCACGCCGTGCTGGACCAGGACCCGACATATGACCGCGAGGTCGGCCCGATGAAGCTGGTGCCGTCGGTCTGGCAGTCGTACCAGGTGGACGCTGACCGGGACGGCACCGCGAACATCAACGACATCGACGATGCCGCGCTGGTCGCCGCCACGCAGCTCTGCAAGGACTCGAAGGGCGGCATCCGGGACCTGTCCCGGGCCGACTCGTGGTGGGACGCGATCCTGAACTACGACGGCGGCACGCTCAAAGCGTCGGCGCAGAAGGTCTTCGAAGCCGCGAACGACTACGGCCGGCGCAGCCGTTCCTGAGCCCGGGGCGACGACGCTCGGTGAGTGGCCGCGTACTTTTGCGTGGCCAGCACTTCCCTGAAGGTCCGGTAAACGGCACGATGTACGGGTGAGGGTGCGTGAATGGGATCCCCGCTCCGCGTCCGCGGCCGAGATCCACTCCCTGGTGGAGACGGTCAACGCGGTGCTGGCGACCGACCTCCCCGACGATCCACCCTGGCGCGACGTGCAGGTCAGGGACTATCTCGCCGAGACCATGCCGGGCGAGCGCCGGATCTGCTGGGTCGCTGAGGACGATCGGCTCCCCGAGGGGGAGAGCGAGATCTACGCCATGGTCAGCATCCTGCTGCTCGGTGACATCGGGGTGCTGGAGATCCTGGTCAAGCCCCAGCTACGACGGCGTGGGCTGGGGAGCGAGCTGCTCGCGGTGGCCGCTCGACGGGCGTACCTCGAAGGCTTTTCTTCGATCGGGGTCGAGGCGATCGGCGGCACCCCGGCGATCGGCTTCTACGAGTCGCTCGGTTTCGAGCGGGAGTATGTGGAGACCCGCAGTGTCCTGAGTCTGGACACCGTCGACTGGGCGGCTCTGGGCGCGATGGCCAGCGGTATCAGCAGCGGCTACCGGGTGGAGTATCACCCTGGCGGCCCGCCCGCCGGCCTTCTGGAGCCGTATGCGCGGGCGAAGGCGGAGGCGCAGACCGACGACGACGACCTGGACCTGACGCCGCGCTCGTCGGACCCGGAGCGGCTGCAGGAGTCGCTGGACACGCTGCACCGGCGCGGGCTGAAGCCGTACATCGTGCTGGCGATCCACGAGTCGACCGGTTCGGTCGCCGGGTTGACCGAGGTGGTCGTCCCGGCGCAGCACCCGGAGCGGGCCGATCAGTACGACACGATCGTCGTCCGGGAGCACCGCGGCTACGGCATCGACCGCGCGATCAAGGCGCGGATGCTGTTCGAGCTGCGCGCCGCCGAGACCGGCCTGCGCCAGGTGCAGACCTGGAACGCGCAGCACAACGAGTCGATGCTGAAGGTCAACGCCGAGCTGGGCTACCAGTCGGACCGCGACTGGTTCGAGTACATCGCGGATGTGGGCCAGCTCGTCCAGCGGTTGGAACCGAGTTGAGAAGCGAGCTGGAACCGAGTCGAGAAGCGGTCGGAACCGAGTCGAGAAGCGGTCGGAAGCGAGTTGACAGACGCAGACTGAGCTGGCTTGGCTTCGCTTCGCTCCGCGCACAAAGCGCCTTGGACCCGCTGGGGAGGCAGTTGATTTTCCGCCACCGCAAACCCCGCGGTGGCGGAAAATCAGCTGCCTCCCCAGCGGCGGCGCTTTGTGAAAAGCGAACCTCGCGCCCGGCGGCGGCGCTTGGTGGAAAGCGAACCTTGCGCTCGGCGGCGGCGCTTGGTGGAAAGCGAACCTCGCGCTCGGCGGCGGCGCTTGGTGGAAAGCGAACCTCGCGCTCGGCGGCGGCGCTTGGTGGAGAGCGAACCTCGCGCTCGGCGGCGGCGCTTGGTGAGAATCAGTAGCGAGTGCGCAGGAGCTGGGCGGCTTCGAGGGCCCAGTAGGTGAGGGTGATCTGGGCGCCGGCTCGCTTGATCGAGGTCAGCGTCTCCAGGATGGTCCGCTCCCGGTCGATCCAGCCGTTGGCCGCGGCCGCCTCGACCATCGAGTACTCGCCGGAGACCTGGTAGGCGGCGACCGGGATGGTCACCCGCTCGCGGACGGCGGCGATCACGTCGAGGTACGGCAGCGCCGGCTTGACCATCACCATGTCCGCACCCTCGGCCACGTCGAGGTCGACCTCGCGCAGCGCCTCCCGCAGGTTCGGCGGGTCCTGCTGGTACTGCCGCCGGTCGCCCTGCAGCGTCGACTCGACCGCCTCGCGGAACGGGCCGTAGAACGCCCCCGCGTACTTCGCCGCGTAGGCGAGCACCGAGACGTCCTGGTACCCGGCCCGGTCGAGCGCTTTGCGGATCACGCCGACCTGACCGTCCATCATCCCGGACGGCCCGACCACGTGCGCGCCGGCCGCGGCCTGGGCGACCGCCATCTCGGCGTAGATCTCCAGGGTGGCGTCGTTGTCGACGGAGCCGTCGGCCGCGAGCACCCCGCAGTGCCCGTGCGAGGTGAACTCGTCCAGGCAGAGGTCGCTCATGATCACGGTGGCGTCGCCGACCTCGCTGACCAGGTCGCGGAGGCCGACGTTGAGGATGCCGTCCGGGTCGAGGCCGGCCGATCCGGTCTCGTCCTTGCTGGTGTTCTCGGGCACGCCGAAGAGCATCAGGCCGCCGATGCCGGCGGTGACCGCCTCGTGCGCGACCTTGCGCAGCGACTCCCGGGAGTGCTGGACGACACCGGGCAGGGAGCTGATCGGGCGGGGTTCGGTCGCCCCTTCCTTGAGGAAGAGCGGCAGGATCAGCTCGGCCGGGGCGAGGCGGGTCTCCTCGACGAGGCGACGGATCGCGGGGGTGCGCCGGAGCCGGCGCGGGCGGATGTCGGGGAAGGACATCAATGTCTCCCTAAAACGGCCAAAGACCGAAAAACGATTTGCGGTACGACGGTGGAAAAGGCGAACGCGCCGAGGAGCAACTCCCCGGCGCGTTCCCAGCGTTCACAGCGACATCAGCGGAAACGGAGCGCCGTCGGGCCCTGCACCTTGGAGCCGCGGCGCTGCTTGGCCGGCATCGCCGCCAGCTTCTCGCGCAGTTCCAGTGCGTACTCGGCAAGCGCCTCGACCAGATCCGGCACGGAAGCGTTCTGCGGCTGGGTGTCCACCCGCAGACCGAATTCGATCGCCGTCTCGGCGGTCTTCGGGCCGATCACCGCGACGACCGTCCGCGCGTGCGGCTTGCCCGCGATGCCGACCAGGTTCCGCACGGTGGAGGACGAGGTGAAGAGCACCGCGTCGAACCCGCCCGACTTGATCGCGTCGCGGATCTCGGCCGGCGGCGGCGCGGCCCGCACCGTCCGGTACGCGGTCACGTCGTCCACCTCCCAGCCCCGCTCGATCAGGCCGGCCGCGAGGGTCTCGGTGGCGATGTCGGCGCGCGGCAGCAGCACCCGGCCGACCGGGTCGAGAATCTCGTCGTGCGGCGAGAACTCGGCCAGCAGGCCTTCGCTGGACTGCTCGCCGGCCGGGATCAGCTCGGGCTGGATGCCGAACGCCCGGACGGCCTCGGCGGTGGCCTCACCGATGCAGGCGATCTTGACGCCACCGAAGTGGCGGGCGTCCAGACCGTGCTCGGCGAACTTCTCCCAGACCGCGCGGACCGCGTTGACCGAGGTGAAGACGACCCAGGCGTACCGGCCGTCGACCAGGCCCTTGACCGCCCGCTCCATCTGCGCCGGGGTGCGCGGCGGCTCGACCGCGATGGTCGGCACCTCACACGGGATGGCGCCGTACGCCCGCAGGCGCGCGCTCATCGCCCCGGCCTGCTCCTTGGTCCGCGGGACGAGGACCTTCCAGCCGTACAGCGGGCGGTTCTCCCACCAGCTGAGGGCGTCGCGCTCGCCGACCTCGGCGCCGACGGTCAGCACGACCCGGCCGGTGAAGCCGAGCGCGGCGGCGACGAAGCTGTCCACGGTCGAGGCGGTGGTGTACTGCGTCTCGCCGGTGCCGTCGCCGGTCACCGCGACCGGGACACCGGGCTCGACGCCGGACGCGAGCAGCCCGTCCCGGACCGCGGCCAGATCACCGGCGTCGACCGCGACGGCGAACGAGCCCTTCTGGGCCGCGCCGGCCAGCGCGTCGAAGTCCAGCGCGGTCACGTCGTCGACGTCGGCGGCGATGCGGACGCCGGGCAGCGGCACACCGGCGTACGCGGCGACGCCCTCGGCCTGCCCGATGCCCGGGATCACCTCGAAGTGCACGGCGGTACGGGCGACGGCCTGTACCTCCTTGACCACCGACTCGTGGCCGAACGGGTCACCGGCGACCAGGTGCACGGCGGACAGGCCGGACTTGGCCGCGGAGAGCAGCACCTTGGCCACGTCACCGGGGGCGCCCTCGGCCGGGCTGAACTGGGCGTCGTCCTTGGCGTCGGCGCGGATCGCGGACAGCAGCGACTCGGGCACGCCCCGGTCGTAGACCACCTGGTCGGCATCGGTCAGCGCGGCATAGGCGCGGCGGGTCAGCAGCTCCGGGTCGCCGGGTCCGGCGCCGATGAACGCGATGCGTCCGGCTGGCTTACGGGCGGTGCGGGTGGTCATTCTGTGCTCCCCATCAGGGTATCGGCGCCGGCGTCGAGGAGATCGGCGGCGAGTGCCTTGCCGATCTCCGCCGCGCCGGCGGGCGTTCCGGTGCGCGACAGCCGGATGGCTCGAACCCCATCCGGGCTGATCACCGCACTGCGCAGGTGAATCATCTCCTCGCCGCGCCCGTCCCCGTGGGCCGAGCCGGCATGCCTGCCCCGGACGAGGCGGGCATATGCGGCGACCGGGGCGGCACACCCGGCCTCCAGCGTGGCCAGCAGCGCCCGTTCCGCCAGAACGGCGGCCCGGGTCGGTGCGTGGTCGAGCGCGGCCAGCAGCTCGACCAGGTCGGTGTCACCGGACCGGCACTCGACCGCCAGCGCACCCTGGGCCGGGGCGGGCAGCATGAGCATCGGGTCCAGCGTCTGGGTGATCACATCGGTCCGGTTGATCCGGGCGATGCCGGCCCGGGCCAGGATGACCGCGTCCAGGTCGGCCGCGGGGCCGAGGACCCGGGCGATCCGGGTGTCGATGTTGCCCCGGATCGGCGTGACCTGCAACTCCAAGCCGTGGGCGCGGAGCTGTGCGATGCGCCGCACCGCGCCGGTGCCGATCACCGAACCGGGCGCGAGGTCGGCGAGCGTACGCCCGTCCCGCGCCACGACCGCGTCCCGCGGGTCCTCCCGGCGGGGCACGGCGGGGATCGCCAGCAGCGGGTGCTCGGCCGTCGGCAGGTCCTTGTACGAGTGCACGGCGAAGTCGATCTCACCGGCGAGCAGCGCGTCCCGCAGAGCGGACACGAACACCCCGACGCCGAGCTGGGCGACCGGCGCGGAGGAGGTGTCCCCCGGCGTGAGGATGCGGACCAGCTCGACGGCACGGCCGGTGACCGCGGTCACCTCGTCGGCGACCATCTGCGACTGGGTGAGAGCGAGCTTGCTCCCCCGGGTCCCGAGGCGAAGCGGTTTCACTCTGAGCCCACCTCTCGCATGCCGTGACCCGCGAGGCCGCGGCAAGGCCGGAACGGCTGCCGCTCGGTGCGGTCGGTCATGCCTTACCTCCGATCTCCGGTACCGCGTCAGCGTTGGCGGCCAGGGGCACGTCAAGGTCGAACAACTCGCGGAGCAGCGCGGCGTACTGATCGCCCCCCGGCTCGGCGGCCAGCTGCCGCACGCGCACGGTCGGCGAGTGCAGGATCTGCTGGACGACCCGGTGCAGGGTACGGGAAACGTCGGCCCGCTGCTCCTCGGTGAATTCCGGCCGCCGGCTCAGCAGCTTGCGCATCTCCGCGGTGACGACGTCCTCCGCGCGGGTACGCAGGGCGGCCACGGTCGGCGCGATCTCCGCCCCGCGCATCCACCCGAGGAAGTTGTCCACCTCACCGGTGACGATCTGCTCGACCGCGGCGGTCTCGGCCACGGCCGGGGCGGCCCGGCGGCTGGCGGCCAGGCTGTCGATGTCGACGACGGCCAGACCGGGCAGCCCGGCGGCGTCGGGGGCGACGTCGCGGGGCACCGCGAGGTCCAGCACGACCAGTTTCTCCGAGCGGGCGGTGAGCGCCTCGCTCAGCAGCTCACGGGTCAGCACCGGCACGGTGGAGGCGGTCGCGCTGACGACGATGTCCACTTCCCGCAGGACGGACGCGAGGTCGGCGATCGGGACCGCGGTGGCTCCGTACGCCTCGGCCAGCCGCTCGGCCCGGTCGGCGCTGCGGTTGGTGATCTGCAGCGGGCCGACTCCGGTCCGGGTGAGCGTGGCGACGGAGAGCGAGCCCATCGCGCCGGCGCCGATGACCAGCGCGGGACGCCCGGCCAGGTCGCCGCCGAGGTGGTCGGCGGCCACCTCCAGGGCGGCGGTGACGACGCTCTGGCCGGCCTTGTCGATGCCGGTCTCGGCGTGCGCTCGCTTGCCGACCCGCAGCGCCTGCTGCATCAGTTCGTGGAGCAGCCGGCCGGCCGAGTCGGACTCGGTGGCCACGTGGTACGCGTCCCGGAGCTGCCCCAGGATCTGCGCCTCCCCGACCACCATCGATTCGAGGCCGGACGAGACCCGGAACGAGTGCCGGACCGCGGCCTCGCCGTAGTGCACGTAGAGGTGCCCGGCCAGCTCGGTGGCGGGGATGCCGGAGTGCTGCGAGAGCACGTTGCAGATGTCGCCGAGACCGCCGTGGAACCCGCTGACCGCGGCGTACACCTCGACGCGGTTGCACGTCGAGACGAGCACGGCCTCGCTCACGTACGGCTGAGCGAGAAGTTTCTGCAGGAACTGCGGTATCTCGGCGTCCGGAATGGTGAGCCGTTCCAGTACGGCGACGTCGGCGGTGCGGTAGGACGCACCGATGCTGAGGAGATTCACGACCCGACTGCCTCCTGGTTACCCGCGCTGTCGCCGGCCCCGCCGGGTAGGGCGGTCAGCGACGCCTTGCGGTGTTCATGGAACGAGAGGATCTGCAACTCGATGGCGAGATCCACCTTGCGCACATCGACGTTCGGCGGAACCGACAGCACGCATGGCGCAAAGTTCAGGATGCTTGTCACACCGACGGCGACCAGCAGGTCCGCCACGGCCTGCGCCGCGGTGGGCGGGGTGGCGATGACGCCGATCGCGATCGACTCCGCGGCGGCGACCGCCTCGAGGTCGGAGATGTGCCGGACGGCCATGCCGTTTATCACCTCGCCGACCTTGCTGTGGTCGGCGTCGAAGAGCGCGACGACCCGGAAGCCGCGGCTGGCGAACCCGGCGTACCCGGCCAGGGCGTGCCCGAGGTTGCCGACGCCGACGACACAGACGGCGCGGTTCTTGTCCAGGCCCAGGATGTACTCGATCTGGTCGACCAGCAGGGCGACGTCGTAGCCGACGCCCCGGGTCCCGTACGACCCCAGATGTGAGAGATCCTTGCGGAGTTTCGCGGAGTTGACCCCGGCCGCAGCGGCCAGACCCTCGCTGGATACCGTTTCCGCACCGGCCTCGGCCAGATGATGGAGGGCACGCAGGTATTCGGGCAGCCGAGCGATCGTCGCCTCCGGGAGATCCGGGAAGGCCGGGACGTCACCGGCTTCGCCGGGCGTGCTTCCGTGACGCTGCTGACTCATCTGACTCCGTGCCGACGAGGCGAACCTGCGGTGAGCCCGTTCTGTGCGATACCGGTGAGACCCTCGTGGGGTGACTGTGGTAGCGGGGCTCGTCGAAGCCACAGAGTAGGCGCTTGTGAAGGCGTGCACAAATCGCGATCTTGTCGGGACAATTGGACAAGATCGACTCGACTGTGTTAGCCGAGCCGACCTGTCGAGTATTACTTGTCCTACCCCACCAGGGCCAATCGACTCAGAGTGACATGGCTAGCTTCACCGCTTCGACGAGCGAGTCCGCCACCGTACGGCCCGATTCGCGCAATCTCACGGGATCGGTGAAGCCGCCGGTGTAAAGGACCGAACCGGCGCCGACCGAGTCCGCCGCGGCCGCGTCGTCGAGCGAGTCGCCGATCAGCACCACGTCGCGGCCGTCGAGGCCCAGCCCCTCCAGGTGCCGTGCCAGGTGCCCGGCCTTCAGGTCGCCACCCACCTCGGTGCGCAGCCCGTCGATGCGGGTGAAGATCCCGGTCAGCCCGTACGTCTCCACGGCCGGCACCAACTCGCTGTGGAACCACATGGAGAGCAGCGACTGCGTCCCCGGCCAGGTCCGGATCGCGGTCATCGCGTCGGCGGCCAGGGTGATGTCGGTCAACCCGAGGCGGTACGCGTCGTGGAAGATCCGGTCCAGCCGGCCGAACTCCTCGTCGTCCACCGCCCGGCCGAGCATCTCGGCGTAGAACTCGGCGACCGGGCGCCGGAACGCCCGCCGGTGCTCGTCCGCCTCGACCGAGCGCCCACCGACCGTGGCGAAGGCCTCGTTGGTCGACGACACGACCAGGTGAAGATCGTCGAGAAGGGTTCCGTTCCAGTCCCAGACCAGGTGCTTTGCTGTCACCGGAGGGAATCTAGCGCGGTCGGGGGCCGACCGAGTACGAGGTGCGGGCAGGAGAGCGGCTGGCATCGAGTGCGCTCCTGGCCACACCGCAGCCCCGGCCGGCCCCGACCGCGCACTAGAGGCGGGGCTCGCCGGGCTGTCGGGCCAAATCCCGGATCAGCCGAGCCTCCTCGACCCGCCAGTACCCGTGTTCTTGGCCGTCCAGCAGGATCACCGGCACCCGATCGTCGTAGTCGCGCTGCAACTCGACCGACGAGTCCACGTCCACCCGGCTCCACTGGCCGGGCGCGATCCGATCCAGCGTCTGCTCGGCCACCTCACACAGGTGACACCCGTCCCGGCTGATCAACGTGATCCGGGTCATGCCGCCACCTCCGCTGTGCTCCGGCGCCGCCACGACGTCATGACTGCGCCTGATGATTCGCTCGCCGGCTCGCTCATGCGAGCTCTCTCTTCCGTACCTTGCCGCTGGCCGAGCGCGGCAGCGACGCGACCAGCTCGATCGTCGGCAGCTTGAACCGGGCCAGCCGCGCGGCGCAGTGCACCTGCAGCTCGGTCACCGAGGGCGCCGGGTCACCGCTGACCACGACGTACGCGTGCGGATGCTGCCCGGTCCGCTTGTCCGGCCGCCCGACCACCGCCGACTCGGCCACCCGCGGATGGGCGTCCAGCACCCGCTCGATCTCCGCAGGATAGACGTTGAAGCCGTTGACCAGGATCAACTCACCGATCCGGTCGACCAGGATCAGGTCGCCGTCGGCATCCGCGTACGCGATGTCCCCGGTCGGCCACCACCCCTGCGCGTCCGGCCCGCCGGCGCCGTCCGGCCAGTAACCGCCGAACAGGTTCGGGCCGCGGACCACGATCTCGCCCGGGTCCGTGCCCGCCGACCCGGGCGGCGCGAGGTCCAGCTCGGCGAGATCTTCCTCCGGCGACACCGTGCCGTCCCGCCACAGTTCAACCCCATTGCGCGTACGCAGGGAGAGCTCCACCCCCGGCAGGGGACGCCCGATCGAGCCGGTCTTGCCCCGGTCGCTCACGGCGGTGGTGGTGAGCACCGGGGAGCACTCCGTCAAGCCGTACCCGACAAGAATTGTCTTGCCCGTGGCGGCCCGGAAGCGTGCCGCGGTCGTCCGGTCCAGTGGCGCGGCGCCACACACCGCGGTCCGCAGGCCGCGCAGCGCCTCGATCCCGCCGGGCAGCTGTGACCAGGCCTGATACATCCCCGGGACGCCGACCACGACGGTCACGCCGTGGTTCGCGACCAGCTCGGCCGTCTCCGCCGCGTCGAAGCGGTCGACCAGCACGCCGGTCGCCGCGTGGTGCGCGACGCTGCCCAGGCCGGTGTTCAGCCCGTACGCGTGGAAGAACGGCACCGCGAGCAGCACCACGTCGTCCGGCCCGACCACGGACGGCTCGATCCGGTCCAGTTGCTCGTGGTTGGCCGCGAGCGCGCCGTGGGTCAGCATCGCCGCCTTCGGCCGTCCACTCGTCCCGGACGTGTAGAGCAGCACCGCAAGATCCTGCGCGGCGACCCGTGGGAGATCGACTTCTTCGGCGTTGTCGAAATCCGGACGGACGCCCGACTCGCCCAGACCGAGTCGTAACTCGTCCGTCTGTCCGATCACGATCAGTGCGCACCCGGCGTCGGTGATCGCGTGCGCCACCTCGTCGGCGGTGTAGCCCGGGTTGAGCGGAACCGCGACGCGACCGGCGCGCAAGGTGGCGAACCAGGTGACCACGAAGTCCACGGTATTGCCGAGCAGGGATGCGACGCGATCACCGGGCGCCGTCCGGCCGGCCAGGAAGTGGGCTGCCCGGGTGACCTTGGCATCCAGATCCGCCCAGGTCAGGACGGTGTCGCCGGCGATGAGAGCCGGGGCTTGCGGTCGGCGGGCAGCGGCCGCGGCGACCGGGTCAGGGGCGGGTTCCTCCACGACGCCCGAGTCTGACACAAACGTCACCCGTCCGGGACAGCGGACAGTCCGTCCGTTGTCCCGGGCCGCGGATGGACCAGGGTGACCTTGATACCGGATGCCGATTTCGGACGGATTCGCGGCTTTGCGCGCAGCGCACATGGTGTGCGACTCCCCGTGTCCGAACTCGGCGATACTTCCGGTCTGCGTAACCGACTCCACACGAACGGGTGAGGTCACCGGCGATTTCCGCGGGTTGCCCCACCCCTTTTGTATGCGAGTGACCACCCTCATCCCGAGGAGGCCGCTGTGCCACACAAAGGACGGAAACGCCGTGAATCCCTGTCTGGCGGGACGGATTCGCGGTCGCCGCAGGCCCGCCGGGTTGAGGAGGCGCAGTGACTCATGTGTACGCCGAGGACCCGTACCACCGCGACGTCCTTGCCGGGAGGCACGCAATCAGTGACGGGTTGAACGCCATCCGCGAATCGGTCGACGGCATGATCACCAACGCGATCCGCGGCGACGGTCCACGACGCACCGGGAATCGTCGCCCGCTCAACAATTCGCCGTCCGTACCGGCGCCCGGCACCAACGGCAAGTTCGGCGGCAACCGGCTCGGTACGCCCCGGCCGCCGTCCCAGCCGACCGCCGGCCAGCGGTCGAACCTGCCGGAGGCCGAGACGCCCGGCACCGACCACACGGTCGTGCTGCCGCAGCAGAGCAAGACCGGCCCGCCGACCGAGACGCAGCCGCCCAAGGCCCGTCCCGATCGCGGCGACCCGGCCGCCGAGGTGTGGGCGCTGGTCGAGCGCGCCCAGGCCGGCGAGTCCGAGGCGTTCGGCCTGATCTACGACCGGTACGTCGACACGGTGTTCCGCTTCGTCTACTTCCGGGTCGGCAACCGCCAACTCGCCGAGGACCTCACGTCGGACACCTTCCTGCGTGCCCTCAAACGCATCGGCAGTTTCACCTGGCAGGGCCGTGACCTGGGCGCCTGGCTCGTCACGATCGCCCGCAACCTGGTCGCCGACCACTTCAAGTCCGGCCGGTACCGGCTCGAGGTCACCACCGGCGACGTGCTCGACGCCGACCGCGAGGACCGTGGCCCCGAGGGCAGTCCGGAATCCGCAGTGGTCGACCACATCACGAACGTGGCCCTGCTCACCGCGGTCAAGCAGCTCAACCCGGAGCAGCAGGAGTGCATCGTGCTGCGGTTCCTCCAGGGCTTCTCGGTGGCCGAGACCGCGCAGACCATGGGCAAGAACGAGGGCGCCATCAAAGCCCTGCAATATCGCGCGGTCAGAGCGCTGAACCGGCTCCTGCCGGAAGGATTCCAGTCTTGATCGGGCGCTCTCCGATGTCGATCTCCGATACCCGATGCTCCCCTTCCGCACCCGTAACCGGACCCGCGTGTCGCGCGTTTGTCCGGATGCGACCCGTGGCGGCCCTGCCGAGCCCGGTCGCTGACGCCGGCACACGGGCCGGCGGGACACTCACGAGCGAGGGGAGGTGCCCACGGTGAAGTTCCCTTTTCCGAGCTCCCGGAGCGCCGAGCGCTTCGCGGAGCAGATCGACGATCCCAGTGGCACCGGTCGGTACCACACCCGCGGCCACGCCGATGACGAGCTGACCGAACTGGTGGCGCTCAGCCACCGCCTGTCCGCCACCCGGCCGGCCGGCCAGGTCGATCCCGAGTTCCGCGTCGGGCTGCGAGCCATGCTGGTCGCCACGGCCGAACGGGACGGCATCGGCCGGACCGCGGTCGAGGCCGAGGCCGAGCCGCCCGTCGAACTCCCGGAACGGCGATCGGTCTTCGCCCGCCGGTTCCGGACCCGCGGCGCGATCGTGCTCGGCGTCGCCGCCGGCGCGATGGCCGTCTCCGGGATCTCCGCGGCGAGCGAGAGTGCGTCGCCCGGCGACGCGCTCTACGGCGTGAAGCGCTCCACTGAACGCGCCCAGCTGGCCATCGCCGGCTCGGACGCCAGCCGCGGGCAGCTGTCGCTGGACTTCGCGCGCAACCGGCTGCAGGAGGCGACCACGATGGGTGGGAACGCCGACGGCTTCCGGGACGTGCTCGACGACATGGACGCGGACACCCGCAAGGGCGTCAAGCTGATCACCACGGCGGCGGTGTCCCGCAAGGACCCCACCCAGCTGAACACACTGGACAGTTTCGTCAAGGAACAGCGCACGACCTTCGAACCGGCGCTGGCGAACCTCTCCACGGTCAACCGGGAGCGGGCGCTGACCTCGCTCGGCCTGCTGCAGGACGTGACTCAGCGGACCGAGATGCTGCGCACCGGGCTGGACTGCGAGAAGCTGGTCCCGGCCGGCACCGACCAGCTCGGCCCGAAACTGCGCGGCTGCGGCGACGAGCCCACCGACAAGACGCCGCCGACCGGCACGCACAACGGCAGCGACGGCGCCAAGACGGCCAAGCCCAGCGGTCAGAACACCACGTCGGCCAAGCCGACCCCGACCGGGTCCACGGCCAAGCCGGGCACCACTGCGGGCGTGACCGGCAAGAGCCAGAAGACGAAGTCGGCCCAGGTCTCCACCGCGCCGACGACCAGCTCCGCACCCGCGGCGACCCAGCCGCCCGGCGACGGAGTCGAGTCCGGCGACGACGGTGTCCTCGGCGGACTGCTCGGCAACATCTTCTGACCACACCCACGTTCTGACCGGCACCACCCCGTTCAACGTCGGCGACCAGCCGCAAACACGAGACTCGTGCATTGCGCCCGCCGACGCCGAGAGCCCCGAAAACGACCAGGCGAAGCCGTGGTTGTTTTCGGGGCTCTCGGCGCCGGCCGCCAAGGGCGCAACGCCGCGGCGCCGCAGGCGACGCCATCAGACACAGCCGTGGTCGTTTTCGGGACTCTCGGCGCCGGCCGCCAAGGGCGCAACGCCGCGGCGCCGCAGGCGACGCCATCAGACACAGCCGTGGTTGTTTTCGGGGCTCTCGGCGCCGGCCGCCAAGGGCGCAACGCCGCGCCGCCGCAGGCGACGCCATGAGGGATGGCGAGGGGCGGTGCCGGAGAAATCCGGGGCCGCCCCTCAATCGTCACTATAGGACGGTTCGCGCGGCTCGTCACCGCCCGAACGGATCCGGCCTTTTCTGCAGCAGTTCGTGCAGCGTCGCCTGAATCGTCTCCCGCACCTGGTCGGCCAGGTTGTAGACGACGAGCGGATCATCCGCGTACTCGGTGAGGTGCGCGGTGGGGATCGGCGGGCAGAACTGGATCATCCACTTGCTCGGCAGCGGGATCAGGCCCAGCGGGCCGAGCCACGGGAACGTCGGCGTCACCGGGAAGTACGGCACGCCCAGCAACCGGGCGAGCGGCTTCAGATCGGCCAGGATCGGATAGATCTCCTCGGCGCCGACAATCGCGACCGGGACGATCGGCGTCCCGGTCCGCAGCGCCGCCGAGACGAACCCACCGCGGCCGAACCGCTGCAGCTTGTACCGCTCGGAGAACTTCTTGCCGATGCCCTTGAAACCTTCCGGGAACACGCCGACCAGCTGACCGTTGGTCATCAGCCGCTCGGCGTCCGGGTTGCAGGCGACCGTGGCGCCGGCCGCGCGCGCCAGCTCGCTCATCCCGGGCACGCGGAAGACCAGGTCGGCGCCGAGCAGCCGCAGGTGCCGCCGGCGCGGGTGACTGTCCCGCAGGGCGACGGTCAGCATCAGCGCGTCCAGCGCGAGCGTGCCCGAGTGGTTGCCGACGACCAGGCCCGGGCCCTCGGACGGCACGTTCTCGATGCCGAAGACCTCGGTGCGGAACCAGTCGCGGTAGAGCACCCGCAGCATCGGGTGGAACACCGCCTCGGTCAGCTCCGGGTCGAAGCCGAACTCGTCCACCTCGTACGCCCCGGCGAGCCGCCGGCGCAGGAAGGCCAGACCGTCGGCGACCCGGCGGTCCCACACGTCGAGGGTGACCGGCTCGTGCTCGGCGGTCGACTCCAGCTTCGCCACCTGCTCGTCCGGTTTCTCCGGGATCGGGCGGCGACCGTTCAGCTTTTTCGGCGCGGGCGGTTCGGGCAGCCGGAACTCGGCGTGCCCGGGCAGCATGTCGCGGAACTCGTCCTGGCTCATCAGTGATCACTCCCGGCTGCGGCACGCACCTGCCGGATTCCGTCCAGGATCGCCCGCTCGGCGGCCTCCAGCCGGTCGGCGGTGAGCGACGAACCCGCCGCGTGCGACTGGATGAACTCCTCGAACGCGGTGGCGGTGGTGCGCGGGGTGAAGCCGAACTCACGGATCAGCCGGGTGGTGTCGACCACCCGGCCGTGCACGAAGAGGTCGATCTGGTCCAGCCCGATCTGCTCGACGCCCAGGCGGCGGACGAGCGCGGCGGCGGTGGACAGCCCGGGCTCGGGCAGCGGCACGGCGATCCGGCCGGCCCGGCGAACCGCCTGGGACAGCATCAGGACACCGGCGCCGGCGACGTTGAAGGTGCCCGGATGGTCCTCGACCACCGAGCGGTACAGCACCTCGAGCGCGTCCTCCACGTGCACGAACTGCAGGCGGGCGTCGCGGCCGAGCACGGTGGGCACCACCGGCTGGGCAAAGTATCTGGTCAGCGACGTCTCGGCGGACGAGCTGATCATCGGGGCGAAACGCAGCACGGTCGCGGCGACCTCGGGCCGGCGACGGCGGAAACCCCGGACGTATCCCTCGATGTCGAGGATGTCCCGTGCGAACGGGCCACGCGGCACCGCGCGCGGCTCGGTGTCCTCGGTGAAGACCGCGGGGTCGCGGAACGACGCGCCGTAGGCGGCCGTCGAGGAACGCACCACCAGCTTGCGCAGGTTCGGCGCGCCCTGAGCGGCGGCCAGCACCTGCATGGTGCCGATGACGTTGTGTTCCTTCATCCCCGCGCGGCCGCCGTGTTCCGGGTCGGGGACGCCGGTCACCGCCAGATGGACGACGGCCTCGGCCCCGAGACCCGCGATGGCCTCGGTCGCCGCGCGCGCGTCGGCCCGGATCCGCTCCACCCCGTCCAGCAGGCCGAGCAGGCGTGCGGGCGGGTCGTGCGGATCCAGACCGACGACACGGTCGATCCGGGGATCTGCGGCGAGGCGGGCGGCCACGGATGCGCCGAGAAAACGGCTGACTCCGGTGACCACGACAACGCTGGGCGGTGAGGTCACCACGAGCGCACCTTTCGATGCTGAGCCTCGGAACTAGACCCGGTCACGGGTCTGGGTCGGCAAGCGACGGCGAAGGCCGGGCGATGCACCCGGCCGACCGTCACTTGCCCAAACGGCGACGCTGGACGCGGGTCTTGCGCAGCAGCTTGCGGTGCTTCTTCTTCGCCATACGCTTGCGGCGCTTCTTGACCACGGAGCCCATACGACAGCCTCTCGAACCATGTTTGAGTGGAACCGGCCCGGCCGGTACCGATCTTGGACGGCGCCCGGGAAGCGCCGCTGCTGTTACGCGGCACGCACGGACCCGGGAGCCAACCGGTCCAGCGTACCGGCCCACTCCGTCGGGGCCAACACGACCCCGGCTGCGCCTCAGGCGGTCTGGGAGAACGCGCCCCGCAGATACTCGTGAACCGCGTGCTCCGGCACCCTGAACGAGCGGCCGACCCGGACAGCGGTGAGATCCCCGCCGTGCACGAGCCGGTAGACCGTCATCTTGGAGACGCGCATCAACGTGGCCACCTCGGCCACGGTCAGGAACCGTACCTCCGAGAGGCGTTCCTCGGTCTGGGCTGGACCCGTCATCTCGTCGCACCGATCCTTTCGCAGGCACGCTCCGCGAGACGAACGTGCGTGTCATCAGAACCGTATCGATGCCGCTGTGACCAGGGAGTTGCGTTCCGTAATTTGCCCACAAAAAGTCAAGTGCGACACGCCTGATCCGTGTCCGTTTAGACCTAAAGAGTCACGTCCGAGGCGAAATAGCCCGCGCGAAGTGCGCCACGTTGCCCGGGCGCTCGGCGAAGCGCCGCATCAAATACCCGAACCATTGCTTCCCGTACGGCAGGTAGACGCGCACCGCATGACCGCCCGCCGCGAGCCGGGCCTGCTCCTCCGGGCGCACGCCGTGCAGCAGCTGGAACTCGTACTCTCCGGTGGAGCGGTCGAACCAGCGGGCCCGGTCCTCCGCGATCGCGATCAGCCGCGGGTCGTGCGTCGCCACCATCGGATAGCCCTCGCCCGACATCAGCACGTTCAGGCACCGCACGTACGACTTGTCGACGTCGAGCGGCGACTGGAACGCCACCGACTCCGGCTCCGGGTAGGCCCCCTTGCACAGCCGCACGCGCGACCCGGAGACCGCCAGCTCGCGACAGTCCCCCTCGGTGCGCCGCAGATACGCCTGGAGGACCGCCCCGGTCGACGGGAAGTCGCGCCGCAACTCCAGCAGCGTCTCCAGCGTCGCGTCCGTGGTGGCGTGATCCTCGGCGTCGAGTGTCACCGTGGTGCCGGCCTCGGCCGCGGCGGCGCAGATCGCGCGGGCGTGCTGGAACGCGGCTTTCTCGTCGAGCCGCTGCCCGAGCGCCGACAGCTTGACGCTGACCTCGGCGGCCGGGGCCAGCCCGGCGGTGTGCAGGCGGCCGAGCAGAGCGACATATTCCTCCCGGACCGCCTGCGCCTGCTCGAGCGACTCGGTGGTGTCACCGAGGTGGACCAGGCTGACCGCGAGACCGTCGTCGGCCAGCTCCCGGGTCGTGGCCAGCGCCTCCTCCGCGCCGCTGCCGGCGACGAAGCGCTTCACCACCCCCGAGCCGGCGGGAGTGGACTCGACCAGCCGCTCCAGCCGGGCGGAGCCGGCCACGGCGAGAAACAGGGAACGGAGCATGGGCCCTACGTTAACCGCCGAGCCTGCCGGCGGCGCGGCAGTGCGGTCGAGGAATCGCACCTCGTGGCCCGGTGCGGCTACCGTGGTCGGGTGAACTTCGATGCGTACGCGCGGACGGCGGTGGACCTGGTCAACGCCGGCCTGGACGATCTTGCGGGTCTGCGGGCCCTGTTCGGCGGCGATCTGGAGTACATGCGGGACCAGGTCGCCGAGAAGGACCTGGCCGTCTTCCGCCGCGCCCAGCGCCGCCTGCGTCAGGCCTTCGAGCTCGGCACCGCCGGGCGCGACGCCGACGCGGTGCGCGAGCTGAACACGCTGCTCGAGGCATATCCGGTGCAGCCACGCATCTCCGGCCACGACGCCGGCGACTGGCACATGCACGTGACCAGCCGCGGCTCGTCCGTCAGTGCGGAATACCTGGCCGGCGCGGTCTGGGGTCTGTCCGTCTGGCTCTGCGAGTACGGGAGCGCCCGCTTCGGCATCTGCGCCGACGAGCGCTGCGGCAACGTCTACCTGGACACCTCGTCCAACAACTGCCGCCGCTTCTGCTCGGAGCGCTGCGCCACCCGCTCTCACGTCGCCGCCCACCGCGCCCGCAAACGAGCCGCCCAAACTCTCACCCCCGCCTGAAACCCCTCCTCGGGTACGTGGGGAGTCCGCCCCCGGAAGCACAACGCCCTGCCGCTCGCCGCCCGCAAGCCCCGCGCCGATCACCCACCAGCCGCGCCCCGGAGTCCGGGCGGCGGGACTGCTCGGCCTGCTTGACTGCGTGGGCAGGTTTGTTGCTCTGAGCTTGACCCACCACGGAGGCCGCCCTGGAGGGCTGAGCGTTCTGGGCGCTCTGCGCCCTGCTCGGCCCGGAAGGGTCCCCGCGGGAGCGACGGTGAAGGACCACAGCGGAGAGGGGACAAAAGGCTCTTGAAGTTGATCTTCAGGCTTTGGTGACGGAATCGGCGGGGGCCAGGTGGCGGCGGGCGAACTCGAGCGACTCGCGCAGGTCGGCCTCGCGGACCGCGCGGCTGGCGGCCTTCCGGGTGTTGATCTCCAGCGCGACCGAGCCGGTGAAACCGCGGCCGGCGAGCGAGCGCAGCAGCTCGGCGCAGGGCTGCGTGCCGCGGCCGGGGACCAGGTGCTCGTCGCGCGCCTCGCCGGTGCCGTCGCCCAAGTGCACGTGTCTGAGACCGGCGCCCATCTTCTCGGCCATCGCCAGCGAGTCGGTGCGGGCGGCAGCGCAGTGCGAGAGGTCCAGCGTGTACGCGTCGAAGCCGGTCTCGGTCGGGTCCCAGCCCGGCGTGTACGGCACGAACCAGCGGCCGGCCATCTTGACCGGGAACATGTTCTCGATCGCGAAGGTCAGATCCGGGTGCCGGGCCTGGACCTTGGCGAGGCCGGGGGCGAAATTCTTCGCATAGTCACGCTGCCAGGTGAACGGGGGGTGCACGACGACGGTGGGCGCGCCCAGGGACTCGGCGAGCTGGGCGGCGCGGTTGAGCCGCTCCCACGGGTCGGAGCTCCACACCCGCTGGGTGACCAGCAGGCAGGGGGCGTGCACCGAGAGGACGGGCACGCTGTAGTGATCGGCCAGGCCTTTGAGGGCACCGGCGTCCTGACTGACGGCATCGGTCCACACCATGACCTCGAGCCCGTCGTAGCCCACCGTGGCCGCCATCTCGAACGCGGCCGCCGTCGGCTCGGGGAAGACCGAGGAGCTGGAGAGGAGCACGGGAACTCGAGAACTCACGCCCCCCAGCCTAACCACGTGCGTCAGCGTCGGATATATCCGCCGTAAACGGTCATGATCCACAGGAGCGCGTAGTCTGGGGCGGATGAGCCGCGCACGACGCCCCGTGGAAGTTCCACTCGACTTCCCTCGGGAATGGATCGAGTTCCTCGACCCCGCCGACGAGCAGCACCTGGTGCGAGCCGACCTGACCTGGCTGCTCTCCCGCTGGACCTGCGTGTTCGGCTCCGCCTGCCACGGCATTCTGCCCGGTCGCGCCGAGGACGGGTGCTGTTCGCACGGCGCGTTCTTCACCGACGCCGACGACGAGAACCGGGTGAAGGGGGCCGTCGCCAAGCTCACGCCGGAAACCTGGCAGCGGCACAAGCGCGGGTTCAAGAACTGGACCGAGATGGACACCGTGGACGGCACCAAGCCGGCCCGGCGCACCGCCACCCGATCGGCTGACGGGCCGTGCGTGTTCCTCAACGACGCCGACTTCGCCGGGGGCGGCGGGTGCGCGCTGCACGCCCAGGCGCTGCGGGACGGGGTGCACCCGCTGAAGTACAAGCCGGATGTGTGCTGGCAGCTGCCGGTCCGCCGCGAGCAGGACTGGATCAAGCGGGCCGACGGCACGAAACTGCTGCAGTCCACGCTGACCGAGTTCGACCGGCGCGGCTGGGGCCCCGGCGGCCACGACCTGGCCTGGTGGTGCACGTCGTCACCGGAGGCGCACGTCGGGACCGAGGCGATGTACCTGTCCTACGCGCCCGAGCTGACCGAGCTGATCGGCGAGCCGGCCTACCGGAAGCTGGCCGAGCTCTGCGCCGCCCGGATCAAGTCCGGCCTGATCGCCGTCCACCCGGCCACCACCGCCGCCCAGACCCGGCCGGTCGCGCCGAAACGGCGAGGCGGCCGCGAACCCGCTTCGCCAAGAGCAGCCGCAGACCTCTGACCCCTCACCCCTGACCTCTGACCTCTGACCTCCCCAAGCGCATTTCGCCCGTCGATGCCGAGAGTGCCAAAAAACAACAAGCGAAGCGCAGTTGTTTTTCGGCACTCTCGGCATCGACCTAAAGGGGCGAAATGCCCGCCGAGCAAAGCGAGGCCATCGAACACAGCCCGCCGGCTGAAGCGAGGCCAGGTTACGGCTCGAACTTGTAGCCCAGACCTCGGACGGTGACGATGTAGCGCGGAGCGCTCGGCTCCGGCTCGACCTTGGAGCGCAGCCGCTTGACGTGGACGTCCAGGGTTTTCGTGTCACCGACGTAGTCGGCGCCCCAGACGCGGTCGATCAGCTGGCCGCGGGTGAGCACCCGGCCGGCGTTGCGCAGGAGCAGTTCGAGCAGCTCGAACTCCTTCAGCGGCAGCTGCACGCCGGCGCCGTCGACGGTCACCACGTGCCGCTCGACGTCCATCCGGACCGGGCCGGCGGCGAGCGTCGGCGTGCTCACCTCGGCGGCCTCGCCGCCCTGGCGACGCAGCACGGCGCGGATCCGGGCGACCAGTTCGCGCGGCGAGTACGGCTTGGTGACGTAGTCGTCGGCGCCGATCTCCAGCCCGACCACCTTGTCGATCTCACTGTCCCGGGCGGTGACCATGATGATCGGGACGGCTGACCGCTGCCGGAGCTGACGGCACACCTCGGTGCCGGACATCTCGGGCAGCATGAGGTCGAGCAGCACGATGTCGGCACCGGTCCGGTCGAACTGCGTGAGAGCGGAGGTCCCGGTCGCGGCGACCGACACCTCGAAACCCTCCTTGCGCAGCATGTACGACAGGGCGTCGGAGAACGACTCCTCATCCTCGACCACGAGCACGCGGGCCAATGAAGTTCCTTCCGTCGTCGGTGACCAGGTCATTGCCGGGTCACACCGGACTCGATCTCAATTGCCGTCGGTGACGGCGAGGGGGATTCCGAGGGGCGCGCCGGTAGGCGCAGAGTGAACGTCGAACCCGCGCCGAGAGCGCTGGTCACGTCCACACGACCACCGTGATTGGTGGCGATGTGCTTGACGATGGCGAGGCCGAGGCCGGTCCCGCCGGTCGCCCGCGATCGGGCTTGGTCGGCTCGGTAGAACCGCTCGAAGATCCGATCGACGTCCTGCGGAGAGATGCCGATGCCCTGGTCCGCGACATCGATCTCGATCCAGTCGTCCTCCTGACGCATGGTCAGTTCGACCTTGGTGTCGGGACCCGAATACGCGATGGCGTTCTCGACCAGGTTCGTCACCGCGGTGGCGAACTGACTGTCGCTACCGTACGCCATCAGGCCCTTAGGCCCGGAATAGGTGATCTCGATGCTCTTCGCGGAGGATGTCGTCCTCGTGCGATCGAGCACCTCGGCGATCACCCAGTCCAGCGCGACCGGCTCGGGGCTGGGCAGCGGCTCGGCGCCCTGCAGCCGGCTGAGCTCCAGCAGCTCACTGACCAGGCGACCCATCCGGGCCGACTCGTGGTGGATCCGCTCGGCGAACCGGCGCGCGGCCTGCAGGTCCTCGGACTGCGCCTCGGGCGCCGACTCGGGCAGCTGGGTGGCGTCGAGCAGGGCCTCGGCCAGCAGTTGCAGGGCGCCGATCGGGGTCTTCAGCTCGTGGCTGACGTTCGCCACGAAGTCCCGCCGGACCCGGGCCAGCCGGTGCGACTCGGTCACGTCGGCCGCCTCGACGGCGACGTGCGTCGCGTTCAGCGCGACGGCCCGCAGGTGCAGGCCGAGTGGCGCCTGCGCGCCACCGGCACGACCCCGCGGAAGATCAAGTTCCACTTCCCGCCGTACGCCGGTACGCCGCACCTGGCCGGCCAGCGTGCGCAGGATGGGGTGGGCCGCGATGGTGCCGGGCGCACCGCCGGAACGCAGCAGACCCATCGCCCGCGCGGCCGGGTTGACCAGGACCGGATAGTCCTCCGCGTCGAGGACCACGACGCCCACCCGCAGCGAGTCGAGGCTCTTGCGGCCGAGCCCCTTCGGACCGTTCTTGCCCGCCGGGCGATCATCGTCCGGTTCGATGGCGGCTCTCCCCTCCGGTGAGCCGGCCCCGCCCGTGTCCTCCGCCGGTCGGCGGAAACGGGCGAGAGTCAGCCCAGCACCGACACCGACGGCCAGCGCGACTGAGATCAAGCCGACGGCGTATCCCCACTCCACGCTGCGATCGTAGGGTCATTGTTTACCTGGACCACAAGGCCAAAGGGGCAAAACGGGCCCGCGTCGAGCAATGTTCACCGCCGGGCCTGGCGTCGTTCACCGGTGTTCATGTCAGGGAAGCTCAACCGACTTAGCGTGAGCTGCACACATCGGCCGTAACCCGCCAGCGGGGCGGCCCCGACAATCGGGACTTTAAAACATGCGCGAGGAGTTCCAGGCCGAACTCACCGAAGTGACTCGGCTGCTGGTGACCATGGCAGAGTCGGTGCGCGCCGCGCTCCGCAAGGCGACGTCCGCGCTGCTCACGGCGGACCTGGAGGCGGCTCAGATCGTCATCCAGCGTGACGCCGACGTCGACGCGATCTTCGCCCAGGTCGAGGCGAAGGTGGCGGACATCATCGTCCGGCAGGCACCGGTCGCGGTCGACCTGCGCCGGGCGATCACCGCCCTGCACATCTCCGCCGACCTGGAGCGGATGGGCGACCTGGCCGAGCACGTGGCGAAGACCGCCGCCCGCCGGCACCCGTCCCCGGCCGTCCCGGCCGAGCTGCGCCCGGTTTTCAAGGGCATGGCGGAGATCGCCGACCAGATGGCCGAGAAGATCACCACCGTGCTGACCCACACCGACGCCGGCCTCGCCGCCGAGCTGGAGAAGGACGACGACGGGATCGACGACCTCGAGCGTCAACTCTTCAAGATCATGCTGGCCGACGACTGGCCGTACGGGGCGGAGACCGCGATCGACGGCGCGCTGCTGGGCCGGTTCTACGAGCGGTACGCCGACCACGCGGTGAACATCAGCGAGCACACGATCTACCTGGTCACCGGCGAGTCGGTCACCGGCTAGAACGGCGAAAGGCCGGGACACCACGGGGGTGTCCCGGCCTTTTTTCGTCAGCGTCCCTGGTTGGCGACCGCGGCCGCCGCCTCCTTGGCCGCCTCCGGGTCCAGGTAGAGACCACCGGCGGTGACCGGACGCAGGTTCTCGTCGAGGTCGTAGCGCAGCGGGATGCCGGTCGGGATGTTCAGCTTGGCGATCGCGTCGTCCGAGATCTGGTCGAGGTGCTTGACGATCGCGCGCAGCGAGTTGCCGTGCGCCGCGACGAGCACGGTCTTGCCGGCCCGCAGATCGGGGACGATCGCGTCGTACCAGTACGGCAGGGCGCGCTCCAGCACGTCCTTCAGGCACTCCGCCTTCGGCTTGATCTCCGGCGGCAGGTCGGCGTAACGAGCGTCACTCGCCTGCGAGAACTCCGAGTCGTCCTCGATCGGCGGCGGCGGGACGTCGTAGGACCGGCGCCAGAGCATGAACTGCTCCTCGCCGTACGTCTCGAGGGTCTGCTTCTTGTCCTTGCCCTGCAGAGCGCCGTAGTGCCGCTCGTTGAGCCGCCACGAGCGCTTGACCGGGATCCAGTGCCGGTCGGTGATGTGCAGGGCGATCTCACTCGTCCGGATCGCGCGGCGCAGCAGGCTGGTGTGCACGACGTCGGGCAGCACGTTCTGTTCCTTGAGCAGCTCTCCACCGCGGCGGGCCTCGTCCTCGCCCTTGGCGTCCAGGTCCACGTCGACCCAGCCGGTGAAGAGGTTCTTGGCGTTCCACTCGCTGTTGCCGTGTCGCAACAGCACCAGGGTTCCAGTCATGACCACATCTTCCCCGCACCCTCCGCCGCAGGTCCGGGCGGGTGGAAAATCGGTTGATCGATCACCTAAGTTGTAAGGGAGACAAGGCGGAGTCAGTGCTTACGGGGGATCTGGTGCGAGGGTGGTTACGGCACGCCGCGGGCGGATTGCCCCGGCAGTTCTGGTTCCTCTGGACCGGCACGCTGATCAACCGGGTCGGCTCGTTCGTGGTGCTTTTCCTCAGCATCTACCTGACCAGCGCGCGCCACTTCACGCAGAGCCAGGCCGGTCTGGTCATCGGCCTCTACGGCGTGGGCGGGGCGATCGGCACGATGACCGGCGGCGTCCTCGCCGACCGATGGGGACGCCGGCCGACCATGCTCGTCGCCCAGTTCGGCGCGGCGGCACTGATGCTGACCCTGGGCTTCGCTCAGACGTACGCGCAGATCCTGATCGTCACCGGGCTCCTCGGCGCGTTCGCCGAAGGGGTGCGGCCGGCCTTCTCCGCGATGATGGTCGACGTCGTGCCGGAACGGGACCGGGTCCGGGCGTTCTCGCTGAACTACTGGGCGATCAACCTCGGGTTCGCGCTCGCCGCGATCGCTGCCGGGTTCGCCGCCCAGTTCGACTACCTGCTGCTCTTCGTCGTCGACGCGGCCACCACGCTGGTCACGGCGACGATCACGCTGATCTTCCTGGCCGAGACGCGCCCGGCCGGCTCCCGCACGGCCAAGGCGCCGACCGGTGGGATGCGGGCCGCCCTCAGTGACCGGGCGTTCGTCGTCTTCCTCGTGATCAACCTGCTGTCCGTGCTGGTCATCCTCCAGCACGCGTCGACCCTGCCGATCGCGATGCTGGCCGACGGCTTCTCCGCCGCCACCTACGGCTGGGTGATCGCGGTCAACGGCATCCTGATCGTCTCCGGCCAGCTGTTCGTCCCACGCCTCATCGAAGGTCGTCGGCCGTACCGGGTGCTGGCCGTCGCCTCGATCATCGTCGGAGTCGGGTTCGGGCTGGTCGCGTTCGCGCACTCGGCCTGGGTCTACGCGCTGACCGTGGTGATCTGGACCCTCGGGGAGATGCTCCAGTCCCCCAGCAACGCGGCCACCCTCGCGGCGCTCTCCCCGGCGGCGCTGCGCGGGCGGTACCAGGGACTGAACTCACTGTCCTGGTCGATCGGCACGGCGCTCGCACCGGTGCTGGGCGGGCTCGCGCTGCAAGGACTCGGGCCGGTGGCACTGTGGGTGGGCTGTTTCGGACTTTGCGCGCTGGCGGCCATCGGTCATCTGATCAGTGGGCCGGCCCGGGAAAGAAAAGCCATTTTCCGGCGTACGCAGGAAGAAGCGCTCCTCGACCCGACCCGTCCCCCGTCCACGGCCGGCCGGTCGGCAGCCACCTCGCCCGCAGCCGCGCCACCTTCGGCGGCGCCCACCGTCACTGACCTGGCTCCCAGCGATTCTCCTGGCTGATCGCAGCCTGGGCACCGCTTGCCGGCGCCGCCGGAGTCAGCAGCCCATCCGCCACAGCCGGAATATCGCGCCTTCCTGGAGATGCCTGCGGTCCACTGCGGCATCCGGTCCCGTCGCGGCTCGGCCGGACCCGGCTGACTTGCCGGATCCGGCCGGCTGCCTGGAGTGGCGGCGGCCCATCCTTTACGGTTAGGAAAGTTTTCTGTTTGTGAGGGAGCGGTGAGCGGTGCGCGGGTGGCTGCGGAGTGCGGTCGGGGGGCTGCCCGGGGTGTACTGGTTCCTCTGGGCCGGGCTGCTGGTCAACCGGGCCGGCGGCTTCGCGGTGCTCTACCTGTCGCTCTACCTGACCGCTGAACGAGGAGCCGGGGCAGCACTCGCCGGCCTGGTCGTGGGCAGCTACGGGATCGGTGGGATCGTCGGCACGCTCGCCGGCGGGGTACTGACCGACCGCTGGGGACGGCGAGCGACGCTGCTCTGGTCACACCTGGCCTGCTCGGCGGTACTCGTCGCGCTCGCCCTCAGCACGCCGCTGACGGTGATCGCCGGGTTGTGCCTGCTGCTCGGGCTGACGCAGGCGATGCCGGGGCCGGCGTTCGTGGCCGCCATCACCGACGTCGTCCCCGCCGGGCATCGACTCCGGGCGTTCAACCTGCAGTTCTGGGCGTTCAATCTGGGGACCGCGGGAGCGTCCTTGCTGGCCGGGGTGCTGGCCCGGTGGAGCTACCCGGGACTGTTCCTGCTGGACGCCGCCAGCACACTGATCACGGCGCTGATCATCGCGTGGAAGGTGCCGGAGACGCTGAGCCGTGACTCGCGGTCCGCGGCACCGCGGGGCGGCGGGATGCGTACCGTGCTGGCCGACCGGATCTTCCTGATCTTCGTCGGGCTGACCATCCTGCAGGCGCTGCTGAACACCCAGACCACCACGATCGTGCCGCTCGCCATGCACGACGACGGGCTCGGGCCCGGGGACTACGGGCTGGTGACGGCGCTCGGCGGGGCGCTGATCATGATCGGGCAACTGTTCGTGCCGGGTTTCATCGACGGGCGGCGCAAGGATCGGGTGCTGGCGTTGTCGATGGTGGTGATGGCGGGCGGGTTCGCTGTACTGGCGGTCGCCGACAGCCTGCCGGTCTACCTGGCGGCCGCAGTGGTCTGGACGGTCGGCGGGATGCTGGCCGCGCCACCCAACGCCGCGATCAACTCGGAGCTGGCACCGCCGCTGCTTCGGGGGCGTTATCAGGCCGTCTTCTACCTGAGCTTCCCGGCGGCGGCGTTCGTGGCGCCGGCGTTGGGCGGGGCCGGACTGGAGTACTTCGGCGGGACACACTGGATCATCGTGGCCGCGGTCGGGCTGATCGGCGCCGGGCTGCACCTGGTCGCCGGCCCAGCCCGGGAACGCCGGGTGACCGCGAACTCCGTCCACGCCGGCGTCCTGCCGACGCCGTCCCGGAACTGAGAAATGGGAACAGCCACCGCCCGGCGCACGGCTCCGCCCCTCACCCACGTCCCCAAGCTCGATCACGTCGAGCCGGCGCGACGCCCCGCGCAACACCGGGCCGCAACACGGCTCGCGCTGTCCGGCTGGTTCTGACCGTGGTTGTTCGTGCCTCATCGATCACGGTCAGAACCCGCCGCGAGCGGGAGCACCCGGCCTGGGCGACCGAACGCCCACCTCGCGGACTTCGACGCGCGGGACTCTCTGCGGCCGGCTTGCGCCCTCGACGGGCGGAGGCGGCGGGACCACCTGCGTGGACGGGTTTGTTGCTCCGAGCCTGACCCGCCACGGAGGCCGCCGTGGAGGGCTGAGCGTTCTGGGCGCCCCGCGCCCTGCTCGGCCCGGAAGGGTCCCCGCGGGAGCGGCGGAGGGCGACCACAGCGGAGACAGGACATGAAGAATTTGATCTTCGGGTGAAGCGGCGCGGAGCACTGAACACATCGGACGGATGTGCACGGTGGGTGCGATAAACGAAGTGACGTGCCGCGAATGGGGTCCGGAGAATGTGATGAACGTGAGATCTTCGCGTGCGGACCCGGAAACAAAAGCGCCGGCGGCGGCGGGCGACCCCCATCCCCATAGGCGTCGCCCGCACTAACCGCCGGTCTCGGGTCGCGCCGTCCCCCAACGGCTTATGCCACCCGTCCCCAAACGCCGATCCGTGGAGATCATTGCTGATCGTCCCGTTCCCCGAACTGACGGCTCGGCGTCCATCGACCACGCTAGTTGGGGCAGTCAAGCCTCACAAGCCGTATTCGTGTCGACATCTGTCTCAGGCGTCACAATCGCCAACAACCAGCCGATCGGACGATCCGCGATTCACTCGTCCGTACTCCGTGATACCGGGAGAAATAATGACTCCGGCCGGCCGGGGAAATGATGGACATCGAATCGACCCGGATCCCCGGATGACCTTGACGGCAGGTGTCCGGCAGGTGAATTGCGGCTGGGAAGATCGCGTTCGTGCAGGCCAGCGCGATCTTGTCGAGGGGCTCCGGGCGAGCGCCGGGACGGGTGTCCCCGAGCGGGCCGGGGAGCACAACGGCGCGGCAGCGTCAACTCGGCGGGGCGGCGAAGTGCTTGAATGCCTGGAGGTTGGCGAGCGACTCACCCCGCTTGACGCGCCACTCCCACTCCCGGCGGATCGACGTGCCGAAGCCGATCTCCAGCATCGTGTCGAAGGACTCGTCGGCATACGTCAGGACCGAGCCGAGCAGTCTGTCCAATTCGTCCTCGTCGAGGCCCTTCAGCGACACCCGCCCGGTCAGGTAGACGTCGCCGACGGAGTCGATCGAGAACGACACCCCGTACATCCGGGCGTTGCGCTGCAGCAGCCAGGCCCAGAGTTCCTCGCGGCGCTCGTCGGGCTGGCGCATCACGAACGCCTCGATGCGCAGCGCGTGCTCGCCGACGATCAGGTTGCAGGCGGTCTTCAGCTTGTGCGAACCGGGCAGCGTGACCACGTAGGACGACTCGCCGGTGGCCTCCCACTCCAGCTCACGATCGGTGAGGACCTGCTCGATCAGCTCGGTCACCATGCCCATGCCGCCCCCTCCAGCCGTGCGGTGATCAACGCGCGGTGCTCGCTCACCGCGTCCCGGTAGACGTCGAGCAGGCGCTCGACGGTCCGGTCCCAGGAGAACTGCGAGGCGTGGGCGACCGCGCCGGCCGACAGACGGTGCCGGAAACCGGGCGCGGCGAGCAGCCGGTCCAGCACACGGGCCCAGTCGGCCGGGTCGTGGCCGTCGACCAGGACGCCGCTCTCACCGTCCCGCACCGCGGTGACCAGGCCGCCGACCGCGGCCGCGACCACCGGCGTGCCACAGGCCTGCGCCTCCAGAGCAACAAGACCGAACGATTCGTTGTACGACGGGACAGCCACCAGATCCGCGGCCCGGTAGAGCGCGGCGAGGCCGGAGCCGGTCTGCGGCGGCAGGAACACCACCGAATCGGTCACGCCGAGCGAGGCGGCCAGGTCGATCAGTGCGGTGGGTTTGTCCAGCCCGCTGCCGCTGGGACCGCCGCAGATCACCAGCGTCACATTCTCCGTCCCGCGGGCGCGCAGCTCGGCGAGGGCGGAGATGAGCACGTCGGGGGCCTTGAGCGGCTGGATCCGGCCGACGAACGCGACGACCCGGTCCCGCTCGGAGAGGCCGAAGCGGGCGCGGTCGGAGGTGCCGGGACGGAACCGGTCCAGGTCGACGCCGGGCTCGACGACGCTGACCCGAGCCGGGTCGGCCTGGTAGTACGTGATCAGATCCTGCGCCTCGAACCGGGTGTTCGCCACCAGGTGGTCGGACTCGGCGACGACCTGCTCCTCGCCGATCACCCGCGCTTTCGGCTCGGGGCGGTCACCGGTCGCGATCAGCCGGTTCTTCACCTTGGCCAGGGTGTGCGCGGTGTGCACGTGCGGCACGCCCCACCGTTCCCGGGCCAGCCAGCCGACCTGGCCGGAGAGCCAGTAGTGCGAGTGGATCAGGTCGTAGTGGCCCGGCGGGTGGCACGCCTCGGCCCGCAGCACGCCGGTGGTGAACGCGCAGAGCTGGGAGGAGAGCTCCTCCTTGTTCAGCCCCTCGTACGGCCCCGCGGTGACGTGCCGGACGTGCACACCGGGTGCCATCTCGACCATCGGCGGCAGCTCACTCGAGGTGGCCCGGGTGAAGATCTCCACCTCGACGCCGGCCGCGGCGAGACGTTTGGACACCTCGACGATGTAGACGTTCATCCCACCGGCGTCACCGGTGCCCGGCTGCTCCAGCGGGGACGTGTGCACCGAGAGGGTGGCGATGCGCCGCGGGGTGGGCCGGCTGACCTCGACCACGTTCCGTGCCTCCCTCGCGTTCAACCGGGACAAGCTTGTTGCACACTTGTCATCTTCCCCATCGGCGTGGGATGAACCACTACGCAGCCAGGCCGGGGTGACTCATGTCATGCGGTTGAATCGGGGCATGCAAAAAATCGCAGTGGTCACCGGAGCATCCAGCGGCATCGGGGCGGCCACCGCCCGGCGCCTGGCCGGGGAGGGATTCCACGTGGTCGCCGCGGCCCGCCGGGCCGACCGGTTGGAGGCGCTGGTCAAGGAGATCGGCGCGAACGTGACCGCGGTGGTGTGCGACGTCACCTCCGACGAATCGGTCGCCGCGCTGGCCGCCGCCGTCACCGAGCTCGGCGCGCCCGTCGCGCTGCTGGTCAACAACGCCGGCGGGGCGGTCGGGCTGGACCAGATCGCGGACGGGTCGGTCGCCGACTGGCAGGCGATGTGGGACGTGAACGTGCTCGGCACGCTGCGCGTCACGCAGGCGCTGCTGCCGGCGCTGGAGGCGAGCGGCGCGGGGACGATCGTGACGGTCGGGTCGACGGCGGCTTTCACGCCGTACGAGGGTGGTGGGGGTTATGTCGCCGCCAAGCACGGCCAGACCGCGCTGGTCGGGACACTCCGGCTGGAGTTGTCGGGCAAGCCGGTCCGGGTGATCGAGATCGACCCCGGCATGGTCCGCACCGACGAGTTCTCGCTCAACCGGTTCGGCGGTGACCGGGCGCGGGCCGACGCGATCTACGCGGGCGTGAAGGAGCCGCTGGTCGCCGACGACATCGCGGATGTCATCGCGTTCGCGGCGACCCGGCCGCAGCACGTCAACATCGACCGGCTGGTGATCCGGCCGATCGCCCAGGCCGCCCAGCACAAGGTGCACCGGGAGCCTTGATCATCAAGCCGGTCGGAGCGATCACCAGAGGCACGACGAACCCCAACCGTCTGCGGCGGGTGGACAACTTCATCGCGTACCGGTGCGCGGATCTTCTCCGTGACGCCGCGTCGCCTCTGGTGATCGATCTCGGCTACGGCGCGACCCCGGTCACGGCCGTGGAGCTGCGGGGACGGCTGGCGGCCACGGTTCGTCCGGACGTCACGGTCGTCGGTCTGGAGATCGATCCGGTACGTGTCGAAGCCGCCCGCCCGTTCGCCGACCCGCCCCACCTGGAGTTCCACCGGGGCGGCTTCGAACTGGCCGGTCTCGCACCGGTGGTGGTGCGGGCGTTCAACGTGCTCCGGCAGTACGCCGAGAACGAGGTGGCCGCGGCCTGGCGGCAGATGACCGGCACCGGCGCGACGCTGGTCGAGGGCACCTGCGACGAGCTGGGCCGGGTCGCGACGTGGGCGGTGGTCGAGGCGGGCGTGCCGTCGACGCTCACGCTGTCGGCGCGGCTGGCCGACCTGGAACATCCGGCGATCTTCGCCGAGCGGCTGCCGAAGGCGTTGATCCACCACAACGTGCCCGGTCACCCGGTGCACGAGCTGTTGCGGGCGCTGGGGCGGGCGTGGGAGACCGAGGCGACCCCGTTCGGGCCGCGGCAGCGCTGGCTGGCGACGGTCCGGCGGATGCGCGACGAGGGCCGCCCCGTGCTGGACGGCCCGGCCCGCTGGCGCCTGGGCGAACTGACTGTTCCGTGGCCTACTCCAGGACTTTCTTGATCGCATCGAGCAGGACATCGGCAGTGAACGGCTTCTTCACCAGGGTGTCGTCCTCGGTGACCAAGCCCTTGGCCACCGCGATGTCCTTGGGCAGCCCGGAAATGAAGATCACGTGGATCCCCGGGCGTATCTCCCGGATCCGGCCGGCCAGCTCGCCACCGGACTTCTCGCCGGGCAGGGTCAGGTCGGTGACCAGGACGTCGATCACGCCCGGATGGTCACGGCAGACCGCGATCGCCTCGTCCGGGTCACCGGCCGTCAGGGCCGCGTAGCCTTTGCGCTCCAGCATGCGGCGCATGATGTCGCGAAGGTCTTCCTCGTCGTCGACGACCAGGATGGTCGACTTATCGGCGACCGGCGCCTCGGACATGGGTCCTCCTCGGGGCTGGGGTCGATCTCACGCTAGCCGCCCCGGGCGCCGGAGTTGGGCACTTTCCCGCACCCCCGGCCGGACGACCGAAGTCCGAGGGAGACACGACGCCGCGCGACGCATCATGCGTCGCGCGGCGTGTGCCCGGATCAGGTTCAGCGGCGGGTCGCCGCGGCCTTCGCCACGGCGGCGGTCTCGTTCAGGTAACCGGTGAACAGGACCTTGTTCGGCGAGCCGGCGCCCGGGCTGCGGACCAGGCCCGAGCCGGCGTGCGCGACCAGGTCGTCACGCACCTGCCGCGGGGTCCAGGCCGGGTGGGCGCCGAGCACCAGGGCGACCGCGCCGGCCACGTGCGGGCTGGCCATCGAGGTGCCGCTCATGATCGCGGAACCGGTGTTCGAGTCCGCCGACGCCGACTTGATGTTCACGCCCGGCGCGAAGATGTCCAGGCAGGTGCCGTAGTTGGAGAACGACGCCCGCTTGTCGTTGCTGTCCACGGCACCGACGGTGATCGCGTCGGTGGTGTCGGACGGCGAGAAGCGGCAGGCGTTCTTGTTGTCGTTGCCGGCGGCGATGGCGTACGTGATGCCCTTGGCGATCGAGCGGTTCACGGCGTCGTCGAGCGCCTTGTCCTTCGGGCCGCCGATGCTCATGTTGGCGACCGCGGGCAGGTGGGCGTGGGCGGTCACCCAGTCGATGCCGGCGATGAAGTCGGAGTACGAGCCGGAACCGTCGCAGTCCAGCACCTTGACGCCGACCAGCTTGACGTCCTTGGCCACGCCGTAGGTCGCGCCGCCGATGGTGCCGGCCACGTGGGTGCCGTGCCCGTTGCAGTCGTCGGCCACCCGGTCGTTGTCGACGAAGTCGTAGCCGCTGGTCGCGCGACCCCCGAAGTCCTTGTGCGAGGTGCGGATACCGGTGTCGATGACGTACGCGGTGACGTCCTTGGCCGAGGCGTAGGTGTACTTCTTGTCCAGCGTGCGGGTGCGCTGGTCGATCCGGTCCAGGCCCCACGTGACACCGGGCTGGGTGGCGGCGGCCGCGATCACGGCGTCCTGCTCGACGTACTCGACGGACGGGTCAGCGGCCAGACGGGCCGCCTGCGTCTCGGACATGCGGGCGTGGAATCCGCGTACGGTGGCCTTGTAGTTGTTCACGACCTCACCGCCGTACGTGGCGACCAGGTCCTGCGAGGCGGCCGCAGCGCCGGCCTTGAGCACCACGATGTAGCTGCCCGGGATGGCCGTGGCGGCGCCGGCCTCCAGGATCCTCCCGGTCGCCGGAGCGGCCGGGACCGCGGCGGCCGAAGCCGGCGCGGTGAAACCGTAAAGAGAAGCGGTGGCGGCGCTCGCGACGGCCATGAATCGGACGGCCAGGCGACGGGCGTCGGAACCGAGCATCAAATATCTCCCTCACGTTGGGTGCCGCGGCCCGGACGTGCATGCCGCGGCGACTTGAGGGAAATCTTGAAGTGGAAAAAGTGCAGGTCCAGGTCCCTCTCGGGTGCGACGGCGTTGCGCCGATTCTCAGCCGATCCACGGGTCGAAGCACTAAGACCCAATGGCCCAGGGCCGATCTATTCCGCTGTCAGGACCGCTGCACACCGCCGTTGAGCTGCGCTTCATTCGGCCACTGAGCAAGGAGAGCGATATGACCACCCTGCTGTCGCCCGAGATCGACACCGTCGGCGAGCTCACCGATCGCTGCGATCGCTGTGGCGCGGCCGCCAAGCTGGAGGTGACCCTGAGCAGCGGCGGCGACCTGGCTTTCTGCGGTCACCACGCGAACCGGATGCACGCCGGGATCGCTCGCGTGGCCAGCAAGATCCGCCTGGAGGAAGGGTTCGCCTGGGCGGGTAAGTAACCGCGCCTGCCGCGATATGATCATTTCCTCACGTCATGGGGGGATATGTGCGTATCGCGGCACGCGGCGTGAGCAGGTTGTCCCGGCTGATCGCCGGAGGCGCCGGGATTACGGTCACCGTTCTCGGCCTCCTGAACACGCGCACGTCCGATCTCACCGCGCCGCCGGAGGGGCTCACGCCCACTCCGGCGGTCGCGTTGGTTCCGGCCGGGCTCGCCCTGCTACTGCAAGTGCTGCCACCCGCCGCCGGACTCACCGGCCGGCTGCGCGCCGGCGCCGCCGCGGCGTTCGCGCTGACCACGGCGATCCTCGGCGGCGCGACCCTCGACGACCACCCGGCCGCCGCGGTGGCCACGCTGCTCTCCGGGCTCGCCCTGGCCGGGCTCGACCTGCGGCTGCCCCGCCGGGTCGGCGAGATCCCGTTGCGGGTCGCCGACCCTCCGCTGCTCGGCGCCGCCACGATCGCGCTGGTCGCCCTCGTCCCCCGGCTCTTCGCCGCGACCTTCCCCAACGGGCAGGAACCGGCCGGGGTGATGCCCCTGCACCTGGCCGGAGGGCTGCTCACGCTGACCGCCGGCGCGATCCTGGCCCGGCCCGAGACCGGGCCGCTGCGGACACTCGACCGGTCCGGCCCGCGAACCGCGGTGCGCCGGCTCGCGCCCGCACTCGTCGCCGCGCCGCTGATCGCCGCGCTCGTCAGCGCGTTCGCGGTGCGCACCGGGCTGAGCCGGCCGGCCGCGGCGGTCAGCACCGGAGCGATCCTCGCCGCTCTCGGTCTCCTCGGGTTGCTGGCCTTTCTCGTACGGACGTTGGACCTCGCCGACCGCCGCCAGCGTCACCTCGTCGCCGAACTGCGAGACCGGCAGGACTTCGCCGACACGCTGCTGCAGTCGATGAACGAGGCGGTGATGGTGCTCGACGCCAACTACCGAGTGATCGACGTCAACCGGCGCTGGCGCGAACTCACCGGCGAACGGGACGAACTGCGCGAGCCGCCACCACTCCCGCCCCCGGGCGGCGGCGGAGACTGGCTGCTCCCCCGCGCCGACGGGACCCAGGTGCCCGTGCTCGCCACCATGGCCGCCATCCCGGACGCCGCCGGCACACCCCGGGGATACGTCGCGACCTGCGTCGACATCGGCTCCCGCAAAGCCGCCGAGGAGGCGCTCACCTCGCACGCCGCCGAACTCGAACGCGGCAACGAACGGCTGGCCGCGGCGCTCGCCTTCAAGAACGACCTCACCTCGATGCTGACCCACGACGTGGCCCAGCCGATCAGCTCCATCGCCAGCCTCGCCGAACTGCTCTGCGCGGACTGGGCGGACCTGCCCGACGACGTACGGCAGGAGCTGGCCCAGAAGATCGACAAGAACACGCGGCGGCTGGTCAAGATGATGAACGACCTGCAGCTGCTGTTCCGGCTGGACACCGGGACGGTCACCGCCCGGCGGACCCCGGTGCCGCTGCTCGAAGTGGTCCGGGCCGCCGCCGGGTCGTCCGACTCCGGCGCCGGCTCGGAAGCGGAGATCGACATCGACGAGGAGATCTCGGCGCTGGCCGACCGGGGGCATCTCGCGGTCGTCGTGGAGAACCTGCTGAAGAATGCGCGGACCCACGGCGCGGCGCCGATCCGGGTCGGCGCGGGTCGGCAGCCGGACGGGACGGTGCTGCTGACCGTGCAGGACAGTGGGCCCGGCATCCCGGAGGACGTGCTGCCCAGCCTGTTCGGTCGGTTCATCAAAGGGGCCGGGCTGGGGCTGTTCATCGTGCGGCACCTGGTGGAGGCGAACGGCGGGTCGGTCCGGTACGAACACGCGACACCGCGCGGCGCCCGCTTGCTGGTCACCCTGGAGGCTGCGCCCCGCTGACCCGGCTGGTTCCGACCGTGCTCACCCCGCGAACACGGCCCCAGCCGCGACTCGCGCTGTCCGTCACGCACCCAGGGCCGCAACCACACCGGGCCCAGCTTGCGGGCTCCGGCGCACGGGACTGTCCGGCCGGGGTGGCACGTGGACGGGTTCGTTGCTCTGGGCCGGACCACCCACGGACGTCGCCCTTCCGGGCTGAGCGTTCTGGGCGCCCCGCGCCCTGCTCAGCCCGGAAGGGTCCCCGCGGGAGCGACGATCGGGACCACAGCGGAGAGGGGACATGAAGATCTTGAAGTTGATCTTCAGCCGATGCCGCGGTCCTCTTCGTTGATCATGCCGCTGCCCCAGATGTCGCTGGCCGGAGTGCGTCCGCCCATCCGGGCCGAGCCGGCGGAGGCGCCGCTGATCGGGCCGGCGCCGCGGCCGGTGACGTTGCCACCGGAGGACGGCGACGCGCTCGCCGGGGCCTTCGGGCGGGCGGTGTTCGCCAGGGCGGCGGTGCCGGTGGCGGCGCTGGGGAGATTCCCGGCGCCGGCCGCGTGGTGCAGCGGGTTGTCGGTGAGACCGAGGCCGGTCGGGTCGGCGTTGCCGAGGTCGGCGGCGCCGGTGTCCCAGCCCGCGCCCGGTCCGGGAGCCGGCTGCGTCGCGGGCGGATGCTTGTGGACGCGGGTGGCGACCGAGGCCGGCGAGGCGAAGTCCGGGCTGAACAGGGTGTGCGAGGGGCCGGGGAGGCGCTTGGTGCCGGTCGGCATCGGGCGGCCGCCCAGGACGCCGCTCTCGACCAGGCCCTTGAAGGTGGTCAGGTCCGCTTTGAGGCGGCGGTTCAGCGACTCCTGGCCGTGCCGGTCGCTGGGCATGAGAAACGCGATGTCGGCCTCGAGCTGGGCGACGATCTGGGTCTTGGTCTCACCCATCGGGCGCAGCGTCAGGGTCTCGGCGAGGAGTGGGCCCTCCATGGTCGACCAGGAGACCCGTTCGTCCGGTGTCCGCTCGATGATCTGCGCGTCGAACTCACGGCGTCTGCCGTCCACGTCCATGATCCAGTGCGTCTGATCGCTTCCGGTCGTAGTGACCTGGCGGACGCCCGTCATGAACCGTGGGTAGTTCTCGAACGCGGCGAGCTGCTCGTACACCGTGTGCAGCGGTGCACTCACCTCGATGGCCTGCTGAACCATACTCATCGCATCTCTCCCATGCTGAAGTGCTGGCATGACAGAGAGTACGGAGACGAGCACGACCCGTGTTCACTTTTGCGGAGTCCGGAGTTCAGACTCGCCGCAGGTACTGCCAGCCACCGACCTCGGCGGCGTACCGGGCGTCACTCGCGGCCACCAGCGTCACGCCGGCGTCGCGCAGCAGGGCGACCAGACGCGGGGACGGGCTGCGCCACGCCTCGCTGATCTCCACCACGGTCCCGGTGCTGCGGCAGGCCGCGGCCAGGTCGGCGATCAACGCCGGCGACACCGCGGCGTCGTCGACCCCGGCCTGCGCCAGCAGCGCCAGCGGGCGGGCCAGCTGCGTCGGCACGTAACGGGAGGCCCGCTCGAGGCCACGCACGGTCGCCGCGATCAACTGCTCGGCGACCAGCTCGGCGGTGATCACACCGTCCGCGAGCAGTGCACGGACCGCCCGGGCGTCCAGCAGTTCGTCGCCGAGCGGCAGGGCGGAGATCGCCACCGACAGCGCGTCGAGCTGGGTCAGGTCGGCCGGCAGGGCCAGCCAGCCGTCCGGGCGGACCACCTCGACCTCGGCGGCGACGCGCAACGCCATCTCGGTGCGGTGCCGGGCGCGGCGCACCGCGTCGGCGTACGCGGTCAGCCAGGTCGTTTCCGGCCCGGCCTGGTCCGCGAAGGTGAGCGCGGTCAGGCCGGCCCGGTCAGCGGCCGAGACCACCACACCGACGGCGTCCCGCCCCGCCGAAAACCCGGTGTGCACGTGGGCATCCACCGTCAGATCCAGCGCGCACCCGGCGCCGATGACCGATTCCTGCTTTGAGCCCACGACCACTCCCCGACTGAAGTTCACCGTCGTGGAGAACAATCCCGGTCCCGCGTTGTCTCCGGGGTCAGCCGCCGGTGCAGGTGAGGTGCGTCCTCACTCCGAGGACCTCTCCTCCACCAGCCGGGTGATCGCGTCGACCGCCGCGTCCGTCGGCGAGGCGGCGGCCCGGTTGGCCTCCTGCAGTTCCCGGTACACCTCCTCGCGGTGCACCTGGACGTCACGCGGGGCCTGGATGCCCAGCCGGATCACGTCGCCCCGGGTCTCCAGCACGGTGATCACGACGTCGTCGCCGATCATCACGCTCTCTCCGGCCCGTCTGGTCAGCACAAGCATCGACGCCCTCCTCCAGCCATGGAACGGACAGCATGACAAAGGCGCGGCCGCTGCGAAACGCGACCGCGCCCTTGAGGGTCATTCACGACACCGCCGTGAAGGACCCTCGCCTGGAGGTTCAGAACGACCGGTTCATGATCGCCCGGACCGGGTAGCCGGACCCGGTCAGGACCGTCTGCACGGCCCGCATGGAGTCCCGGTCGACCACGATCGGGGCGAGGAGGTTCGCGGTGGTCTCCTCCTCGCTCGCGGTGATGACGGCCAGCAGCAGCACACGATCCGGGTCCTTCGTGTTCAGCGCGGCGAACACCGCCTCGTCGATCTCCGGTGCGTACTCCGGGAAGAACGGCTCCGGCGGCGCCACCAGGAAGCGCAGCTCCGGGTTGTCGATCGAGGTCAGCGCGTAGAGCAGACCGTCCTCGTTCAGTCGCACCAGGACGAATTCCTTGTGCGCCGGGAACCCGGGCATGGGCGTCGCCATCGAGATGGTCGGCAGGCCCAGCGACGGGTCGGTCATGGTGGCCTCGATCGGTCGGGACATGGTGCGAGTAGTCATGGTCACCTCAGGAAATCGATGAGCGAGGGCTGGATCACCTTGGCCGTGGCGGCCAGGGCGGCCTGATACGAGGTCTGCTGGAGCTGCAATTCCATGATCGCCTTGGGCAGGTCGACATCCTCGATATCGGACAGCTGCGACGACACGGACATCAAGCGATCCTCAGCGGACTGCTTCATCTGCGTAACCCGATTGTATCGGGCACCTACGTCCGAAAGCGTGGATTTCACGAGATCAGACGCTTTGTCGAGATTCTTCATGCTGGCGGTCAAAGCGTCGTTATCGCCGGACCTCAGGGCGGCGATGGCGTCGTCCATCACGTGGAAGAGCTGGGCGGGATTGCGCACTTTGTGCGCGTCGTCGACCGGGGCGCCGGTCGCGTCCACGAAGCCGCCGCCGGCGTCGACGAGATAGTCGGGGCCGTACGCCTCCGAACCCCGGACATCGACCCTGACCTTGGCGTTCGGGCCGATCGCGCGCAACGTCTCGCCGGCGCTCTCGCCGATGTACTGACCGGTGGCGTCATAGGCCGACGAGTCCGGTGTGGACCCACCGAAGACCGGCCGGTCCAAGTATTTCGAGTTGGCGAACTGCACCATGTTGGCCTTGAGCTGCTCGAGCTGGGCGGCCCGGGCCTCATTGGCCTCCTTGGTGCCCCCGCCGCCACTGCTGGCCGCCTCCAGCAGGAGGTTGCGGGCCACGGTCGTCAGCTCCTGCGTGTGCTGCAGGTTGTCCTGGACGACGCCGAGGCGGCCGGCCGCGTCGTCCGCGTTGGTCGAGTACTTCTTGTTGGCCCGCACCTCGCCGCGCAGTTGCAGGGCGGTGACCGTCCCGGTCGGTGAGTCCGACGGGCGGGTGAGCTGCTTCCCGCTGGAGATCTGGTCCTGTGCTTTCTGCGACGCGTTGAGATTGCGCTGCAGGCTGGCCATCGTGCGGGTGCGCACGCTGCTCTGAGTGACTCTGGGACTGCTGGACATGTCGGAACCCCTCGGTTACCGGCCGACCATGCCGGTCCGGTTGATCAGCTGGTCGAGCATCGAGTCGATGGTGGTGAGCACCCGGGACGCCGCCTCGTACCCGCGCTGGTACGTCAGCAGGTTCGTCATCTCCTCGTCGAGATTCACCCCGGACTCGGCGTCACGCGACGCGTCCACCTGGTCGGTCACCGCGTTCTGCACGTCGCGCCGGCGGATCGCGGACTGCGCCGACACACCGAGCTCGCCGATCATCGACTGGTACTCGGCGTCCGCGTCGGTCTTCGAATCGGCCAGATCGGAGATCTTGTCGGCGACGTTGCCGTTCAGGATCTTCGGGGTGCCGGTCGGATCGCCGCTGGAGATCTGCAGCTTCGCCGGATCGGTGACGGCGACCCGGATCTGGGCCGCGGTGACGTTCGCCGTGGAGCTGTTGTCGTTGCGGATGAAGAACGGCTTGCCGGTGGTGCCGTCGGTCGCGTAACCGCCGCTGTAGGCCGCGTTCACCGAGTCGGCCAGCTTCTGCGCGACCGTGTTCAGCCGGGTGGTGATGCTGTCCAGCGTGCCGCCCTTGGCCAGCAGCTCCATCGAGGCGCCCATCGTGCCACCGGCGCCGACCGCGGCCTTCGTGTCCGACCAGCGCAGATTGACCTCGCTGCTGGCCAGGTCCTCCAGCCGGGTGGCGCCGCCCGCCTCGATCTCGATCTTCCGGGTGTTGAAGCCGCTGACCAGCGGAGCACTGCCGACGAAGACGTTGATCGCGCCGTTCTCCGCCTCGGTCGCGCTCGCCCCGACCAGCTCGGACAGCTTGAGGATCTGCTGCGCGCGCTGGTCCTGCAGCTCGTTGGGCTGCAGACCCGCCTGGGACGCGACGACGATCTGGTTGTTCAGCTTGGCCACCGCGTCGGCCGCCTTGTTGACGTCGTCGACGTAGGTGTCCAGGCCGGTCCGCGCCGCCTTGTACTGGTTGTTCAACGCCGACGCCGCGTCGTTGAGCGTCGAGGCGACCGTGGTGGCCTGCTCCAGCACCGCCGACTTGCCGGCCAGCTGGTCGGGGTTGGTGGTGATCGCGTTCCACCCGTCCCACATGTCCGCGAGCCGGCCCTGCAGAGCGGTGTCACTCGGCTCGGCGAACACGTCCTCGATCAGGTTGTACGCCCCGGCCCGCGCATTGTGGTACGCCGAACTCGCATGCTCGGTGTAACTGCGCTGATCCATGGCGGCGTTGCGCAGTCGGTCCACGGAGGAGACGACCACGCCGTTGCCGACCGCGCTGGTGGTGGCGTACACGCCGGGCACCAGGTTGGCGTTCTGCGATTGCATCGTCACGCGCTGCCGGGTGTAACCCTCGGTGTTCGCGTTCGCGATGTTCTGGCCGCTGATGTCCAAGCCGCGCCGCTGCGCGTACAGGGAGGTCAGTGCCGTGTTGAGTCCACTGAAAGTGCTGCCCATCAGATCGCCTCATCAACGAGGGTGGGGCGGCGCACGCCGCCGGTGACGGTCTGGCCCTGAGGCCCGTACGTTTCCACACTCTCCGCGAAGACGAGCATGGTTTCGCGAGCCGCGCGCTGACCCGCGGTGAGCAGGTCACGATTGACGTCGGCCAGGGCCCGGATCTCCGACGTCAAGAGCAGGAACGCCTTACGGTGCTGGTGCAGGAGGTCCGACCAGGGATCGGGAGCCGCGTCGGCGAGCTCCCCCAGCGAGGCTTCCGGGTCGATGCCGAGCTCGGTGGCGACGTCCTGGGCGTACGCGGCACGGATGACCTCGGTCTGGCGAATCTGATCGAGCACCACTTCCACCTCCCGGGTGGCGTGGCTGAGCCAGCGCGATCGGTTGGCCGCGAGAAGCAACTGCTCCTCCTCAAGCTTGAACAGCAGCATCTCCAGCAGCTCGCGAGAGCGCCACAGGACGCTGGCCAGGTCGGTCAGGCTCACCCGGTCCTCCGTCGTTTCGCTGGTCGGGCTGCACCCCGTTGGCAACCCGCTCATTCGGACAGGTCGGCATGTTCGCGGTGCCGCTGAGTGGTTTCCCCCAATCGGCATTTTTCCGGTAAGCCCAAAAAGCCCGAAGAATTCTCGGAGAATCCTCAGGGCCTTCCGGCGGGCCGCCGAAGGGAAAGACGCAACACCGGCTCATGGACGGGCCGCTCAAGACCCCAGTCAAGGAGGAATCACCCAATGGGTCTTCGCATCAACCAGAACATCGCCGCGCAGAACGCCTACCGGAACCTCTCGGTCACCGACGGCCAGATGCAGAAGTCGCTGGAGAAGCTGTCCAGTGGTTTCCGGATCAACCGGGCGGCGGACGACGCGGCCGGCCTCTCGATCTCCGAGGGACTGCGGTCGCAGACCGGCGGCCTCAAGGTCGCGGTGCGGAACACGCAGGACGGCGTCAGCGTCGCCCAGACCGCTGAGGGCTCGCTCAACGAGGTCACCTCGATTCTGCAGCGCATGCGTGACCTTGCGGTGCAGACGTCGAACGCCGGGTCGATGGACTCGGACGCCAAGGGCGCGGCCAACAAGGAGATGGACCAGCTGAACCAGGAGCTGGACCGGATCGGCAGCACCACCTCGTTCGGCAAGGCCAAGCTGCTCGACGGTTCGTTCGGCTCCACCGTGAAGGCGACCAACTCGCTCACCTCGGCGAACGTGACCGCTCTGACGGCGGCCAGCGGCCCGCTCACCACCGACGCCACGTTCAAGCTGACTCAGGTCGACGGCACCACTCTCGCCGCCGGCAGCGAGATCAGCGTCGACATCAAGGCCGCCGACATTCCGGCCGGCGCGACCGCCCAGGACATCGCCAAGGTCGTCAACGACTCGCTCTCGAAGGCCCTCAAGGCCAACGGCTACCAGGGCAACGAGGTCCGGATGACGGCCAGCACGGACTCGTCCGGTGCGACGACCATGAGCATGTCCGGCGTCGGAGAGTTCAGCGCCACCGACACCGGTGGTACCGGTACCGCGCTCGCGTCCCTCATGGGTAACAGCGGCACCATCACCGCCACCACCGCCGCCAACGCGGTTCCCGGCGGCAACACCGGCCGGTTCCAGGTCGGCGCCAACGCCAACGCCAACGAGCGGATCGGCGTCTCCATCGGCGCCATCGACTCCAAGACGCTTGGCACGGCGGCCCTGGACCTGACCACCACCAGCGGTCCGGGCAACGCGATCACCGCGATCGACAAGGCCATCAAGTCGGTCTCGGACACCCGGGCGAACCTCGGTGCCGTCCAGAACCGTTTCGAGCACACCATCAACAACCTGAACGTCGCGGTGGAGAACCTCTCCGCGTCCGAGTCCCGGATCCGTGACACCGACATGGCCCAGGAGATGGTCTCCTTCACCCGGAACCAGATCCTCACCCAGGCCGGCACCTCGATGCTGTCCCAGGCGAACCAGTCGGCGCAGGGCGTTCTGTCGCTCCTCCGCTAACCGAACTGATACCGACAGGAACTGAATCGGCCGCCTGAACGGCCGAAGAGGTAGGGGTAGCCGGCAGAAACCAGTCGGCTACCCCGTTCTTTTCCCCCTCCACCGAAAGGGTGCCCACGTGAGCAGCTCCGTCGACGGCCTCGTCAGCGGTATGAGTACGTCCACCATCATCAAGCAGCTCATGCAGGTGGAGGCGGCACCGCAGGACCGGCTCAAGACCAAGGTCAAGACCGCTCAGACCACGGTCTCCTCGTACCAGTCGGTGAACAGCAAGCTCGCCGCGCTCAAGACCGCCGGCGGCACGCTCGGCGACCTCGCCACCTGGCGCTCGATCAAGGCGACCTCCAGCTCCACCTCGGTCTCGGCGACCGCGACCAACAGCCTCACCAGCGCGGCCGGCTCCACCACGTTCGACGTGGTCTCCACCGCGGCAGCGCAGGTCACGACGACCGAGTACGCCGCCGGCAGCACCGACATCACGGACGGCAGTGGCACCCTCACCGTCACGATCGGCTCCGGCAACCCGGTGCCGGTGAACGTGACCGACAAGACGCCCGCGGGCATCGCCGCCGCCATCAACAGCACCAGTGGCGTCGGAGTCCGTGCCGGTGTGGTGACGACCGCCTCGGGCGACAGCATCCTGCAGATCACCAGCAGCAAGCCGGGCGTCGCCAACAACTTCACGATCAACGGCCTCGGCGGCACCAGCAATGTGGTCACCGCGGCTGCGGACGCGAAGATCCGGGTCGGCTCGCTGGTGGACCCGAACGACGAGAGCAGCGGCCTGACCCCCGGCAGCTACGAGGTCACCAACAGCAGCAACACCTTCACCAACCTGCTCAGCGGGGTCAGCATCACGGTCACCAAGCCGGAGAAGGCCGTGACCATCAACGCCCAGTCCGACGTGGCCGGGATCGCGGACAAGATGCAGGCACTCGTCGACGCCGCCAACAGTGTGCTGGGCGAGGTGAAATCGCAGACCGCGTACGACGCGAGCACCAAGAAGGGCTCGCCGCTCACCGGCGACTTCATGGTCCGCAACATCTCGCAGACCATCCTGGGGTCGGTCAGTGGTGGCCTGTCGTACGACAACCCGGACTATGTCAAGCCCACCAACCCGAACGACCCGGTCGAGACGGCGGACAATCCGTTGAAGATCGCCTTCGGCAGCATGTCGAAGATGGGGATCCAGCTCGACAGCACGGGCAAGCTGACGTTCGACGCGGCCAAGTTCACCGCGGCCTACAACGAGGACCCGGCCGCGATCAAGAAGGCCGGCATCGGCCTCGGCGACAACTTCGAGGCGATGGCCAGGAAGCAGTCGGACACGGTCACCTCGGTCGTCACCGGCCGCAGCAACGAGATCGACAGCCTCAACGACCAGATCAGCAACTGGGACACCCGCCTCGAAGCCCGGAAGCTGGCACTGCAGAAGCAGTACACGGACCTGGAGACCGCCCTCGGAAAACTGAAGAACCAGTCCAGCTGGCTTTCCGGCCAGCTCGGCTGACCATGACGTCGCTCGCCCGTTGATCGCCGCCCGAATCTTCCGAGGAGACTTATGACCACGCCGAACCTTCGCGACCGGTACCTGCAGGACTCGATCAACACCGCCTCGCCCGCCAAGCTGCTGATCATGCTGTACGACCGGCTGATCCTCGACCTGCAGCAGAGCGAGGAGGCGCTTCGGAGCGACGACCGCGAACTGGCGCACGAGAAGATCAGCCACGCTCAGGAGATCGTCCTGGAACTGCGGGTCACGCTCAACCTCGAGGCCTGGGACGGCGCTCCGGGCCTGGCCAACCTCTACGGCTTCATCCTGACCGAGCTGATCGGGGCGAACATCGCCCGCAGCCCGGAGCGGGTGGCCGGCTGCCGCAAGCTGCTGGAGCCGCTGCGCGACGCGTGGCGCGAGGCAGCCGTCGCCGCCGCACAGGGCTGAGCCGGGCCATGACCACCGACTGGCGGGGTGCCTGGACAGCGGCTCTGGACGAGCTGGAGATGGACGTCGCGACGATCGAGGCGATGCTCGCCGACGAGCATCGTCATGCCGAGACCCCGCCGGCCGACATCTGGAAGCCACCGACCGAGCTCGGCGCGCTGCCGCTGGAGCTCAAGCCGCGGGCCGACGAGATCCTCACCCGCCAGCTGGCCGCGGCCGAGGAGATCGCCCGGCGGCTGACCGCGAACCGGCAGCAGACAGCGATGACAGCCCGAATAGAAACCGGCGAAGCGGTCAAACGCCCGGTTTACCTGGATTGCGCCATGTAAGACCACGAACGTCCCGGATCCTCGCCCGAGGGTGCGGGACGTTTTCGTGTGCAACCTCGCAGCAACCGTCTGACGCTCAGCGAATCACCGGTCACGCCGAACTGCATGGTACGAGCAACGGATTGCTCACCGAAGTGCCATGGAACGGCGACCAGACCCAGCGATCAGGGGAGCTGCGAAGTGTTCGACGACCTTTCCACGTCTGCGCTGCGCGTCGCTGTCACCGGCCTGTCGGCCCGGCAGAACGCCATTGCCAACAACATCGCGAACGTCGAGACCCCGGGCTTCCGTGCCCGTAAGGTCAAGTTCGAGGAGGCTCTTTCGGGCGCGATCACCCGCGGCCAGTCGCCGCTGGGCGTCAGCCCGTCCACGAGCGAGTCGCTGGAGCCCACCCGGCTCAACGGCAACAACGTCAACCTCGACGAGGAGACGCTGTCGCACATCGACACCACGATGCGCTACCAGCTCACCCTCCGGGCCATCGACAGCAAGTACGGCCTGCTGCGCGACGCCATCAAGGGAGCCTGAGGATGAGCATCTTCAACGCCATCGGTGTCGCGGGTACCGGAGTCACGGTCTACCGCAAGTGGCTCGACGCGGTCTCCGACAACATCGCGAACATGAACGACACCAGCCGTACGTCCGAGAACGCATTCCAGGCGCGTTACGTGCAGGCCCGGGCCGCGCAGGACGGCAACGGCGCCGAGGTCGCCGGCGTTCAGCTCGGCAGCGCGCAGGGCATCCTCGCGTACGAGCCGGACAACCCGCTCGCCGACGCACAGGGGTACGTCCGCCGGCCGGACATCGACATGGGTAGTCAGATGGCCCAGATGATCATGGCCCAACGCTCGTACCAGGCAAATCTTTCGGTTGTGGACCGGGCGCGGGATGCCTATGCCGCCGCCATCAACCTCGGGAAGTAATCATGAGTCCGATCAGCCCTATCGGGGGCATCTCCGGTTTCAGCGGGATCAACGGCATCTCGGGCACATCCGGGCTGTCCAAGATCTCCGACTCACTGGACTTCGACGAGGCCGCCAAGACCGCGAGCCCCAACACCGACTTCGCCCGGATGCTCTCCAAGGGACTGGAGAGCGTCCAGGCGTCCCAGGACAAGGCGAACGACCTGGCCGTCCAGGTCGCGAACGGGACGCTGCAGGACCCCGCCCAGTACACGATGGCCGCGAACGAGGCGTCCCTCGGACTTCAGATGACTCTTGCCGTTCGGAACAAGGCCGTCGAAGCCTTCCAAGAGATCATGAGGATGCAGGCCTGACATGACTGACCGCCTTCCCGCACCGGTACGCCGCATAACGGACACCTTCAAGTCCTTCACGCCGGGACAGAAGGCTGTCACGATTTTCGCCATCGTCGCCATCGTCGTCGGGGGGTACTTCTTCGCGACGTGGGCGGCGAAGCCGTCGTACGCGATCCTTTTCAACAACCTGTCGACGAAGGACGCCAGTGCCATCGTCGAGTCGCTGCAGAAGTCGAACACCTCTTATGAGCTGGCGAACGACGGCCAGACCATCATGGTGCCGCGCGACCAGGTGAACGCCCTGCGACTCCAGCTCTCCGGCGAGGGCCTGCCCAACGACGAGGGCACCGGCTACTCGTTGCTGGACCAGCAGGGCATCACCACCAGCGACTTCATGCAGCACGCCAACTACCAGCGGGCCCTCGAAGGGGAACTGGCGAAGACCATCAAGTCCATCGACGGCGTCGAGGCGGCCACCGTGCACCTGGTGCTGCCGCAGAAGGACGTGTTCGCCGACAGCGCCGCCAAGCCGACCGCGTCGGTCCTGGTGGCGTCGAAGTCGTCCCGGCCGCTCGACGGCGACCAGGTGCAGGCGATCGTGCATCTGGTCGCGTCCAGCGTCGAGGGCCTCGACCCGACCCAGGTCACGGTGGCCGGCGCGGACGGGAAGATCCTCTCCACCGGTGGCGGCGAATCGGTCGCGACCGGCGGGGACAGTGGCTCCGAGGCGCAGACCGTCGAGTTCCAGAACCGGATGAACGCCGCACTGCAGGCCATGCTGGACCGGCTCGTCGGCCCCGGGCACTCCGTCGTCACCACGACGGCCGACCTCGACTTCGACTCGACCGAGACGCGCAGCAAGACGTACAGCTCGGACCCGTCCCTGCCTTCGCTCTCCGAGACGTCCAGCTCCGAGACGTACAGCGGCAGCGGCAACGGCAACGGCGGCGTGCTCGGCCCGGACAACATCCAGGTGCCCAGCGGCGCCGGCTCGAACGGGCAGTACGCCAACAAGAACGACGCCCGGCAGAACGCCCTCAACGAAACTCAGGAGGTACGCCGTAAGGCCCCCGGCAGCATCCGGCGGCTGAACGTGGCGGTCCTGCTGGACAGCACCGTCGCCGCCTCGATCGACCCGACCCAGGTGCAGCAGCTGGTCAGCTCGGCGGCCGGCATCGACTCCACCCGCGGCGACACGATCGCGGTCAGCGCCATGCCGTTCGACACCTCGGCCCAGCAGGCGGCCAAGCAGGAACTGGCCGCGGCAGCCGCGGCGGAGAAGCAGAACAAGCAGCTCACGCTGGTCAAGACCGGTGCGCTGGCGTTCGTCGTCCTGGCGCTGATCTTCCTTGCCTGGCGGGCGAGCCGGCGAGCCAAGCGGCGCCAGCAGCTCAGCGCCGAGGAGAAGGCGCACCTGGAGGAGATGCAGGCCGCACTGGACGCGCAGCGCCAGGCGGAACTGGAAGCCACCCAGGCCATGCACGCCGCGGCGATGATCGAGGGCGGGGTCACCGTGGAGGAGCACGACGAGGCTCGCGAGGAACGGCACCGCGAGATCGAGGAGATGGTCAAGGAGAAGCCGGACGAGATGGCCACCCTGCTGCGCGGCTGGATGTCCGCCGACGCGACGCACCACTGACACCCCCACCCGGCAAGAAAGACGGTTCTAGGAGTACGCGTTGACCACACCCGCGCTCACCACGCTCAACATGTCGGGCGTTCGTAAAGCCGCGATCATGCTGATCCAGTTCGGCCGTGAACAATCCGCGCAGGTGCTGGCGAGCATGTCGGAGAAGGAGGTCGAGGCGCTCTCCGCGGAAGTCGCGCGGCTGGGCAAGCTCGACCCCGTCCAGGTCGACGACGTGATGGACGAGTTCTACGCCATGGCCACCACCCGGTTCGCCGGGTCCGGTGGCATGGACTACGCCCGGGAGCTGCTGGAGGCGTCGCTCGGCAAGGAACGGGCGGCGCTGATCCTCGACCGGCTCGAAGCGTCGATGAACGACATCCCGTTCAACTTCCTCAGCAACGCGGACCCGCGGCAACTGCTCTCCTACGTGCAGTACGAGCACCCGCAGACGATTGCGCTGGTGCTCGCCCACATCCCGGCCGGCCTGGCGTCCTCGATCCTGGCCGGCCTGCCGCTGGAGGTGCAGACCGAGGTCGCGCACCGCATCGCGATCATGGACCGCACCTCGCCGGACATCATCCGCCAGGTGGAGAGCGCGCTGCAGCGCAAGCTGTCCAGCGTGCTGCAGCCGGACGAGCTCTCCACGGTCGGCGGCCTCGCACCGCTGGTCGAGATCATCAACCGGGCCGACCGCACCACCGAGCGGCTCATCCTGGAAGCCCTGGACGCGCGCAGTCCCGAGCTGGCCGAGGAGATCCGCCGGCGGATGTTCATGTTCGAGGACATCATCAACCTGGAGGACCGGGCGGTTCAGCTCATCCTGCGCCAGGTGGAGCCGGCCGACCTGGCCACCGCCCTCAAGGGCGTCCCGGAGAACGTGCGCGACAAGGTCACCAAGAACCTGTCCGAGCGCGGCCGGGAGAACCTGCTCGAGGAGATGGACCTGCTCGGCCCGGTCAAGGTCAAGATGGTCGAGGAGTCCCAGGCCAAGATCGTCAGTGTCATCCGCACCCTGGAGGACTCCGGCCAGATCGAGATCCAGCGTGGTGGCGAGGCCGATGAGCTCATCGCCTGACAGCCCCGTCCTGCGCGGCGTGACCGCCCAGAACGTGGCCGCCGCCCAGTTCGCCACCGACCTGCGCCTGCCCGAACCGAACGACCCGAAGCTCCTCGAGAACGAACGGATGGCCGCCCGGACCACCGGCTACGCCGAAGGCTGGGCCCAGGGCAAACGCGACGCCGTCACCGCCGCCGAAGAAGCCGCCGCCCGCGCGCTCGCCGCCGAGGAACACCACGAGCAGCGCCGGTCGACGGCCCTGGCCCACGCCGTCAACGCGCTCGGCCGGGCCGTCACCGAGCTGGAGAACCAGCTCATGCCGACCTTCACCGAACTGCAGGAACTCGTCCTGGCCAGCGCGTTCGAACTGGCCGAATCAATCGTCGGGCGCAACCTGCGCGACGACCCGGAACGCGGCCAGGACGCGCTGCGCCGGGCGATGACCGCCGCACCCGAGCACGGCAACGTCGTCGTCCGGCTGCACCCCGAGGACTACACGAACCTGGTCGGCGACGGCGACGGCGTCTTCGACTACCGGGGCCGCCAGATCAACCTGATCGCCGACCCGACGCTGCGCCCCGGCGACGCGACCGCCGAGACCGGCACCGCGACCGTCGACGCGACCATCGAAGGGGCGATCGCCCGGGCCCGGGAGGCACTCCGGATATGACCGACGTCTTCCAGCACCGCATGCGGGCCGCCGTCGCCGCCGCCCGGCCCACGGTCTCCGGCCGGGTCACCGGCGCCGTCGGCCTGCGCGTCACCGTCAGCGGACTGGAAGCGCGCGTCGGCGAACTGCTGCGGATCGGCAGCGGACCCGACGCGGTGCTCGCCGAGGTGGCGGCACTCGACGGTCAGCAACTCAACTGCCTGCCGCTCGGCCCGATCGCCGGCATCGGCGCCGGCACCCCGGCCATGAGCACCGGCGGGCCACTACGCATCTCGGTCGGCCCCGACCTGCGCGGACGCATCCTCGACGGCCTCGGCCGCCCGATGGACGGCGGACCACCCCTGCGCGGCGAACTCGTCGGGATCGAACAGGCACCGCCCTCGGCGATGGAACGGCAACTCGTCGACAAGCCGATGTCGCTGGGCGTACGCGTCCTCGACACGCTCGTCCCGTGCGGCCGCGGCCAGCGCATCGGCATCTTCGCCGGCTCCGGCGTCGGCAAGTCCACCCTGATGAGCATGATCACCCGTGGCACCTCGGCCGAACTGAACGTGGTCGCACTGGTCGGCGAACGCGGCCGGGAAGTCCGCGAATTCATCGAACACGACCTCGGCCCGGAAGGCCTGGCCCGCTCGGTCGTGGTGATCGCCACCTCCGACACGCCGCCGCTGGTCCGGCTCCGGGCCGGATCGGTCGCCACCCGCATCGCCGAGTACTACCGCGACGAAGGCGCCGACGTCCTGCTCATGATGGACAGCGTCACCCGCGCCGCGATGGCCCAGCGCGAAGTCGGCCTCTCCGTCGGCGAACCACCGGCCACCCGCGGCTACCCCCCGTCCGTCTTCGCCATGCTGGCCAGCCTGCTCGAACGGGCCGGGCCCGGCGCCCGCGGCAGCATCACCGGCCTCTACACGGTGCTGGTCGAAGGCGACGACCACAACGAGCCGATCGCCGACGCCGCCCGCTCGATCCTCGACGGCCACATCGTCCTCGACCGCAAACTCGCCACCGCCGGGCACTTCCCCAGCATCCAGGCCCTCGACTCGATCTCCCGGGTCGCCAACAAGATCACGACGCGGGAGCAGCGCTCCGACGCCACCGAACTGCGCCGTCTCATGGCCGCCCACCGCGAAGTCCGCGAACTGGTCGAGATCGGCGCCTACGTGCCCGGCACCAACCCCGAAGCCGACCGGGCCAACGCCGCCTGGCCGCAGATCAGCGCCTTCCTCCGACAGGACCTCGACGAACGCGTCACCGCCGACGACGCCTGGGCGGCGCTGCGGGCGCTCCTCGCCACCACATAAGAACCGGATTTGCGCGTACGCCCGTGAGCCGCCCGTGGCCGGCAACGCCCCGTGATGACGACGCTCACGCGAGGCCCGCGTCCGGGACATCCGCGGCACGCCCGCTACAACGGCAGACCTCGCACCACGCCGGCAGCAGCCGACCACGGCGAGCCGGCACCGACGGCTGTCTCCGGCTGACGAATACAGCCCTGCGGGCCGGCCAGGACCGTGAACCATGCACGCGCGATCGGCGGGCGCCCGGGTATCGGGGCGTAAACACCTCTCGGCGCCGGCCGGCACGGGAGAGCCGGCGATCGGAGGTGCCTCCGCATGCCGGAAGCACCCCTGGGCGCCGGCTGACAACAGCGGGCCGGACCCCGTGCAGGCGGTGAGCGCGCGGGACGGGGTGGTGGGGGCCGGGCTTCGCGGCGTACTGGGGAGGAAACGGGGGAAGGGGGTGTCGCGGGCTGAAGAGGGAGCACGGCGGGCGTCGCGGGGTGCCCGGTTGTTGCGGGTTGGGTGCAGGGGCTCAGTCGATCTGGCCGGAGGCCGAAGCGGGAATGTGAGGGCCCGTCGCCCCGCTAGGAGGCCAACGTGAACCGCATCTTCCGTCTCACTCCGGTGCTGCGTGCGCGCAAGGCGCAGGAGGACGCCGCTCGTGGGGAGCTGATCCAGTCGCGGCAGGAGATCCGGGAAGCGCAGGCTCTGGTGAAGCGCCGGCAGCTGGATCTGGTCGGGCAGGACGCGCCGAGTGAGGGTTCGGCCCGGGCGATGGTGGCCGCGCTGGTGGCGCGCCAGTCGCTGGCGGCCGGGGTGTTCGGCGCGCAGCGGATGGTGACCGACGCGGAGGAGGTCGAGCGGGAGAAGATGGCCGCGCTCACCGACGCCGCGAAGCGCCGGCGTGCCGTGGAGATGCTCTCCGAGCGGCACGCCGACATGGTGAAGGCCCACGATCTGCGCACTGACCAGGCCAACCTCGACGAGTTGGCGGTCACCTCGAAGGCACGGAATGCCGCACGTGGCGTGGAGACGCCGCCGAGTTCTGACGAGAACGGGAGCGACGCATGAGCGAGCTTGCGAGCGAATCATTGAGCTCATTCCAGAACTCCTGGCGGCGCCGGAGCACAGCGGAGGTGGCGGCATGAGTCTTGGTGTCGGCGGTGTCATGTCGCGCATCTCCGAGCTGCAGGAGCAGCTGGGCCTGACCCCGCCACCGGCCACGGCCGGTACGGACGCGTCGGGTGACAAGTTCGCGTCGGCGCTCGCCAAGGCGACCGGCTCGGGGCCGGCCCCGGGGACGGCGGCCGGGCCGAGCGGCGGCGACGTGGTCACCACGGCCCGAAAATACCTGGGTACGCCGTACGTCTTCGGCAGCACCGACCCGAAGAAGGGCCTGGACTGTTCCGGCCTGGTCCAGCAGGTGTACGAGGACCTGGGCGTGAAGCTGCCGCGCAACTCCTGGCAGCAGGCGACGGCGGGTCGCCCGGTGGCGAGCATCGGTGACGCGAAGCCGGGTGACGTGCTGGCGTTCGGTTCCCCGGTGCACCACGTGGCGATCTACATCGGCGACAACAAGATGATCGCCGCCCCGAAACCGGGTGATCACGTGAAGATCGAGTCGGTCTACGAGAAGCCGAGCACCATCCGGCGGATCATCGACAACGTGCCGGCAGCCGCGGTGCAGGACATGTCGGCGCTGCGTCCGGCCGGGCTGCGCGGGGCGGTTGCGGGTGGCGGGCTGACCGGGGTGCCGTACGCGGATCTGTTCCTGAAGGCCGGGGCGAAGCACGGCGTGGACCCGAAGCTGCTGGCCGCGGTGGCGAAGGTCGAGTCCGGATACAACCCGAAGGCGGTCAGTCCGGCCGGCGCGCGGGGGATGATGCAGCTCATGCCGGGTACTGCCAGGGGGCTCGGGGTGGACGACCCGTTCGACCCGGAGCAGGCCGTCGACGGCGCCGCGAAGATGCTGAAGGGCCTGTTGAAGGAGTTCAAGTCGATGCCGCTGGCGATCGCCGCGTACAACGCGGGCGGCGGGGCGGTCCACAAGTACGGCGGCATCCCGCCGTTCAGCGAGACGCAGGCCTACGTGCCGAAGGTGCAGAAGGCGCTGGCCGCCCTCGGCGGCTGAGACACCCACTTCGAGCAGCGAGGAGTCGCATCATCATGCCGAGTTCCGTGACAGGTCCGGAGCACCGGCCCGCGACCGAGATCGGCCGCCGGCCGGCCGCGCGGCGTGAGGACGGGGCGGACTTCGGTTCGGCGCTCTCCGCCGAGTTGGACCGCGACGACCAGGACGAGGCGGCCGAGCAGGCGACCGGTCTGCGCGCGGCCGACCGGGCCGCCGACCTGCGGGCGACCGATCGCGCCGCGGCGGAACGAGCCTTGGCGAACCGGGCCGGGACGAACCGGGCCGTGCTCGGCCGGGCGAACCTGGACCGGGCGAACCTGGACCGGAAGAACGCCGGCCGCGAGGAGGAGTCCGACCGCGCCGCCGTCGACCGGGAGGCCGACGACCGGGTGACGAACCAGCGGGCGTCGAGCCGGAGTGCGGCAGAACGGGCCGCCTCGGATCGCGCCGCCGCCCAGAGGACCGTCGCTGACCGCACGGCCGCAAACCGGGCCGCCGCCGACCGCGCCACCGCAGGCCGGGCCGCAGCGGAACGGGCGGCCGCCGACCGGGTCGCCGCCGATCGCGCGGACGCCGCCGGTCGAGCCGCTGACGACCGGGCCGCGCGCGCCGCCGAGGAACGGGACGACGAGGACAGCGCCGACGACGAGCCCGACACCGGCGCGTCGAACCAGGTGCACGGCCAGGACCGTACGGCCACGCACCGCGCCCGGGCCAAGACGGCCGGCGCCCGGACCGAGTCCGCGGACGAGTCCGCGACCGAGGGCACCGGCGAGGCCGCGGGCACGCCGAAGAGCGGCGAGCGGAAGAACACCGACCAGCCGGGCACCGCTCAACCGGTGGCCACCGCCGCGACCGCCCAGCCGCTGATCGGCCAGGCTGTCCCGGTCGCCACGACGGAGGCGGCCGCGACGGTCGCCGAGACCGCCGGGGGCGCCAAGGCCGTCGGCGCGGCCGCGACCGTCACCACCGGCCCCGACGCCGCGGCGGCCCCGGCCCCGCGAGGTCCGGGCGCGCCGGTAGGTACTGCCACGGCCGGCGTCACGACCGATTTTGCCCAGGCCGACGGTCCGGCCCAGCCCGGACCGGGCACCGGCGTGAACCCGGCAGCCGGGGTGCCCGGCACGCCCGGGGCCGCTGGACAGGCCGGCACAGTTGCTCCCGGCACGACACCGACCGGTACGACACCGACCGGTGCCGCGCGGGGCGGTGCCAGCGCGGTCGCCGGCACCCCGGCCCGCCCGGCCTGGGCCTCCGCGGCCCGCGCGACCTCGGAGACGGCCAAGACCGAGACGAACGCCGCTGCGCCCGCGGAGAGCACGACGGCACCGGCGCCGGGGGCCGGGGTGCCGGCGCGCGGCGCGGACCAGCCCGGGGACGGTTCCGGGCAACAGGCAGGAGCGGAGACATCGCGTACGCCGGAAATTGTCCCGGACGCGGCAGCCGCGGCACCCACCGTTCCCACGGTGGCTCCGGCACCACAACCGGCCGCTGACGGCGGACTTCCGCCCGGCGTGACGGTGCCCGGCGTGACCGGCCCGCAGGCCGCCGCCCCGGCCGCACCCGCCGCACCGGCCGCGGAGGTGGGGGCGAACAGCGTCCCGGTCCCGACCGGCCCGCCGGCCGAGCAGATCGCGATGCGGATCGCCCCGTTGCGGCTCGACGCCGACGGCGTGCACCGGCTGACCGTCAACCTCCACCCGGTCGATCTCGGCCCGGTCCAGGTGGTCGCGGAGATCCGCAACGGGGACATCACCGTGCAGCTGACCGGCGGTACGGAGGCCGGCACCGACGCGCTCCGCCAGGGTCTGGACGACCTGCGGCGGGAGTTGCAGGAGTCCGGGTTCGGGAACTGCTCGCTGGATCTGCGGCAGGGTTCGGCACAGCAGGATCAGGCCCGCCAGCAGTTCGGGGCGGCCGGTGGCGCCGGGCGTCGCGGCGGTGACGGTACGGGCCGCGAGGCCGACCTCCCGGTCGAGCCGGCGCCGGTGACGACGCGGCGGGTCAGCCCCGGGCGGTTCGACACCACCGCCTGATCCGGCGACGATGGCGGCGCCGGCCCTGAACAGGACCGGCGCCGAAGCACTGACAGCTCTTCCCCAAGGCATCAGTGCGGGTGTTACTTCCCCATCGGCTTCGGATCCACCGGCGTCGCCGGTGTCTCCTCGGTGACCCCGTACCCGGAGGTCACGAACCGCAACGCGGCCAGCAGGATCGCCGCGATCGGCACCGCGATCAGGAACCGGATCAGCACCTGGGTGAGCGCGAGCTGGTCGAAGAGCAGGCGGTACCACGCCGGCAGGCTGATCAGCAGCGCGAACACCAGGACCGACGGTCGGATCATCGCCGGCTGGTACGCGTGGCCCGGCGCGGTGCGGCGGCGGCCGGCATCACCTCGGCGGCGATCCGGGCGCAGAGCATCGCGGCCCAGGCGTGCGGGGTGGCCGGTTTACCGTCCAGCGAGAAGATCGGCACGTCCAGCCCGAGCACCGAGGCCGGGTCCGAGGTGAGCTCCACGCTGTGCACCACGAGCGCCTCCACCTCGCCGAGATTGCGCAGGTGGCGGGCGGTGTCCGCGGTCTTGCGAGTGGCGTCGACGACGGCCCACAGCGCGGTCGCGCCGAGCGCGTCGCACATCTCGTTGACCCAGAACTCGTCGGTGCCGCCGACCGGCGCGTCGATCACCACGATCCACGGATGGTCCGAGGACTGCAGCTTGTCGGCCCGGGACTCGGCCGCCGCCGGGGTGGAGATCAGCCGGGACGAGTGCAGTCCGGTCCCGGCCGTGGACGGTGCCGCCAGCAGCAGGTGGGTCTGGTCCACGTGGACCTGTTCGAGCAGCTGCTTGGCGATCGGCACCGCGGTGTGCACCTCGCCGGCGATCACCAGGATCTCGCCCGGGCCGTCCGGGATGCCGGGTGCGGCCGGGCGGGAGGCGAGGACGCTGAGCACGCCGGCGTACGTGTCCCCGCCGGTGATCTGCCGTGCCATCTCCTCGGGCATCCCGACCGTCATCAGGTTGGTCTGCACCGGGTCGAGTTCACCGGCCCTGGCCCGGACCGGCGCCGGCTTGGGTGCGGGCGGCGGTGGCGTGGCGGCCACCGGGGCCGGAGCCGGCTCGTCGTCGGGAAGTCCGTAGACCTCGGCGGCGGACCGGATCGGGCCGGACGGCGCGGTCTGGAACGCGGCCCGGGGCGGCGCCGCGCTGGGCTCGGCCGGCCGGATCGGCGCGGCCGGCGGGTTGTGCGGGACAGCCCTCCGGGCGTGCGGGGCGGTCTCCTCCGGCACCAGCGAGATCGGGGCCGGTGAGACCGGGACCGCGGAGATCGGCGCGGGCGAGACCGGGCTCGGTGCGACCGGGGCCGACGAGAGCGGCGTCGGTGCGGCCGATGTCGCCCGCGCCGTGGCCGGTGAGATCGGCGCGCCGGACGGCGGCGATCCCCGGCCCGGCCGCCCGGGCAAAGCAGCCGGCAGGCTGGGCCGTCCGCCGCCGTTGACCGGCGAGTCCGTCGCGGTCGCCGGGGTGAACGGGCGGACCGCCGGGTCGGCGGGCGGCCGGACCCGATGCCCGGGCCGGGTCGCCTCGCCGAGGTGGCTGGCCACGTCCAGGCCGGCCATCAGCTCGGCGAACGCCGCGCCGGTGTCACCGATGGCGGCGTTCCGGATCTCCTGCCGGCTTGGCCCGGGCGCGGGGCCCGACTTCGGCGCCGACGGCCGGGCGGCCGGCTGGTCGGCGTTGAACCGGTCCCGGGACTCGGCCTGTTCGAGCAGCCGTTCCAGGGTGTTGGCGCCGTTCTCGGCGACCGTCTGTCGAGCCATGTCCTCACTGTCTTCCTGTGCGTCCGGTACCTCGACGGAGAGCTCGTAGTGCTGCTTCGCGAAGAAGCCTCCGATGCCACCGCTTCGTACCTTGTCGGCGGAAACTATCCGGACGCGCGAGCCGTACTCGTCACGTACCTGAGCCAGTAACGGCTCGATGGCCGGTCCCTCAAGCAGCACCCGCGTAGGCACCGTTCACCACCCCTATCGTCTCGATCTGTGCGGTGGAACCAGAGATCTCGCTGTACGACAGCACCTGCACCCGGCGTGAACCGGCGCGCAGAAGTCGCATCAGCGGCAACCGCAGTTGTGGCGAGCAGGCCAGGACCGGGTTGAGGCCCTGCTGCTCGGCGGCCTCGGCGAGCCGGCTGGCCTCACTGACGATCGCCTCGGCACGCATGCCGTCGATCGCCATGAAGGCGCCGGTCTCACTGGGCCGGAGTGACTCGAGCAGGCTCTGCTCGAGCATCGGGTCGAGCGTGATCACGGTGAGCCGGCCGGCCGTCGCGTACTGGGCGGCGATGGCCGGGCCCAGCGCGCTCCGGGCCGCCTCGACCAGGCCGTCGTGATCCTGGGAGAGCTTGGCGCGCAGCGAGAGCGCCTCGAAGATGCGGACCAGGTCACGGATCGGCACACCCTCGTCGAGCATCGACTGCAGCACCTTCTGGATCTGGCCGAGGCTGAGCAGCCCCGGGGTCAGTTCCTCGACGACCACCGGGTGGGTGCGCTTGACCATGTCGGCCAGGGCCCGCACGTCCTCGCGCCCGAGCAGCCGGCTGGCGTTGTTGCGGACCACCTCGGCCAGGTGCGTGATGATCACCGACGCCCGGTCGACGACCGTCGCGCCGGAGAGCTCGGCCTGATAGTGCAACTCGGCCGGGACCCACTTGCCGGCCAGGCCGAAGACCGGTTCGACGCCGGCCCGCCCGGGCAGCGCCTGCAGGCCGTCGCCGATCGCCAGGACGGTGCCCGGCGGGGCCTGGCCGCTCCCGGCGTCGGTGCCGGAGATCCGGATCGCGTACGACGACAGCGGCAGGTCCAGGTCGTCGCGGGTGCGCACCGGCGGCATGATGACGCCCAGTTCCATGGCCATCTTGCGGCGCAGCGCGCGGACCCGGTCGAGCAGGTCCCCGCTGCTGGCGTCGACGAGGTCGACCAGGTCCGGGGCGAGGGCCAGCTCCAGCGGGTCGATGCGCATCTCGCCGAGCAGCGACTCGGGCGAGTCCGGCGACGGCATCTCGACCGCCTCGGCGACCGGCGCGGCCTCCTCCGGGACCTTGTCCTTGATCCGCTGGGCGATGGCCAGCACGGACGCGCCGACCACCAGGAACGGCACCTTGGGCAGGCCCGGGATGACGCAGAGGGCGAGGGCCGCGGCACCGCCGATGCGCAGCGCCAGCTTGTTCTGGCTGAGCTGGGCGGTGACGGTCTGACCCATGTCGCCGGAGGTGGCCGAGCGGGTCACGATCAGACCGGTGGCGACCGAGAGCAGCAGCGCCGGCACCTGGGAGACCAGGCCGTCGCCGATGCTCAGCATGCTGTACTGGTTCATCGCGTCGGCCGGCGCCATGCCGTGCTGCAGGATGCCGACCGCGAAGCCACCGATCAGGTTGATCAGCGTGATGATGATGGCCGCGATGGCATCGCCCTTGACGAACTTGGAGCCACCGTCCATCGCGCCGTAGAACTCGGCCTCGGCCGCCACCTCGGCGCGGCGCTTCTTCGCCCCGGCCTCGTCGATCAGGCCCGCGTTCAGGTCGGCGTCGATCGCCATCTGCTTACCGGGCATGGCGTCGAGGGTGAACCGGGCGCCGACCTCGGCGACCCGCTCGGCGCCCTTGGTGACCACGATCAGCTGGACGATGACGAGGATCGAGAAGATCACCAGACCGATGACGAGGTTGCCACCGACGACGAAGCTGCCGAACGCGTGGATCACCTTGCCGGCGTCGCCGTCGCGCAGCACCAGCCGGGTCGCGCTGATGTTGAGCGCCAGCCGGAACAGCGTCATCACCAGCAGCAGCGCCGGGAAGACCGCGAAGTCGAGCGGCTTCTCGACGAACATGCTGATCAACAGCACCAGCAGGGCGACGGTGATGTTGAGCGCGATGAACAGGTCGAGCAGGAAGGTCGGCAGGGGGACGACCATCATGATGATGATGCCGATGACCCCGATGGGTACGGCAAGTCTGCCGAGGTTCCGGTTTTTCACGACACCTCCGCTCGGCGTTCCGTCGCCGTCACTGGGACCCCTGTGGCACCGCCACGCCCCGATCTTCCCTGCTCGCCGCCCGCGATGTGAGTAAATCTCCCGAATTTTCGGTTACGTCATAGCGGAACTGGGACGGCTGTGACGGGTGGGACTCAGACCGGCGTGGGATTGGGGCTGCGGTGCAGGCCGGCCGCCGAACCTCGAGCCTTCAGGCTCATCACGAACGCCAGCACGCGGGCCACCGCGCCGAAGAACTCGGCCGGGATCTCCTGACCGATCTCGCAGCCCGAGTTCAGCGCCCGGGCCAGTGCGACGTCCTGCACCATCGGTACCCGGTTGTCGGTCGCCAGCTCACGGATCTTGGCCGCCAGCGGCCCCTTGCCCTTGGCGACCACCCGCGGCGCGCCCTTCGTCGGCTCGTACCGCAGCGCCACCGCGACGTGGGTCGGGTTGACCACCACCACGTCCGCGGTCGGCACGTCGGCCATCTGCCGGTTGCGGGCCATGGCCATCTGCCGGGCCCGGATCTGCGCCTTGATCAGCGGGTCGCCCTCGCTGTTCTTGTTCTCCTGCTTGACCTCCTCCTTGGTCATCCGCAGCTGCTTCTGGGTGCGCCGGCGCACCACCAGGTAGTCCGCCCCGGCCATCGCGATGCCGGCCACCGCGGCGGCCCGGATCAGCGCCAGCACGGAGTCGGTGACGATACCGAGCAGCGCGGTGAGCGGCAGGCGACCGGCCTGCATCAGCTGCGGCACGATGCTCTTCAGCGTCATGTAGAGGACCGCGCCCAGCACCGTGGTCTTGAAGAGCGACTTGGTCAGCTCCCAGAGCGCGTGCGGGCCGACGATCTTCTTCAGGCCGGCGAACGGGTTGAGCCGGTTGAACTTCGGGACGAACAGCTTGGTGGCGACCCGGATGCCGCCCTGCGCGCCGGCCGCCGCGACACCGACCGCCATCAGCGTGAACGCCAGTGGTGCCACGGCCCACGCGGCGCCGAGGAGTCCCTCCTTGAACAGGACCAGGGTCTTCGCCGGATCCGGGTTCTGGATGACGTCGGGGATCTTGCCGATCAGCTCCTCGGCGTGCTCCATCGCCTGCTTGAGGGTGCGCGGCAACAGCACGCTGGCGGCGAGCATGCCGAACCAGGCGCCCAGATCGGGCGTACGCCCGATCTGCCCCTCTTGTTTAGCTTTCTTGAGCCTTTGTTGTGTCGGTTGCTCGGTCTTCTCGCCGGACACCTAGCCACCACCGAGGCGCACCACGGCGGTGACCGCCCGCTCGACCAGCGTGTGCACGATGCCCGGGAGCATCGCGATGGCCAGGCCGGCGAGGGTGACCACGAGGAAGATCTTGATCGGGAAACCGAGCTGGAACGCGTTCAGCGCCGGCGCCACCCGGTTGAGCAGGCCGAGCGCCACGTCGGCGAGGAACAGCACGCAGATCAGCGGCCCGGCGATCTGCAGCGCGGACAGGAACATCTCGCCGATCCCGCTGAGCAGCAGACGGCTGAACGTCTCGAAGGAGAAAGTGCTGTTCAGCGGCATGGTGCGGAAGGTCTGCAGGAAGCCACGCAGGATCAGCTGATGCCCGTCGCCGGCGAAGAGCAGGGTGATCGCGACCAGGTTGTAGAACCGCCCGAAGATCGAGCTCTGGCTGTAACCCATCGGGTCGTAGGCGGTCGCGAGCTGGAACCCGCCGAACAGGTCGAGCAGGTCACCGGCGGCCTGCAGCGCGGCGAACAGCAGCGCGGTGATGAAGCCCAGCCCGACCCCGACGAAGATCTGCATGGCGACGCTGAAGACCAGCGCCGAGGTCTCCAGCGACGGCAGGGTGTCCCGCAGGTACGGCGCCATCGGCAGTGCCAGCGCCACCGAGAGCAGCGCCTTCACCGGGGCAGGAATGAGCCGCGAGTTGAACGGCGGGCAGATCGCCATCCACGCGCCGGCCCGGCAGGCCCCCAGCAGGATGGCCAGCAGCTCGGCGATCGGGATGTCGGCATTCATGTCTTGTACGAGCCGACCAGCGCCGTGATGATCAGCCCCCAACCGTTGACCAGGACGAACAGCAGCAGCTTGAACGGCAGCGCGACGGTCACCGGGGGCAGCATCATCATGCCCAGCGACATCAGGGAGGCCGAGACGACCAGGTCGATGATCAGGAACGGGATGAAGATGACGAACCCGATGATGAACGCGGCCCGCAGCTCGGACAGCACGAACGCGGGCACCAGCGTGGTCAGCGGCACCTCGTCCCGGTTGGCCGGCTGCTTCTCGCCGGACACCTTGATCAGCAGGGCCAGCTCGTCCTCACGGGTGGTCTTCCACATGAACGCGCGCAGCGGCTTGATGCCGTCGTCGAACGCCTGCGACTGCGTCTTGTCGCCCTTCAGGTAGGGCTGCACCCCGGCCTCGTTCATCTGCGAGACGGTCGGGCCCATGATGAACAGGCTCACGAACAGCGCCAGCCCGGCGACCACCTGGTTGGGCGGCAGCGTGGTCAGGCCCAGCGCGTTGCGGGTCATCCCGAGGACCATGAAGACCTTGGTGAAACACGTGCAGAGCAGCAGCAGCGCGGGCGCCACCGACAGCAGCGTCAGACCGAGAACGATCACCAGGCTGGACGCCGGTCGGCTGCCGTCCGGGTTGGTGCCGTTGATGTTGAGGTTGATGCTCGGCGGCGACGTCGCCGGCGCCTTCGGCACCGGTCGCGGTGCTCGCGGCAGCTGTTTCGCCGCCGGGTTCGCCGGCGCCTCCGGCGCTTGCTGGGGTACGGCCATGGCCGCCGCCCCCGCACCCGGTGGCGCAGCCGGAGCCGCGGCGGGCAGGGCCAGGGCCAGCCCCACCATCACGAACAGCAGCGATACGACGCGTCGCAACTGAGCCCGCCTTGCCGTGCCCTTCCGGCCCTCGCCTGCGAGGTCGCTCGTCGGTGCGACGTGGTGCCGCTCGGTGCAGTCGGTCATGGCTCTATCGCCTCGTGGTCCGCTCGCGCAGGAACTCGAGAGTCGAGGTCCAGGTCTTCGGCGAGAGGATCGAGCCGTGACCCTCGGGGCCCGGTGCCGCCGGGTGCCGTCCCGGCAGGACGGTCTCGCCCTCCCGGAGCACCTCGGTCGGCTCGATCACCAGGTGGTCCCGGTGCTCGTGCGGTTCCGGCGCGAAGATCCCCAGCTCGGCCTCGCCCAGGTAGTTGATCTGCTGATCGGTGACGCCGAGAACCATCGCCCGGTCGGCCACCCGGACCACGGCCACCGCCGCGCCCCGGCTCAGCTGCTGACGGTTGAGCACCGCCAGATGGCCGTGATGGCTCTTGCCGAACGGGCGTCGCATCGCCCGGGCCAGTCCCCACATCATGAGCAGCACGACGAACAGGGAGAAGCCGACCTGGAGAAGGAGCCGGAACAAGGTGGTGACTCCTACTCGGCGCCGGGCGAGACGATCTCGGTGATCCGGATGCCGAAGTTCTCGTCGACCACGACCACCTCGCCGCGGGCGATCAACCGGCCGTTGACCAGCAGATCCGCGGGACTGCCGGCGGCCCGGTCGAGCTCGACGATCGCGCCCGGGGTCAGCGAGAGCAGCTCCCGCACACTCATCCTGGTCCGGCCCAGCTCGGCCGAGACCTCCATCTCCACGTCGTGCAGCATGTCCAGGCCGCCGCGCCGGCCGACCGCCGGAGCCTCGGAACGCTGGGCCACCCCGCCACCGGTCGCGGCGGCCAGCACCGGGTCGTCGCTGGGCCAGGGGCTCAGCGACAGGGCGAGCACCGCCCGTACCTCCGCATCGTCTCGGAGAGGAACGGCGACAGCGCCCTCTTTCGCCGCGAGCGCGCTCAGCGCCACCTGCGGCTCCATGACCTGGCCCGGGTCGAGGACCACCGGACCGAAGACCCGGGACGCGGCCTCCAGGGCCGGCCGGACCGCCGCGGTCAGGTCCAGCTCGCCGAGCGGGCTCTCCTTCAGCGCGTCGGCGAGATCCTGGCCCACCACCACGACCACCTCGCCGGTGGCCGCGCCGCTGAACCGCGCGGTGACCGCCTGGCCGTCGATCATGGTGCTCGCGTCCGGGACCGTCGGGTCGCCGGCGATCAGGGCCTGGCTGGTCGGCAGCACCGCCAGCGCCGCGTCGGCGGCCTGCCGGGCGAGGGAAAGCTGGGGCGGCGTGATGGTGGGGGCGGTCATGAGCGGCCAGACTCCTTGGACGAGTTCTCGTTGGGCGGTGGCACGACGAGACAGGCGAGCCGGGCGCCCTGGTTGCCCGGAACGGCATGCGCGAAGACGATCTCGTTCACGGTCACCTCAAGCGGCCGGCTGGTCAGATGCCCCAGCGGCACGACGTCACCCGGACGTAGATCCACGATGTCATCGGTACGCATCCGAATGGGCTGGAATCGCACAGCCACGTCGATCGGAGCAGCGGAAAGTCCGGCCGTGAGGTTGCGCAGAGCGCGGTCCTTGGCCTGCTGCTCGGCCGCGCTGAGCACGACCGCCTCGGTCCGGGACAGCACCGGGAGGATGGTGTTGAACGGCAGGCAGATCGTGGCGATGCACTCCTCGGCGCCGATCTTGGTCTCGAAGGAGGCCACCACGACCGCGTCGCCGGGCGCGTGCGCGCGCAGGAACTGCGCGTTGTACTCGATCTCCTTGAGGTGCGGCGTGATGTCGACCAGGCTCTCGAAGCCGTACCGCAGCTCGCCGAGCATCCGCTCGATCAAGCCGCGCAGCAGCGGCATCTCCACCTCGGTCAGCGGCCGCTCCGGCTGGGAGCCGCCGGGGCCGCCGAGCATGTGGTCGATCGCGGTCATCACCGCGGACTGGGCGATCTCGATCAGCACCGTGCCGGGCAGCGGGTCGAGCGTGACCACCCCGATGATCGTGGGGTTGGCCAGCGAGGCCACGTACTCGTCGTAGTTGAGCTGCTCGATCGAGATCAGCGAGACGTTGCTGACCGCGCGCAGGCGGGTGGTCAGCAGGGTCCCGCAGCTGCGGGCGTACGTCTCGAAAGCGATCTGCAGGGTGCGGATGTGCTCACGGGAGAGCTTGATCGGGCGGCGGAAGTCGTAGGCCGTCGGCCCTCCGCCACTGCCACGGCGCGAAATCTTGCCCGGGGTGCGTGCGGTGGTGGTCACGTCGTCCTGATCGGCGGACTTCGCGAACCGCTGAGTCCTGAGCCCGCTTCCTGCCCTTAATACACGGATGGGCGGATCTCCGTGAGGAGACCCGCCCTGACCGTGCCGGCTGTTACTGCGTCACGAACGAGGTGTAGTAGACGTCCATGACTTCCTGCGTCTTGTCGACCGTGTAGGCCTTGACCAGCTTGGCGACGACGTCCGCCTTGATCTGCGCACGGCCCTCGTCGGTGGCGAGCTCAGCGACCGTCTTGCCGGTGTACTCGTCGATCAGGATCTCGTACGCCTCGTTCAGGTCGACCGCCTCGGCACCGGAGTCCTTGGTCTGCAGCAGGGCGAAGCCGAGCTTCAGGTAGTGCCCGTCGGCCAGGTTCACCGTGATGGTGTTCTCGGCCGCGGTGACGATCCCCTTCTCCGGCGTCTTGGCCTCGGCCGAGTCGCCCTTGAGCATGAAGAACGCCCCGGCACCGCCGCCACCCAGAACCACCAGGACCACAGCGATGACGATCATCATCATCTTGTTCGACTTCTTCGGCGCCGCTTCCGCGGTCGTGTCCTTCTCGTCTGCCATCAGAATCCCCCCAGTCAGTTCTTGGTGTCAGCGGTGATCAGCGTGCTGTGGTCGGTCGTGTCCGTGCTGGTGGTGCTCGTTCCCCCGGAGGCGTTGTCCGCCTCCACCTTCTTGGCCGCGGCCTCCGCGGCGGCCTTGGCCGCCGCGGAGGTCTGGCCGGAGTGCAGCTTGCTGTCGGAACCGGCCGCGTCGGGCAGCAGCGCCGCCTGGTCGGCGGTGAGCATGGTCAGCACGACCACGTCCACACGGCGGTTCATCGTGATCGAGCGCGGGTCCTTCGGGTCGATCAGCGGCTTGGTGTCGGAGAAGCCGACCGCGCTGAGCCGCTTCTTCGGGATGCCGTGACCGGTGAAGTACCGGACCGAGGCGGAGGCTCGCGCCGCGGAGAGCTCCCAGCCACTCGGGTAGTACTTGGTCCTCGCGTTGAGCTGGTTGGTGTTGCCGTCCACCTCGACGTTGTTCGGCAGCCCAGCCAGCGTCGGAGCGATCGCCCCGAGGATCTTCTCGCCGGTCGGCAACAGGTCCGCCCGGTCGCCGGCGAAGACCACGTCGTTGGTCACCACGGTGATGACCAGACCGCGCTGGTCGATCGTGAACTTCACGTTGTTGAGCAGCTTGGCGGCGGCGAGAGCGTCCGAGACCTTGTTCTCGATCGCCTTCATGTTCTCCGCCTCCTTCGCTGCCTTGTCGGCATTCGCCGACACCTTCTTACGGTCTTCGGCCTGAACGGCCCGGTCGACCGCCGCCTTCTGCTTCGCGTTCAGACCCTCGGTGCCCGAGGACCCGTCACCCGGGTTGGCGCCCGGGTCGATCTGCACGATCTGCGCGTTGTTCGAGGCGCCGTCCAGCGGGGCGTAGTTGCCCGTGAACGCGGCGCTCTTGGAACCGAAGCTCGCGGACAGGCCCTGAGCGAGCTGTGCGAACTTCTTCTGGTTGATGTCACTCATCGAGAAGAGAACAACGAAGAGGACGAACAGCAGCGTGAGCATGTCGGCGTACGACACGAGCCAGCGCTCGTGATTGACGTGCTCCTCGTGCTCCTCATGGCCCTTCTTCTTGCGCTTGGCGCCCCCGCCACCAGAGCTCATGTAGATCAGGCCGCCTTCTTCGAGGAGGCCGCAGCCTCAGCCTTCTTCATCTCGTCCGGCGGGAGCAGGCTCCGCAGCTTCTGGGCGACCAGACGCGGGTTGGAGCCGGCCTGGATCGCCAGGACACCGTCGATCACGAGTTCCATCTCCTCGGCCTCGACCGCGGAGAGCCGGGTCAGACGAGCCGCCATCGGGAGCCAGATGATGTTCGCGCTGAGCACGCCCCACAGGGTGGCGACGAACGCGGCGGAGATCGAGTGGCCCAGGGTCTCGGGCTTGTCGAGGTTCTCCAGCACGTGCACCAGACCCATGACCGTGCCGATGATGCCGATCGTCGGGGCGTAGCCGCCCATGTTCTCGAAGAACTTCTTGGCCGCGTTGTCGGCCTTCTTCTTCGCGGCGACCTCGGCGTGCAGGATGTCGTGCAGCTCGTCCGGGTCGGTGCCGTCGATCGCCAGCTGCAGACCGCGCTTGAGGAACGGGTGCTCGACCGTCTTGACCGCGTCCTCGAGGGCCAGCAGACCCTCGCGGCGGGCGCGCTCGGCCAGCTTCACGACGTTGTCGAGCAGCTGGGTCGGCGGCGTCACCTTGGCGGTGAAGGCCTTCTTCAGCACACCGACGAAGCCGGTCGCGTCCTTCAGGACACCGCCGGCCATGGCGGCGGCGAAGGCGCCACCGAAGACCAGCAACATCGACGGGATCAGGAGGATGGAGGACGGCGAACCGCCTTCCAGGATCTGGACGGTGAAGACGATCACCAGTCCGGCGAGAACTCCAACGATCGTTGAGATGTCCATGTCAGCGGTCCTTCCGGTGCAGCGGGAGCACCTTGGCGTCGAGGTCGTCGTCGTCTGATGAAGAGAGGGCGGCAGCCGCGGGCGCAGGCTCCATGCGACTCGCCTGGGCGATCAGCGAGGCGCGGTAGTGACGTACCGAGTCGATGAATTCGGGCACTGATTCAGAGATGACGTACTTGGTGCCGTCCACCAGGGTGACGACCGTGTCCGGCGTGCAGTCCACACGCTCGACCAGGTCCGGGTTCAGCGCGAACACAGCACCGTTGATTCGAGTTACGAGGATCAAGACTGTTTCCGTCCTTGGTTTGTCTGGCTGGTGTCTGGCCCTCCGTGGCCCTACGCCATGTACTTCGGCTCGTTCTCGGTTGCCGATGAGATCGAGCCGGTCGCTGTTCGGGTGCGAGCTGCGCCAGTTTTTTCGGCGCTCCCGGCACATATACCGACAAAGCGACGGCGGCCGGGACAGGCACGTGTGTACCTGCCCCGGCCGCCGGCCGAGAGACTGCTGCTACGCCTACCGCTTCATGCTGACGAGCTCCTGGAGGATCTCGTCCGAGGTGGTGATGATCTTGGAGTTCGCCTGGAAGCCCCGCTGGGCCACGACCAGGTTGGTGAACTCCTGGGCGAGGTCGACGTTCGACATCTCCAGCGCGCCGCTGATGACCTGGCCCATGCCGGCGCTGGCCGGCTGGCCCACCTGGGCGTAACCGGAGTTCACGGTGCTGCGGTACGTCGAGTTGCCGACCTTCTCCAGGCCCTCGGGGTTCTTGAAGGTGGCCATCGCGACCTGGCCGAGCGTCTGCTTCAGGCCGTTGCTGTAGACGCCGGTGATCTCACCGGTGTCCGAGACGGTGTACGCCAGCGAGGTCAGCGCGCCGGCCGTCTGGCCGTCGGTGTTGAAGACCCGGGCGTCGGACTGCCCCGAGTACATGGTCAGGTCGGCCATGTTGACCTGGTAGTCGCCGATCTTCATGTTGCCGTCCTTGTCCAGCTCGCCGGTCGCCGGCGTGTCGGTGGCGCTGACGATCGCCTTGCCGCTGGTCAGGTCGATCTCGCCGATGGCGCCGGAGATGGCGTTCCCGTCCTGGTCGTAGAGGGCGATGTCCCAGGTGGTGTCCGGGGTGTCGCCGGTGGCCCGGTTCGGGTCGATGGTCCGGGTGAACTTGGCGGTCACCGTGTGCGTGGCGCCGTCCTTGTCGAACACCTTGACGGGGAGCGACACGACGTCCTCGGTGGCCAGCTTGTTCTCCGGGTAATCGCTGGTCAGGTTGCCCTTGAGGGTGATGGTGGTGGTCGCCGCCGGCGGGATCGTCGCGCCCAGCGGCATCTTGATGTCACCGGGCTGGCCACCCGCGTTGACCTTGCCGTCCACCGCGGTCCAGCCCTGCACCGGCTGACCGGTCGAGGTGACCAGCGTGCCGTTCGCGTCGAAGCTGAACGAGCCGGCCCGGGTGTACATCTGCTCGTTGCCCTGGCGGGTGATGAAGAAGCCGTCGCCCTGGACCATCATGTCGCCGGACTTGCCGGTGGTCTGCGCCGAACCCTGGCTGAAGTTGGAGTTGATGCCGGATACCCGGACACCGAGGCCGACCTGGGACGGGTTCGTACCGCCCATGCCGCCCTGCGGCGAACCGGCCGCACCGACCATCTGGCTCAGGGTGTCCTGGAACTCGACCGACTGCGTCTTGTAACCCACCGTGTTGACGTTCGCGATGTTGTTACCGGTGACGTCGATCATCTGCTGGTGCGCGTGCAGGCCACTGATGCCGGAGTAAAGAGAGCGCAGCATTAAAGATCGTCCTTAGGAATCGAGGAGCGGATTGACGAAAGGGGCGGTCTTATCAGGCGGTCTGCTGAATCTCCGTGACCTTGGACAGCTCTACATCCGTGTTACCGACCTTGAGCATCGGTTCGCTGTCCCCGTTGAGCTTTGCCGCGGACACCACGCCGGTCTGGATCTGACCGAGCGAGTCCTGGTACGACACCGTCTTGCCGACCAGCTGGGCCGCGCTCGTCATGCGCTGGCCCTTCATCATGCCGATCATGTCTTCCAGCTTCTCGACCTGCGTGAACTGCGCGGTCTGGGCGAGGAACTGGGTCGAGTCGGCCGGCTTCGACGGGTCCTGGTACTTGAGCTGGGCCACCAACAGCTTCATGAAGGTGTCCTTGTCGCCCAGGTTCTTGTCCTTGGCCTTCTGGGCGGCGTCGGCTGCAGCGGCGGCGGCTGCCTTTACGGCGTCGGAACCGGTCGGACCGATTCCCGAGGTCGGCGAGGTCATTGACTTCTCCTGTCCCTTGGCAAGCTCAACACCATCTTCGGCGCGGTTGAGGTTTTGCTTAGGGGCAAAAAAGTGCGGGCCCACCGGCAAGGTGGGCCCGCTACAGGAGATTTTCAAAGGTTCCGCGCACCCGGCGCGGCCTCAGGGCGCCAGCGAGAGGCTGAGCTTGCCCTTGCCGTACCGGCTGACCTCACACATCAGGTCCAGCCGGCGGCCCAGCGCGAGCAGCACGGCGCGGGCGTCGCCCGGCAGCTCCATCCCCGGGTAGATCACCTGGTAGAGCTTGACGTGCGGCGCGCCCTCCTTGTTGAGGAGGCTGGTGAAGATGTTGCACAACTCGAAGACGTTCTCCGCCAGGTTCGGGAAGAGCTGCTTCTCGTCGATGCTGTCCTCGGCGGCACCGGCCGGCAGCAGACCGAGCGCGGCGCCGGCGTTGGCCGCCAGGCTCAACTGCAGACCCATGGCCGCGTAGATCTTCTGGCCGGCGTCGGTGAAGATCGCGACCGTGGCGGTCCGAATCTCGTCCGCGCTGAGCGGGTCGCCGGGGCTGACGGTGACCTCACGACCCAGAAGGTCCTCGAACAGGTTGCGTACGGCTAGAGAGCCGGGAAGAACCGAGACGTCTGACATGTCGCAATCATCCCAAAATAGGAGCGAAGACTTCGTCGAATCGCTCAGCGGTGAACGGTTTGACGATGAAGAAGGCCGAACCTGAGGCTTCGGCGGCCGTCTTCATCTCGGGCGTGCACTCGGAGGTGACGAAACCGAACTTGACGTTGTTGCCGGCGGCCCGGAGCTGCCGCAACACCTCGATCCCGGTCATCCCGGGCATGTTCCAGTCGGAGATGACCAGATCCGGGCGTTCCGCCGTGGTCTTGTCGAACGCCTCCTGACCATCGGCTGCCTCGACCAGGTCATGGTCGCCGAACCCGGCCTGCCGCAGGGTACGGACGACGATCTGCCGCATCACCCGGCTGTCATCGGCGATGAGGATCTTCATGCACCCTCCTCCTTCGTGTCGCTGTTGCTCTGCCACATCGAGATGGACACCGGCTCGCCTTCCCAGAGTCCATAGACGCCGCTGATGCGTTCGGTGTTCGGATAACGCGCCGAACTCTCCGGCGCGAGCACTACCTGCGGGAGCGACAACTGCGCCCCCGGCGGAAGCATCGCCTTCACGTTGCCGCCGACGATGTTCGCCAGCTCACCGAGCGTGTCGGAGATGTCCTCCTCACTCACCTCGTCCAGCTCCATGGCCAGGAAGGCGGCCGCGGCGCGCTGGGCGGCGGCCCGGGAGGACGCGTACACGACATGTCCGGTCCAGGATCCGGTGATGGAGACGGAGGAGTGCACCTCGGACGGCTGGTTCTCGTCGTACGTCTGCATCAGGGGGCTCACGCCCTCCGGGTCCAGGTACGACTCCCAGACCTGTTCCACCATCTCAGCGAGGTCGTTCTCGTCCACCTCGACTTCGACACTCATGAGTTCGCTCCGGTCGGCACGAGGCCCAGCAGGGCCAGCTTCTCGATCATGGCGCCCTCGGTGAAGGGCTTGATCACATATTCGTGGGCGCCCGCGGCGAGCGCCCGGACGATCTGGCTCTGTTCGCTCTCGGTGGTGACCATCACCAGGGTCATCTCCCGCAGCCGTGGATCGGCTCGTACCTTCACGACGAACTCGAGCCCGTTCATGTTGGGCATGTTCCAGTCGATGAGGGCCAGTTCCGGCACCTCGGTCATGTCAGCGAGCAGGTCGAGCGCTTCCTTGCCGTCGCCGGCCTCCACCGCCTCGAAGCTGAGCTTCGTGACGATGCGCTTGAGGATCATGCGCATCGCGCGCGAGTCGTCGATCACCATGGCGCGCATCGGCGTCATCCCCTTCTCCCGGCGCCCGCGGGCACCGCGCTACGGATTCGGTACGCGGAGGTGCGGCCGGCGGCCACCCGCTCGTAGTTGTCGTCGATCCCGATCGTCGTCTCGGCCGCTCCCAGGAACAGCCAGCCGTCGGGGCGCAGGATCTTGGCGGCGTTCTGCAGCACCTGCCGCTTGGTCGCGACGTCGAAATAGATCAGCACGTTGCGCAGGAAGATCACGTCGAACGGCTGCATCGGCGGGAACGGCGCGGTCAGGCTCATGTGCTTGAACGAGACGTTCCGGCGCAGCGCCGGGATGATTCGCCAGTGCGCGCCCGCCCGCTCGAAGTACTGGACCAACTGGGTGGCGGGCAGTCCCCGGTTGACCTCGACCTGGCTGTACTCGGCCTTCTCGGCCCGCTCGACCATCGCGGTGGAGATGTCGGTGCCCTGGATCTCGAAGGACCAGCCGGCCGGCAGCGACTCCTGCAACGTGATGGCCAGGCTGTACGCCTCCTGGCCGCTGGAGCTGGCCGCCGACCAGAACCGCAGTTTCCGCACGCTGGCCCGCGACTTGATCAGCTCGGGCAGCACCACGTCGGTGAGCGCGGCGAACGGCTCCCGGTCGCGGAAGAAGGACGTCTCGTTCGTGGTCAGCGCGTCGATGATCTTGCGCTGGTGCTGCGGGTTCGGGCGCTTCTGCAGGTCCCCGATGAACTCGTTGACGTTGGGCGACCCGACCGCCCGGGCGACCGGGATCAGCCGGGCCTCGACCAGGTACTCCTTGCCGGGGGCCAGCACGATCGACGCCTCGCGCCGCACCAGGTTCGCGACGAACGTGAACTCGGCCTGGGAAAGGGTCATCGCGCCACCGCCGCGGAGCGGCCCACCCGGACCCGGTTCAGCAGGGCGGCCGAGATCCGGTCCAGGGGCAGCACCTCGTCCGCCAGTCCCGCGCCGACCACGGCGCCGGGCATGCCCCAGACCACCGAACTCGCCTCGTCCTGGGCCAGAATCTCGCAGCCCGCGTCGCGTAGCACTTTCGCACCACCCCGTCCGTCTTGTCCCATTCCAGTAAGAATTGCGGCGAAGGCGGTTCCGCCGTACAGCGCCGCCACCGACCGGAACATCACATCCACGGCGGGCCGGCACGAGTTCTCTTGCGGGGCGTTGCTGAGCTGGGTCAGCGTCGCCGTGCCCTTGCGGTTGAAGACCAGGTGCCGGTCGCCCGGGGCGATGTAGACGGTGCCGGCCGTGAGCTCCATGCCGTCGCCGGCCTCGACCACCTTCAGCGGAGTGGCGCGGTCCAGCCGCTCGGCGAACATCTTGGTGAAGACCGGCGGCATGTGCTGGGTGATCACCACCGGCACCGGCAGGTCAGCCGGCAGGCCGAGCAGCACCTTGGTCAGTGCGTCCGGGCCACCGGTGGAGGAGCCGATCGCCAGGATGTCGATCCGGCCGCCCGGCGCGCGACGGGGAGCAGCCGGGCGGCCACCCGCGGGCGGCGGACCACCGGCACCCGGGCGGGCGGCACTGGCCGGGGGCAGGCCGGGGCGGGCGGGCGCGGCGCCGGGACGGGCGCCGGCCGCCGGAGCGGGACCACGAGGTGGGGCGGCGGGCGGCGGGCGGCGGCGGCCGCCGAGCGCCTGGATCTTCGGCACGAGCTGCTCGCGCACCGCCGCGATGGACTCCTTCACCGAGCCCACGTTGCTGGGTTTGGTGACGTAGTCGGTCGCCCCCGCGGAGAGTGCCTCCAGGGTGGCGGTGGCACCGGCCGCGGACAGCGTGCTGAACATGATCACCGGTAGCTGCGTATGACGTTTCCGCAGCTCACGAACGGCTTCGATGCCATCCATCTCGGGCATCTCGATGTCCATGGTGATCACGTCGGGCTTGAGCTGGTCGATCTTGGCCTGCGCGAGCAGACCGTTCGCCGCGGTGCCGACCACCTGGATGCCCGGCGCTTCCCCGAGAGCGTCGACGATCAGACGACGGACCACCACGGAATCGTCGACGACGAGAACCGAGATCATTCGACCACTCCCTTCAACCGAGCCAGGCCGGACCGAGCGCCGCGACGACCGGTGCGAGCAGCCGGTGCGCCGTTGCGGTGTCCAGCAGATCGCGGACGACCAGCGCCTGAACGGCGCCGCTGAGCATGTTCCAGACCCCGCCGGCCCGATCGGCCAGCGAGATTCCGGCCGTGTCCACCGCTTGCACCAGCAGCATCTGCGCCGCGGCCGCGGTCCGGACCCGATCCGAGAGGTACGCCGCCCAGGACGCCGAGTGCACGGCGGGCGACCATCCGGCGGTGTTGCGCCGGGCGTCGTCGGCCGCCGTCGCGACACGTTCCCGATCCTCCGGTCGCAGCGTGCGCAACCGATCGAGCAGGGCGGAGACGGTGTAGTGGTGCGGGCCGAGGTCGATCGGCGCGCCCGTCGGCAGCTTCTTCACGGCCGCCACCCAGCCGGCCCCGAGCCGGCGCCGGGTGTCGTCGTCGAGCACCTCCCGCAGGTAGCTGGCCACCGCCGCGTCGCAGAGCAGCGCGGTCGCGGCGGCCGCTTCCTCGGTCTGCCGGGCGTCCCGGCCGGTGCCCTCCCAGGTCCACGACATGACGTCGTACCGCAGGCAGGTGAGCAGCGAGTCGACCGAGCCGATCGGCGCACGCTCGACCAGGGCCAGGTTGCCCGCCGGGTCGTCCTTCGACATGCCCTTGAGGTTGGGCATCCGGCGCGCGGCGCTCTCCACCTCGACCCAGAGCGGGCCCCGGATGCCCTCGTCCGGGAGCCGCTCGGCGAGCACGGGCAGGTCGTCGCGCTGCAGGCGCAGGGCGCGCAGCAGCACCTCGGCCGCCGCCGACCCACCCGTGAGGCGGGTCAGGTCGAAGCCCAGAACGGGGGCGCTGACCAGGCTGTACATCAGATCGTGGCGCGGTACGTGTCGACCGCCTGATTGACGTCGAGGGCGAGCATCAGCCGTCCGTCCAGCTTGAACGTGCCCACCACCAGCTCCCGGGTGGGGCCGCTGAGGGTGTCCGGCGGCGGTTCGAAGGTCTCCTCGTCCAGGTCCACCACTTCACCGATCTTGTCCACCAGCAAGCTCACCGGTTCTCCGTCGCCCCGCAGGATCACGTTCATCACCGGGCCCTGCAGGGACTTGCGGTTCAGCCCCAGCTGGACCCGCAGGTCGACCGCCGCGATCACCTGACCGCGCAGGTTGAACAGGCCACCGACGGCCGACGGGGCCAGCGGCACCGGGGTGTACTCGTTGTACGAGAGCACCTCCTGCACCGTGTGCACCTCGACGCCGAAGAGCTGGCCGTCCACCTCGAAGGTGGCGAACTGGCGACTCGCCATGTCAGACCTCCACCAGCATCTCGTCGCCGGCCTCGGTGTAGAAGTTCGGGTCGGCGGCGAGGATCGCCCGGCGTACGTCGAGCAGCTCGGTCACCCGCTGCTGGATCACCGCGGTGCCGACCAGGCCGTCCTCGTCGGCGTCCCGCCGGGCCGTCGTCGAGTTCTCCGCGATGTCCACGATCCGGTCCACCACCAGTGCCACGCTGCGACCGCCCTCGCTGTAGACGACCACCGAAACGGTCTCCCCTTCCGGCTCCTCGCCGTACGCCCCGAGCAGGTGCGACAGCCGCACCAGCGGCAGGATCTGCCCGCGGTACTGGACCACCTCGCGCGATCCGGCGTGTTCGAGCCGGTCCCGCGGGAACTCCTCGAGCCGGGTGACGGTGTCCAGCGGGATCGCCACGCGACGCTCGCCGACCGCGGTGACCAGCAGACGCTCGGTGCCACCGCCGCCCTGCGTACGCTTCTCGACGACGTTCTCCCGCTCGGAGTCCACGGCCAGGTGCGACCGGCGGGCCAGCGACGACACGTCCAGGATCAGGCCGACCTTGCCGTCGCCGAGGATGGTGGCTCCGGCGTACATGCCGATGTCCTTGAGCCGTGAGTTGAGCGCCTTGACGACGACCTCCTCGGTGTTCAGCACCCGGTCCACGACCAGGCCGAACCGCCGGCCGTCGGCCTGCAGCACCATGATGTAGACGCCCTGGTCGCCACCGACCTCGAAGCCGAGCGCCCGGTCCAGCCGCACCAGCGGGAGCAGCTTGCCGCGCAGGCGGTAGACGGGCGCCCCGGAGGCGTACTCCACCTTGGTCGACTTGCCGTCGACGAAGACCAGTTCCAGCACCGCGACCTGGGGGACCACGTACCGCTGGTCGCCGCAGTCGACGGTGAGCGCCTGGATGATGGCCAGCGTCAGCGGGATGGTGAGCCGCCAGACCGTGCCCTCGCCCGGGGTGGAGTCGACGCTGACCGCGCCGCCGATGTTCTCGATGTTGGTCTTCACCACGTCCATGCCGACGCCGCGGCCGGAGACGTTGGTGACCTTGGCCGCGGTGGAGAAGCCGGGCTGGAAGACCATCGCCATGATGTCGCGCTTGTCCATGTTGGGGACCTGCTCCGGTCGGAGCAGCCCGTTCTCCACGGCCTTCTGCGCGATCCGCTCCACGTTCAGGCCGGCGCCGTCATCGGCGACCTCGACCGCGACGTGCCCGCCCTCGTGGTACGCGCGCAAGGTCAGCGTGCCCTCGGGGCCCTTGCCGGCGGCAGTGCGCCGCTCCGGGTCCTCGATGCCGTGGTCGACCGCATTGCGGACCAGGTGGGTCAGCGGGTCCTTGACCGCCTCCAGCAGGCTCCGGTCGAGCTCGGTCTCCTTGCCCTCCATCACCAGCTGGACCTGTTTGCCGAGCGAGTTGCTCAGGTCCCGGACGACTCGGGGCAGCTTGGACCAGATGTGCTCGATGGGCTGCATCCGGGTCTTCATGATGCCCTCTTGCAGCTCACTGGTGATCATGCCGAGCCGCTGCGCGCTGCGTACCAGCCCGGAGTCGCCGATCTCCATCACGCCGCGGACCAGCTGGTTACGGGCCAGCACCAGCTCGCCGACCATGTTCATCAGCGTGTCCAGCAGGTCGACGTCGACGCGGATCGCGCTGTCGGCGATGCTGCGCTTCGGGGCCTGGGACTGCAGGGCCTCGTTGACCGCGGCCGGCTGGGTCTTCCCCTCGTCCAGCAGGATCGTGCCGAGCTTGCGCTCGTCGCCCTCGATCTGCTGCTGCAGCGCCGAGCTGACGTCGGCGGGCTGGGCGGCGCCGGAGTCGACCAGGATCTGGCCGATCGGCTGCCGCTGCTCGGCGATCGGCTCGGGCGCCGGGCGGGTGGCGGCGGGCGCCTCCTCGACCGTCACCGGCGTCTCGCCCTCAGCCGCGGCCGGCGCGGCCGCCGGGGCCGCCGGGGCCGCGGCGGCGTCGGCGGGCGCGTCCATCTGCGCCTTGATCCGGACGATCATGCTGTCGACGTCGACCTCGTCCTCGGTGCCCTTCTCCTCGATGGAGGAGAGCAGCGACCGGACGCCGTCGATGCAGAGCAGCAGCACGGTGATGGTCTCCGGGGTCACCGGCTGAACGCCGTCCCGGAGCCGGGACAACAGCGACTCACCCGCGTGCGCCAGCTTCTCCAGCCGGGAGAACGCCAGGAACCCGCTCGTGCCCTTGATCGTGTGGATCGCCCGGAAGATGCGGGAGATCAAATCACGCGAGTCCGGTTCCTGCTCAAGGCTCACGAGATCCCGGTCGATCTGGTCCAGGTTCTCGTGGGACTCCATCAGGAATTCGCCGACGATCTCGCCAAGGTCTTCCACGTCAACTCCTCCTGCTCGGCTTCACAGCCCTCATCGACCCCTGCACGCGCCAACTGAGAACACTCGCCCGATACGCCTTGTCTGTCGGGTGTCCCGGAGAAAAGATCAGGCTTCTCCGCCCGGACGGCGGTACCGGTAACCGAACCCGCGAACCGACTCGATGGGCGATTCGTCCGGGTCGGACCAGCCGAGCTTGCGCCGCAGCCGCAGCACCGCGAACTTCACCCGTTCCTGACCGATGCCGGTCGGGTCGTCCCACGCCTGGGTCAGCAGCTGGTTCGGCGAGAGCACCGCGCCGGCATGTCGCACCAACGCGTTGAGCAGGCGGAATTCGGTCGGCGTGAGCCGCTTCTCCTCGCCCTTGACATAGACCCGGCGCTTGGTCGGGTCCAGATGCACCAGGCCGTCGTCGTAGATCTGGCTGGCCCAGCTGTTCTGCCCGCTCGACGAGCGCCGCAGCAACGCTTCGACCCGCGCCAGCAGTTCGTTGTTGGCGAACGGCTTGGTCAGGTAGTCGTCGGCGCCGCCGCGCAGGCCACGCACCTTCTCCGCCTCCTGGCCGTGCGCGGTCAGCACCAGCACCGGCACGTCGGAGACGTCGCGCAGGCGCTCCAGCACCTGCCACCCGTCCATCTCGGGAAGGCCGACGTCCAGCACCACCAGATCGGGATGCTCGGCGTAGGCCTCCTTCAGGCCGGAACGGCCGTCCGCGGCATGGGCCACCTCGTACCCGGCGCGGCTGAACAACAGCCGCAGGGCGAGTGCGATGTCCGGGTCGTCCTCGACCACGAGTAGGCGACTCATCGTGTGTTCACCCTGCCCCCAACCCGCGCTCGCGCCCGTTTTCGGGCACGGCCGAACCCCGGGCGCTGGAACGCCGGAATTCGGTGTCTTGCCTGGCACCGCCCGCACGACTGCGGACGGGGATATTCAAAGGCGCAAAGACACCATAGCGTGATGTCACCGCCTATTTACGGACAGTGACAGTTTAGCGGGCAAAGGTCCTGCACACGGCCCGGTCTTCGAAGAGCGCACACGCTCAGCGAACCGTCGCCGGATCGCCCATCCCCTCAGGATTTCATTTCCAGTACGACATTTCCGCCATTCCGCGAAAGATGTGACAAGGGACGAAGTACGGGGTCGGATATCCCTGGTGGACGATTCGCGTCCAGACGGATCCGGGAGGAACCCGTGTTCGACAAGGTGGTACGCCGCGCGACGGTAATCGCGGCCGCGCCCGTTCTGCTCGCCCTGCCCGTCGCGCTGTTCGCACTGCCGCACGCGGTCAGCGCCCAGGGCCCGGTGGTTCCACCCCGCCCGCCGGGTCAGCCCACCCCGGCGTCGTCACCCACTCCCGCGAGGGAGACAGCCGGCCCCACGACGCCGATCACCCCGGACGTCGCCGCGGCCCCGGCCGGCGCGGCCACCCCGGACCCGCAGAAGGCCCGCGCCCGCAAACTGATGCGCCAGGTCATCCGCCTGACCAACCGGGAACGCGTGGCGAACGGCTGCCCGAAGCTCGGCGTCGACCGGGAGCTGATCGTGGCCTCCGCCGCACAGAGCTACTACATGGCTCGGACCCGGCTGTTCAGTCACGTCTGGCGCGACGGCTCGACCTTCGCGATGCGCGCCGAGCGGGCCGGTTACCGCGCACCGGCCGGCGAGAACATCGCCTGGGGCTACCCGACCGCGGCCGAGGTGATGAAAGCCTGGATGGCCAGCCCCGGGCATCGGGCCAACATCCTGAACTGCGGCGCGCGCAAGATGGGCGCGGCCATCGTCTACGCCGCCGACGGCACTCCGTACTACACGCAGACCTTCGGCTGGCGTTAGACGATCAAAGAGCGCAATTGACCAGTACGGGCTCGGGGTGCAGTTCGACACCGAAGCGGTCACGCACCCCGTCCCGGATGGTCCGCGCCAGCGCCAGCAACGCCTCGGTGCTCCCGCCGCCACGGTTGGTCAGCGCCAGCGTGTGCTTGGTCGAGATGGCGACGCCCTCCCCCGCGAACCCCTTCGGGAAGCCGGCCTGCTCGATCAGCCATGCCGCCGGGATCTTCACCGTGCCGTCGGCGGCCGGCCAGTTCGGGATCTCGCCCCGGGTCGCGGTCAACTCGGCGAAGAACTCGGCCGGAACGACCGGGTTGGTGAAGAACGAGCCCACCGACCAGGTGTCCCGGTCCTCCGGGTCGAGCACCATGCCCTTGCCGGCGCGCAGTTTGAGCACGGTCTCGCGCGCCGACTCGAGAGTCACCCGGTCGCCCGGCTCGACACCGAGGTGGCGCGCCAGTTCGGCGTACCGGATCGGGACCGAGAGATTTTCCTTGGTGAGCCGGAAGTCGACCGCAGTGACCAGGTAACGGTCGTTGTGCTTGAACACGCTGGACCGGTACGCGAAACGGCACTGCTCCGGCGTCATCTCCAACTGCGCGTCGTCGATCCGGTCGTAAGCGTGCACGGCCACGATCGTCTGCGCGACCTCGGAACCGTAGGCCCCCACGTTCTGGATCGGGGTGGCGCCGGCCGAGCCCGGAATGCCGGACAGGCACTCGACGCCGGAGAAAGAGCGTTCCACCGTGTACGCCACGAAGTCGTCCCAGACCTCACCGGCCGCGACCCGGACCACGACGTCGTGGTCGCTCTCGCGGACGACCTCGATCCCGCGGTTGCGCAGCACCAGCACCTCGCCGTCGAAGCCGGGGTCGCCGATCACGACGTTGCTGCCGCCGGCCAGGACGAGCAGCGGACGTCCCTCGGCCGTGGCGTCGAGCACCGCGGCAATGGCCTCGCCCGTGTCGACAGCGGTGGTCACCGTGCCGGCCGGCCCACCGAGGCGTAGCGTCGTGTAAGCCGCCAAGGTGCGGGAAGTGTCGGTCTGCTGGTCGGCGAATGCGTCGGGCACGCCGTTCACCCTAAGCTCACTAGGCGGAAGTGATGAAACCGGCGGTCCGGCCGAGCGGGAGACTGCGATGAACAGGTTGCACGCGACGAAGGACTTCTGGCTGGCGGCGCTACGTGCCGACGGCCCGGCCCTGTGGGAGGCCGTGTCCGAGACCGGGCCGGACGCGCCGGTCCCGCAGGTCCCCGGCTGGACCACCGCCGACCTCACCTTCCACCTGCTCGACACGCTGCGCCGGGTCCGCGCCACGGTCGCCCGCGGGGTGACCGAGCGACCCGGCCCCGACCCGGAGCCGGCCACCCGCCCGGAGTGGGCGGAGGCGCTCGACCAGCTGCGCCGCGAGCTGACCGGGATGATCGAGACCCTGGAGGCGCTCGACCCGGACTACCCGGCGTGGAACTGGGCACCGCAGCCGAAACGCGCCGTCTTCTGGGACCGGCGGATCGCCCACGAGATCTCCGTGCACCGGTGGGACGCCGAGGCCGCGGCCGGGCGCCCCACCCCGATCGAGACGAAACTCGCCACCGACGGGGTCGCCGAGATCCTCGACACCTGGCTGCCGGCCGGGCGGCGGCAGGGTCCGACCGACCTGCACGGCGTGGTGCACCTCGTCGGGACGGACGCCGAGCAGGAATGGTTCGTCCGGCTGCGCGGGGCGGGGATCGCGCTGCTGGACACCGGGACGATCCTGGACACCGACGATCACCACGCCCGGGCCAAGGCGATGGGCACGACGAGCGACCTGCAGCTCGCCCTGATGGGCCGTAAGCGTCCCGATCAATTGGTCATCAGCGGCGACCCCCGCCTCTTCCAGGCCCTGCGAACCGGGTGACTGAGCCTGTTTGCTCCGCTTCGCTCCGCGGCGAATCGCCTGGGAACCGGTGAGGAGGGGGCGAGTGAGCGTGCTTCCGGCAGATCACGCCGCCGTGACGGCTTCATCTCGTAAGATGAACCGGTTAAGTTGAGCGGACTGATCATGCGGAACAAGGAAGCGGTGAAGACATGACGGCAACCGTCACGTCCACGTCGGCGCAGCCGGCGCGTGCGGGGATCACCTTCCCCGACGGCTTCGTCTGGGGCGCGGCCACGGCCTCTTACCAGATCGAGGGCGCGGCGCGGGAGGACGGTCGCGGCCCGTCCATCTGGGACACCTTCAGCCGTACGCCGGGAAAGGTCTACCGGGGTCACACCGGCGACATCGCGTGCGATCACTACCACCGGTACGTCGACGACGTGGCGCTGATGGCCGACCTCGGCCTGGCGTCGTACCGGTTCTCGGTCGCCTGGCCGCGCATCCAGCCGGACGGCACCGGCCCGATCAACCCCAAGGGCCTCGACTTCTACGACCGGCTCACCGACGAGCTGCTCGGCAAGGGCATCGACCCGGTCGTCACGCTCTATCACTGGGACCTTCCGCAGACCCTGGAGGACCGCGGCGGCTGGGCCAACCGCGAGACCGCCGAGGCCTTCGGGGAGTACGCGCAGATCATCTACCGCAAGCTCGGCGACCGGGTCGGCACCTGGACCACGCTGAACGAGCCGTGGTGCTCGGCCTACCTGGGTTACGGCTCCGGCATCCACGCCCCCGGCGTGCAGGACCCGGCGAAGGCGCTGGCCGCCGTCCACCACCTGAACCTCGGCCACGGCCTGGCCGCGCAGGCGCTGCGGGCGGCCGGCGCCCAGCGGATCAGCATCACGCTGAACCCGTGCGAGGTCTACCCGGTGGACCCGGACAACGCGGCCGACCGGGACGCCGCCTGGCTGATCGACGGTCTGGCCAACCGGATCTTCTTCGACCCGCTGCTGCGCGGCGAATACCCGGCCGACGTGCTGCAGCACATCGCCCGGCTGACCGACCTGTCCTGGCTCAAGGACGGAGACCTGGCGATCATCAACCAGCCGATCGACGTGCTGGGGATCAACTTCTACAACCCGGCGTACGTGTCGGCCAAGCCCGGTGCGCCCGGCGACAAGTCGTACCCGGGCAGCGAGGGCATCGCGTTCCGCCCGCCGGTCGGCCCGGTCACCGACATGAACTGGCCGATCGAGCCGGGCGCCCTGACCCGGCTGCTGACCCGCATCCACAAGGACTACCCGGGCACCGCGCTGATGATCACCGAGAACGGCGCCGCGTTCCCGGAGGGCCCGGACGCCGACGGCACCGTTCCCGACCAGCGCCGCATCGACTACGTCGACGGCCACCTGCGCGCCTGCTACGACGCGCTGGCCGCCGGTGTGGACCTGCGGGGATACTTCCTGTGGTCGTTGATGGACAACTTCGAATGGGCCGAGGGCTACCGTAAGCGCTTCGGTATCGTGCACGTCGACTACACGACGCAGCAGCGGGTGCTCAAGGACAGCGCGAAGTGGTACCGCGAGGTGATCAAGCGCAACGGGCTTTCGTAAGGAGCGATTTGTGACGACGCGGGAGCGGCCCACCCTGGAAGCGGTGGCCCGGCGTGCCGGGGTGTCCCGCGCGACCGTCTCCCGCGTCGTCAACGGCTCCACCACGGTCGCCGTCGCCATCCGGGAGGCGGTCAACCAGGCCGTCGACGAGCTGGGCTATGTGCCGAACCAGGCCGCTCGCAGCCTGGTCACCCAGCGGACCGACTCGATCGCGCTGATCCTGCCGGAAACGGCCAACCGGGTCTTCTCCGACGACCTGTTCTTCCCGGCGATCATCCGTGGCGTCGGCATGGAACTCGAAGCCGCGGACAAGCAGCTCGTGCTGATGATGACCGGCTCCGAGGCCGGTCATCACCGCGTCGAGCGTTACGCGGTCGCCGGTCACGTCGACGGCGTCATGTTCGCCTCGATCCACGGCGCCGACCCGCTGCCCGGCGCGCTCGCCCGGCGCGGCATCCCGGTGATCTGCAGCGGCCGGCCGATGACGGCCGAGCCGCCGGTCCCGTTCGTCGACGTCGACCACGCCGGTGGGGTCGCCGCCGCCGTCCGCCACCTGATCGACGGCGGCCGGCGCCGGATCGCCACGATCGCCGGCCCGCAGGACATGGTCGCCGGCGTCGAGCGCCTCACCGGCTACCGGGACACGCTGCGCGCGGCCGGCCTGCCCGAGACGGTCGCGACCGGCGACTTCACCCGCGAGTCGGGGATCACCGCGATGCGGTCCCTGCTCGACCTCGACCCACAGCTGGACGCGGTCTTCGTCGCCTCCGACCTGATGGCGCACGGCGCACTGCTGGCGCTGCGGGAAGCCGGCCGTTCGGTGCCGTCCGACGTCGCGGTGATCGGCTTCGACGACTTCGACATCAGCCGCTACAGTGACCCGCCGCTCACCACGGTCCGGCAGCCGATAGCCGAGATCGGCCAGACCCTGGCCCGCCAGATGTTGCTGCTGATCAGCGGCGAGTCCGAGATCCCGGAGTCGGTGGTCCTCCCCACCGAGCTCATCGTCCGCGAGTCCGCCTGATCATTCAAAGGCCTGCGACGGTACGGGCGGTGGCCGCGGTCGCCGAGCCGAACAGCACCAGATACGCCGTCCGCCGGTGGGCCGTCTCCGCCGAGCGCAACACGCTCAGCGCCTGCCGGACCGCGTCGTCCACCGGCCAGCGGTAGATCCCGGCCGAGATCAGCGGGAACGCGATCGTCTGCGCGCCCAGCCCGTCGGCGACCTGCAGCGCGTTCTCGTAGCAGGCCCGCAGCAACGGGGAGCGGTCCTCGGTCGCACTGTGCACCGGGCCGACCGTGTGCACCACCCAGCGCGCCGGCAGCCGGCCCGCCGTCGTCGCCACGGCCTGGCCGGTGGGCAGGCCGCGACCGTACTTCGAGGCGCGCAGCATCCGGGTCTCGGCCAGGATCTCCGGGCCGCCCTTGCGGTGGATCGCCCCGTCGACCCCACCACCGCCGAGCAGGGAGGAGTTCGCCGCGTTGACGATCACGTCCACCCGCTGGGCCGTGATGTCCCCCTCGACCAGTTCAACATCCACGACAAGCTCCTGACTTTGCGCTGACCGTGCCCACCCCGCGAACACGGCCCCAGCCGCGACTCGCGCTGTCCGTCACGCACCCAGGGCCGCAACCACACCGGGCCCAGCTTGCGGGCTCCGGCGCACGGGACCGTCCGGCCGGGGTGGCACGTGGACGGGTTCGTTGCTCTGAGCCGGACCACCCACGGACGTCGCCCTTCCGGGCTGAGCGTTCTGGGCGCCCCGCGCCCTGCTCGGCCCGGAAGGGTCCCCGCGGGAGCGACGATCGGGACCACAGCGAACGCAGGCAATGAATCCCGGTATTTTGATCTTGATTTAGAGCGAGGCGACCGTGGTGATTTCGATCGGTTTGCCGAGTACGCGGCGGGAGAGCAGGGTCGCGCCGGCGATTGCGGCCGGCATCAGGAAGATCGCGCCGAGCGGGATCAGGAACGCGCAGAAGACGGCGACGCCGAAGCCGAGCGTGAGCGGCACGTTCGTGGCGAGCGCGACGCGGCGGTGGCGCAGCCGCTGACCGCGCCGCTGGAACGGCACGCCGGTCAGCTCCAGCGCCAGCAGCCAGCCGCCGACCCCGCCAGCCAGCACCGGGATCACCGTCTGACCGACCACCGGCAGGAAACCCAGCAGGAAGAGCGGGATCCCGACCAGCACGGACAGGCCGATCAGCCGCACCGAATCGGCCAGGCTGCGGCGCAGCGAACGCCAGAAGCCGACCTCGACCGCGTCCGGCACGCCGCCGAACCGGTCCTCGACCAGCTCGGAGATCCGCTCGTAGAACGGGTCGCCGATCAGCAGCGTCACCGCGGTGAAGGTCAGAATGCCGAGCAGGAGCGCCAGACCGACCAGTCCGGCGCCGGCCAGCACCTCGACGAAGTCACGCCAGAAGCCGGACCAGTCGTCGGCGAACCAGGTGACCTTCCCGGAGAGCGCCGGCAGGAACCGGATCAGGACGACCAGCCCGATCGTGTAGAGCACCCCGGCGATCAACGCCGGGAGCAGCCCCAGGCCCAGCAGCCGGGGACTACGCAGGACAAGCCCGAGCCCGCGGCCGAGCAGCCCGGCCCCGGCGGCGAATTGACGAACGGCGGTCAGCGGCCGATTCGGATCTTCCTTCACGTCCCGCGAGCTTAGTGGGGGCTGTCGCATTTCTCGCGGTACGCGGGGCGGGTTCCCGCATTGATCGCTCCGCTCGTGGACCGGCTGCTCGCGAGTGCGGCCGCCCGGTCGACGGGCCAGCGGGCCCCCTACGGTCGAGAACCAGCTGCCGACGCCGGCCGACATGCCCGGGTCGACGCCTACGATGCACGGCCGGTTTCGGACCGAGCGAGGAGCTGGGTCTGAGGGTTGTCATCGAGCGTCCATGACGACGCCGGACGCCGGCCGAGCCGGGCCTGTGCGTTGCTGCCGAGCGTCCATGACGACGCTGGACGCCGGCCCAGCCGGGCGAGCCGGGCCTCAGCGTTGTCAGGCCGGGCGGAGAGGCCGGCCGGCAAGACGAGCCCGCTGCGGCCGGGCGGCGAGTCGGCCGGCACGACCGGCTCGGTGCGGCCGACCAGGAGGCGCCGGGAAGCGACCGGTGGAGTCGGGGTCAGGAACCGGGGGTGGCGCTGGAGGACGGCGCGACGCTCGTGCTCGGCGGGACGCTTCCGGATGGCGTCGTGGTCGGCTCCGGCGGCCCGCTGATCTGCGTCGGCGTGGGCACCGGCGGCATGCTCAGGATCGGCGGCGGCGAGGTCGACGGCACTGTCGCCGGGGCCACCGAGGCCGCCACCGTGACCGTTTTGGTGATCACGGTGCTGCTGACGACGACGATCGGGGCGGGGGCGTCGCCGGCGGGCCGGCCGGTGTCTCCGGTGGACGGACTGGTCCGGCCCGGCGCTACGCCGAGGCCGTCACTGCCGCCGGCACCACCGGTCTCCACTGCGGCGGTGGTGCTGGGGACGGGGGTGCCCAGCGCCCAGCCGACCACGACAGCGAAGGGTAGCCCGATCGCCACAACACCGATGAAAACGGATTTAGGGGACAAGCGCACGCTGGAACATCGCTCAAGAGCGGGAAAAGTTACGGTTTCGGCGCAAAAGCGACTTAAGCGTTCAGGAAGCTGGACACCCGATCGCGGAGGTCGTTGCGGTTCGTCCACAGGACCGAGGGCAGGTCGTAGATGTGCAGGTCCGCGTCGAGCAGGCCGGCCAGCCGTTCCGCCCAGGCAACGGGGTGGACCTCGTCGTCGCGGCAGCCGACGACCAGTGCGCGCCCGCGGAAAGCGCCGAGCGCCGTCTCGTCCGGCACGGCCGGAGCAGCCCACAGGTCGGCCAGTTCCGGGGCCAGGCCGTCACGCTGGAGTTGCTCGACGCGCTGACGTAGGTAACTCCAGCCGGCCGGGCTGTTACGGACCGACGGCGGCAACTCCGCCTCGACCGCGTCGGCGATCATCGCGGCCTCACCGGACTCGACCGAGGCGAGCAGCCGGTCCAGGCGCCGGACAGCGGCGTCGGAACGGCGCCCGTCGAGCGGGGTGGGGAGGTAGAGGACGACTTTCTCGAACCGGTCCGGCGTCTCGGCGAGCAGCCGGCACAGCGCGCCCGCGCCCATGCTGACGCCGACGGCCCGGGTCGCACCGGCCAGGTCGGCCACGCCGCGCAGATCCGCGGCCAGGTCACCGAAGGTCCATGGGCCGGGCGGGGCGTCGGAACGGCCGTGCCCGCGGAACTGGAAGAACGTCCGGCGGCCGGTCACCGCACTGCCGAGAGGACGGGTGCCGGCAATGTCCCCGGCCAGCCCGTGGGCGAAGACCGTCATCGGGTCGCCGGTGCCGGTGGTCAGCTGCTCGACCCGTACGCCCGAAGGAAGAGTGACCAGCTCGGTGGCCGGGCCCGGCAGCGTGGGGCGACCGGATCGCGGGCCGGTCCGGTCGACGCGCTGCAGGCGCGGCCCGCCGTCGGGCGGTGGCGGACCGAAACGTTTCCTCACGATCGGCGACGGGCCGGCCGGATCACCAGAAGCCCTTGCCGTCGGCGATGTCCCGCAGGCCGGGCCGCACGTCGAGCAGATAGATCATCGCGGCCGCGATGCCGATCAGGCCGAAGATGCCGAGCGCCGACCGCCCGCCGAACGTCAGGATGGCGCACACGCCGAGGATCACGGCCCACGCGCCCTTGGGCAGCGTTCCGAGGGCCTGGAAGGCCGCACCGCGCTGGGTCAGGCAGTGGACGAACGCGATGACTTCCAGGATCAGGGCGAACAGCAGGATCAACTGCTCGGTGTAGTGCCGGACATCGTCGAAGAAAAGCGGCGCGGAGAGAGCCATGCCGGGAAGTCTATGCCGCGGGCCCCGGCGTTGCCGGGGCCCGCGGATCATGTCTCACGCGAGATGTTTACTCGGCCGGCTTCGGGGCCGGGGCAGCCTTGGCGCGCTTGCGCGGCTTCGGCGTGGTCTCGGCCGCCTCGACGGCCTTGGCCTCGGCGACGGTCGCCTCGACGGCCTTCGGCGCCTCGGTCGCCTCGATGTCGGCGTTCACCACTTCGGCGGACTCGACGATGCCGGTGCCGACGACCTTCTCGCCGCGGGCGACGAGGGCGGTGTACGCGGCAACGGCCCGCTCCTGGGCGATCTGCGCGAACGCGGTGGCCGCGGTCTGCGCGTTGGTGCGCAGCGCGTCGAAGTCGGCCCCGGCGGCCTTCTTCTGGAACTCGCCGGCCTGCTCGGCGGCCTTCTTCTGCAGCTCGGCGGCCTGCACGTTGGCGGTGCGCAGCGAGGCGACGGCACGGTCGCTCAGCTCGGTGAGCACGGCCGGCAGCTTGCGCAGCTGCTGGTAGGCGAGGTCACCGGCGCCGGCCGCGGCGTACAGCGGGGTCGGGATCCTGGTCTTGGTCTGCTCGGTCATTTCGTCTCCTCGGCGATCGGGGTGGTCCGGGGCGCGCCGTCGTCAGGCGAACCGTCTTCGGATGTCGCGGGCGGCGCGTTCCGAGCGTTCTCATTGCGGAACGTCTCGTAGATCTGCGACAGGGACTGCTTCTGCGCGATCGTGAGCTCCGGGTCGACCGCGATGGCCGCCAGCACACCCTGCTGACCCTCGCCATCGAGCAGTCCGGCCCGCAGATACATCGCGGGCGTCGACACACGCAAGGCGCTGGCGATCTGCTGCAGCACCTCGGCGCTCGGCTTGCGCAGGCCACGCTCGATCTGGCTGAGGTAGGGGTTGCTCACCCCGGCCTTGTCGGCGAGCTGCCGCAGCGAGATCTTCGCGGTCTGCCTCAGGTCCCGGATGAACGTCCCGATGTCCTGGGGCAGTTCCTTGTTGGCCATGACTCGACGTTAACCGCTGGTGCTAGCTCCTGCAAGCAGAGTGCTTGCAGGAGCTAGCGTGAAGCGCGTCACCCGGAGGAAACTCAGGGTCACCCCTAGAAAACGGCTCGCACCTCGCCGACCACGCGGCCGCCGCCCAGCACGACCTCGTCCAGCACCGGCGGCGTCACACCCAGCCGCCGCAGCGCCTCCAGCAGCACCGGGACCCGCGCCCGGGCCGCGCCGTCGGAGATCTTCAGCGCGACCCCGGCGACACCCGGGACGGCCGCGGCGACCACACCGTCCGCACCCCGCTTGACCAGCAGGCCGGGCACCGCGCGCATCAGGACGGTGTCGGCCGACTCGGTGCCGGCGACCAGCTCCGGGTGGGCGCGCATGGCGTCCGCGACCTGCCGTTCCGGCGTGCCCGGCGCGGCGTCGACCAGCCGCAGGAAAGCCCGGGCCAGGGCGGCCGGGGAGACCGCCAGCACCGGTGCGCCACAACCGTCCACACCCGCCGCCGCGATCGGCTCACCGGCCAGGTCGCTGACCGCTTCGGTGAGCGCCACCTGCAACGGATGCTTCGGGTCGAGGTACGTCTCCAGGTCCCACCCGTTGGCCACGCAGGTCGCCAGCATCCCGGCGTGCTTGCCGGAGCAGTTCATCAGGATCGGGGCCGCCTCGCCGCCACCGCGCAGGAACGCATTCCGCGCGGCGTCGCCCAGCGGCAGGTCGGCCGGGCAGCGCAGCGCCTCCGGCCCGAGGCCGGTCGCGGCCAGCATCGCGGCGACCCGCTCCAGGTGGAACGGCTCCCCGTCGTGACTGGCACTGATCAGGGCCAGGTCGGCTGCCTCGCGCGGCACCAGGCCACTGCGGAGCATGCCGACGGTCTGCAACGGCTTGCTCGAGGAACGGGGGAAGAACGGACTGTCCACCTCGCCGACGCCGGGACGGTCGGTGAACGCGACGACGCCGTGGTGCACGCTCTCGACAAAGCCGGAGCGGGTCACCTCCGCAACAACGGTCATCGCGCCACCCCCGTTGCATTCCAGTGAACGCGCTCGCTCATCGGGCCGGCACCCCCAGCAGCTCGCGCGCCTGGGACGGGCTCAGCGGTGGCCGCTCGGCCAGCCGGGCGAAGGCCACCGCACGAGCCACGAGCTGCATGTTCGACTCGACGGGACGGCCTTTCGCATACGTGATCGTGTCCTCCATGCCGACCCGCAGGTGGCCCCCGGCCGACAGCGACGCCAGGATCACCGGGATCGTGCTGCGCCCGATGCCGGTCGCCGAGAACGTGGTGCCGGCCGGCAGGTCACGGATCACCCGCTCACAGGCGACGAGTGCGGCCGCGGTGCCGGGCATCCCCCCGGGCACGCCCATCACCAGGTCGACGTGCACGTGCCCGCCGAACGGCAGCCCGTGCTTGCTGAGCAGCCGCTGCAGAGTGGTGAGCTGGCCGAGGTCGAAGATCTCGAACTCCGGCACGATGCCGCGCTCCTGCATGCGGGTGTGCAGGTCGACGATGAAGTCCCACCGGTTCATGAACACGTCGTCACCGAAGTTGACCGTGCCCATCGTGCACGAGGCCATTTCCGGCCCGGCGTCGAGCACGGCCAGACGGTCGGTCTCCGGGTCGGTCACCGCGCCGCCCGAGGAGAGCTGCACGATCAGGCCGGTCGACTCACGCAGCGCGGCCACGGTCGCGCGCAGCCGGCCCTGATCGAGGGTGGGCCGGGCCTCCGCGTCCCGGATGTGCACGTGGATGATCGAGGCGGCGAGCGCCTCGCACTCTTTCGCGGTCGCGACCAGCTCGTCCAGGGTCACTGGCAGAGCCGGCACGTCCGCCTTGCTGCTCTCCGCGCCGGTCGGGGCGACGGTGATCAAGGTCCCGGTCATGCCGGTCATCCTGCCACCGCCCTCCGGCAAGACGCACGAAACCGTCCGCTCAGGCGTCGATCGCGGCCGCCGACTCCCCCACCATGAGCCGCGCGTCGTCAGCCACGTTCCGCTTGACCACGGCCAGCGCGATCATCCCCAGCTCGTGGTGCCGCACCGCGGTCCCGACGAAGCCGACCGCCCGCCCGTCCAGCTCGACGGGCGTGCCCTGCGCCGGCGGGTGGTCGGTGGCGATCCCGTCCAGGTGCAGCAGGACCAGGCGGCGCGGCGGACGGCCCAGGTGGTGGACCCGGGCGATCGTCTCCTGCCCGCGGTAACAGCCCTTGTCCAGGTGCACGGCGGTGGCCTGGAAATCCGCCTCGGCGGGGATCGTCTTGTGGTCGGTCTCGTGACCGAGCCGCGGGGTTCGCGCCGCGACCCGGATCGCCTCGAACGCCCACAGGCCGGCCCGCGGGACCCCCAGTTTCTCGATCACCGAGGTCTTCGCGTCCCGCGGGACGAGCAGGTCGACGCCGTGCGGGACGCGGCGAGCCAGGCCGCCCTCAAAAGCCTCGACCCCATAGACCGCGGTGGCCCCGGGCGGGACGGACCCGGCGGCGAACTTGGGACCCGGCACCGCACCCACCCGGGGTTCGGCGAGGTCGGGGAACAGGTCCGCGGCGGCCGGGCCGACCAGCGACAGCACCGCGATCTCGGACGTGGCGTCACGCGGGTCGACCTGTGTGAAGAACCGCATCATCTCGAGGTACTTCAGGAGCCCGGCCCCGGCGCCCGGCTCGGTGTCCAGCCAGGCGGTCGTCCCGTCCTCGGTGACGAACGCGTGCTGCTCCAGATGGCCGTGCGGCGAGAGAACCAGCAGCTCACTGCCTTGATTCGCGGAGATGTCGGACAGGTGCTGGGTGGTCAGCGTGTGCAGCCAGCTCGCGCGTTCCGGCCCGGGGACGGCGATGACGTCCCGGTTCGACCGGTCCACCAGACCGACCGCCGTCTCCAGGAGCCGCTGCTCCTTCATCGGGTCACCGAAATGCGCGGGCACCCCGGCATCGGCGGAACTGGGGTCGAGATCCTCGACCATGACGACGGTCACTCCGACTCCTTGCACTTGCCACAGACCCCGAACAGCGAGACGTGCCCCACATCGACGCGGAAATCCCGCTCGGCCAGCAACTGGTCACAGACCGGGCGCAGCACGGCCGGATCCATCTCCTCGATCGACCCGCACGAGCGGCAGACCAGGTGCACGTGCTGATCCTCACCGGCCGCGTGGTAGGTCGGCGAGCCGTGCGAGAGGTGCGTGTGGTTGACCAGGCCGAGCTCTTCCAGCAGCTCCAGCGTCCGGTAGACCGTGGTGATGTTGACTCCGGCGACCCTCTCGCGGACCGCGTTGTGCACCGACTCGGGCGTCGCATGGCCGAGCTCGTGCACCGCTTCCAGGATCAGCTGGCGCTGCGGGGTGAGCCGCAGGCCGCGCTCTCGGAGCATGGCGGCAAGCGAAGTGGCGGACACCCCACGAGCATAGTTCGCTAGTTTCACGTTGATGAACGAGCAGATCCTGGTGTCTCCGGCCGACCTCATGGGCGACGGGGTGTTCGAGACGCTGCACCTGCGGCCGTCCGGCCCCTGGCTGCTCGACGAGCATTTGGCCCGGCTGGCGCGGTCAGCCGCACTTCTCGACCTGCCCCCACCCGTTTTTACCGGCATCTCGGATCTGCGCGCGGACTTCGCCGCCCTGCGGCTCGTCTACACCCGGAACGTGCGGCACGCCGGCGTCTCCGAGATCCCGTCGTCGGTCCTGCGCGAGCGGCGCGACGGGATCCGGGTGCTCAGCGCCGACCTCGGCGTCTCCGTCTCCAGGCGCCCGCCGTGGTCGATCTCCGCCGCCAAGTCACTGTCCTACGCGAGCAACTTCGCGGCTCGCCGCTGGGCGGCGCGGCATCACGCCGACGACGTGGTCTGGCTTTCCACCGAGGGGTACGTCCTGGAGGGCCCGACCGCGTCGATCATCTGGCTCACCGGGGACGAGCTGGGCACCGTCCCGTGGGAGGAAGCCGGCATCCTGCCCGGGATCACCGCCGGGCACCTGCTGTCCCTGGCACCGGCCGCCGGACTGCGCCCGGTCCAGCGGATGATCACGTTGCCGGAGCTGGCCGCGGCCGACGCCGTCTGGTTCGCGTCGTCGCTGCGCGGCCTGGCCGAGGTGATCGTGCTGGACGGGGAGCCACGGACGCGCTCGCCGTGGACCCCCCGCCTGTTGAACCTGCTGGGTTTCTAGCCGCCGATCCGGAGGAGCCGGGCCGACATGTGCGGGGTCAGCCCGCTGTTGTCGATCGAGATCTCGTGCGCGTAGAGCAGCGCGCCCTCGACGATCCCGAACAGCCGGTGCCCGCCGGTCACGTGCAGCCCGGTCGACGTGTACGCCACCGCGTCCGTCCCCATCTCCAGCCGCGTGCCGGCAGCCTTCCCCAGGTACAGCTCGGCGACGCCGTCGGGCCGGATCATCGTCGCTTCCATCTCGTCACCGGGCCGGCCGTCGACCAGCACCGGCCGCCAGAAGCCGGACTCGGTCAGCGCCTGCCCGAGCGGCTGCGACTCGTCGTCGAGCAGCCAGGCCCGCGACTCGAAACGCAGGAAGTCCCGCCCGTCGTGACTGATCCGGATCTCCTGGGCGAAGTTGAAATCCTCCTCCGCCGGGAACCCGCCCTGGCCGCGCCCCCGCCACAACCCGATGAACGGCAGCAGCCCGAGCAGCGACTGATGCAGGTCAGGGCCGACCCGCAGGTCGTGGGTGTCCTCGTAGGGATAAGCGTCGACCGGCGGGGCGTTCAGCCACGGCGGCGGGCCCAATGGGTTTTCCGTCTCGCCGTTACTCACCAACGCCCCCTCGAAATACGCATTGCCAGATAGCCGAAACCGCCCGCCAGCGCGCCTACACCGGCGACCAGCAGGCTCACGAACCCGATCTCCGTAACCATGACCGGCCCATCTTATGCTGGCCGGTATGGCACGTTTGCTGGTCGTCAAGGCCACCGCCGGCGCCGACGCCCCGGAACGCTGCAACCAGGCGTTCAACGTGGCGACCACGGCCGCGACAGCCGGGGTCGACGTGTCGTTCTGGCTGACCGGCGAGTCCACCTGGTTCGCCCTGCCCGGCCGCGCCGCCGAGTTCACGCTGCCGCACGCCGCGCCGCTGCCCGACCTGATCGAGGTGCTGCTGGAAGCCGGCCGGATCACCGCCTGCACCCAGTGCGCCGCGCGCCGCGACATCGGCCCGGGCGACGTCCTCCCCGGCATCCGCATCGCCGGCGCCGCGGTCTTCGTCGAGGAGATCATGACCGAGGGCGCGCAGGCACTCGTCTACTAACGGCAGGCGGTCGTCACGCTGACCTGCAAATTCTCGCCGCTGTCATCGACAACCACAAAATCCGATTCCTGCGCGTACGCCCATCCGCCGGCCTGCGACCACACCGGCGTCACGCCGCTCGGCACTCCGCGTGGCCCGTCCCCACCCGGCCCGGCCGCCGCCTGATAGGTCGCTGCCGTCCCGCCCCCGGGACACGCCACCGCCTGCGTCGACACCTCGGCATCGGGCCGCCCGCCGAGCGCGGTCACGGTCTCGCCCAGCACCGCCGGAACGGGCGGCGCGGCCGGATCGCTGCCGCCCGCCGTCGTCCCCGGACGGCACCCGGTCGCCACCGACAGGGTCAGCACCTGATCGTCCGGCTTCGCCTCGCCCTCGATCGCGATGAAGTCCCCCGCGTCGGCGTAGAACGACAGCCGCGTCCCGATCCGAAGGTCCATCACGTCCGCGTGGTAGCCGCTGGGCAGCGTGGCGGCCACCCGCTCCAGCGCGAGCTTCGCCTGCCCCTGCGGCACGTAGAGGAAGACCTCGCGGTGCGCCTCCACCCCGGCCCGCACAGGCGTCAGCGCACAGCTCTCCGACCGGACCGCCCCCAGCCGCACGGCCCACGGCGGGCCGGACGTCGTGCGGCCGGGGATCTCGTTGCGGGACGGCACGTTCGTGGAGGCGGCCGACCCGGCCGCGCCCAGCAGCACCCCGGCCGCTCGGCGCAGCGCCGGCATGGCCTGCTCGATGCCCTGCTGGTCGGCCACGGTCGGCGGATCGTTCCGGACCGACCACCACGAGATCAGCCCCAGCACCATGACCCACGCGGCCACCACAGCCGTCAGCCACCGCCGGCGCCGCTTCGGAGCGAGCGCGGGCGGCCCGTTCCCAACCTCCGGCACCGTCACGGCAGCCATGGTGACACGCCGGCCACAGCCGTCCCACCGCCCTCAGCGGGGTCGCTCACCGCGCCGACCCGGACCCCCGGTACTCAGGGGAGGCGAGGAAGCGGGCGATCACCTCGGCGCTGCCCGGGGTGAACGGACGGTCGAGCACCTCGGCGGCCGGGACGAACAGCATCGCGGCGCCCTCACCCAGGACCACATCGGCCTGAGTCGCGCTGGTCCGGCCGTGGAAGTAATGCTTGATCCGCCCCTCGGCGGGCAGCTCCTGCCGCTCGAAGAGGCGTAGCTCCCCGTCCGGCCGCAGGCTCGACTCCTCCATCAATTCGCGCAGCGCCGCCACGAGCGGGGTCTCGCCCTCCTCGATCGCGCCGCCGGGCAGGCCCCAGACGTCCGGATGGGCCGGGGCCTGCCCGTCACGCAACTGGAGCAGCAGCGACCCGTCGGCGGCGACCAGCAACGTGCACGCCAGCAGTTTCACTCGGCGGCGCCCAGGCGTTTCAGGGCGCCGACCGCCACCTCCGCATTCGTCGTGTACCAGAACGGGGGCAGCGAGTTGCGCAGGAACGTCCCGTAACCCCGGGCGGTCTCCAGCCGGGAGTCGAGGACCGCGACCACGCCCTTGTCGCCGGTCGACCGGATCAGCCGGCCCACGCCCTGCGCGAGGCGGACCGCGGCGATCGGCACGCTGACCGCGGCGAAGCCGGAGCCCCCGGTCGCGTCCACCGCCGCCGAGCGGGCCGCGGCGAGCGGCTCGTCGGGGCGCGGGAACGGCAGCCGGTCGATCACCACGAGCTGGCACGCGTCGCCGGGCACGTCGACGCCCTGCCACAGCGACATCACGCCGAACAGGCAGCTCGACTTCTGCTCCTTGAACTTGCGGACCAGGATCGGCAGCGTCTCGTCGCCCTGCAGCAGGATCGGCAGGTCGGTCTTGGCGCGCAGCAGCTCAGCCGCCTGACCGGCCGCCTTGCGGGAGGAGAAGAGCCCGAGCGTGCGCCCGCCGAGCGCCTCCACCAGCCGGAGCAGCTCGGCGCCGGCAGCCTCGGGCAGCCCGGACGCCGCGGGCCGGGGCAGGTGCGCGGCAACGTAGAGAATGCCCTGCTTGGGGTAGTCGAACGGGGAGCCGACATCCAGCGACTTCCAGTTGTCGCCCGCGTTGTCGGTGCCGGAGACCGGCAGGCCGAGAGACCGGGCGACGGTGTCGAAGCGGCCGCCGAGCGTCAGCGTCGCCGAGGCCGCCACGACCGTCCGGTCCTCGTAGAGCGCCTGGGCCAGCGTGCCGGCGACCGAGAGCGGCGCGACCACGAGCGCTCGGCGACCGGCGCCCAGCTCGGATTTCTCCACCCAGGCGACGTCGAACGCATCCTCCTCGAGCAGCCGCTGGGCCGTCGCCGAAAGTTCGTCGAGAACCGCCTTGGCCTGCTGTTTCCGTACCGGATCGGGGTCGTCGCCCTTGACGTCGCCGATCGCGGTGAGCCCGGCCCGCGTCGCCGTCTCCAGCAGGGTGACGGCCTGGCGCAGCGCGTCGGGCAGGCCGTCGGTGAGCCGGCCGGCCGGCACGTCGGCCAGGCCGAGCGTGAGCGCGTCGGCGGCCTCGGCCAGCGCCTCGGCGGCGGCCGGCGGGATCAGGGTGCGGGCGCGGCGGCCGGCCCGCTCGATCGCATCGGGCGTGAGCTCGGCCTGGGACGCCGAGGAGACCCGCTCGGCGAGCTCGTGCGCCTCGTCGACCACGAGCAGCTTGTGCGGCGGGATGATGTGCCGCTCGGCCAGCATGTCGACGGCGAGCAGGCTGTGGTTGGTGACGACGATGTCGGCCTCACGGGCCCGCACCCGGGACGCCTCGGCGAAGCACTCCTGACCGTAGGGGCAGCGCGCCGCGCCGACACAGTCGCGGGCCGGCATGGAGACCGAGCGCCAGGCCGCGTCGTCCACACCCGGGTCGAGCTCGTCGCGGTCGCCGGTCTGCGTCTTCTCCGACCACTTGCGGATCCGGACGACCTGTTTGCCGAGCCGGCCGGCCTCGCCCAGCCACTGGCCGGCCTTGGGCGCGGGCGCGTCGTCGAAGAGCGTGTCGGTCGGCGCCTCCTCGTCGACGTGCTCCAGCTTGGCCATGCACAGGTAGTGATGGCGGCCCTTGAGCACGGCGAAGGTCGGCTTGCGCCCGAGCACCGGCTCGACCGCCGTGGCCAGCCGCGGCAGGTCGTGCTCGACCAGCTGATTCTGCAGCGCGAGGGTGGCCGTGGAGACGACCACCGGCCCCTCCACGAGCAGTGCGGGGGTGAGATATCCCAAACTCTTGCCGGTGCCCGTGCCGGCCTGCACCAGCAGGTGCTCACGATCCTGGATGGCCTTGTCGATCGCCTCGACCATGGCCTGCTGACCTGGGCGGGCGCTGCCGCCGGGGACGGCGCCGACCGCCGCGGCGAGGAGCTGTCCGGCTGTGGCCTTCTTCTTGGTTGCTGCGGGCACGCAGGAACCGTACCCGCCACCACCGACATATCCGGGCCACCGTTAGGGTGCATCCATGCCGAGCGAGACGGTCCGGGTCATCTACACGAAGTACGACGGTTCGGCTCACCGCGACTATCCGGCGCGCAAGCTCGCCGAGGACGACCTGGGCATCTGGGTCGGCGTGACGCAGGGCACGGCCTCGGTCTACCACGGCCGGCCGTCCGTCGAGCAGATCCCGTTCGTCCTGCTCGTTCCGCATCACGCGTGGTGGACGGGCATGTTCAACCCGCCGCCGCGGACCAGTGAGGTCTACTGCGACATCACCACTCCCGCGCGCTGGGAGGGTGACACGGTCCACATCATCGACCTGGACCTGGACGTGGTGCGGCGCCGCGAGACCGGCCTGGTCGAGCTGCGCGACGAGGACGAGTTCGAGGAGCACCGGGTCCAGTTCGGCTATCCGGAGGACCTGGTCGTCGAGGCCAACGCGGCCGCCGAGCTGCTGATGGGCCGGCTGGGTGACGGCACCGAGCCGTTCGCCACGCACTACCGCAAGCACCTATCCGAGGTCACCCAGTAACACCTTCTCCGGGTTCTGCTGCACGAAGAGCCCGGTGATCCGCCCGTTCTCGACGGCCGCGGTGAGCACGGTGAGTACCCGGGTGCCGTCCGGCCACCGGCCGCGCACCAGCATCCCGGGGTCGCCTTCGACCAGCACCGGTTCGACGGTGAGGTCGAGCACCTCGTCCATCCGGCGGCTCAGCAGGCCGTGGAAGAAGCGGCCCACCTTGTCGGCCCCGTGAATCGGTCGTAGTGCCGCGCGGACCACGCCGCCGCCGTCGCTGATCGCCACCACGTCCGGGGCGAGGACCGCGGCGAGCGTACGGACATCGCCGCTCTGCGCCGCCACCAGGAACGCCGTCAGCACCCGCCGCTGCTCGGCCGCTCCCGCCGAATGCCGGATCCCGCCCTCGGCCGCCGCCTTGCGCCCGCGCGACGCGTGCTGCCGGGCCGCCGCCGGTGTCGTGTCGAGGACCGTGGCCACTTCCTCGAACGGCACGCCGAACGCGTCGTGCAGCACGAACGCGACCCGTTGTTCCGGGGTGAGCCGTTCCAGGATCACGAGCAGGGCGATGCCGACCTGGTCGGAGCGTTCGGCCGTCAGGGCCGGGTCGGCGTCCGGGTCGACGGCGAAGACGGGTAGCCACTCGCCGGGGTAGGACGTACGCCGTACGCGTGCGGAGGTCAGCTGATCGAGACAGATCCGGCCGGTGACCGTGGTCAGCCAGCCCCGGACGTCCCGGATGTCGTCGGCTCCGGCGAAGCGCAGCCACGCTTCCTGCACGGCGTCCTCGGCCTCGGACCGATTGCCCAGCATCCGGAAGGCGACGGCCATCAAATGGGACCGGTGGGCCTCGAACTCACTGACGGTCGGCGACGGCATGACGCAATTCTGCGCGGGATGCCCGGCCTCGGGTAGCACCTGTGCCACAGTATAAACCGGATTTTCTGCTCAATTGGGGTGGTGGCACGTGCAGGACATGGCAACTCTCGCAGGCAGCCTGGCCGGACTCGCCGGCGCGGGCGGAGCCATGTCGATCGCCCTCGCCCGCCGGTCACGGGCCAGCCTGGCCGAGGGCCACGCGCTGGTCGGCGACCGGCTCGCCGACCCGCTGCCGGCGGTGCTGCGGCTCGGGCTGGGCGGGATGACCGTACGGGTCGTCCCCGGCCCGCACGGCGAGCTCTTCCTCGGCCCCGGCGCCCCGCAGCCCGGCCGCACACTGCGCCGGCTCGTGCTGGCCCCGCTCTTCACCCGCGCGCAGGCCACCGGCGGACGGCTCTGGAGCGACCAGCGGATGCCGTTCCAGCTGGTCGTCGAGTTCGCCGGGCCGAACCGGGACACCGAGTCGCTGCTGCGCGCCTACCGGATGCTCGATCAGCAGTTGCGCGACCATGCGCCGCTGCTCAGCCGCTGCACCGGCGGGGAGTTGACGCAGGGCGTGGTGAGCGTGACCGTGGCCGGCATCGTCGACGCCCGCAACCTGCTCGCCGCCCAGCCGGTGCGGTACGCGTTCACCGAGGCCGGCTTCGACGACCTGGGCTCGCGGGCCGTCCCGGTGGACCTGGCGCCGGTGCTCAGCGAGGCCTGGGCGCACCGGTTCGGCTGGGACGGGCGGGAACCGATCGCGGCCGAGGAGCGGCACCTGCTGCACGCGCTGGTGCGGGCCGCGCACGAGGAGGGTCGTACGGTCCGGATCAGTGGCCTGCCGGAGGGCAACCGGCGCGCCCGGGCGGCGGTCTGGGCCGAGCTGTGGTCGGCCGGCGTGGACGTGATCGCCGACACGGACCTGCACGGGCTGAGCAAATATCTGCGCAGCTCTCACCAGCCCGAACGAGCGACACTCACAAAACGGTTTAGCACCGTGTCAGAAGGGTGAACTCAAGGGGACCGATAGCATGCGGGTCGGAGATCAAACGCACACGCCCGTCGATCGAGGTCCGCACCGTGAAATTCTCGTTCCGTCCCGTCGAGGGCGTCTTCTACGACCTCTTCACCCGGGCCTCGTACAACCTCGTGAAGGGCACCGAGCTGCTCAACGAGCTGACGCTGCCCGGGGTGGACGTCCAGTCGGTCAGTGAACGGCTCAGCGACATCGAGCACGACAGCGACGCGATCACGCACGAGCTGTACAAGAAGATCAACTCGACGTTCATCACGCCGTTCGACCGGGCCGACATCTACTCGCTCGGCTCCCAGCTCGACGACGTCATGGACCACCTCGAAGCGGTCGGCAACCTGCTCTACCTGTACGGGTTGACCGAGCTGCCGTCGCTGCCCCGCGAGATGCACGAGCTGATCACGGTCCTCGACCAGCAGGCGCGGGTCACCTCCGAGGCGATGCCGCGGCTGCGGTCGATGAAGGGCCTCGAGGAGTACTGGATCGAGATCAACCGTCTGGAGAACGACGGCGACCGCGCCTACCGCATGCTGCTGGTCCGGCTCTTCTCCGGGGAGTACGACGCGCTCACCGTGCTCAAGATGAAAGAGGTCGCCGACGAGCTGGAGGCCGCCTGCGACGCGTTCGAGCACGTGGCGAACACGGTCGAGACCATAGCGGTCAAGGAGTCCTGAGGTTGTCCCCGGAACTCGTCGCCGTCCTGGCGGTGATCCTCGCCGCGATGGTGTTCGACTACACCAACGGTTTCCACGACGCGGCGAACGCGATCGCCACCAGCGTCAGCACCCGCGCGCTCACCCCCCGGGTGGCCCTGGCGATGGCCGCGGTCGGCAACTTCATCGGTGCTCACCTCGGCACGAAGGTCGCCCAGACCGTCGGTGAGGGCCTGGTCCACCTGCCGACCGGCATCGCCAGCCTCGGGATCGTCTTCGCCGGCGTGCTCGGCGCCATCTCGTGGAACCTGATCACCTGGTACTTCGGCCTGCCGTCGAGCTCGTCCCACGCGCTCTTCGGCGGTCTGGTCGGCGCCACCCTGTTCGCCGGCATCGGCGGCGTGCAGTGGGCCAACATCGTCCAGAAGGTCCTCATCCCGATGGTCCTGTCCCCGGTCGTGGGGCTGATCCTCGGCTTCGTGGCGATGGTCGCACTGATGTGGATCTTCCGGCGCGGGCACCCCGGGCGGCTCAACCGCGGATTCCGGTACGCCCAGACGGTCTCGGCCGCGGCGATGGCCATCGGTCACGGCACCCAGGACGCGGCCAAGACGATGGGCATCGTCGTGCTCGCCCTCTACACCGGCGGCTACCAGAGCGACACGACGCACATCCCGCAGTGGGTCTACTGGGCGTCGGCGACGATGCTGGCGGCCGGTACGTACACCGGCGGCTGGCGCATCATCCGCACGCTCGGCCGCAAGATCATCGACTTGGGCCCGGCCGAGGGTTTCGCCGCCGAGGTGGTCGCCAGCTCGGTGCTGTACTTCAACGCCTGGGTCCTGCACGCCCCGATCTCCACGACCCACACGATCACGTCCGCGATCATGGGCGTCGGCGCGACGAAACGCCTCAGCGCGGTCCGCTGGAACGTCGCCGGCAACATCATCATCGCCTGGATCACGACGTTCCCCGCGGCGGCGCTCATCGCCTGCGTGCTCTACTTCGTCACCCGCCCGTTCTTCACCTGACAACCCCCTTCCCGCGTACGTCGTGAGCCCGCGCCCGCCCAGCCCCGCGCGGGCCCGCCGGCGCTCGAAGCCGCCCCGCGAGTGGCGCACCCCCGCGAACCCGCAACCGCACCGGCACCAGCCGCGGCTCGTGCTCTCCGGCGGGGCCTCACCGTGGTTGTTCGTGCCTCATGAACGGTGCGACCCGGCCGGGACCGAGGGCGCGCGGCCTGTGCCACCAACCGGCAAGCTCGCGGGCTTCGACGCGCGGGACTCTCTGCGGCCGGCTTGCGCCCTCGACGGGCGGAGGCGGCGGGACCACCTGCGTGGACGGGTTTGTTGCTCCGAGCCTGACCCGCCACGGAGGCCGCCCTGGAGGGCTGAGCGTTCTGGGCGCCCCGCGCCCTGCTCGGCCCGGAAGGGTCCCCGCGGGAGCGGCGGAGGGCGACCACGGCGGACCTGGGACCTGAAGACCTTGACGTTGATCTTCGGGGTTACTGGTAATAGACGCCGATCTGTTCGCGGATGGAGTCCAGGAGATTCATGACCTCGAGGGTGGTGGTCTGGGAGACGATCGGGCTCTCCAGTTCGCCCGCGGCCAGGCAGCGCTGCACCTCGGCGGCCTCGAACTGGTAGCCGCTGCCGGGGAACTCGAACTCGAACGTCTCCGGCGCCTTGTTCGGGCGGCTCAGCGTGAACGAGCGCGGCACCATGAAGCCCGGCGGGATGTCGATGCGGCCGTCGGTGCCGGTGATCGACGCGGCGTTGCGGCTGGCACCGTTGATGCTGCAGGTCAGCGCGGCGACCGCACCGGACTGCCAGCCGAGCAGGATGCCGGTGTGCTCGTCGACACGTTCCGGGGTGAGATGCGCCCAGGCCTGGACGGAGACGGGCAACCCGAGGAACAGATGAGCCAGGTGGATCGGGTAGACGCCCAGGTCGAGCAGTGCGCCGCCGCCCAGAGCGGGGGCGCGCAGGCGATGCTCGGCCGCGAACGGTCCCTGCAACCCGAAGTCGGCGTGGATCGAGCTGACCCAGCCGATCGCGCCCTCGTCGACGAGTTCGGCGGCCTTGCGGATGGCCGGGTTGCAGCGCATCCACATCGCCTCCATGAGGAACACACCGCGGGCGCGGGCGGCCTCGACGAGCTGGGCGGCGGTCGGCAGGTCGAGCGTGATCGGCTTCTCGACGAGCACGTGCTTGCCGGCCTCGATGCACAGCAGCGCGCCCTCGTGGTGGTAGGCGTGCGGGGTGGCGATGTAGACGACGTCCACGTCCGGGTCGGCGGCCAGGGCGGCGTAGGAACCGTGCGCGCGGGCGAAGCCGTATTTGGCGGCGAAGGCGTCGGCGGTCGCCTGGTCGCGCGAGCCGACCGCGGCCAGCTCGGCGCCCGGCACCAGGGGCAGGTCGGCGGCGAAGGTCGCGGCGATGCCGCCGAGCCCGAGAATTCCCCAGCGAACGTTCTGTCCGGTCATGATCGATACGGTATCGCCCACAGCGCCCCCGGTGGCAGGATCGGACGGTGACCGAGCCGATGCCACTGCCGCCCGCGATGATGAAGAGGGCCCGGGAGTTCACCGGCCCGCCCGCTGCGGCCCGGCCGGCCGCCACGGTGGTCCTGCTCCGGCCGTCCGGCCAGGCTTTCCAGGTGTACGTGTTGCGCCGCATGACCTCGATGGCCTTCGGCGGCGTCTACGCGTTCCCGGGCGGTGCCGTGGACCCGTCGGATCGCCCGGAAACCCTGCGCGACGACTGGGCGGCCCGTCTCGGCGTGCCGGCGGAGCAGGCCCGGGCGGTCGTCGGCGCGGCCGCGCGCGAACTGTTCGAGGAGGCCGGGGTGGTGCTGGCCGGGCCGTCCGCGGAACCGGATCGCACGGTTGCCGACGCCGACGACCCGACGTGGGAGTCGGATCGGGCGGCGGTGCTGCGCCGTGAGCTGACCATGGCTGACCTGCTGGAACGCCGAGGGCTGCGGTTGCGTGACGACCTGCTGCTGCCGTGGGCCCGGTGGATCACCCCGGAGTTCGAGCCGAAACGGTTCGACACGTGGTTCTTCGCGGCGCTGCTGCCGGAGGCGCAGGAGGCACGGGACGTCTCCGGGGAAGCGGACCGGACGGCGTGGATCGATCCGCTGGACTCGGCGGAACTGCCGATGCTGCCGCCGACCCGGCACACGCTGAGCCAGATCGCCGCCGCGGGCACGATCCCGGGCGTGGTCGCCGCCTCCGAGCACCGCGACGCGGCGACGCCCGTCATGCCACGCATCGAGGTGCGGCCCGACGGCACGGCCACGTTGTCACTCTGACAAGACAGGGGCGCCGATTTCCCCGTACGGCGGAGAAATCGGCGCCCCTGACTTTCACTCAGCTCAGCCAGCACGCGCTTCGGCCGAGCGAAGCCCGGCTATCCAAATCGGCCGGTGATGTAGTCCTCGGTCTTCTTCTGGGACGGGTTGCTGAAGATCTTCTGCGTGTCGTCGTACTCGATGAGGCGACCGGGCTCGCCGGTCTTGTCGATCGAGAAGAAGCCGGTCTTGTCGCTGACCCGAGCGGCCTGCTGCATGTTGTGCGTGACGATGATGATCGTGAAGCGGTCCTTCAGCTTGAACATCAGGTCCTCGATCGCCAGCGTCGAGATCGGGTCGAGCGCGGAGCACGGCTCGTCCATCAGCACGACCTGCGGCTCGACCGCGATGGTGCGGGCGATGCAGAGGCGCTGCTGCTGACCGCCGGAGAGGCCGGCGCCGGGCCGGTCGAGGCGGTCCTTGACCTCGTCCCACAGGTTCGCGGAGCGCAGCGACTTCTCGGCGGCGTCGTCCAGCAGGGACTTCTTCTTGACGCCGTTGAGCTTGAGGCCGGCGACCGCGTTCTCGTAGATCGACATGGTCGGGAACGGGTTGGGCCGCTGGAAGACCATGCCGATCATGCGACGGACGGCCGTGATGTCCACGTCCGGGTCGTAGATGTTCTGGTCGTCGATGGTGAGGCTGCCCTCGATCCGCGCGTTCGGCAGGACCTCGTGCATGCGGTTGATCGACCGGAGGAAGGTCGACTTGCCGCAGCCCGACGGACCGATCAGGGCGGTGATCGTCTTCGGCTCGACGGTCATCGAGACGTTGTCGATCGCCTTGAAGGAGCCGTAGTAGGAGGAGACGTTGCTCGCCTCGATGCGCTTGGCCATGGGAGAACCTTCTTTACCGGGTCAACTTGTTGCGACGGGCGAGCAGCTTGGCCGCGATGGTCAGGATCAGAACGAGCGCCACCAGGGTGAGCGCGGCCGTCCAGGCCCGGGCCGGCGCGTACTTCGAGGCGTCCCCGGCCTGCTGGTACACGTAGAGCGCGAGCGAGGACTGGCCGCCGCCGAACGGGTCGAAGTTGATCCGCGAGAGACCACCCGCGACCAGGAGCACCGGGGCCGTCTCGCCGGCCGCGCGGGCGATCGAGAGCATGACACCGGTGACGATGCCGGGCGCCGCGGTGGGAAGGACGACGCTGAGGATCGTCTTCCACTGCGGGACACCGAGCGCGTACGCACCCTCGCGGAGCGGCCCCGGCACCAGGCGCAGCATCTCCTCGGTGGAGCGCACGATGGTCGGCAGCATCAGCACGGTCAGCGCGAGCGAGGCGGCGAAGCCCGAGTACTCCGGGTTCCCGTCGTTGAACCACTTGCTGACGATCAGGACCCAGAAGGAGAGTACGAACAGACCCGCGACGATCGACGGGATACCCGTCATGACGTCGACGAAGAACCGGATCGTGCCGGCGAACTTGCCCCGGCCGTACTCCGTCAGGTAGATCGCGCCGAGCACGCCGAGCGGCACCGCGATCAGGGTGGCGATGCCGACCTGCTCCAGGGTGCCGATGATGGCGTGGTAGGCGCCACCGTTGGCGTCGCGGGCGCCGATGTTCGCCATCGAGCTGCCGAAGAAGTCACCGTCGAGCCGGTCGACGCCCTTGGAGATCAGCGTCCAGACGACCGAGGCGAGCGGTAGGACGGCCAGCAGACAGGCGGTGTAGATGGCCGTCTGCCACATCCGGTTGCGGGCGGCGCGCTTGCCCTCCACCCGGCCGGCGGCGAAGTTGAGACCGACCAGGTAGAAGACGCCGCCCAGGACGACGACCAGCACCCAGTTGCCGATGCTGAGGCCGAACACCACGACGGCCGCGACCACGAACGCGCCGACCGCGACCAGCAGGTTGGCCACCAGCGGGAACTTCTTGCTGCGAATGTTGTCCGGCGTCATCACGACGTCCGGCATCTCTCGATCCAGAAGACTCATGCCGACACTCCGCTTCGCTCCGCGCCGACATGGTCCTTGACGCTGAGCCAGATGATTCGTTCGCTTCGCTCTCTCATGCGGCACTGTCCCGGAACTCGCGGCGACGGTAGATGATCGCCCGCGCCGTCATGTTGACGATCAGCGTGATCGCGAACAACACGAGACCAGAGGCGATCAGCGCGCCACGGCCGGTGTCGTTCGCCTCGTTGAAGGAGTTGGCGATGTTCGCGGCGATCGAGTTACCGCCGGTCTGGATCAGGTTGAACGAGATGTTCCAGGTGATGCCGAGCGTCAGCGCCAGCGCGATGGTCTCACCGAGCGCGCGGCCGAGGCCGAGCATGACCGCGGCGATCACGCCGGGCTTGCCGTAGGGCAGTACCGCGGTGCGGACCATCTCCCACTTGGTCGCGCCGAGGGCCAGCGCGGCCTCCTCGTTCATGCCCGGGGTCTGCTGGAAGACCTCGCGGGACAGGGAGGTGACGATCGGCAGCACCATGATCGCCAGGACGAGACCGCCGAGCATCAGCGACTGACCGAACGGGCCGTCACCGCCGAAGATCGGGATCCAGCCGAAGTAGTGGTTGAGCCAGACCGAGAAGTCCCGGACCGGTTCCTGGAACAGGTCGCGGCCCCAGAGACCGAAGACCACGCTGGGCACCGCGGCGAGCAGGTCGATCACGAAGCCCAGCGGCGTGGCCAGCCGCTTCGGGGCGTAGTGCGACAGGAACAGCGCGATCCCGATCGCGATCGGCACCGCGACGACCAGCGCGATGACCGAGGTGAGCAGGGTGCCGAGCGCCAGGACGGCGATACCGAAGGCCGGCGTCGCCTCGTTCGGGCTCCAGCGGTTGTACGTCAGGAAGTTCTCGTTGTCGGCCTGGATGGCCGGGATCGCCTTCGAGAGCAGGAAGATGGCGATCGCGACGATGATGACGAGCACCATCGCACCTGAAGCGGTGGAGAGACCTCGGAAGCCGGTCTCCATCGAGAACCTGGACTTCTTCGGCAGGGCACCGCCCCCGCCTACGGGGGGCTCTTCGTGACTGCTCGGGGATACGCCAGAACCGGCGCCCCGGGCGTGACGAGGAGTCACGCCCAGGTCGCCGGCGGTGTAGTTCCCCGAGCGGGAGGAGGGGTTGTCACCCATCTACGCGCTCGCTGTCGTCTCGGAGGGATTAACGAACCGGGGGGTTCAGGAGATCGCGGCGACCGAGGCGGCGACCTTGGCGCGCACCGACTCCGGCAGCGGCGCGTAGCCCAGGTCCTTCAGCTTCGACTGACCCTCGGCGGAGGACGTGTACTTCAGGAAGCCCTGGACGGCCTTGCCCTTGGCGGCGTCGGCGTACTTGGTGCAGACGATCTCGTAGGTCGCCAGGACGATCGGGTAGGCGCCCGCCGTCTTGGTGTTGTAGTCGATGCTCAGCTTCAGGTCGTTGCCGGTGCCCTTGATCTCGGCACCCTCGATGGTCTTGCCGGCCGACTCGGCGGTCAGCTCGACGAACTCCCCGGCGCCGTTCTGCACCTTGGCCATCTGCAGGTCGCTGTTCTCCGCGAAGGACAGCTCGACGTACGAGATGGTGTTCGCGGTGCCCTTGACCTTGGCCGCGACGCCGTCCGACTTGTTCGCGCCGGTGCCGCCCTTGGTCGCCGGCCACGCCTTGGCGTTACCGAAGGTCCAGTCCTTCTCGGCGGTCTTGCTCAGGTACTTGGTGAAGTTGTCGGTGGTGCCGGACTCGTCACCGCGGTGGACGGCCTCGATCGTGGCGTCCGGCAGCTTGGCGTCCTTGTTCTCCGCGGCGATGGCCGGGTCGTTCCACTTGGTGACGGTGCCGGCGAAGATCTTCGCCAGAGTCGACGGCGAGAACTGCAGCGCGTCGGCGCCCTGCACGTTGTAGACCACCGCGATCGGGCCGGTGACCATCGGGAGGTTGAGGGCCGGCGAGCCACACTTGGCGTCAGCCTGCGGCTGCTCCTCCTCCTTCAGCGCCGAGTCCGAGCCGGCGAAGTCGGCGAGCCCGCTGGTGAAGGCCTTGACACCGGCGCCGGACCCGTTCGGGTTGTAATCGATCTTCGCATCGGCGCACGAGGCCGCGTACGCCTTGATCCACTCGTCCATCGCGTTCTTCTGCGCGCTGGAGCCCTGAGCGGAGAGGGTGCCGCCGACGCAAGTGCCCGCGGACGGGGCAGCGGCGCCGGTCTCCTTGGTGCTGTCGTTGTCCGAACCGCACGCGGTGAGCGCGATCGTCGCAGTCAAAGCAATGCCGGCAACCAGACCGGACCGCTGGAACTTCACGGTTGTTGTCCCCTTCGGGTTTGTGCAGCCGGTCGCTCACCGGCTCGGGGAGAAAACTAAAAGTGCCAAGTGACCTGCGAGCCGGGCCCGAATGAACTAGGGGTGAACACGTCGACCCCACGAAGTGACTACGCCCTGAGGCTCAGTTTGCTGGAGGGTGAACTACGCGCTCTCTACCCGAAATGTCGTATATATCGTTTTACCCGTGACCTTAGCGAGACGCTGGCTTGTCCGGGGCGTTATCAAAAAGGCCCGTCGCTACGCATCGACAGGCCTCAGTAACCGAACGTGTCGGCCATCACACCCGCCCCGACTACGGAACGCCGCCGACGACGAGACGGCCTCGGTGCGGTCGCCGGCCCGCTGACGCCGGTGCTGAACCCGTTCATCGACGGCTGCGTCGCGCGCGGAGCGATCAAACTCCGTGCACGCGGAGCGAAGCGGACAAATCAGACTCCGTACGCGCGGAGCGAAGCGAAGCAATCGAACTCTGTACGCGCGAAGCGAAGCGGAGCCATCAGGCTCGGTGGTAGTTGATGTCCGTTTTGTAGATCTCGAACCCGAGGCCCCGGTACAACCGCACGGCGCCCTCGTTCGACTCGTCCACATACAGATTCGACCACTGCAGGCCCGCGGCCGCGAGGTGCCGCAGCCCGGCCACGCTCAGCGCCGCGCCCAGCCCGCGACGGTGCCCGCTCGGGTCGACACCGAGCACGTAGATCTCGCCCAGGGCCGGCTCGTCCCCGGCCGGCGGGTGCACCTTGGTCCAGTGGAAGCCGAGCACGGTGTCGGTGATGTCGACGGCCAGCAGGAAGCCGGCCGGGTCGAACCACGGCTCGGCCTCGCGCACCAGCAGGTCGTCGAGGGTCCAGCGGCCCTGTTCCGGGTGGTGGGCGAAAGCCCGCGAGTTCACAGCGAGCCAGGCCTGCTCGTCGGAGCCGGGGCGGAAGGCGCGGACGGTCACGCCGTCCGGCAGGGGCACGTCGGGCAGAGGCTCGATCAGCGACCGGCGCATCTGCCAGAGCACCCGGGCGCGGGTGAAACCGTTGCGCTCGGCGAAGGCCCGGGCGCCGGGGTCGTCACCGTGCGCCCAGACCTGCAGCGGGCCGGGGCCGGCCGCGGCGAGCAGCGCGGTGCCGTGGCCCCGCCGGCGATGAGCCGGGTGGACGACCAGCTCACCGGAACCGTTCTCGAAGAACGCGTAACCGGCGAGGCTGCCGTCCGGCGCGTGGGCGAGAACGTGCTCGCCACCGCCGTTGCGGACGCGGAGCTCCACGTCCTCGGAAAGGGAATAGCCCGCCGCGGCGGCCAGAGCCAGAACGGCTTCGGCCTCGGCGGCGGGCAGTCTCTCCGGCATAGCAGAAATCGAGGTCAGACCGGGAGCGAGACCGGGTCGTTGTCCGGCAGCTGACGGCCGGACGGCGGGGTCACGAACTTGTAGCCGACCTGGCGGACAGTGCCGATCATCGACTCGTACTCCGAGCCGAGCTTGGCCCGCAGGCGCCGGACGTGCACGTCGACCGTCCGGGTGCCGCCGAAGTAGTCGTAGCCCCAGACCTCGCGGAGCAGCTGGTCACGGGTGAAGACCCGGCCCGGGTGCTGCGCGAGGAACTTGAGGAGTTCGAACTCCTTGTACGTCAGGTCGAGCGGACGACCCTTGAGCTTCGCCGCGTACGTGTCCGGGTCGATGTTGAGCTCGCCGGCCCGGATGGAACCGCCGGCACCGGCCGTCGCGTTGTTGATCCGGCCGACCGCGAGCCGCAGCCGGGCCTCGACCTCGGCCGGGCCCGCACTGGCCAGGATCACGTCGTCGACGCCCCAGTCCGCGTTCAGGGCGATCAGGCCGGCCTCGGTGACGACCGCGACCAGCGGCACACCGATCCCGGTAGCGTGCAGCATGCGACACGTCGCACGCGCCTCGGAGAGCTCCGACCGTGCGTCGACCAGCACGGCGTCGGGGCTCGGCCCGGACACCAGGGTGCGCACGTCACGGGGGGCGGTCCGTACCGAGTGGGGTAGCAGGTCCAAGGCGGGCAGCACGGCAGAAGGCTCACCGGCACGTGCCGTCACCAACAGAAGGATCTCCACACTCACCTCCGTCCTCGCGGCATTCGAGTGGCCGCTCGGGTGACCCGGTTTGCGCAGCTCATAGCTTCGCCACCGGAGAGACTGGGCCCGGCGTCACCGACGGGTGGGTTGCGGTTACCTTAACCGATACATTCGGTCCGGCGACCGGTTCGCGCTTGCAAGTGATGTATCAAACGCCTGCTAGGTGCCATAACGCCCGGTTGGTAACAAGCCTTTTACATACGGGCGGCGAATTGGGCGCCAGGCGCGGTTCTGGCACGATCGCTTTCGTGTTCCCCTCCATGCCGCAGGACGACCCCTGGGACGCCGACGCCTCCCGCGACGTCGCGCGCCTCAACCCGGGCCGCCCGAAAGCCGGGATGTACGGCGCCGTGCCCGACGACGACCCGAACGAGCAAACCTCCGCCGGCGGTCCGGACTCCGGCGAGGAGGAGGAGGAGTTCGAGGAGATCGAGGTCGTCCCCGTCCGGGCCAAGCTGTCCGTGGCGATCGGCGGCTTCGCGGCGCTGCTCGCACTGGCGCTGATCGTCGGGTCGCTGACCACCGGGCCGGACGTCCGCCTGCCGTACGCGGTGGTGCTCTTCGGCATCCAGCTGCTCGGCCTGCTCGCGTGGACCATGGCGCTGAACCCGCCGGCCGCCTCGATCACCGCGGGCGTCGCCGGCGCGACCGGCCTGGTCGCCTGTTACCTCGCGGCCACCGCGGACGAGCCCGGCCTCATTCCTCTGCTCTACGTGAGCCTGGGCGGCCTGTTCGTCGCGATCGTCGGGCAGACGTTCCGCGCCGAGGACCGGCAGCGGATCACCGACTCGTGGCGGACGACGCTGCTGATCGTGCTCGGCGTGGTGGCGTACGCGATTCCGATCGTCCTCACCCGGCAACCGCTCGGCGCCCAGGCGATCCTGGTCTGCTGCACCGGCGCGGGCCTGGCGCTGCTGGTCGCCCGGCTCGCCGACGCCGTGTTCCCGAAACCGCGGATCGCCGCACAGGTGCCGCGCGGCGCGGCCGGCGTGGTGCTGGGCGCGATGGTCGGCACGTTCGCCACCGCGTGGCTCGGCAGTCAGCTCGTCCTGCCGTTCACCCCGGCCAAGGGTGCGGTGACCGGTCTGGTCGCGGCGGTCGCGGCGATCCTGGTCGACCTGGCGGTGAACTTCGGTGAGGCGGGCCGGCGGCTGGCCGGTGAAGCCCCGACGTTCTGGCTGGCCCGGCACATGACCGGTCCGCTGGGTGGGTTCGCGCTGGCGTTCGCCGCCACTTACGCGCTGCTGCACATCTATCTCGTCTGATCGTTCCGCTTCGCTCCGCGGCGGATCGCCGGTCTGAACCATCAGTTTCACGGTTCCGTGGATGTGGGCATGTACGGTCCGCTATAGCTCACGAACCGGGAGGGCCGCGTGGCCGAGGTGTACGAGACCGCTCCGCCGCGCCGCCGTCGCCGCGGCCGGGGTCTGCTGATCGTCGTCGTGATCCTGCTGCTGATCCTGCTCGGCGGGGCGTTCGTGGCGGACCGGTGGGGCCGGTCGTTCGCCCAGGGCCTCATCTCCGACAAGGTCGCCGAGCAGGTGCGCGCGCAGAAGGCGAGCAGCGACACCCCGGAGGTGGCCATCGAGGGCTTCCCGTTCGTCACGCAGGTGCTCGACGGCCTCTACAAGGAGATCCGGATCCAGTTGCCGAATTTCTCCGGCCCGACCGGCACCGGCGACGACATCCACCTGAACCTCCTGGACATCCACGCCAAGGACGTGAAGGCACCGTTGGACGCGCTGCGCAGCGGGCAGGGTGACGTGGTCGCCGGCAGCCTCACCGCGAACGGGAAGATCGACTACCCGCAGCTGGTGAATCTGATCGGGCAGAAGGGCGTGACGCTCTCCGCGAAGGACGGGAAACTCGTCGGCTCGGCCAAGGTGACGGCGCTCGGGCAGCAGCTCGATCTGAGCGGGACGGCCAAGCTGACCGTGGTCAACGGGGGAATTCAGGTTCGTTTCACCGACGTGAAGGCGGCCAATCTGCCGGACGTTCCGCTGTTCCAGGGCTTCATCGACTCGTACGCGCAGAAGTTGGCTGTCGATCTTCCCGCGCCGAAGCTTCCGCTGCAGCTCAAGGTCCAGTCGGTGGCTCCGGAGGCGGACGGGCTGAATGTCACGTTCGGGGCGACCGACGTGAACCTCAACGCCGGCGGTCTGTGACCCCCGTAACGTCTCGTATCGTGGTCGGTACTGTTCCGTGGCTTGGAACCGCTGGTAATGTCCCGGACATGAGCCCCTTGCTCACGAAAAGGCGCGCGATCGACCTGTGTCGCGTGGCCGCGTGCCTGTGTCGTCCCGTCCTCTGACGGGCCACAGTGCTGAGCAAGTTCCTTTAGCTGGCTAGTCCAGGGCATTTCTCTGCCCGGCAGTGGCGCCGTCGCAAACCAGCCCGTGATCCCACCTATTTCGATGGGTCCGCGCGGGGTGCGACAACACACCTCCGTGCGCTGACTCTCCCCTCACCCACTTTTCAGGGAGTGAACCGATGAGTCGCGACACCGCACTCGTTTCGGCCGACTGGGCCGAGAAGAACCTGGACGCCCCCGGCATCGTCTTCGTCGAGGTCGACGAGGACACCACCGCGTACGACGGTGGTCACATCCCGGGCGCCGTGAAGATCGACTGGAAGACCGACCTGCAGGACCCGGTCCGCCGCGACTTCGTCAACCAGGAGCAGTTCTCCGCGCTGCTGTCCGAGAAGGGCATCAGCAACGACGACACCGTGATCCTGTACGGCGGCAACAACAACTGGTTCGCGGCGTACGCGTTCTGGTACTTCAAGCTGTACGGCCACGAGTCCGTCAAGCTGCTCGACGGTGGCCGTAAGAAGTGGGAGCTCGACGCCCGCGTCTACACCAAGGACGTGCCCACCCGGGCCACGACGTCCTACCAGGCCAAGGCTCCGAACCTGGAGATCCGCGCGTTCCGCGACGAGGTCGTCGAGGCGATCGGCGTGAAGAACCTGGTCGACGTGCGCAGCCCCGACGAGTTCGCCGGCCGCCTGCTCGCCCCCGCGCACCTGCCGCAGGAGCAGTCGCAGCGGGCCGGTCACATCCCGACCGCGATCAGCGTGCCGTGGAGCAAGGCCGCCAACGAGGACGGCACGTTCAAGTCCGACGAGGAACTCGCCAAGATCTACGGCGACGCCGGGCTGGACGGCAGCAAGGACACCATCGCGTACTGCCGGATCGGCGAGCGCTCCTCGCACACCTGGTTCGTGCTCAAGGAGCTCCTCGGCCAGGAGAACGTCAAGAACTACGACGGCTCCTGGACTGAGTACGGCTCCCTCATCGGTGTGCCGATCGCCCTCGGCGACGAACCCGGAAAGGCCTGATCACCATGACTTCTCCCGCTGCGAACATCGCTGCCGGTTGCGCCGCGCCCGACCAGTCCGCTCCCCTCCCCGCGAGCGTCGACCTGGCGAAGGAAACGGTCATCACCGGCGTCGTGACCACGGCCGAGGGTGAGCTCGTGGGCGGCGCCTACGTCCGCCTGCTCGACGGCTCGGGCGAGTTCACCGCCGAGGTCGTCACCTCCCCCGAGGGCGTCTTCCGCTTCTTCGCCGCCCCCGGCTCGTGGACGCTGCGCGCTCTGAGCCGCTTCGGCAACGGCGAGCTCGTCGTCGACGCCACCCGTGGCGTCAACGAGGTCGGGCTCAGCGTCGCGACGGTCTGACCGCTCACGCTCTGTCGGATCGGGCGGGACTCCTTCTCAGGGGGTCCCGCCCGTTCGCTTTTCCGGCCCATTCCCGCGTACGTCGTGAGCCCACGCCCGCCGAGCCCGGTCCGCGGTCTCCTCGCCGGCCGCAGCCCGCAGCCCGCCGCATTCTCCCGGCTGGTTCGCACCGTGGTTGTTCATGCCTCATGACCACGGTGCGGAGCAGCCGGAACGGGAGCGCGCGGCCCGGGTGAGCCACCGCCCACCTCGCGGACCTCGACGCGCGGGACTCTGCGGCCGGCGAGGGCTGTCGACGGGTTTGTGCTCTGAGCTCGACCCGCCACGGAGGTCGCCCTGGAGGGCTGAGCGTTCTGGGCGCCCCGCGCCCTGCTCGGCCCGGAAGGGTCCCCGCGGGAGCGGCGGAGGGCGACCACAGCGGAGATCGGACATGAAGACCTTGACGTTGATCTTCGGGGTCGGATCAGGCCAGTTGCTCCAGCTCGGCTTTCAGGTTGGCCTGGGCGCGGGACTCCCACTGCTCGCGGATCGGGGCGAGACGGTAGATCGACGGGAGTTTGAGCAGCTCGGTGAGGACGCGGGACCGGCCCGCGCGGAAATCGCCGTCCGGCACGTGGGCGTACTCGCGGCGGATCGCGGCCGCATACCCGGCGTAGCGCTCCTCGTCGGCGGCGAGGATCGCCAGGTCGGCGTCGCAGAGCAGCTCGCCGTCCGGGTCGTTCTCCTCGGTGGCGTGCCCCGCGGTGAGGCCGACGAGCCGCGCCACCTCGGCCGCCACCTCGTCCGGCACACCGAGCGTGACCAGCAGTCCCTGCGCGAACTCGGCGCTGTCCCGCTCGTTGGCGTCGCCGAGCGCCTTCGGGTCGTAGACCGCGTCGTGCATCCAGGCGGCCAGCCGCACCCGGTCCGGGTGCGGGGCGAGCCCGGCGAACCGGTCCACGACCTCCAGCACCGAGGAGAGGTGGGTCACGTCGTGATAGTGGCGTTGCGGCTCGGCCCAGCGCGTCAGCAGGTAGTTTGCGGCGGAGTCGAGGTCGGCGTCGTCGGCGGTGGCGCCGGCGCCCCGCGCCGCCGCCCGGAACTGGTCGGGCAAAGATGTCACAGTGGTCATCCTGGCACGGAGGTCGCAAGCATGATCGGCGTCGCGAAGGTTCGGGTCGACGCGGCGGCGAGGCGTGCCCGCGCCGGGCTGATGCTCGCCCTGCAGGCCGGGCTGGCCGCCGGCCTGGCGTGGTTCGTGGCGCACGACCTGATCGGCCGTCCGGCGCCGTTCTTCGCCCCGATCGCCGCGGTGATCACCCTCGCGTCGTCGGTCGGGCAGCGGATGCGGCGCACGGCCGAGCTGGTTGCCGGGGTCGCCGTCGGCATCGGGCTGGGCGACGGGATCATCCTGCTGATCGGGACCGGGCCGGTGCAGATCGGCCTGATCGTGCTCTTCGCCGTGCTGGTGGCGACCGCGGTCGGCGGCGGCTCACCGCTGATCGTGCAGTCGGCATCCTCGGCGGTGCTGGTCGCGACGCTGACCGTGCAGACCGGTCACCCGTGGACCAGGTTCTTCGACGCGCTGGTGGGCGGCGGGATCGGGCTGGCGGTGATGACCGTGCTGCTGCCGATCAACCCGCTGAGTGTGGTGCGGCGGGCTGCGGATCCGGCGCTGCGCGCCTTCACCGCCGGGCTGCACGAGGCGGCGCTGGGGCTCTCCGACGGCGATCCCGATGTCATCCAGGCGGCGCTGACCAGGTTGCGGTCCGCCGAGGGGACGTTCGCCAATTTCCGTACGGCCATCGAAGCCGCCCGGGAGAACGTGGCGTTCGCCCCGGCGCGCTGGCGGAACCGGGGCGCTCTGGCGCAGTACGTGGAGGGGGCGCCGCAACTCACGTACGCGCTGCGGAACGTGCGCGTGATGATCCGTCGCGCGCAGACCGCCCTGAACGACCGCGAACGGGTCCCCGAGGTGCTCCCGGCCTCGGTGCGTCACCTCGGGGACGCCGTGGACCTGCTGCGGCAGGAGTGGTCGCGGGGCGTCGAGCCGGTGGCGACCCGGGAACGGGCGCTGCGGGCGGCGTCCGAGTCCGGGCGGGCGTACGAGACCGGGGTCGGATATTCCGGGGGCGTGGTGGTGGCCCAGATCCGTACGTCGGTGGCCGACTTACTACGCGCCACCGGGGTGGAGTATGCCGAGGCCACCCGCCAGGTCCGCGATGCCGTGGGCTGGCGCGGGCGGCCGCACGGGGCCCGGAACCGGGCGGCGCGCTCCCGGCCGGCGCCGCCGCCGGCGCCCGCGGACCCGGCCTGAGGCGCTCCTCGGGCACGCCCGATGCGGCGGCGGTGACTACGCTGGCGGGCATGGCCGACGTTCCGCCGACCGGGTCACCCGATCCGGTCTCCCAGCCCTTTTCGCCGCCCTCGTCGGCCCCCTATCCGGGCGCGCCGGATTTGTCGGTTCCGTCGGCTCCGCCCGCCGAGCCGACGCACCATGTGCCGCCCTCCGAGGCCCCGACCGCCCCGGGCAGTGCGCCCGTCGCCCCCGGCAGTGCCCCCGTCGCCCCCGGCAGTGCCCCCGTCGCCCCCGGCAGTGCCCCCGTCGCCCCCGGCAGTGCCCCGGCCGCCTGGCCCGCCGGTTCCGTCCCGGGCAACGTGACAGCGGCCGAGGTCCCGTCCGACGCGGTGCCGCCCTTCCCCACCGAGCCGGTGCAGACCGTCGCCCCGATTCCCGGCCGCCGCTCCGGCTGGCGCCGCTGGCTCCCGGTCACCGGTGTGATCGCGCTGATCGCCGCGGCCGCCATCGGCATGCTGATCTTCCTGGGCTACAACATCGGCCTGACCGGCCTGGCCGTCGGCCTGACCGCGGCGATCCTCCCGGTCCCCCTGCTGGCCAGCGCGTTCGCCTGGCTGGACCGGTACGAGCCGGAGCCGGTGAAGTATCTGATCTTCTGCTTCGCCTGGGGCGCCGCGGTGGCGACCGCGGCCGCGCTGGCCGTGAACACCGGGGCGGCCTGGCTCTTCGACAAGATCGGCCTGCCCGAGGCGCTGGTCGCGGTGGTGGTCGCGCCGTTCATCGAGGAGTCGATGAAGGCGCTCGGCCCGATCCTGCTCTTCTGGCGGCGTCGCGCCGAGTGGTCCGGGATCACCGACGGCATCGTCTACTGCGGGCTCTCCGCGCTCGGCTTCGCCATGGTGGAGAACGTGCTCTACCTGGGCGGGCACGGCTACGCCGCGGGCGCCGAGCAGTACGGGCCGGCCACCGGCCTGACCAACGTGTTCCTGATCTTCATCGTGCGCATCCTGTTCACCGGCTTCGCGCACCCTCTCTTCACCTCGATGACCGGCATCGGCCTGGGCCTGTCGGCGCGCTCCGCGGACCGCAACGTGCGCTGGCTCGCCCCGATCGGCGGCCTGCTGCTCGCGATGATCCTGCACGGCACGTTCAACCTGCTGCCGACGCTCTCCGCCGCCACCGGGGAGTCACTGATCATGCTGTACGGCTATCTCGGCTTCATGGTGCCGTTCTTCTTCGCGGTCGTCGGCTTCGCCATCGCACTGCGCAGCTGGGAGGGCCGGCTCACCGAGCGGGTGCTGCACCACTACGTGCGTACCGGCTGGTTCGCGCCGCCGGAGGTGGCCGCGCTGGGCAGCCTGGGCCGGCGGCACTCGGCCCGGCAGTGGGCCAAGCGGGTGGCCGGTCCGCACGGCGGCAAGGCGATGAAGAGCTTCCAGTTCGCCGCGACCCGGCTGGCGATCCTGCGCGACGGGATGCAGCGCGGCCTGGCCGGCGATCAGAACGAGATGGTGAAGGCCACGTTCGAGGAGCGCGAGCTGCTCGGCGCGATCACCGGTTACCGGTCGGTCTTCGCCGGGCGCGACCCGCAGACGCCGCCGGCGTGGTGGGACGGGCAGCTCTACCGGATCAGCTTCCCGGACGGGGTGGTCCGCGCGGTGGCGCCGCCGGCCGAGCCGGTCATGCCGGTGCCGGTACAGCTGCCGCCGGCCTACGCCTACGGGCCGCCGCCGTTCGCCCCCGCGCCGCAGTACCCGCAGTACCCGGGCCCGCAGTACCCGGGGCAGTACCCGCCGTCCTACAGGTAGAGGCCGGTGCCGTCCGCGTCCACCCGGGTGGCCGCGACGGCGTGCACGTCCCGCTCGCGGAGCAGCACGTACTCCTTGCCGTGCAGCTCCACCTCGGAACGGTCGTCCGGGTCGAACAGGACCCGGTCACCGACGACGATCGACCGGACGTTGGGCCCGACACCGACCGCGGTGGCCCAGGACAATCGCCGGCCCATCGACGCGGTGGCGGGGATGACGATGCCGGCGGTCGAGCGGCGTTCGCCCTCCCCGCCGTCCTGACGGACGAGGACACGGTCGTGCAGCATCCGGATCGGCAGGCCGTTCTCGGTGCGGGTGGTGTCGGAACTCACGAATGCAGACGGTACGCCGCCTCCGGCCCGGACGGTCCGGGTGGTCCGGATCGCGCGGGGTGGGTCACGCAACGCTCGTGGGGCGCGGGAGCACTACGGTAATGACGTTGTCACGACGGGTCGAGGGGGTACGCGGGTGAACCGCTTGCGACGTGTCCGGCAGAACCTGCGGCGGGCGTACGACACCGGACGGGAGGCAGCGCGGATGGCGCGGATCGAACGACCCCCGGAACCGGAGTCCGAGCCGGAGGAGGAGTTCATTCCCCCGGCCCCCGAACCGGCGGTGGTGCACGGCTCGACGACCAGCCTCGACGACGCGGACGTGCCGCACTCGCTGCGGATCTCCGCGGCCTGGAGCTGGCGGCTGATCGTGGTCGGGTTGGTCGGCTACGTCGGGCTGCGGTTCATCGGCCTGGTCAGCGTGGTGGTCATCCCGCTCGCCATCGCGCTGCTGCTCACCGCGCTGCTCGGTCCGGCCGTCGGCTGGCTGCTCAAACTGCGCCTGCCCCGGTCCCTGGCGACGTTCCTGGTGCTGATCTGCGGCCTCGGCGCGGTCGCCGGCACGCTGACGCTGGTGGTGAACCAGTTCATCGACGGGCTCCCGCAATTGACCGAAAAAGCCAGCGCGGGCGTACGGCAGATCCAGGACTGGGCGCGGACCGGACCGCTGCACCTCTCCGACCACCAGGTCGATCAGGCCATCGACTCGGCCCAGAGCTGGATCAACGACAACACCTCGTCGCTCACCTCGACCGGCATCTCCACCGCGGCGACCGTGTTCGAGTTGCTGACCGGGCTGCTGCTGGTGCTCTTCTCGACATTCTTCTTCCTGCGCGACGGACGCAAGATCTGGCGCTTCATCGTCCGGCTGTTCCCGGTGAACGCGCGCTGGTCGCTCGCCGACGCCGGGGACGCGTCGTGGGCGACACTCGGGGCGTACGTGCGGGCGACCGTGCTGGTGGCGTTCATCGACGCGGTCGGTATCGGGCTGGCCCTGGTGCTGCTGCACGTCCAGTTCCCGTTCCCGCTGGCCGCGCTGGTGTTCCTCGGCGCGTTCATCCCGATCGTCGGCGCCAGCATCTCCGGCGCGGTCGCGGTGCTGGTCGCACTCGTCGCGCAGGGCTGGGTCGTCGCGCTGATCACGCTCGGCGCGGTCATCCTGGTCCAGCAACTGGAAGGGCACGTCCTGCAGCCGCTGATCATGGGGCGGGCGGTGGCGATCCACCCGCTCGCGGTGATCATCGGGATCGCCTGCGGGGTGGTGCTCGCCGGGATCATCGGGGCGCTGGTCGCAGTCCCGCTGATCGCGGTCCTGAACACCGGCATCCGCCGTCTGTCCCGCCGCCGCCCGGAAATCCCCCCGGACGCCGTCGTGGTCACCGCCGCCCGCGAACCCTGAGACCAGCCGGAAGTCCGCGCCGCGCAGCCGGGCCGACCCGGCGCCGAGCTCGCGGGCCCGCTGTCACGGGGCCCGGCTTACGACGTACGGGAAACGAGGTGTTTGGGGCGGCGTAAGCCGGCTGCCCGCAGCCGGGCGGTGATCTCCCGGGACGGGACCAGCGTCGCGCCGAGCCAGAGCGCCGCCCGGAAGCGGGCCGCCGGCACGTCGTAGTGGTCCCGGTCGAAGGCCCGGCGCGGCGAGCCGAGCATCTGCGCGAACGCGTGCAACTCGGCGTAGGAGACGTCGCTGACCAGGTGTGACCAGAGGTGGCCACGACCGGGCCAGCGCGGCTCGTCGATGAGGATCAAAGGTCGAGTTCGAGCAGTTCGGTGCGGCGGTCGGCGGCGAGGCCGCGTACGTCCGGCGCGCCGACCCGCGCGGCATCCGCGGCCTGGTCGTCGGGCATGGTCTGGGATTGCCGTTCAGCGGTGACCCGGGCCTGGTAGTGCTCGACCTCGCGCTTGCGGACCGTCTCGTCCCATCCGAGGACCGCGCCCATGATCCGGGCGGCGTGCTCGGCCGATTCTGCCCCGCGATGGGTGGTCTCGAAGGAGATCCTGGTCCGCCGGGTGAGCACGTCGTCGAGGTGCAGCGCGCCCTCGGCGAGCGCGGCGTAGGCCACCTCGGCCGCCAGGTATTCCGGCGCGCCGGCGAGCGGCTCGGCCAGCGACGGGTCGGCTTCCATCATGGCCAGGAGGTGGACGGTGAGCGTTCCGTACCGTTCGAGCAGGTGCTCGACCACGCCCGTGGTGACGCCGTGGCGGCGGGCCATGTCCTGCCGGTCGCGCCAGGCCGCGGCGTAACCGTCGGCGCCGAGCAGCGGCAGCTGGTCGGTGCGGGAGGCACGGAACTCGCCGCCGAGCCGGCGGACGGCCTTGTCGATGACGTCGGCGGCCATCACCCGATACGTCGTGTACTTCCCGCCGGCGACCATCAGCAGCCCGAGCATCGGCTCGACGACGGCGTGCTCGCGGGACAGTTTCGACGTGGAGTCGGCCTCGCCGGAGAGCAGCGGCCGCAGCCCGGCGTAGACGCCCTCGATGTCGTCCGTGGTCAGCGGCCGGTCGAGCACCGCGTTGACCTGGTCCAGCAGGTATCGGATGTCGCGGGCGGACGCGGCCGGGTGGGAGCGGTCGAGCTCCCAGTCGGTGTCGGTGGTGCCGATGATCCAGTGGCCGCCCCAGGGCAGCACGAAGAGCACCGAGGTCGCGGTGCGCAGGATCAGCCCGGCCTCGCCGGTGATCGCCGAGCGGGGCACGACCAGATGCACGCCCTTGGAGGCGCGGACCCGCAGGCCGGGGCGGACGCCGACGTCGCGCAGCATCTCGGACATGTCGTCGCTCCACACGCCGGTGGCGGCGACGACGGTTTTCGCCCGGACCTCGAACTCCTCCGAGCCGGGGGACTCCAGATCCTTCACGCGGACGCCGACGACCTCGCGGGCCTCGCGCACGAAGCCGGTGACCCGGGCGCTCGTGACGACCGCGGCGCCCTGCGCAGCCGCGGTGCGGGCCAGGTTGACCACCAGGCGGGCGTCGTCCATCTGGCCGTCGTAGTAGCGGATCGCACCGGCGATCTTGTCGGCGCGCAGGCTGGGGAACAGGTGGCGGGCGCCGTCGCGGGTCAGGTGGCGGTGCAGCGGCATGCCCCGGCCACCGCCGAAGACGCCGGCGAACGCGTCGTAGGCGGCGACGCCGAGCCCGTAGTAACCCCGCTGCCAGACCCGTTTCGGCGGGCTCGCCGCCGGCAGCGGGACCAGGATCGGCACCGGGCGGACCAGGTGCGGGGCGAGCCGGGTGGCGAGCAGGCCGCGCTCGGTCAGCGCCTCGTGCACCAGGTGCAGCTCGAGCTGCTCCAGGTAGCGCAGGCCGCCGTGGATGAGTTTGCTGGAACGGCTGGAGGTGCCGGCGGCGAAGTCACGCGCCTCGACCAGCGCCACCTTCAGCCCGCGGGAGGCGGCGTCGACCGCCGCGCCGGCGCCGGTGACCCCGGCTCCGATCACCAGGACGTCGAAGTTTTCGTCACGCAGCCGCCGCAGGTCGGACGCGCGGCGGATCGGGGAGAGACGGCCGGCCGTGTAGCGGGAGACGGAGGGATCACGCACCCGTCCCACGTTAGCCCTCACCGGTGTCACCCCGGCGGAGGAATGTGGTCCGGCCCACACGTGTCATCAACGGCGGTTAGCGTGAAGATCATGCACCGCACCGGCGCCGCGGTCCTGCTGGTCTGGGCCGTCGTCCTGGCTTTCGGTGGGTTTCTGGCCGAGCGTGGTGAAGCCGCCGTCCCACCCACGTTCGCGCTGCGCTTCGAGGCGAACACCAACGGCTCGATCCTGATCCGGGGCAACACGAACCTGGTCTGCCCGACCGTCGACCCGGACTGCGCGCCGGGACGGTCCGGCACCGGGACGGCGCTGAGCAACAACGACTTCGCGATGGTCAACGCGAACGCCGACAACAGTCCGGCGACGTTCAACGACAGCACCGCCACGGTCTCGCTGCCGCCGGGCAGCACGGTCCTCTTCGCCGGTCTCTACTGGAGCTCCGACGCCACGGGCGCGCCCGTTCCGGCCGACAAAGATCAGGTCAAATTCAAGACACCCGCTTCGGGTACGGCGTGGCAGGCGCTCACCGCGGCCAAGACGTACACCACCGGCAGCGCGTACCAGGGCTTCGCCGACGTGACCGCGCTCGTCGCGGCGGCCGGGGGCGGGGTCTACGGGGTCGCCGACATCCAGGCCGGCCTCGGCGTCAACCGGTTCGCGGGGTGGGCCCTGGCGGTGGCGTACCGGAATCCGGCCGAGGTGCTGCGCGCACTGCGGGTCTACGACGGCCTGAAGACGGTGAGCGGCTCGGGCGGCACCCTGGACATCTCGGTGAGCGGCTTCGAGACCCCGCACTCGGGCACCGTACGGGCCGAGATCGGCACCGTGGCGTACGAGGGTGATCTCGGTGTGCAGGGTGATGCCCTGCGCCTCGACGGGCAACCGATGTCGGACACCGCCAACCCGGTCGACAACTTCTTCAACAGCACCGTGAGCAGCGGTGGCACCCCGGTCGGCGGGCGCAACCCGGGCTGGTCGAACCTGCTCGGCGTCGACATCGACCAGTTCGACGCGACGGGCAAGCTGGGGCACGCGGTCACCTCGGCCACGCTGACGCTGACCACCAGCGGGGACACGTACTACCCGGGGGTGGTGACGGTCGCCGTCGACCTCTACGCGCCGAAGCTGGTCACCACGGTCGCCGGCACCGACCTGGACTTCGGTGCCCTGCTTCCCGGCGATATCGTCGAGTACCGGATCGACGTGCGCAACGACGGCAACGACATCGCCGACGGGACCGTGCTGTCCGACGCGATCCCGGCGTACACCAGCTATGTTCCGGGCTCGATGCGGATCGGCGGGGCACCGGCCGCCGACGCGATCAGCGGCGGGCAGATCGCCGTCACCCTGGGCAACATCCCCTATCAGGGCGCGACCTGGGTGGTGTTCCAAGTGCGGGTCGACCCGGGCGCACCGGCCGGGTACGCGATCACCAACCTGGTGAGTCTGAGCTACACCGGTCACACCGCCGGGGTGGGCGTCTCCGGCCTGGCCGGGACGGCCGCGAGCGTGGTCGCGCCGGCGCAGTCCGACCTGGCCGCGGCACTGAGCGTGACCCCGCCCCTGATCCAGCAGGGGGATCCGCCGGCCGTCACCTACCTGGCCGTCGTGACCGACAACGGGCCCTCGACCGAGCCGGACGCGTGGGCCGAGCTGACCCTGGCGGCCGGTGGGAGCTTCGGTGTCCTGCCGGCCGGGTGCAGCTCGTTCGGGCTGGTGGCGACGTGTTCGCTCGGCCCGCTGGCCCCGGGGACCCAGGCGACGACGGCCATCCCCGCCAGCTCTCTGTCCGGAACTCTCAGGACTTACGGTTCGAGCGCGGACCCGGCGCCGGGCAACAACTCCGCCGTCGCGACCGTCACCACGAACCAGGCGCCGGTGGCGACAGCCGACCCGAACGCCGCCCCGGGGATCATCGCGGTGCTGGCCAACGACAGCGACCCGGAGGGTGGCGCGCTCACCGTCTCGATCCCGGCCCAGCCGGCCCACGGGACGGCGGTCGCCCTGGCCGACGGCACGATCTCCTACACCCCGGCCGCCGGCTGGGCCGGGAACGATCCGTTCACGTACACGATCACCGACCCGGACGGCGGCAGCGCGAGCGCACTCGTCACCGTCCGCACCCCGAACGCCCCGCCCGTGCTGATCGACGACTCGGCCGCCGTCGCCACCAACGGGACGGTCACCGTGCCGGTCCTCGGGAACGACTCCGACCCGAACGGCGACCCGCTGACCGTCACCGCGGTCAACGGCCCGGACAACGGACCGATCGCGATCGTCGGCGACACGATCGTCTTCAGCCCGTACGTGACCTTCGTCGGGACGGCCACGTACACGTATACGGTCAGTGATGGCCAGGACACGTCCACCGCGCAACTGGCGGTGGAGGTGGCGAATGCGGTCCCGACCGCCGCCAACGATCTGGCCACGACGACGTACCTGGGTGCGGTGTCGATCCCGGTGCTCGTCAACGACCGGGACATCAACAACGATCCGCTGACCGTCGTCTCGGTCGGCACCCCGGCGCACGGCACCGCGACGGTCAACGGGACGACCGTCGACTACCAGGCCGAAGCGGGCTACTCCGGCAGCTTCACGTTCGGCTACACCATCACCGACGGCCACGTCGCGTCGACGTCGACCGCACAGATCACGGTGGTGGTCGCGAACGCGCCGCCGGTCGCGGCCGACCTCGCCGACACGACGCCCTACCTGACCGCGAAGCTGCTGGACCCGGCCGCCGCCGGGACCGACCCGAACCTCGGTGACACCCTGTTCGTCAGCGGCACGACCGATCCGGCCCACGGCGTCGTGGTCCGCGAATCGAACGGCAAGGTGACCTACACCCCGGATCCCGGCTGGTCGGGGATCGACAGCTTCACGTACACGCTGAGCGACGGCCGGGGCGGCACCGGCACCGGCACGATCACGATCGACGTGGGGAACGCCCCGCCGACCGCCGCGCCCGACTCGGTGACCCGGCCCTCGGGCGTGCCGTCGACGATCGACGTGCTGGTCAACGACGACGATCCGAACGGCGACCCGCTGACGATCACGATCGACGTGGGCGCCTCGCACGGGACCGCGACGGTCAGTGGCGGGCAGATCGCCTACCAACCGGCCGTCGGGTACTCCGGACCCGACTCGCTGCACTACACGATCACCGACGGGCGCGGCGGCGCCTCCGGCGCGACGGTGACGATCGTCCTGGTCAACGCGCCGCCGACAGCCCGGCCGGACACCGTTTCCACGCCCACCGACACCCCGGTGACGATCGACCCGCTCGGCAACGACGACGACCCCAACGGTGACCCGGTCACCCGGGTCGCCTGGACCGTCCCGGCGCACGGGACGGTCGTGGCCGGACCGGGCCGGACCCTGGTCTACACGCCGGTGAGCGGCTTCACCGGGACGGACGTGTTCGGCTACTCGATCAGCGACGGGCACGGCCTGTTCGACTCCGCGGTGATCACCGTGGTGGTGCGCAACGCGCCGCCGGTCGCGGTGGACGATGCGTTCCTGGTCCGCGGCACGACGGCCCTGCCGGTGGTGGCCAACGACCACGACCCGAACACCGGGCAGGTGCTGAGCGTGCTCTCGGCCGGGCCGGCCGCGCACGGGACGGTCACGGTCACCGGGCCGCTCACGGTGAATTACACGCCCGCGCCGGGGTTCGTGACGGACACCTTCGGTTACGTGCTCACCGACGACCTGGGGGGCACGGACACCGCGACGGTCACGATCGTCGTCGACACTTCCCCGCCGCTCGTGAACCCACCGCCGACGCCTTCACCGTCACCTTCGCTGAGCCCTTCGACGAGCCCTCCGACCAGCCCTTCGACGAGCCCTCCGACCAGCCCTCCGACGAGGCCGAGCCGCTCGGCGAGTCCGGCCCCGAGCCGATCGGTGAGCCCACCCGTGGTCCCGGACAAGTCCGTGGTCACACCTCCGGGTCAGCCCGTCTCGATCGCGCTGCCCGGGACCGACGCTCTCGGCCGCCCGGTGGCGGACCGGCGGATCACCCAGCCGGCGCACGGGCGGGCGCGGCTCAACCCCAACGGGTCCGTCACCTACACGCCGGATCCGGGCTTCACCGGGGACGACACGTTCACCTACGTGATCGTCGACGCGGACGGCAACACGGCTCAGGGGACGATCGTCGTGAAGGTGCCCCGGCCTTCGGCGACGAGCCCGTCCACCGCTCCGAGTCGTCGGCCGCCGCCGGCTCTGCCCACCACGGGCGGGCCGGTGCCGAGGTGGCTGTTCACCTCGGCCGGGCTCTGCACGCTGCTCGGAGTCGCGCTGCTGGTGGCGGGGCGGGCGGCTCAGGCCGTACCCCCGAATCGTCGGGGAAAGGGGAGAAAGGGGCAGCCTCGCCAGGCTAGGCGGCGCTCTTCGCGACGGCGGTGAGCATCTCGTCGACCGAGGCGGCCGGATCGGTGACCGGGAACTGGACCTCGCGGATCGTGCCGGCCGGGTCGATCAGCATGGTCAGGCGCTTGAGCCGGTCAGCGCCGCCGGCCCGGAAGGTGGGCAGGCGCAGCGCCGTCGCGAGCCGCCCGTCGGCGTCGGAGAGCAGGTCGTAGGGCAGGCCGGCATGCTCGGCGAAGTCGTGCAGCTGGTCGGGCCGCTGGGTGCTGACGCCGCGGATCCGGGCGCCGGCCGCGGCGAAGGCGTCGTTGCGGGCCGCATACGTCGTCGTCTCCAGCGTGCAACCGGGCGCGCCCGGAATGTCGCCCCAGGCCGGCGGAAGACCCCTCGATGCCGGCGCGAACGCACCCGGGAAGCAGAACAGCACGGTCCACCCGCCCGGGTCGGCCGGCGTCACCGGCGACCCGTCCTGCCGCGGCAGCGTGATCGCCGGAAGACGGCGCCCGACCAGGGCGTGCGCGCGGCGGTGCTCGGCCGACCCGGCCGCGGCGGTGGCGGTGAGCGAGCCGTCGCCGAGCACGTAGCGATCGCCCCACTCCTGCAGCGCCAGCAGCACCGGGAGCAGGCCCCCGCCCTTGGCGGTGAGCACGTAGTCGAAGCGCGGCGGCCGGTCGATGTAGCACCGGCGCTCCAGGACACCGTGCTCGACCAGGGCGGCGAGCCGCTCGGCCAGTGCACGGCGGCTCATGCCCAGCTCTTTCTGCAGCGCGTCGAAGCGGGTCACCCCGCCGGCGACGTCCCGCACGATCAGGAACGTCCACCAGTCGGTGAGCACCCCGAGCGCCTGGGTGATCCCGCAGTCCACGTCTTGCAGGTCGACTTGCCTCACGGTCACCACTATAGTCAGTTCCATTATGAAACTCACTGCGTTCTGGCGTCTGTGGACCGCAGGCGCGACCAGCCACCTCGGCTCGGCCGTGACCGGGATGGCGCTGCCGCTCACGGCCCTGACCGTGCTGCACGCGTCCGCGTTCGAGATGGGGCTGATCACCGCCGCCACCTACCTGGCGTACCTGCTGATCAGCCTGCCGGCCGGAGTGATCGTCCAACGGCTGCCGCTGCGCCGGACCCAGGTCGGCGCCGACCTCGTCCGGGCCGTGGCCGTGCTCTCCATCCCCCTCGCGTGGTGGGGCGGCTGGCTGAGCATGGCCCAGCTGATCGCGGTCGCACTGGTGATCAGCTTCGCGACCGTGCTCTTCGACGTGGGCAACCAGACGTTCCTGCCGACGATCGTCCCGGCCGAACAGATCCAGTCGCGCAACAGCTTCATGTCCGGCATGCACGCCGCCACCCAGCTCGGCGGGCCGTCCCTCGGCGGTCTGCTCGTGCAGGTGCTCGGAGCCGCGCCGACGCTGCTGGCCGACGTGGCGAGCTACTTGTTCTCCGCGTCGCTGCTGCGCACCCTGCCCGAACGCCGCGTCGAACCGGACCGGGACCGGCCGCCCATGCTCACGCTGATCCGCGAAGGATTCCGGTATGTGGTCCGGCACCCGATCATCGGACCGTGCATGTGGGACGCCACCGCGACGAACTTCGTCTGCGGCGCGATGCTCGCCCTCTTCCCGTACTACCTGGTTCGTGAACTGGGCGCGTCACCCGGCCTGGCCGGGCTGCTGATCGCCACCGATGGCCTTGGCTCGCTGGTCGGCGCGGCGCTGACCACGTGGTTCACCAGCCGGGCCGGGACCGCGCGCGGCCTGCTCGTGGCGTCCGTCGTGGGCGTGGCCGGCGCGCTGATCATCCCGCTCGGCACCGGCGCGACCGCGTTCCTGGCGTTCGCGGCCGGCAACGTGATCTTCGCGGTCTCGACCGTGGTCCTCAGCGTGACCACCCGGACGTACCGGATGACCGCCGGCCCGCCCGAACTGCTGTCCCGCGTGATCGCCACGGTCAAGTTCGTGTCGTGGGGCGCGATCCCGCTCGGCGGCCTGATCGCCGGCGCGCTGGCCGGGCCACTCGGCGCGCGGACCACACTGCTGCTGTTCGGAGCGCTGACCGCGATCTCGCCGCTGATCTACTGGTTCTCCCCGGTCCGCAAACTCCACAACCTTTCCGACCTCGAAATCCCCACCCCCGAAACCCTTTCCCGTACGTCGTGAGCCCGCCCGCTCCACGACCCGCCCGCCGCACGACCCGCAAGCGCCGCCGCGCCGCCGTGGCCCGCACCGGCACGAGCCGTGTTCCGCCATGGCCCACACCCGCACGAGTCGTACGCGAGGGCGCGCCTCGGCCCGGTGCCGGGACAAGCCCGCGCCGGTGCCACAGGACCGGGCACACGACGTACCGGGAAATGGTCTCGGGCATGGAAAAGGCGGGCCGCCGAAGCGACCCGCCTTTCTCAGTTACTGCGTGACGGCTGGACTCAGAAGTCCATGTCGCCGCCGCCGGGGCCGGCGGGCGCAGCCGCGGCCTTCTCCGGCTTGTCGGCCACGACGGCCTCGGTGGTGAGGAACAGCGCGGCGATCGACGCGGCGTTCTGCAGCGCCGAGCGGGTGACCTTGGCCGGGTCGATGATGCCCGCGGCCAGCAGGTCGACGTACTCACCGGACGCGGCGTTCAGACCGTGACCCGCGGGGAGGTTGCGCACCTTCTCCACGACGACACCGCCCTCGAGGCCGGCGTTCACGGCGATCTGACGCAGCGGGGCGTCGAGCGCGACCTTGACGATGTTGGCACCGGTCGCCTCGTCGCCGACCAGGTCCAGCTTGTCGAACGCGGTCTTGCCGGCCTGCACCAGCGCCACGCCACCACCGGGGACGATGCCCTCCTCGACGGCCGCCTTCGCGTTGCGAACGGCGTCCTCGATGCGGTGCTTGCGCTCCTTCAGCTCGACCTCGGTGGCCGCGCCGACCTTGATGACCGCAACGCCGCCGGCCAGCTTGGCCAGACGCTCCTGCAGCTTCTCACGGTCGTAGTCGGAGTCCGAGCGCTCGATCTCGGCGCGGATCTGGTTGACCCGGCCGCCGATCTGCTCGGCGTTGCCGGCACCGTCGACGATGGTGGTCTCGTCCTTGGTGATGACGACCTTGCGGGCCTGGCCCAGCAGGGTCAGGTCGGCGGCGTCGAGCTTGAGGCCGACCTCCTCGCTGATGACCGCGCCACCGGTGAGGATGGCGATGTCCTCCAGCATGGCCTTGCGGCGGTCACCGAAGCCCGGCGCCTTGACGGCGACGGACTTGAAGGTGCCACGGACCTTGTTCACGACCAGGGTCGCCAGGGCCTCGCCCTCGACGTCCTCGGCGATGATGATCAGCGGCTTGCCCGACTGCATGACCTTCTCGAGGACCGGCAGGAGGTCCTTGACCGCCGAGATCTTGCTGTTGGCGATCAGGATGTACGGGTCGTCGAAGACGGCCTCCATACGCTCCGCGTCGGTCATGAAGTAGGCCGAGATGTAGCCCTTGTCGAAGCGCATGCCCTCGGTGAGCTCCAGCTCCAGCCCGAAGGTGTTGCTCTCCTCGACGGTGATGACGCCTTCCTTGCCGACCTTGTCCATGGCCTCGGCGATGATCTCGCCGACCGTGGAGTCACCGGCGGAGATGGAGGCGGTGGAGGCGATCTGCTCCTTGGTCTCCACGTCCTTCGCGAGCTGCGACAGACCCTCGGAGACGCTGGCCACGGCGGCCTCGATGCCCCGCTTGAGGGCCATCGGGTTCGCACCCGCGGCCACGTTGCGCAGACCCTCGCGGACCAGCGCCTGGGCCAGGACGGTCGCCGTCGTCGTGCCGTCACCGGCGACGTCGTCGGTCTTCTTGGCGACCTCCTTGACCAGCTCGGCGCCGATCTTCTCGAAGGTGCCCTCGAGCTCGATCTCCTTGGCGATGGATACACCATCGTTGGTGATCGTGGGAGCGCCCCACTTCTTCTCGAGGACGACGTTGCGACCCTTCGGGCCGAGCGTCACCTTGACGGCGTCGGCGAGCTGGTTCATGCCGCTCTCGAGGCCGCGACGGGCTTCCTCGTCGAATGCAATGATCTTGGCCATACGGCGTTGTCCTCCCGGACATCCGCGGCGCCGGGCCTCGTCGGCCCCGCCCGCACATTGAGGAAGTCTGTGGACGTCACCACCTGGCGATGTGACGTCCTCAGGCCGAGCCGGATAGCCCGCGACGACCGGTTTCGTGCCCCGGCACCGATGGCGGCGCCGTGACCGGAACCCCACCGTCCCGACCTGCTGGCACTCACAGGTCGCGAGTGCCAATCACTTGTTTAGCACTCCCGGGTACCGAGTGCAAGAAACCCCATCTTCCCGCGAAAGCCCCCGGCCCGGCCCGCAAACCCGTTAAAGATCTTCATCCCCTGGTCAGGGAACCTCCGGACCCCGGTCTCGTTTACGGCAAGAAGGTTGCTCACACCCGCCGCCGGGAGTACTCAGGACGACATGGAGAGTTGGACCGTACGCCGGATCACCCCCCACGACGCCGGGCGGATGCGCGCCCTGCGACTAGAGATGCTGGCCGACAGTCCCCTCGCCTACCTGGAGACCCTGGCCCAGGCCGCGGCCCGCTCGCACGAGGGCTACCGGCAGCGCCTGAGCATGGCGGCCGAGGGCCCGGAGCTGTCCCAGTTCGTCGCCGACCCGGGGGACGGGCCGCTGATCGGGCACGCCGGTGGCACCGTGATCCCGGACGAGCCGCTGGTAACCGTCGTCTTCTCGGTCTACCTGACCCCGCGGTTCCGGGGTGGGAAGGTGCTCGCCGCCCTCGTCGAGGCGGTCGCCGACTGGTCGACCGCGGCCGGGCGCCACGAGTTGATGCTCGAAGTGGTCGCCGGCAACGATCGGGCCGTCCGGGCGTACGAGAAATTGGGTTTCGAAGACACCGGCGTGCGCCAGCCGCATCCCACGGTGCCGGTCATGACCCAGCTCCAGATGCGCCGGCGGATCTGATGGCACCCCGGCACTGGCCCGTCGCGCGAACCGTGCTGACCGCGGCGAACGGCACGACCGGCGCCGGCCTGCTACTGGCCCTGGTCACCCGGACGAGGGTCCGTCGCGGGCGCGACGGAGTGCTGATCGCCGAGGGCTGGCGGCTGCCGATGCCCCCGGCGTCCTGCTTCACGATCGGTTCGGTGATCATCACGCGGCGCAGCGCGGAATGGCTGCTCGCCGAGGACCGGGCCGCGCTGCTCGCGCACGAGAGCCGGCACGCCGGGCAGTACGCGGTGCTCGGCCCGCTCTTCTTCCCGGCGTACTGGGTCGCATGTGGCTGGTCCTACGCGACGACCGGGTCGTGGGGTGTGCGCAACTGGTTCGAACGGCACGCCGGACTGCTCGACGGCGGCTATCCGGAGGATCTGCCGCTGCGGCCGTGGGTGCGGAGAGTTTGGTCGGGAGGACGGAACGCACAGCGCCTCCGGCCGTAGCCATTGGGTCAGCGCTGGGATCGTTGGGACCCTCGGAGATTGTCGCCAAGCTCAGGTGAGGGGCCTCTTACGGCGTCGCGTCCTCCCGCGACAAGCATCCTGCCGATCCGGAGATCGGCGCGCAAGTCCTCGGAGGAAGGAATATTCGACAACCGGCAGATGTCCGGTTACCGACAGTTATCCCAGCAGGCCGGCCTCGCGAGCACCCTTGAGGGACGGCTTGATCCGATGGGTCGGCCCGACCTCGGCGGCGATCGCGTCCAGCGTCTTCAGGCCCTCGCCGGTGTTGTAGACGACAGTCTCCTTCGCCGGGTCCAGCTTGCCGCTCTCGACCAGCTTCCTCAGCACCGCGACGGTGGTGCCGCCGGCCGTCTCGGCGAACACGCCGGTGGTCCGGGCCAGCAGCTTGATGCCCTCGCGAATCTCCTCGTCGTTCGCGTAGTCCATCCAGCCGCCCGTCCGGCGGACCGCCTCGATCGCATACGGCCCCGCGGCCGGGTCACCGATGTTCAGCGACTTCGCGATGCCGGTCGGCTTCACCGGGGTGATCACGTCGGTGTCGTTGTGCAGCGCCTCCGCGATCGGGTTGCACCCGGCCGACTGCGCGCCGAACACCGTCCAGCCGCCCTCCGGCGCCTCGGCCAGTCCGATCTCGACCAGCTCGCTGAACGCCTTGTCCACCTTGGTGAGCAGCTCACCGGAAGCCATCGGGATGACCACCTGCGCCGGGATCCGCCAGCCGAGCTGCTCGGCCACCTCGTAGCCCAGCGTCTTCGAGCCCTCGGCGTAGAACGGGCGGACGTTCACGTTCACGAACGCGGTGTCCTCGAACTCGTCCGTCTCGACCAGCTCGCTGCAGAGCCGGTTCACGTCGTCGTAGGAGCCCTCGATCGCGACCAGCTCACCGCCGTAGACCGCGGTGGTGACGACCTTGCCCTGCTCCAGGTCGGACGGGATGAACACGATGCTCGGCACCCCGGCCCGGGCCGCGTGGGCCGCCACCGAGTTCGCCAGGTTGCCGGTCGACGCGCACGAGAACCGGGTGAAGCCCAGCTCCTTCGCCGCGGTCAGTGCCACCGACACGACCCGGTCCTTGAACGAGTGCGTCGGGTTCTGCGAGTCGTCCTTGATCCAGAGCTGGCCGGTGATGCCCAGCTCGGCGGCCAGCTGCGGGGCGCTGACCAGCGGCGTCAGGCCCGGGTCGAGAGTCACCCGGGTCGCCGGGTCCTGCCCCGCCGGCAGCAGCGCCGCGTAGCGCCAGATGTTCTGCGGGCCCGCCTCGATCTGAGCCCGGGTCACCCGCGCGAGAGCGGCCTCGTCGTAGGCCACCTCGAGTGGGCCGAAACACTCGTAACAGGCATGCTGCGCGGCCAGCGGATATTCGGCACTGCACGCGCGGCAGATCAGGCCACGGGCGGGCGAGGTGGTGATAGCAGCAGGTGCACTGACGGTAGACGTCATCGAGGCCTTCCCTCTCATCTTTCCCGGCGGCGACCTGCCGCGGGGACGGAATTAGCACCTGCCGCATGCGGCCTCGTCATCGAGACATGTGCGGTGGTTGCCGGGGCTTCACAGGGCCGTTCCCTCTGCCCCTCTGGATGAGGTATTCAGTTGTTTCCCGAAGCTTACGACGAGACTTCGGTATCTCCCCAGTGAGTTCCCGATGTGTGAGCGACCTCCTTCATCGGCCGGTCCGGCTCAACCCTTCGAAGATCACGTTCAAGACCTTCATGTCCTACGTCCGCCGTGGTCGCCCTCCGCCGCTCCCGCGGGGACCCTTCCGGGCCGAGCAGGGCGCGGGGCGCCCAGAACGCTCAGCCCTCCAGGGCGACCTCCGTGGCGGGCCGAGGTCAGAGCACAAACCCGTCGACAGCCCTCGCCGGCCGCAGAGTCCCGCCCGGGCTCGCGGACGGGTCGGTCAGGAGGTGACGTCCTTGCGGGTGAAGCGGACGAACGCCGCACCCCAGAACACGACCGCGTAGATGATCGCGGAAATGGCCCCCTTCGCCAGGTCCTCGGTCTGGACCGGGGTGGAGAGCAGGCCCAACCACGCGTCGCTGTAGTGCGTGGGCAGCGCGTTGCGGATCGAGCCGAGCGCGGTGATCTGGTCAAGGATGCTGGACAGGATCCAGAGCAGGACGGCGCCGCCGACCGCGCCCAGGGCGGCGTCGGTGAGCACCGAGAGCAGGAACGCCAACCCGGCCACGACCAGCAGGATCACCGCCAGGTAGGCGAGGATGCCGAGCAGCCGCAGCACGCCCTGGCCAGGCGGGATCTGCGCCGCGACGGTGCTGCCGAGCGGATGCCAGCCGTACCGCAGGGTTCCGACCAGCAGACCGGTGCCGGCCAGCAGGAACAGGGCGAGGAACGAGTATCCCAGCGCGACGATCAGCTTGACCGCGAGCAGCCGCGCCCGCGGGACCGGGATCGCCAGCAGGTAGCGCAGGCTCCCCCAGCTCGCCTCGCTGGCCACGGTGTCCCCGGCGAAGAGCGCGAAGACCACCACCAGCAGGAAGCCGGCCGAGACGGCGAGGCAGAACAGGGCGAAGTTCAGCCCGCCGGAGGTGGCCAGGTCGACCAGGCTGCTGAACGCGCCTCCGCCGTTGTTGTCGTCGTCGCCGTTCCCGCCGCCGAACTCGAACGCCACCAGGATGATCAAGGGCAGCAGCACCATGAAACCGAGCGCCAGCTGGGTACGCCGCCGGGATGCCTGCCGGCGGATCTCGGCGACGATCGGCAGCGTGCGCGACGGCCGGTAGCCCGTCGCGGCCGAAGCTCTCGAGCCGGGGACTGCCGTCACGGAATCGCTCGTGAGCTCGCTCATCGGTCTCCACTTCCCCGGGAGTTGTCGCCGACCAGGGCCAGGAACGCGTCCTCCAGGCGGCGGCGCGGGGCCACCCGGTCGACGCCGACCCCGCCGCGAACCAGGGACGCGACCACCTCGGCCCGCGGCGTGCCGTTCATGTCCACGATCAGGCCGGACGGGCCGTCCGCGGTGACCGAGCGGACGCCCAGGCCGGTGAGGATCTCGGTGGCCGCCGGGACGTCGGTGACGTCGATGGCGACCGACGGCGACTCGCCGACGATGTCCTCGACCGGACCGGAGGCCACGATCCGGCCCTTGTTCACCACGACGGCATGCGTGCAGGTCTGTTCCACCTCGGCCAGCAGGTGGCTGGAGACGAGCACGGCGCGCCCGTCGGTGGCGTACCGCTGCAGCACCCGGCGCATCTCGGCGATCTGCGGCGGGTCCAGCCCGTCCGTCGGCTCGTCGAGCACCAGCAGCTCGGGCAGGCCGAGCATGGCCTGGGCGATGGCGAGTCGTTGCCGCATGCCGTGGCTGTAGTTCTTCGTCTTCCGGTGCACCGACGCGCCCAGGCCCGCGATCTCCAGGGCCTCGTCGAAGCGGGCGTCCTCCCACGGACGGCCGGTGGCCCGCCAGTACGCCTCCAGGTTCTGATGCCCGGTCAGGTGCGGCAGGAAGCCGGGGCCTTCGACGAGCGCGCCGACCCGGGACAGGATCTGCGCGCCGGGGACCAGCCGGTGCCCGAACACGTGGATCTCTCCCGCGGTCGGCGTGGTCAGCCCCATCAGCACCCGCAGCGTGGTGGTCTTGCCGGCCCCGTTCGGCCCGAGCAGGCCGACGACCTGACCGCGCTCGACGGTGAAGCCGATCTCCTCCACGGCGACGAACCCGTCCTTGTACGCCTTGCGCAGCCCACTGACGACCAGCGGCGTGTCCGCGAGTTCGGCGTTCACGGTGGTGACCCGCCGTCGGCGGCGCGCGCGGCGGATCAGCAGCAGGACCGCGAGACCCAGGAGCACCAGCGCGATCAGCGCGCCCAGGGCGTACCAGTAGATTGCCGCCGGCGACGCGATGGGCGTGCCCGCCAGGGTCGGCAGCGTCACCTGCCCGTCGACCGCGACGGTGTAGGTGGCCGGGGCGGCCGGCGTGAGGAACGCCTGGTCGGAGGAGGCGACGACGACCTGCAGGGTGTGGCCGGCCTCGAGCCGCCGGACGATCGCCGGCAGCGTCACGGTCACCGGCTGCGCCGCGGCGAGGTCGGTGGGCAGGCCGGTGAGCCGGACCGGGGCGACCAGCCCCGCGCTCAGCGTCGGTGTGCCGCCCTGGTCGACGTCGTAGAGCTTGACGAAGAGCACCGCCTCGCCGGTCGGTGACGCCGCCCGCAACCGCAGCGTGGGCGCGCCGGCCACGTCGATCGCGCTGGTCAGCGGCGCGGTCGCGAACGTGGCGTGCTGGCCCGGCAGATCGGTGGCGACGTTACCGCTGAGCAGCGAGGAGAGGCGGCTGCCGAGGCCGGGCAGCGACGAGATGGCGCCGGGGTTGCCGTTCGGCGGGTTGGCGATCGCCTGTGCCTCGCCGGTGACGGCCACCTGGGTGCTGCCGCTGCCGGTGATCCCCGGGTACGCCGGCGTCGAGTACCCGTTCGTCACCAGATCCCGGTCGAGCGCGCTGAAGCCGGCCACCCGCGACCAGGTGAAGTCGTCGCCGGGTGCGGCGCCCTCGCCCCTGAGGTAGTGGTCGAGCCACTGCGCGGTGAGGAACTTGACCCGGTCCTGATCCGAGCCGGGGCCGGCGCCGCCGTCGTGGCCGCCGGTGAACCACGCGACCTTGACCGGCGTGCCGGTGGCCGCGATCCCCTTGGCGTTGTAGTCCGCCTCGGAGAGCGGGAAGAGCGTGTCGACCGCGCCCTGGATCAGCAGCGACGGCGCCTTGATCCGGTCGAGCACGGTCGCCGGGCTGGACCGGCGCAGCAGGTCGAGGGCGGACTGGTCGGCGCTGCCGGTGGTGGCCATCGACAGGTAGGCGGCGCACACGTCGGCGGCGAAGCGCCCGCAGGCCGGGTTGTCCCCGCCGGAGCTGGAACCGAAGAAGACCCCGGCCCAGCCCTTCTTGAACACGCCGGTCGCGCTGGTCGACGCGGCCTGCGGCAGGAAGGCGCGGCTCAGGTCGTTCCAGGTGATCGACGGGACGATCGCGTCGACCCGCTGATCCTGCCCGGCCAGGAGCAGGGCGAGCGCACCGCCGTAGGAGCCGCCGACCACGCCGACGCGCGGGTCACCGGCGGCGTCGGTCTGCACCTCGGGACGCTGGGCCAGCCAGTCGAGCAGGCGCTGGGCGTCCTTGACCTCGTAGTCCGGACTGTCCAGGTGGATCTGGCCGGTGCTGGCGCCGAAGCCCTGCGCGGTCCAGGTGAGCACCGCGTAACCCCGGGCGGCGAGCGACTCCGCGTCGGAGCGGACCGAGTCCTTGGAGCCGCCGAACCCGTGTGCGAGCAGCACGGCGGGCACCTTGCCGGAGCGCTCCCGCGGCAACAGGAAACGCGCGTCGAGGTCGGCCGGTTGGTCGTCGGCGGGGCCGGAGCGGACGGTGATCCGCAGGTCCTGAGCCGTCCAGGCGGCCCGCTCGGGCAGCACGGCGTAGATGGTCGCGGCAGCGATCAGCACGAGCGCCACCGCGGCGGTGACCGCCCGGCGCCGGGTCACCCGGGGTAACGCAGACATGCGGCCCAACCTATCCGGGCGCGCCTGAGCACGACCTGTGAAGCGGCTCAGCAACCCTGACCGGTGGTGAACACCTTCGTCACGGTGGTGGCGACGCCCGCGGACAGCGCGGTGACCTTGTCCGCCTTGAGCTCGAAGAGCAGCGCGTTCGTACCGGACGGGACGGAGTAGCCGGTCGCCCCGCCGAGGCCGGTGACCGCGCTGCCACCGGGGTAGGCGGCCTGCACTTCGGCCAGGCTCTTGCCGATCCCGAAGCCGTCGCCGCTGGTCACCCGCAGCTGCGTCAGCTTGCCCTGGGAGAAGATCAGCGTCGGCGGGTTGAAGACGGTGGTCCCGGTCGCGGTGGCGCAGCCGCCACCGGAGTCCTTGACCGACTCGATCAGGCCGTCCGCCTCGAGGTCGGCCCGGGTCACGCCGACCGCGAACGGCCCGATGCCGTCAGCGGCGACCGCTTTCGCGTCCGAGCTCCCGGACGCGCCCGGCGCACTCGGCAGGGGGTGCTCCGCGTCGACGCTCACCTCGGTCGACGGGGACGGCGCGGCGGTCGCCTGCGCCTGCGGCAGCTTGTCGTCCTTCGGGTCGTCGCTGCAGCCGGCCAGGGCGGCGGCGAGCGTCACGGCGGTCAGTACGGCCAGACGGCGTTTCATGGACACAGTTCTTCTCCCCGTTGCCAAGGGGCGGCTGAGCTTCCCCTCGGCGGATAGCGTTGACGACCACAGCCCCAGACGATCAATCGGAGGCATCCGCGGTGGCAGATGATCTCACGCTGACCGTGACTTTGCGGCCCGCGGCCCTCGACGCCCGGCGCGGCATCGTCCGCCTGCACCCGGAGGTGATCGCCGCCCTGGGCCTCAACCAGGGCGATCCGGTACGGCTGACCGGCACCCGGGTGACCGCCGGGATCGTGGCCCGGGCCGAGTCCGGCGCCAGCCGGGCGCTGCTCTACGCCGACGACCTCACCCTCGGCAACCTCGGCATGCGCGACGGCGGCCAGGTCACGATCACGCCGATCCCGCTGACCGGGGCGCGGCGGGTGACCCTGTCCGGTCCGCCGGAGATCGTCGCCGTGGTCACCCCGGAGATGCTGCGCCTGGCGCTGCTGGGCAAGGTGGTCAGCGCCGGTGACGACGTGTCGCTGCTGCCGCAGGACGTGCTGCCGGAGCTCGGGCACCGGCTGCTGGTCGAGGCGGCCCGGCGCAGTCTGTCGAACCGGGTGGGGTATGCGTGGACCAGCGCCCTGCTCACCGTCGTCGCCGTTGAGGACACCGACGCGGCCCTGGTCACCATGGACACCGTGGTCGGCTGGCAGGACGGCCCGTCGGCGACCCCGGCCGGCCCGGTCGTGGTGCGGGTCGCCCCGGCCACGGAGACCGCCGGGGTCACCGACGAGGAGCTGACGCCGAGCGTCGACGACCTGCCCGGTCTGCGCGCGCAGGCCAAGGAGCTGGAGGAGCTGCTCGACCTCGGCTTCAACCACAAGGAGGTGCTGCGGAAGCTGGACACCAAGGTCAGCCTCGGAGTCCTGCTCTGCGGCCCGTCCGGGTCCGGCAAGTCCGACCTGGTCCGGGCGGTCGGGGCCAAGGTCGGCGCGATCGTGCACTCGGTGTGGGGGCCGGAGCTGGCGGCGCTCACCGACGACGCGGCCGCCCGGCGGCTGCGCGCGATGATCGCCGAGTTGCGCGGTGACCGCCCCGAGGTGCTGCTGATCTCGGACGTGGAGGCGCTCACGCCGAGGGAGGAGCCGGGCCCGATCTCGATCGTGTTCCGTCAGCTGCTGGGCGAGGCGATCGGCCGTGGCGTGGCGATCGTCTGCACCACCGGGAAGCCGGAGTCGGTCGACCCGTCGCTGCGCGCGCCGAACCAGCTGGCCGTGCAGATCACCGTGCCGCTGCCGGACGCCGCGATGCGCCACGAGCAGCTGCAGGTGCTGACACGCCGGATGGAGCGGGCCGACGACGTCCAGCTGGAGGACGTGGCCGGCCGTACCCCCGGGTTCGTGGCGGCCGACCTGCGGGCGCTGGTGCGGGAGGCCGGGGTGCGGGCCGCGCTGCGGCAGAAGGAGTCGGAGGCGCCGTCGGTGACGATGGCCGACTTCGAGGTCGCGCTGGACGTGGTCCGCCCCACCTCGATGGCCGAGTCCACCCTGGAGGTGGCCGCGGTCACGCTGGACGACGTCGGCGACATGGCCGAGGTCAAGGAGGTGCTGACCGAGTCGGTGCTGTGGCCGCTGAACTATCCGGACACGTTCGCCCGGCTCGGCGTCTCCCCGCCGCGCGGGGTGCTGCTCTACGGTCCGCCCGGCTGCGGGAAGACGTACCTGGTGAAGGCGATCGCCGGCACCGGCAAGGCGAACGTGCTCTCGGTCAAGGGCGCCGAGCTGCTCAGCAAGTGGGTCGGCGACAGCGAGCGGGCGGTGCGGGAACTGTTCCGCCGGGCCCGGGAGGCCGCGCCGACCCTGGTCTTCCTCGACGAGGTGGACGCGCTCGCCCCGGCCCGCGGTCAGGGCACCGACGGCGGGGTCACCGACCGGGTGGTCGCGGCGCTGCTCACCGAACTGGACGGGGTGGAGGATCTGCGCAACGTGGTGGTGATCGGGGCGACGAACCGCCCGGATCTGATCGACCCGGCGCTGCTGCGGCCCGGCCGGTTGGAGCGCCTGGTCTACGTGCCGCCGCCGGACGGGCCGGCGCGCGCCGCGATCCTGCGGGCGTCGGCACGGGCGGTGCCGCTGGACGAGGCGGTGGACTTGGACGCGCTCGGGCAGGAGTTGGACGGTTTCTCGGCAGCGGACTGCGCGGCCCTGGTGCGGGAGTCGGCGCTGGCCGCGATGCGCGATTCGCTGGAGGCTTCCACGGTCACCCTGGCGAACGTGAATGCCGCCCGCAGACGCATCCGCCCGTCACTCGACGCCGCGCAGGTCGCGTGGTTGGAGACGTACGCCGAAAAACGCCAGGCCTAACGGCGGCGAGTGCGCGCCCGGGTCGATCGCAGTCGCCGCAGGCGGCCGATCAGCACGGGGTCGTGCTCCAGGGCCAGCGGGTTGTCGAGCAGGGCGTTGAGGAGCTGGTAGTACCGAGTCGAGGAGAGCCCGAACGCATCCTTGATGGCCTGCTCCTTGGCGCCGGCATGTTTCCACCACTTCGCCTCGAACGCGAGGATCTGCTCTTCGCGTTCGGTGAGTGCGGGCGCTTCCGCGGCCGGCTCGGGCGAAGGCTCCGGGACGCGGGGCGCGGGGATGTGCTGCTGCTCCTCGACCGGCTGGTCACCGGCCGGTTCGGCGGCGGGTTGCATGGCACTCCCCTGACGAAGGACATCGGTCGCTGCAGATATTTACGCGGAGATCACCAGCATAATGGCCGCCGGCGATCCCCGCGTACGCTACCTCAGGTGATGTCTCGCCTACGGATCGTCCACATTGCGACACCCACAATGATGATTGACACCGCGGCGAACAGGCTTCCCGCCATCTCCCAGGTGATGGTCAACGTCGGCTGCTCACACCCCTGAGTGGCGGAGAAGTCACACGGCGCGTTGTAGTCGGTGATCTCGTAGGACTTGGCCATCCAGGCACCGATCCAGGCCGGCAGGAGATACGCATCGTAGAACCGGGCCTGGGCCAGCTCCAACACGATGGCCAGGCCGAACTGGAAGATCACGATCACGCCGATCGCCGCGCCCAGCGCCGCCGCGGTGTGCCGCCCGATCGACGCCACGCCGAATCCGATCATGCCGGCCACCAGCACCAGGCCCAGGCCGCGCAGCCCGGTCAGGCCGAGCGACTGCCAGGCGCCCGGGGTCATCTCCTCGGTCGTCCCGCGCAGCGTCGCGATGAGCCAGAACAGCCCGGTCCAGACCGCTCCGGTGACCACACTCAAGCCGAACAGCCAGGTCAGCAGGGCGGACAGCTTGGTCGACAGCACTCGCAGCCGTTGCGGCCGCCAGAGCAGCAGGTTCATCATGCCGCCGCTGTTCCACTCGGCGCCCACGAAGGACGCGCCGATCACGAACGCGACCAGGGCGAGCAGCGCCGCCCAGGCGATCACCATCGCCGGGAAGTCCTGGCGGAAGTTGAACTGCGGCGTCAGGAACTGGTCGGAGGAGATGTCCTCGCGGGCCGGCCCGGTGATGCTGTCGCAGTCCCCGCCGAAGTCCGCCGGGTTCTTCTTGCAGTTCACGCGCGCCTGCTCGGCATACCGGAGCTGCTCCTGGTAGTCCTGATCGGCGGCGGCCTCGGCGGCCGCGCGGGTCTGCGCTGTGGTCTTCTCGTGCGTGTAGGCCGTGCCGCCCGCGATCAGGCCGAGCACCACCAGCGCGATGATCACGAAGGACCTGGTGAAACGGCGCTTCGACAGCCGGCGGGTCTCCGCCCGGAACAGGCTCACTGACCCCACCCGCCCTTCGCGACGACCTGATCGACCTGCCGGTTCGCTCCGTCGACCGGGGCGGTGCCGGTGAGCTCCAGGAACACGTCCTCGAGATCGGCCGAGACCGGGGTCAGCTCGGAGACGTAGATCTGCTTCTCGGCAAGCAGCTTCGTGATCTGGGCCGGGTTGCTCGCGTTCCCCACGGTGAAGTGGTCCTTCTCCATCGTGATCGCGGCTCCGGCGCCCCGCAGCAGCTCCGCGGCGCCGAACAGGTCGACGCCCGGCTCCAGGCGCACCCGCACTGTCGAGGAGGTGTGGCTGGCCAGCACCTCGGAAACCGACCCGGCGGCCACCCGCCGACCGGCCGAGATGATCGTCACCGAGTCGCAGATCAGCTGGATCTCGCCGAGGATGTGGCTGGACAGCAGCACGGTCATCCCGGAGTCGGACAGATCCCGCATGAGCGTGCGCATCTCCCGGATGCCGCCCGGGTCGAGCCCGTTCGCCGGCTCGTCCAGGATCAGCAGCTTCGGCTCCTTGAGCAGTGCGGACGCCACCGCGAGCCGCTGTTTCATGCCGAGCGAGTACGTCTTGACCCGCTCCTTGGCCCGATCCCGCAGCCCGACCAGTTCGAGCACCGCCGGCACCCGGAGCTTGTGCACGCCCCCGGCATCGGCCAGCAGCGACAGGGTCGTCTCGGCGGAGAAGTTCCCGAAGAACTGCGGACTCTCCACGATGGCCCCGACCTGGCCGGCGACCTGCGGCAGGTGCTGCGGGACGGGCTGGCCGAGGATCGCCATGCGGCCGTCGTTCGGCTTGATCAGGCCGAGCAGCGTACGCAGGGTGGTGGTCTTGCCCGATCCGTTCGGGCCGAGGAAGCCGTGCACCTGGCCGGCCTCCACCACCATGTCGAAGCCGTCCAGCGCCTTCCGGACACCCTTGCGGCTGCGATAGGTCTTCCGCAGCCCTGATATCTCGAGTACGGCGGTCATCGCCGCACCTTAAGTGATCAGTGCCAATCCCGGGAGGTCAGCGCGGACCCCATGACACCGGGCTCAGGCGACGATGACCTCGACGCCGGCCTCGCGGAACGCGGCAACGGTCGACGGGGACGCCCCGGAGTCGGTCACCAGGGTCTCGATCCCGGTGATCGGGCAGATCCGGGCGAACGCGTGACTGCCCAGCTTGGACGAGTCGGCGATCACCACCACCCGCTTGGCCCGGGCGACCATCAGGCTGTTCATGGCGGCCTCGCCCTCGTGGTGGGAGGCCGCGCCGAGTTCCACGTCGAGGGCGTCGACGCCGAGCAGCGCGATGTCGAGCGTGACCTCCTTGAGCAGCGCCCCGCCGAGCGGCCCGACCACCTCGAACGACTGTGGGCGGACCACGCCGCCGGCCACCACGATCTTCATCCGGGAGCGGACGAGCAGCTCGTTCGCGATGTTCAGGGCGTTGGTGACGACGGTCAGCTGGGAGCCCTCGCCGCCGGCGTTCAGGTCGGGGCGGACGGCCAGGGCGCGGGCGACCTCGGTGATCGTGGTGCCGCCGTTGAGGCCGACGACCGTGCCGGGGGTGACCAGGCGGGCGGCGGCCTCGCCGATGCGCTGTTTCTCGGCCGAGTGCTTGGCGCTCTTGTAGCGCAGCGGCAGGTCGTACGACACGCCGTTGGCGACCGCACCCCCGCGCGTACGGGTGATCATCTGCTGCTGTGCGAGCTGGTCGAAGTCGCGCCGGATGGTCGCCTGCGAGACGTCGAGGCGCTCAGCGGCCTCCTCGACGGTCACCCGGCCGCTCTCCGTGAGCAGCTCCAGCAGGGCATTCCACCGCGCGTACCGGTCCACCCAGACTCCCCGATGCACGTTCCATGATAAGTGTGTGCACATTAGTGCTCGAAAGCCCGCGAAGCAAAGAGTGCCCGTGCGCGGTACTTGCCCCGGCGGCGGCGTCATGAGCACAATAACGCGCGAAATACCCGGCTACCGAGCGTAAATGCGCAGCACAACCGGTGAGGATGAGCCATGACGCACGTTAAGGCGGAGATCGCCAGCCAGCCGGACTGCTGGCGGCAGGCTGCGAAACTGGCCGGATCGCCGGGGCTGCCGGCCCGGGGCGAGCGGGTCGCCGTCGTCGGCTGCGGCACCTCCTGGTTCATGGCGAAGTCGTACGCGGTGCTGCGCGAACAGGCCGAGCACGGCGAGACCGACGCGTTCCAGGCCTCCGACTTCCCGTACGGGCGGCGCTACGACCGGCTCGTCGCGATCACCCGCTCCGGCACCACCACCGAGACGCTCGAGGTGATGCGCACGGTCGGGCAGAACACCCCGGTCACCGTGATCACCGCGGACCCGGCCCAGCCGGCCGTGGACATCGCCGGCGACGCGATCGTGCTGGACTTCGCGGACGAGCGGTCGGTCGTCCAGACCCGCTTCGCCACCAGCGTGCTCGCCCTGCTCCGCGCGCACCTGGGCCATGACATCGACGCCGCCGCGATGGACGCCGAGGTGGCCGTCCGCCTGCCGCTGCCGGTGCATCCGGCGCTCACCGACCAGATCACGTTCCTGGGCCGGGGCTGGACCGTGGGCCTGGCCGAGGAGGCCGCCCTCAAGTGCCGGGAGACCGCCGGGTTCTGGACCGAGTCGTACCCGGCCATGGACTACCGGCACGGCCCGATCTCGATCGCCGGCCCGCGCCGCGTGGTGTGGGCGTTCGGCGAGGTCCCGGCCGGGCTCGCCGACGAGGTGGAGGCGCGCGGCGCGGCGTTCGTGCACAGCCGCCACCACGGCGGGTACGCCTCGCTGGGCCGCTGGGTCGGTGGCCGCGCCCCGCTCGACCCGATGGCCGACCTGGTCCTGGCGCAGCGGGTGGCTGTGCTGCTCGCCACCACCCAGGGCCTCGACCCGGACAACCCCAGTGGCCTGACCCGGTCGATCGTGCTGCCCGAATCACAGTCGTGACCGATCGCAGCCCCGCGGACGAAAGCCCGACCGGAGACACCGTCGTCGTCGCCCTCGACGTCGGGGGCACCGGGATGAAATGCGCCCTGGTCCGCCCGGACGGCGTCGTGCACCACCAGGAACGCCACCCCACCCACGCCGAGCGCGGCGGCGCGGCCCTCACCGAGAACATCCTGGAGATCGCCGAAGGGCTGGCCGCCAAGGCCCGCGCCGACGGGCTCACCCCGGTCGCGGTCGGTATCGCGGTTCCCGGCGTGGTCGACGAGGTCACCGGCGTGGCCGTCTGGGCGGCGAACGTCGGTTTCCGTGACGTGCCCCTGCGTGACCTGGCCGGCCGACGTCTCGGGCTGCCGGCCGCGCTCGGTCACGACGTCCGCGCCGGCGCCCTCGCCGAGGCGCGTCTCGGCGCCGGACGCGGTCGTCGCCACGTGCTCTTCGTCGCGATCGGCACGGGCATCGCCGGCGGGCTCGTCGTCGACGGCGCCGGATACCCCGGGGCGCACGGCGCCGCGGGCGAGATCGGGCACGTCATCGTCCGGCCCGGCGGCATCCCGTGCGGCTGCGGCTCGCGCGGCTGCCTGGAGACCGAGGCGTCGGCCCGCGCGGTCGGGCGGCGTTACGCCGAGCTCTCCGGGCAGGCGGGCGCGACCGCGTACGACGTCGCCACCCGCGCCGCCGCCGGTGAGGAACTGGCCACCCGGGTCTGGCACGACGCGGTCGAGGCGCTCGCCGACGGACTGCTCACCGCGCAGGCGCTCTTCGACGTCGGCGTGGTCGTGCTCGGCGGCGGCCTGGCCGAGGCCGGGGACGGGCTGCTCGTGCCGGTCCGGGACGCATTCGCCAAGCGGGTCACGTTCCACCGCACCCCCGACATCGTCCGGGCCGAGCTGGGCGACGTCGCCGGCTGCCTGGGCGCCGCACTGCTCGCCCTCGACTCGCTGGGAAACCCCGCATGACCTCCCTCTCCGGCCGGATCGTCACCCCGGGTGGCGTCATTCAAGGTCACATTCACTTCTCCGGTACGGCCATCGAGGCGATCGTCCCCGACGACACCGCCGGTGACGACGTCATCGTGCCCGGTTTCGTGGATCTGCACTGTCACGGCGGTGGTGGTCACACGTTCACCACCGGCGACCCGTCCGCCGCTCGGGGCGCGGCCGCGTTCCACCTGGCCCACGGGACCACGACCATGCTGGCCAGCCTGGTCAGCTCCCCGTTCGAGCTGATGCGCTCGGCGACGCTGGCCTACAAGCCGCTCGTCGACGAAGGCGTGATCGCCGGGATCCACTTCGAGGGGCCGTACCTCTCCGCGGTCCGGTGCGGCGCGCAGAACCCGCTGTTCCTGCGCGACCCGAACCTCTCGGAGATCACCGAGGTCATCAAGATCGGCGAGGGCGCGGTACGGATGATGACCGTCGCCCCCGAACTCGACGGCGCCCTCACGGCGATCACCCACCTGCGCGACGCCGGTGTCCTCGCCGCCGTCGGCCACACCGACGCCACCTACGAGCAGACCCACGCCGGAGTCGACGCGGGCGCGTCCGTGGCCACCCACCTGTTCAACGGCATGCGCCCCGTCCACCACCGTGAACCCGGCCCGGTCGTCGGCCTGCTCGCCTCCACGGCCACCGTCGAACTGATCGCCGACAACATCCACCTGCACCCCGGAATGCTCACGTACGCCGCCCGTAGCGCCGGACCGGAACGCGCGATCCTGGTCACCGACGCGATGGACGCGGCCGGAATGCCGGACGGCTCCTACGAGCTCGGCGGTCAGGCGGTCGTCGTGGCCGATCGCGTGGCCCGGCTCGCCGAAGGCGGCTCGATCGCCGGAAGCACCCTGACCATGGACGTGGCCTTCCGCAACGCGGTCGCCGCCGGACTGACCCTGACCGAGGCGGTCGCGATGTCGTCGACCACACCGGCCCGGCTGCTCGGCCTGACCGACCGCGGCGCCCTGGCCCCCGGCCTGCGCGCCGACATCGTCGTCCTGGCCCCGGACCTCACCCTCGAACAGGTCCTCCGCTCCGGCGGCTGACCCACCCCGGCACCCGAGCACAGCGCTGAGCGCCGGCCCACGACCGGCGGCCGGCGCTCAGCGCTGTTTCAAGAATCTCGAAGCACCCCTGAGCGCCGGCCGGGAGAACGAGGCGCGCTGCGAGGCTGAGCACCGGGTGCGGTCGCGTGACGGTGGGGCGGGGGCGCGGAGCGCTGACCGGGGTGGCGGGCGCGCGAGGTCGGCCTGGGGCGAAGCGGAGGTCGCGGGGAGTGCCAGGGGCGTGGACTACGGGCGTACGAGATGGGGGTTCAGAAAGCCGGACCGGTCCAGCGACGTCGCGGCAGCGGGATGGCGTCCCAGGGAATGCGCTCGACGAGGCGGGCCAGCAACAAGCCGAGGAGCAGGCCGGCGACCGAGTCGGTGAGCCAGTGGAAGCCGGTGTAGACCGTGGTGACGAAGACGATCGTGACCGGGAGTACACGGATGGCGAAGAACTCCCAGCGGGTCAGCGTGCGGCGGAGCAGGGCGGCGATCAGGATTCCGAATACGGCGTACCAGACCAGCGAGTTGCCCATGTGCCCCGACGGGAAGCTGCGGCTTTCGTCCCCGCTGGCCACGGGGTTGAACATCGCTGTCTTGAACGGGCCTGGGTATCGGGGTGCGGCGCGGTCGAAATAGAGCTTCATCGGGCCGATTGTCAGGTATGTCACGACATAGGCGGCGGCGAAGGGGAGGACCGCGCGCACCGATCGTGTCCGGTAGTAGAGCCAGCCGCTCAGGAGCAGACCGGCCGGGGTCAGCACCTGACCGCCCTGGCCGAGGTAGTTGAGGACGCGGGCCGTCCAGTACGGCACCCGCGGCTGGTGATCGAGCGCCCAGTCGGCCACCCGCTGGTCGAGTGTCAGCAGGTGGCCCTGGACGAGCGCGACGGTGAGCGCCACGAACGCCGCGAGCAGCAGGAGGTCAGGCCACCAGGCGGGAGTGCGGCGTTCGATCACCGGTAAACGTTAAAGGAACGACTTCACCTTCGCCGCCAGCAGGTCGCCTCGCACCCCGGAGTTGGGACAGCCGCCGAAGTGGTGCAACGCCACCACTCTGTTGGTCTTGCGGGACAGCACGGGCGAGCCGGACGAGCCGCCCGCGGTGTCGCAGAAGTAGGAGACGTCGGAGTGCGCGGCGTAACCGGTGTAGTCGGCGTTGTCGACCGCGCAGTTGCCGGCTTTTTCCCCCTTGGCGCCGGCGATCCGGGTCGGTTCGCCGGCCGGGTGCTGCGGCACGTAGAGCTCGGTGCCCTTGGCCGGCCGCGCGGTGTCCAGCGTGAGGTAGCCGAACTTCTCGACCGAGGCGAAGCCGTCGACGCTGAACAGCGTGTAGTCGAGCAGGTGGTCGGTGGAGAGAACCTGGTCACCCCAGACCTTGGTCGGCTTGAAGACGTCGTAGCCACCGCACTTGGCGCACTGGTAGTTGAACCAGACCTCGGTGTCGTAGGCCTCTTCCGAGGTGGTCAGGCAGTGATTGTTGGTCAGCATCCGGTTCTTCGGGCCGACCCGCCAGCCGGTGCAGAGCTCGGTCCCGTTGATCAGCAGGCGGGCGATCGCCTTCGACTTGACGTAGGCGACCGGGTCGGCGGACTGGTAGCAGACCGCGTCGGTGGAGGTGTCCGGTCCGCAGACGGACTCTTCGCGTCCCGTCCGTCCCGGGCGCACCGGCGTTTCCTCAGGGACCCGAGCTTGCTCGGTACGACTGAACCCCCGCGCCACCGAGTCGACCCGCACGCCGAGCCCTTCGAGCGCGGAGCGCAGGCCGAGCGGGTCGATGGCCCGGTGCACCTCGACCACGGCGGTGTCACCGGTGATCGACATGGCCCATTTGTCCTCGGTGCCGGGATCGTAGCGGTACGACTCGGTCCGATCCGGGCTGGAGACGGTCAGGTAGTCGCCGGGGAGCATCGCCATCCGGGAGAAGTGCACTTTGACGTACGAAGCGCCGGGGTACTCGAAGGTCTGCCGGGGCGGCCCGGCGAGGTAGCCGATGAGGTTGCTGACGTGCAGCAATTCGCCGACGCGCTGGCGGCCGGGGGCGGCCGCTTTCTCCAGGACGCGCCCGGGGTTCGCCGTCGCACTCGGCTCCGAGGAGGGTGATTTGTCCGCTTTGACGTCGGGAGTCCGCACGGCGCCGGGCTTCTTCAGCACGCGAGAAGGAGACGCGACGGGAAGCGGGCCCTGCGCCGCCACCTGAGTGTGCGGCACCCCCGGCGCCGAGTGCCAGGTCCCGACCGGAACATCGCTCCCGCGCCTCGCCGTCACCGCCCCGGCCACCCCGGCCAGCACGAGCGCGGCGCACGCTCCGACGACGATCCCTGTCTTGCGTCGCATGCCACTCCCGGTCCGTTGTCAGCCGTTTCGCTCCTGTGTAACGAGCCACGTACGAGCGCGACGCGGAACCGGACTTGGCACACTTGGAGCGTGCGCATCACCTCCGCTCTCATCGACCCCGCGCTGCTGGACCTGCCGTGGCACGTGCCGCTGGAGGAGTGGCCGGCCGATCACCTGGTCGCCCTCCCGCAGGGCATTTCGCGGCACGTCGTCCGGTTCGTAAAGCTCAACGATGTCGTCTACGCGATGAAGGAGACCCGCGAGCGCATCGCCGAGAAGGAGTACGACCTGCTCCGCGCCCTGGAGCGGATCGACTTCCCGGCCGTGCAGGCGATCGCGATCGCCACCGACCGGCAGACCCCGGAGGGTGAGCCGCTGGAGACCGTGCTGGTCACCCGGCACCTGCAGTTCTCCCTGCCCTACCGCGCGCTCTTCTCCCGCGTGCTGCGCCCGGAGACGATGAACCGGCTGCTCGACGCCCTGGCCGCGCTGGTCGTGCGGATGCACCTGACCGGCTTCTCCTGGGGTGACTGCTCGCTCTCCAACACGCTGTTCCGGCGGGACGCGGGCGCGTTCGCGGCCTACCTGGTCGACGCCGAGACCGGCAACCTCTACCCGAAGCTGTCCGAGGGGCAGCGCAGCGAGGACATCGAGATCCTCCGGCTCAACATCTTCGGCGAGTGCCTGGACCTGCAGGCCGCCGAGCTGCTGCACGAGTCGATCGACCCGGAGACGGTGGTCGACGACATCGTCGCGCGCTACGAGCGGCTGTGGCACGAGGTGACCTACGAGCAGGAGGTCGCCAAGGACGCGCGGCACCACATCGAGCGGCGGATCCGGCGGCTCAACGAGATGGGGTTCGACGTCGCCGAGGTGTCCATGTCCACGGTGGACGACGGCTATCGGGTGCGGCCGAAGGTGGTCGACGCGGGCTATCACACCCGTCGCCTGATGCGCCTGACCGGGCTGGACGCCGAGGAGAACCAGGCCCGGCAGCTGCTCAACGACCTGGACACGTACCGGGCGGAAAGTGCCCTGACCGACGAGCAGCAGGCGGCGCACCGCTGGCTGACCGAGGTGTTCGAGCCGGTGGTCCGGGCCGTCCCGGCGAACCTGCGGCGGAAACTGGAGCCACAGGAGATCTTCTCGCAGATCATCCAGCACAAGTGGCTGCTCTCCGAGCAGGCCGGGAAGGACGTGGGCATGGGTCCGGCCGTGCAGTCCTACCTGACCGACGTGCTGGTCAACAAGCCGGACGAGCAGGCGGTGCTGGGCGTCGAGGCGGACGAGCTGGACTCGGCACTGATGCCTTAGAGGACGTCTGATTAACGTATTTTGTGGTGTTATGCGATTTGAGGGTCTCGCCAGGTTGGGGTGTTTTCGTCCGTCAGCCGGCGGGCGAGATTG